>NZ_JABKAV010000051.1 GCF_013377905.1 Hymenobacter terrestris
GGCGGCCACGCCCCCCGCCCCTACAACGTGCTGATAGACATATATCTTGCAGCTTGGGTTTGCTACTTTTTCAGTGGATCGTGGCCCCAGTTCATGAGAGAGTAGCGCCAAGGCGATGTGTTGGTTTCGCTTTTGTCGTCGGGGCCACCCTGGGCGAGGTGGCGGCTGATGTAGCTGTGCACCTTGTGCATGTGGGCGTAATCGTCGGACACGAGGTCGGCCTTTTTCTTGTGCAGAATCTGCACGATTTTCTCACCCGAGTGGTGGCCAATGCTGCTACCATCTCCGCTGTCCTGGCCTACCGACTTCGACTCCTCGGTCTTCAGCCATTTCTCCAGCTCGGAAGCTGGCATGTTCACATCTTTCTTGAACTCGGTGTAAATATCGTCGTCGGAGTTATGGTCTTTGGCGGCCATTGGTACAAAGAGTAAAGGGTGCAGAAGAAAAACCTGGCCGCAGAAGCGACCAGGTTTTATCAACGCGAATCCAGGATGTACCGTTGTGGCTCTTCTTCCGATGGCCACCCAACGGCCATTTACAGCAACGTAATTCCTGCATCGGCCAACTCGCGGCGCACTTCCTCGGGCCAGATGCTCACCTGTACCTCCCCAATGTGCGCCTTGCGGAGCATAAACATGCACACCCGGCTCTGACCAATACCACCTCCGATGCTCTCGGGCAGTTCGCCCCGCAGCAGCCGGCCGTGGAAATCCAGCTCCTGGCGCTGCTCGCAGCCGCGCACTATCAGCTGCCGCATCAGCGCCAGACTATCCACCCGAATACCCATCGACGACAGTTCGAGAGCCGTTTGCAGCACCGGGTGCCACACCAGCAGGTCGCCGTTTAGGCCCCGGTAGCCGGGGGCAGTTTCGGTGCTCCAGTCGTCATAGTCGGGGGCGCGGCCGTCGTGGGCCTCCCCGTTGCCGAGCGCGCCCCCAATGCCCATCAGGAACACGGCGCCATACTGGCGAGCGGCCTCGTGCTCGCGCTCCTTGGGCGTGAGCTCGGGATACTGGCGCAACAGGTCTTCGGCGTGCAGAAACGTGATGCGGCCGGGCAGCACCGGCAGAATATCGGGGTACCGGGCAGCCACCTCGGCCTCGGTGGCCCGTAGAGCCTCGTAAATCTGCTCGACGGTGGCGCGCAGGAACTCCGGCGTCCGCTGCTCGGCGGTTATGCACTGCTCCCAATCCCACTGATCGACGTAGATGGAGTGGATGGGCGAGTAGTCTTCGTCGGGGCGCAGGGCGCGCATATCAGTGAGCAGGCCACGGCCGGCCGCTATGCCCATCTCATGCAGCCGCAGCCGCTTCCACTTGGCCAACGAATGTACCACCACGGCCCGGCGCTCGGCCAGCGCTTTTATCGGGAAAGCCACCGCTCGCTCTACCCCGTTCAGGTCGTCGTTGATGCCAGTGCCGTCGAGCACGGCAATGGGGGCCGAAACACAGCTCAGGCGCAGGCGGTGGGCCAGTTCGCGGGCAAATACGCTTTTCACCAGGCTAATTGCCTCTTCGGTTTCAAGCAGGTCGGTGGTGGTCATTTCGGCGGTAATCATGGCGCTGTTTTTTAAAGGGTTTGAGAGAGTTTTTATTTTCAAAAAGGCACACGGGTTTCCCTGCTCCGGCCGGAGCATTTTTTCGATTTTTTATTCCGTTAGATAAATTTCAGCTCCGGCTCAGTAACTACCCTTTACAGGGCCATTTTTGCTCCAGGGGCACAAAAAAAGCCTTCCGGAGAGGAAGGCTTGAGAAAAAAATCAATTACTGATTTTTAATTTTCCCAGGGAGCAATAGCCTTCCAGTCCCGAATAATATTATTATTCGAATTATTATTCTGGCGGATATTGCGGAAGTGGCGCATTGGAATACCCCGTTTATTCAGGAGTTCACAAGTATAGTAAGTTGCTATAATATTTGCAAGTTTTTATGCGCATATTTTTATTTAACCTGTTCTGCAGGCTGCTATGCGGGTTCATCATCCGGCTCGCCGCTCAACGCATGGCGCACAGTACGCACGGCCGGTAGCACCGAAAGCGGCACGGGCGCTTCGGGATGCAGCAGGTGCAGCAGGCGCAGGTACTTGGCTCGGCCTTCCGAACGCATCTGCGGAGGCACGGCATACACAAACACTTTAAAGGGCTCCGTTTTCTGAACGCCTATCAGCAAAAACCGTTCGGCCTGCAGCGCATCGGCATAAAAGGCGGCCTGCCGGTCGTAATCGTAATAGGTACACTGCTCCACGAAGTGGTTGTAATCGCGGGCCATCGTGGTTTTGAAATCCACAACAGTGTAGGGGTGGCCGGGGTGGTCGATGACTAAATCGGCGCGCAGCTTGCAGAGCGTGCCCGTGGTAGGCTCGGTGAAGATGCAGCTGGGTTCGGGCGTGCCTACCTCAAGCAGCACCTTTACCTCGGGGTCGAGCTGCACGCCTTCCACCATCCACCAGATAAGCGTGTCGTTGATGCCGGGCTGGCCCGATTCGTAAAGGTCGGGTTCGAGCAGGGCTGTGTGGAAGGCCGTGCCCAGGCCCAGCGCCCCGCCTACGCTGCTATGGGGCCGCGGCGGACGGCCATTCAGGGCGTCGCGCAGGCGCGATAGGTCGGAGTTGGCAATGGCCGGTAGGGCGCGGTAGTCATCGTAGGGGATGCGCAGCAGATCGGGACGGGGGGGCAGCGGAGTAGCAGTTGGGTCAGTCACAGAAGAAGAACAGCAGAGTCGGAAGGATAGTTGGCTTTGGATTGGGGGAATGAGGTGGTGAGAACGGTCATTCTGAGCGAAGCGGAGCGCAGTCGAAGAATCTCTACCGCTTCGCTGCCGGCCTGCCAGCCCCGTTTCCTTGGGGAAGATGAATCAACGAAGCAGTAGAGATTCTTCGACTGCGCCTCCGGCTCCGCTCAGAATGACCGTTTTATTACCTCACCCCTCCTCCCCTTTTGCAAGTTTCGGCATTTCGTACTCGCCCACGCGGCCAAAGCGCCGCTCGTGCTTCAGGCCTTCATCTTCGCCGTAGGGGTGGCCGCCAAAGCCATGGCGCATCATGGCAATAGCCTTGGCCCAAGTGGGGTTTTGGTCGCGGGAAGTGAAGAGCTGCATAATCGACTGCGAAATAACCGGGATGGGCACTTCCATGCGCAGGGCATCGGCCACCAGCCAGTTCACTTCGCCAGTATCCTCGATGTAGCTGGGCACATTGAAGCTGCCGCCTTCCTGATCGTACATCTGTTTCATGAGCTGCACCAGCCACGAACGCACCACCGAGCCGTTGTTCCACAGGCCCAGGATGGCACTGATGTCTAGTTCTTCGCGGAAGTGAGTAAGCATGCCCATGCCCTCGCCAATAGCCTGCAGCATACCGAACTCGATGCCGTTGTGCACCAGCTTCACATAGTGGCCCGTGCCGGCCGGGCCAGTATGTAGGAACCCCTCGGGCACGGCGGTATCCACGAAAAAGTCTTTCAACTGGCTTACGGCCTCGTCCTTGCCGCCCACCATGTAGCAGGCGCCGTTGCGGGCACCAGTGGGGCCGCCACTGGTGCCGCAGTCGATAAAATAAATACCCTTGCGCTGCAGCCGGTCGGCGCGGCGGATTGAGTCGCCCCAGTACGAGTTGCCGCCGTCCACGATGATGTCGCCTTCCTCAAAATACGGCTCCAACTGGTCAATCAGGCCATCGACGGCCGCGCCGGCTGGAATGTAGAGGAATACCTTGCGCGGGCGCTCCAGTTGCTGGGCCAGTTCGGCCACGGTAGTTACCACGCGCAGGCTATCGGTTTCGAGGTCGGGTCGGGGCCGGATGTCCATGCCCACTACGGGGTAGCCCTTCTCAACGGCCTGCAGGGCCAGGCCTGCACCCATCTTACCCAAGCCGATAATTCCTATTTGCGTCTTTTTCATGCGATGAGATTTTCTGAATGAGCGAACCGGACGGATACGTAGCAGGCCCAGCAAGCTGAGCGATATGTCCGTTTCTGAAGGCCGCTCTTAGCTTTCCGTTTCTACAGCTTACGGGCCAATACGCGGGCAGGGGCACCGTCGGTGCCTTTTATTTTCAGCGGCAGGCACAGCAGTTCGTACTCGCCGGGCTGCGCGTGCTGCAGGGCAAGGCCCTCGATTACGCTGACGCCCGAGCCAAGCAGGATGTGGTGCGTGTCGGCGTTACCGACCGAGAGGTAATCGACGCCCACGCACACCACGCCCTTATCGCGCAGCCAGGCAGCAGCTTCGGCCCCAAGGCGCACAAAGTCGGGGTTGAAAGGCTCAGTTGACCAGTTGCGGGCAGAGTTGCGGGTTTTGAACAGCACCCGGCTGCCCTTTTCCAGCTTCAGGTGCTCCACGTCGGCCAGGGCAATAAACTTTTCCGAATCGACAGCTACCAGCAGCGCCGGCCCCATCAGGTGGGTTAGATCGAGGCTGGCTGCGTCGGAGCCATCGGCCAGAAAGTGCAGCGGCGCATCGACGTGCGTGCCCGTATGTACACTCATACTGATTTCCGACACGTTGGCCGCCGCGCCATCGGTCATGCTCAGGGTGCGGCGGATGCGCACCGGCGCGTTATCGGGCCAGTAGGCCATGCCGTCGGTGATAGGGGTCGTAAAGTCGAGCCATTCCATAGTTCAGGGGTTTAGGATCGGGGGCAAACTGTGTTGAGGACGCCACGCAGACGGTCCGTCTCACTTAGGCATCCCCGGCATTTCATCGGTGTGGGGCTGAATGAGCTTGGCTACGAGGCCGGTCCAGCCGGTTTGGTGGGTAGCGCCGAGGCCCTCGCCGGTGTCGCCATTGAAGTACTCGTGAAAAAGCAGATGGTCGCGGAAGTGGGGGTCGGTCTGCATCTGCTGGTTGGTCCCGAAACAGGCCCGCTGGCCGTTTTCATCGCGCAGAAACAGCTTGATGAGCCGGTCGGTCAGGGCCTGCGATATTTCGAGAATCGTGCAGTACGTGCCCGAGCCCGTGGGGTATTCCACCTTGAACTCGGGACCGTAATAGTGGTAAAACCGCTGTAACGACTCCACAATCATGAAGTTGGTGGGCATCCAGACAGGGCCGCGCCAGTTGCTGTTGCCCCCGAACAGCGACGTAGTAGACTCGGCCGGCTCATAGCTGACCTTCGCGTTTATGTCGCTTTCGTGCTCGAACACATACGGGTGCTGCAGGTGGTGGCGCGAGAGGCTACGTACGCCGTGCTCGGACAGGAATTCGGCCTCATCGAGCATGCGGCGCAGCAGTAGCTTCATGCGGTGGCCGCGCAGCAAACTCAGCAGGTGGCGCTGGCCCTTGCCCGGCTCCTGCCAGCGGCTTACCAGGGCGGCCAGCTCGGGGCGGTTGTCCAGAAACCAGTTCAGTCGGCTTACAAACCAGGGCACATCCTGCAGGGTAGCCGTATCGAGAACCTCCACGGCAAACAACGGAATAAGGCCCACCATGGACCGCACCCGCAACGGAAAGCGGCCGCTGTCGGGCGTATTCAGCACATCGTAGTAGAAGCCGTCCTCGTCGTCCCACATGTCGATGCTTTCATCCGACACGCGGGTCATGGCCTGGGCGATGTACAGGAAGTGCTCGAAAAACTTGCTGGCCAAATCCTGGTACACCGGGTTAGTGCGCGACAGTTCCAGGGCAATGCGCATCATGTTGAGCGCGAACATGGCCATCCAGGCGGTGCCGTCGGCCTGCTCGATGTAGCCGCCGGTGGGCAGCGGGGCCGAGCGGTCGAACACCCCAATGTTGTCGAGGCCCAGAAAGCCGCCCTCGAATACGTTGCGGTTGTCACGGTCTTTGCGGTTCACCCACCACGTAAAGTTGAGCAGCAGCCGATGGAACACGCTTTCCAAAAACGCCGTGTCGCCTTTGCCGCCGCGCTGTTTCTGATCGATTTTATACACGCGCCAAGTGGCGTAGGCATGCACCGGCGGGTTCACATCACCAAACTTCCACTCGTAGGCCGGCAGCTGACCGTTGGGCGCCATGTACCAGTCGCGGCACAATAGCCGAAGCTGTTTCTTGGCGAAGTCGGCATCAACCATAGCCAGCGGTAGGCAGTGAAAAGCCAGGTCCCAGGCCGCATACCACGGATACTCCCACTTGTCAGGCATCGAGATGATGTCGGCGTTGTTGAGCTGTTTCCAGTTGTGGTTGCGCCCGTGCAGGCGGCTGGCGGGCGGCTCAGGCAGGGCCGGGTCGCCGCGCAGCCACTGGGCCACATCGTAGTAATAGTACTGCTTGCTCCAGAGCATACCGGCCAGCGCCTGGCGCTGCACGTTGCGGGCGTCGGTACTCTCCACCCCTTTCTGCAGATCGTGGTAATAGGCGTCGGCCTCCTGTTGGCGCTGCTCCAGCAAAGCGGCAAAATCGGCAAAGGGCTGCGCGAGACCGGGGGCCGCCAGCCGCAGCCGCACCGTGCAGCTTTCGCCGGCCGGCACCTGCAGCAGGTAATGCGCGGCCGCCTTGGTACCCTGGCGGGCCGGATTTACGGCTTGTTTCCGGCCATGGAGCAGGTAGTCGTTGATGCCGTCTTTGCAATAAGCAGAAGGGTTTTTGGATTGAAAAAGGCGTCGGGCGTTGGTTTCGTTGTCGCAGAACAGCAGCTCGGGCAGCTGCTCATCAGTCGGCTCGCAATACAGCTCCAAGCCGGGCAGGGTGGTATGGTCAACGGCTATGGAGGGGCCCGATTCGGATGCCCGCAGCTCGGGTTTGTACTGGCTATGGCCCCAGGCCCAGGTGTTGCGCAGCCATAGCTGGGGCAGCACATGCAGCGGGGCGGGCTGGTCGCCGCGGTTATGCACCGTAATCTGCAGCAGCAGGTCGTCGGGGCCGGCCTTGGCGTACTCGATGACAATATCGAAGTAGCGGTTCTGTTTGAAAACCAGCGTATCAATCAGGTCGAACTCGGGCTTATCGCGGCCGCGGCGGGCGTTTTCGGTTACCAGCCAGTCGTACGGAAAAGCGTGCTGCGGATACTTATACAGCATCCGCATGTAGGAGTGGGTGGGCGTGTTGTCGAGGTAATAGTACAGCTCCTTTACATCCTCGCCGTGGTTGCCTTCGGGGCCGGCCAGCCCAAACAGCCGCTCCTTCAGAATAGCATCCTGCCCGTTCCAGAAGGCCGGCGCCAGACACAGCAATTGCTGGTCGTCGCTGACGCCGCCAATGCCCTCCTCGCCCCAGCGGTAGGCATACGAGCGGGCCATGTCGTGGGTGGTATAGGTCCAGGGCTGGCCATCGGCCGAGTAGTCTTCGCGCACGGTGCCCCATTGCCTATCCGACACGTAGGGGCCGAAGCGGTGCCATTCAGCCTTCTTGTCGCGCAGCTCCTGCTGCCGTTGCTGCTCCTGGTTCATGCGTTGAAATTTTGGTGTTTTAAACGAGGTAGGGGCGGGGACAAGCCCCGCCCCTACCTCGTCCCCCTATCTCCGTTTTCAGTTCAACTCAGCCGTTATCGGCAAAGCCTGGGTACAGGGTCATGCCGCCGTCGGCGAAAATGCTGGTGCCAGTCACGTAATCCGACTCGTCGGAGGCCAGCCAGACGGCTACTTTGCCAATGTCGACGGGTTGGCCGATGCGGCCGTAGGGGATGAGCGTGAGCAAGTCGCGCTCTTCCGCGGGCGTATCGCGGGCCGTGAGGTTGATGGGCGTGGCAATGGCGCCGGGCGCAATGCTGTTGATGCGGATTTTATGCGGGGCCAGCTCCTGGGCCATGCTTTTCATAAGCAGCATAATGCCGCCCTTGCTGGTGGCGTAGTTTACGTGGCCCGCCCACGGAATGACCTCGTGCACCGAGCTCATGCAGATAATCTTGCCCAGGGCGCTGGAAATTTCCTCCTGCGGGCCGCGGCGCAGAAACTCCCGGGCCGCCTCGCGGGCGCATAAAAACTGGCCCGTCAGGTTCACGTCAATTACCTTCTGCCACTGCGCCAACGTCATGTCCACGAACTTGGCATCAACCTGAATGCCGGAGTTGTTGACCAGAATGTGTAGCGTGCCGAACTTCTCACGGATGAAATCGAACATAGCCAGCACATCGTCTTCCTGGCTCACATCGGCCTGAAACGATACGGCCTGGCCGCCCGCGTCGGTAATTTCCTTTACCACGGCCGCCGCCTCATCGTGGCTGTGGGCGAAGTTGACGATGACCGAGGCACCCTCGGCGGCCATGCACCGGGCCACGCCAGCCCCGATGCCGGAGCTGCCGCCCGTAATCAGGGCAATCTGGTTCTGGAGTCGCTGGGCAGATGGGGCAGTTGGCATAGTGGAGAGGGGAAAAGGGAAGAATGGTAGCGCTTGCCGCTATTGGCTAGACTCCCTTTAAATAGCTTTGGTTACATGATCATGAATTAAATCCCTGATCTACATGTGTTTACCCTTTAAAACAATTCCCTTCCGCTCCTTCTTGCTACCCGCCAGCTAGCCGCACCCCACGGCCCGCCCGTACACCCGCCGTATCTTTTTAGTCCCGCGTTCATGTGGATAGTTTTTTCGTTGCTGGCCGCGCTGTCGGCCGCCGTTGTCGTCACCCTCTCCAAAGTCGGCGTCAAGAATATTGAGTCGAGCCTGGCCTTCGCCGTGCAGTCGGTGCTGATTGTGGGCGTGGCCTGGAGCGTGGTGGCTTGGCAGGGCCACTTGGGGCAGGTACAGGAAATCGACCGGCGCACCTGGCTGTTTTTGATTGGGGCCGGCGTGCTTACCTGCGCGTCGTCGCTGTTCTCGTTTCAGGCTCTCAAGCTGGGCCTGGCCTCCCGCACCGCCTCGTTCGATAAAATCTCGCTCGTGTTTTCCATCCTATTAGCCGTCTTTTTCCTCAAGGAGAAAGTATCCTGGCAACTCGTGGCCGGAGCCGTGCTCATGGCCGGTGGTGCCCTGCTCATCGCCTTTTCGGCTGAGGAAAAGTAACTTTTGGGAGGTCAGGGCATAGCTGGCCAGCCAAAAAGCGCAATGGGAGGCCCCTACTCCCCCACCGTCAGCACCACTTTACCGTTCGATTCGCCTTCTTCGTTGTAGCGGTGGGCGGCGGCAGCCTCGCTCAGCGGGAAGGTTTTGTCCACGATTACGCGCAGCGTGCCGGCCTGCAGCCAGGCTGAAATCAGAGCCAGGTCGGGGCCGCTGGGGTCGGCCAGCAGCACGTGGGCCGATTTGGTGGTCCGTAGCGCCGCCAGCTTACCGGCGACCACCGTCACGGGCTGCGGGTCGGTGCTTACGTAGCGACCGTTGCGGCGTAACGCCGCTTGGCTGCCCACAAAGCTCGACTTGCCGGCCGCATCGAATATCAGGTCATAGCGGCTCAGGTCCTTTGTAAAATCGTGGGCTCTGTAGTCGATGGCGCGGTCGGCACCAAGGCCGCGTACCAGCTCCAGGTTTTCGGCGCTGGCCGTGCCGGTTACCTCGCCCGCACCCAGCGCCTTGGCCAGCTGCACGGCAAAGGCCCCTACGCCACCCGAAGCCCCGTTGATGAGCACCCGGTCGCCGGAAAGCAACTGACCCTTGTCGCGCAGGGCCTGCAGGGCCGTGAGGGCGGCTAGCGGCACGGCCCCGGCCTGCTCGAAGCTCAGATTTTCGGGGATGAAGGCCGCCGCGCCACCGGCCAGCAAAGCGTATTCAGCGTTGGCCCCACCGGTGCCGCCGTCGGCCATCCCGTACACCCGGTCGCCCACCGCAAAGCGCACTACCTGGTTGCCCACCGCAGCCACCTCGCCCGCTACATCGCGCCCCGGAATCATCGGAAAATTGAAACCCGTCAGCAGCTTAATGTCGCCGCGGCGCACTTTCCAGTCGATGGGGTTGATGCTGCTGGCCCGCACCCGCACCAGAATTTGGTTCGGCTGGGGCGTGGGGGTAGGTTGCGGCCCGTAGCGCAGCACATCAGCCGGGCCGTATTCGTTGAAGTAGATGGCGTTCATAGTAGCATTCATGGCTTTCCGAAATTTGGGTTTTACGTACGCTGACATGTTGGTGGCTCCTGAAAATCGGCCAGACACAAGGCGCAGTAGCGGCCTGCAAAACCAGCCTATCAACTCGTAGTTCTACGGCCCCTTCCTGGCCGGGCGTTGCCAAAACATTCGGGGGTGCCGGCTACCAAGCACAAAAAACCGCCGCACCTGTCGGGTACGGCGGTTTCAATGGTCGAAAACTAGTTCTTCTAGCAAGCGCGCCTACTATCAGAGGGTCTTGTGGAGCATTGGCGGGGCCAACTAGGCCTTCTGGTCGGTTAGCTTGGGCTTGTCGTCGGTCAGCTTGGTATTGTTCGTTTCTTCTTCCAGCACCTTGGCCGCATACTGCTGAGCATTGGTGCTATAAATGTGGTCGAATTCGGCAATCATGTTTTCCTCCACCTTCAGGTCGGAGAGCAAGCCTTCCTTGATATCGTAAACCAACCCGTGCAGCCGGGGCGGCTTAGCGCCCTTGCGCGCGTTCTGGATAATGCTGGTTTTGGCCAGGTTGCGAACCTGCTCGATTACGTTGAGCTCCACGAGGCGGCGCAACCGCAGCTCGTCGTCTTCAACGCTCATAAACTCGGTTTCATGCACCCGAATAACGTCGCGGATGTTGGTTAGCCAGCCGTCGATGAGGCCGTACTGCTTGTTGCTGGCGGCGGCGGCCACGCCCCCGCAGCCGTAGTGGCCGCACACAATAACGTCCTGCACGCCCAGTACTTCTACGGCGTATTGCAGTACCGACAGCATGTTGAAATCGGTATGCACCACCATGTTGGCAATGTTGCGGTGCACAAACATTTCGCCCGGGCCGGTGCCGGTGATGGCCGAGGCCGGCACCCGCGAATCGGAGCAACCGATGAACAGGTATTTAGGCTGCTGACCATCGGCCAGACGGTTGAAGAACTCCGGGTCGGCAGCACGCTGCTCTTTTACCCACTGGCGGTTGTTTTTCAGAATTGATTCGATGCCGTTCATATACAGAAGAGAAAAAATTAGATGGTTGGAAATAAATTAGATGGTTGAAAATAAAACGGTGAAACAGAGCCGAATTGTCTGCTAGTGGCCTATTACCTCTACCTGGGGAATGTCGCGCAACTCCACCTGAATGCCCCGATCGGGCGCACCCTGGCGGAAGTTCTCGATGGCCTCTAGCACGTCGTAATCAATAAATACCGAACTGGAGCCATCGATAATAACGCTGGAGTTGAGCGGTAGTTCCTCCAGTACCTTGATGATACTGGCTTTGTTGAGAAACGATAACTGCGCGGACAGGCGTAGAACAATCGGGCCGTTATCGGCGCCCTCTTCGGTGGGTTTGCTCAGGTAATAAGCCGAGTCGTAGTTGGCCTTCAGAATGTAGAATACGCCTACTACCAGGCCTAGCACCACGCCCTTGAGCAAATCGGTGAACATAATGGCTGTGATAGTAACGATGAAGGGCAGAAACTGCTGCCAGCCAAGCTTCCACTGGGTCCGGTAAAGGGAGGGGTTGGTGAGCTTGTAGCCAATAATGAGCAGGATGGCGGCCAGCGCCGACAGCGGAATACGGTTGAGCAGCGGGGCCAGAAACAGCAGGCTCACCAGCAACAGCACGCCGTGGAAAAAGGCCGACATGCGCGTTCGGCCCCCGGAGTTGACGTTGGCCGAGCTACGCACGATAACGGCCGTCATCGGCAGGCCACCGAGCAGGCCACTCACCATGTTGCCCACGCCCTGGGCCATCATCTCACGATTGGTAGGCGTGGTGCGTTTGAGCGGGTCGAGCTTATCAACGGCTTCTACGCTAAGCAGCGTTTCGAGCGAGGCTACAATGGCAATAGTGAAGGCCACGGTATATGTTTCCGGCCGGGTGAAGGCCGCCCAGTCGGGCGTCGTGATAAGGCCGGCCGCATCCTGTAAGGAATTGATGGGAGGCAGGCGCACTAAGTGTTCGGACTTAATGAGCAGATCTGGAGCCAGCGCCCGGAAAGCTTCGTTGAGCGCAACAGCTGCCACCACCACAACTAACGCCCCCGGCACCAGACGGGCCGCTTTTAGGCGCTTGCTGATCACTTTATCCCATACTAGCAGTATTATCAAGCAGATCAGACCGACCAGAGCCGAGCCGGGCCGCAGGTTTTCAATGGCATTTCCAATTTCAGTAAACGTGTTGCGACCGTCGGCTTGGCTGAAGCTAAAATCTGCGAAATAATCGGCATCAACCCCTAAAAAGTGCGGAATCTGCTTTAGAATCAGAATCAGCCCAATAGCGGCCAACATACCGCGGATAACTGAGGTAGGAAAGTACAGCCCGATAATGCCTGCCCGGGCAATGCCCAGCACAATTTGCAATATACCAGCCAACACTGTGGCGGCCAGCACGGCTTCAAATGAGCCCAGCGTGGCAATTGCCGCCACTATAATAGCCGTGAGGCCAGCTGCCGGACCGCTTACACTCAGCGCCGAGCCACTAAGCCAGGATACCACTATGCCGCCCACAATACCGGCAATAACGCCCGATAGCAAAGGCGCACCCGAGGCTAGCGAAATACCCAGGCACAACGGCAGGGCTACCAGAAAAACCACTAATCCGGCAGGCAGATCTTGGCCGAGTGAACTGAATGATGAGGGAAGCCGGTCTGAGGCCGCCGTTTTCGATGTAGGGGTGGTTTTTGCCATAAAAGCGAAGAGCAATGCAGAAAATGATGCTCCCTACGACCCGAGAACATGTAGGTAGTCAGTGCAAGAGTACGGTCGGGCCATTAAACCCTGATTAAAAATTAATTAAAGCCAGATTAAAACCATGCAAACTTCTGGTGAACGACGAATCTGGTTCTACACTTACTGGTGATTATCCATTGGAAGATTCAAGACACAAATTGATACGTGTACCGCGCTATAAATGCATCCCGGCTGTTCGCCAAATCAGGAGCGCGGAAGCTATTTATGACGCGCCTGTTCAGGCTGTTAGCTTCTCGTATCGACGTTATTGCACTGCCTAGCTCCTAGCCCGCGGCCGGGAAATCGAGCAGCACGCGGGTGCCCTTACCCAGAGCGCTGGCCACCTCTACGCGCCCGGCGTGCAATTCCATTATTTTGGCCGTGAGGGGCAGGCCAATGCCATGACCAGGCACCATACGCACGGCCTCAGCCCGGAAAAACGGCACGAACACCTGCTGCCGGTCGGCCTCACTCATGCCGGGCCCCTGATCGACGACGAGTAGCTGCACGTGGCTGCGGCTGGCAGTGAGCGTGGCCACAATGGGCGCGGCCGAACTGGCATCTGTGAACTTACAGGCGTTTTCCAGAATATTGAGGAATGCCACCAGCACCAGCGCTTCGTTGCCGAGCACGGCAAACGGTATAGCAGTTGCTTCGCCGGGTGCTTCGCGGAAGTCGAGGTCGATGCGGCGGGTGGGGTGGCGTCGGTGCAGTTCCTCATGGGCCATCAGCAGCAGCTCGTCGAGGCGCAGGCGGATGCGCGGTACCTGGCTGGGGTCGTCGGAAGCGCGGGCAATCTGGAGCAGGCCGTTGGTCAGGTCCTTGAGTAGCCGGGCCGCATCGAGGGTGGTGCGGAGCACCCGCTGGTACTCTTCGGGGGGGCGCTCCTGCTGGAGCAGGGCCACTTCGAGCTGCCCGATAATGGCGGCAAGCGGTGTGCGCAACTCGTGCGAAGCGTCGCGCACGAAGGTTCGCTGGCCCACGAAAGCCGTTTCGAGCCGGTCGAGCAGGCTATTGAAGCGCTGAGCCAGCAACGACACTTCGTCGCGGCCCTGGCCGGGGCTCAGGCGCTGGTGCAGGTCGGAAGCCGTGATGCTATCTACTTCGCGGATGATACGCTTCATAGGCATGAGCGCCTGGCCGGCAAAAATCAACCCCCCAATGCCCACGACTACAAGCGAAACCAGCAGCCCGAAGGTAAGCACGGTCAGCAGGTTACCCAGCTTTTCTTCGCTATCGGCGTCCACCGACGAGGCGACAACCACAAAGTTGCCCCGGCCGGGCTCCTTGTAGAGTAAGCCCACCGTTTGATGAAAACGGCCCTCGAAACGAACCTCGCGGCCGGTCTGACGCACCTGCTGCAGCAGGGCAACCGGTACGGCCTGGTTCTGGCGCCCCTCGCGGAACACTAACCGGTTGCGGGCATCGAACACATGTACTTCTTCGGCCGGCAGCGTGCGGTAAAATTGCCGCAGATAACGCCGGTATGAAGCCCGACTCCGCTCATCGCCACGACGCGTGCCATCCAGGTACACATGCGCGACCACCCGCGCCCGCAAAAACAGACTTTCGGTAAACGCCTCGTGCCGCGACTGATAAGTGAAAAAGTAGATTACGGCCGCAAACAGCAACAGCGTGACCACTAAAATAGCCGCGAACTGTACTGTGAGCCTCGTGCGAATCGTCATGAGCTAGAAATCAGGAATGCACCTTATGCCTTATTTGGCAGCTTCTCCTACTCTTCCTTCATCACGTAGCCCATACCTACAAGCGTATGGATGAGCTTGGGCGTGAAATCCTTATCGAGCTTTTTACGCAGGAAGTTAATGTACACGTCGATGACGTTGGAGCCAGTGTCGAAGCTCGTATCCCAGACCTGCTCCAGAATATCGACCCGCGACACAACACGGTTCTGGTTGCGCAGCAAGTATTCGAGCAGGGCAAACTCGCGGGCTGTAAGCTGAATGGGCTGCCCGGCCCGGTGTACCATTTTACTAGCCGGATCGAGGGTGAGGTCGGCCAGTTGGAGCATACCGCCGGCCGGAGCCACATCGTGGCGGCGGCGCGTGAGGGCACGAATGCGGGCCAGCAACTCCTGAAACGCAAAGGGTTTTACTAAGTAGTCGTCGGCCCCGGCGTCGAGGCCCCGAATCTTGTCGTCGGTTTCGCCCAGGGCCGTAAGCATCAGAATGGGTACGCCGGTGTTCTGGGTACGCACCTGTCGGCATACCTCCAACCCGCTCAGGCCCGGCAGCAGCGTATCAAGGATAAGCAAATCGTAGCCCCCCTGTTTGGCTAGGCGCAAGCCCAGCAAGCCATCGGCAGCCAAATCCACATGGTGGTGTTGCTCACTTAAGCCCTGATGCAGAAACGCGGCAACCTTGGGCTCGTCTTCAACCAGCAGAATTTTCATGGCTGCAAGATACGCGACCAGCCGGCCCCGAAACCCAAATAAAAAACCCTCACTACGCAGCGTAGTGAGGGTTTTTGGTGATCCCGCTGGGATTCGAACCCAGGACCCATACATTAAAAGTGTATTGCTCTACCAGCTGAGCTACAGAATCATTCCGTCTTGTATGGCTAAAGCCTTTTCAGATGGGAGTGCAAAAGTAGCAGGTTTATACATGCGTTACAAGCAAACGAGGCGTTTTTCCCGTTTACCCTCTCTACCTGTTAGCCAATACCCTGATATTCAACTAAGATCATTTACTACCGCCCTCCTATTCTCAGATGGGCAACCGCTATAGCTTGGCCATTTCATCCTGCACGAAGTCGGCTAGGGTGCGCAGATACTCGGTGCTGAAGTCGAAACGGATACCGGCCGCCGCGTAGATCTCGCCAATCGGAGCCGTATAGCCTAGGGCCAGGGCGCGCTGGTAGCCCTCCAAGGCAGCCTGCGGGTTCTGGCGGTAGTTGCGCCACACGGCAATAGCCCCAAGCTGGGCCATAGCGTATTCGATGTAGTAGAAAGGCACTTCGTAGAGGTGCAACTGCTTTTGCCACAAGTAGGGCTTGATGTGCTCTAGCCCCTTCCAGCTCACGGTGCGCTGGTTGAACTCATCGAACAGCTCGATCCAGCGGGCGTGGCGCTGCTCCTCGGTGTGGGTCGGGTGCTCGTATACCCAGTGCTGAAACTTGTCGATAGTAGCCACCCAGGGGAAGGTTTCGAGCACGCTTTCGAGGTGGGTGCGCTTGGCCCGCCGCAACTCGTCGGGGTCGGTAAAGAACACGTCCCAATGGTCGAGGCTGAGTAGCTCCATGCTCATGGACGCCAGCTCGGCTACCTCGGAAGGCGGATGCTTGTCGGCGCCCAGCGGCAGGCGGCGCGTGAGGAAGCTGTGCACGGCGTGGCCGCCCTCGTGCAGCATCGTTACCACATCGCGCAGGCTGCTGGTGGCATTCATGAAGATGAAGGGCACGCCCGTTTCGTCGAGCGGGTAGTTGTAGCCGCCGGGGGCTTTGCCCTTGCGGCTTTCGAGGTCAAGGTTGCCCATCTGCCCCATCGTGCGCAGGCACTGACCCAGAAACGGGTCGAGGCGGTCGAAGACGGTGGTGGTTTTGGCCAGCAGCTCCTCCCCCGTCGCAAACGGCCGTAGCGGGGCCAGGCCCGATACGTCTACGTCGAGGTCCCAGGGGCGCAGCTCAGGCAGGTTAAGGTCTTGGCGGCGCTCCAGATCGAGGTTGTCGGTGAGCGGCACCACGGTTTCGCGGATGGCGCGGTGGAAGTCCAGCGTGTCCTGGGGCGTGTAGTCGAATCGACCAAGAGCGGCGAACATGTAGTCGCGGAAGTTGGCAAAACCAGCGTTCAGAGCCACTTGGTGACGCAGACCGATTAGGCGCGTGTACAGCTCATCGAGGGCTTTAGCATCCTGCAGACGACGCTCCTGCACGGCCCGCCAAGCGGTTTCGCGCACCTGGCGGTCGGGGCTTTTTAGGCGGTCGGCGGCGCGGGGCAGCGTCAGCTCCTCGCCGTCAAGCGTTACTGTCATGGCGCCGGCCAGGGCGGCATACTGCTGCTGCTGGGTGCTGATTTCGGTTTTAAGCGGCACGTTTTCGGGCCGGTAGATGGCCAGCGCCTGCCGCACCGACCGCACAAATACCCGGTAGCGGTTTTCATCCAGCTCACTCAAAAACTCCGAAGCCAGCATCTTTTCGTTGAGCGCATGTTCGTAGGGCGCAACGTGGGGCTCAATCTCGTTCACAAAAAACTGAAACGCCTCGGTGCGCGCACTGTCCTGGGTGTCGCAGGTCATGCGGATGTAGCGCCAGGCCAAATCCTCGCTCAGCGCTGCTTCCAGCTCCGAACGGTTCAGCAGCCAGCGCTCCAGTTCGGCGGCCGAGCCAATTTTCCGGTCGCGCAGTTCCAGGAAGTAGGGCTCAATCGTGTCCCAGTTGGTAACGGTGAACGACTCGGGCAAATACTGGCGTGGGGGGCGCTGGGTATCGGTGGCGAGGTTGGCGGCGGGCGTGGAATAGGTCATAAGAGGACGTCAGGAAGTAAAAAAGGGAACCGGAAAGCATTGAGCAAGGAGGAAATAAAATAGAACGTCATGCTGAGCCGGTCGAAGCATTTCTACTGCAATAGCAACCGTGATGTTCGGTTACCATTCCGGTAGAGATGCTTCGACCGGCTCAGCATGACGTTCCTTTCGCCTTCAACTCCTCAAAAAGCGCTACCCAATCTCAATTACCACGTCGCTCGTAAGCGGGTGGCCGACGCAGGTAAGCACGTAGCCTTGGTTCATTTCGGAGTCAGAAAGTCCTTCGCGCTCGTCGAGGTGGACTTTGCCCGAAAGGCATTTGCCGCGGCAGGCGGTGCATAGGCCGGCTTGGCAGCTGTAGGGCAGATCGATGTCCTGGTCGAGGGCCGCTTCGAGAATAGTTTGGTCGGGGCTGACCTCGAACTGGTATTCAGCCCCCTCGTAGTGAATGGTGACGTTGCGGGAATTGCTCTGCTCATCATCAGCGGCGGCCGACACGTCGCCGTGCCCACCCGACTGGGCAGCAGCCTCGGCCGTATCAGCGGCGGCCACGAAACTCTCGCGGCGCACGCGGGCGGCTGGCACACCCAGCAGCTCCAGGGCCGACTGGGCTTCCAGCATCAGGCCGTCGGGGCCGCAGAGGAAGTATTCGGCCTGGGCCGCCGGAAACTGGTGGCGCTGCTCCAGAATCCGGAGCAGGGTGGTGCGGTTGAGGCGGCCGGTGTGCTTGTGCTCGGCTGAAGGGCGCAGGGGCTGGCTGAACACATGCTCAATCTGGAAGCGGCCGGCGTACTGCTGCTCCAGTTGCCGCAGCTGGTCGGCAAAAATCACCGATTCCTCGTTGCGGTTGCCGTAAATAAGCAGCACGTGGCTCTTGGGCTCGTCGCTCAGAATGGCTTTGAGCATGCTCATGAGCGGAGTAATGCCCGAGCCGGCACCCACCAGCACAATGGAACGCGCCGCCTGGGGCTGGGGCGCCAGTACGAAGTTGCCAAGCGGGGCCATTACCTCCAATTGCTGGCCCACCTGCACGGTATCGAGCAGGTAATTACTTACCAGGCCGCCCGATACACGCTTTATTGTAACGGCCAGGCGCGGGGCCTCGCCCGGTGTGCTGCTAAGCGAATAAGCGCGGCGCTCCTTCTTGCCGCCGGGTCCGCAGGGCAGAATCAGGGTCAGGAACTGGCCCGGCTGGCAGGCAACGGGCTGGCGGTCGGGCCGCTCGAAATGGATGGTAACGGCGTCGGGGGTTTCCTGGGTCAGCTCAACAACGGTCAGCGTCAGGTAGGGGCTACTCATAAAGGCAGATAGATCTTACGGGGTGGGTTTGAACACAAAGTTCGTTATTCGATTTTTGTTTCTCACACAGAACGTCAGAAGGAGCAGAACTGCCGTGCTGAGCGAAGTGGAGCTGCCAGGTAGAACAAACGGAACGGTTCAGGCAGAACAGATAGAACTGTCATGCTGAGTGCAGCGGAGCGGAGTCGAAGCATCTCTACCGTGAAAGTAATCCTGGCGTTTGGTTAGCATTGCAGTAGAGCTGCTTCGGCTGCGCTCAGCATGACGTTTTACTTCCTCATTAACCCACCCAAATGCTTTCCGACTTACTCCGCCGCCACCAAGCCGATTTTGGCCCCGTACTGCCCGTCGACCTGAACTCGCCCGAGGTGGCGCGCCTCGATTTTACGGCCACCAACCCGCTACTCACCGCTGCCAACCTGCACGACACGGCCACCTTCGACCAGTTGGTAGCCCGGCTGCTGGCCGATAAAAACGCCCTGATTGGCGTGGGCGGCTACCTCGAAGACCGGGTCATCTACCGCCGCAGCCCCAGCCTGTTCGACGCCGACCCCACGGCCCCTGCCCGCTCGCTGCACTTGGGCGTAGATGTATGGCTGCGCGCCGGTACGCCGGTGCTGGCCCCGCTGGCGGCCACCGTGCACAGCCTCGCCGACAACGAAGGGCACGGCAACTACGGCCCCACCGTCATTCTGGAGCACGAACTGGAAGGCGTGGTTTTTTACACGCTCTACGGCCACCTAACACGCCGCGAAACGGCCCTGCTACACCCCGGCCTCACCATTGAAAAGGGCCAAACCTTTGCCGAAGTAGGACCCGCGCCTGAAAATGGCGACTGGCCACCGCACCTGCATTTCCAGGTTATGGCCGATTTACAGGGCCGCGTAGGCGACTTTCCCGGCGTGGCGCTAGTGTCGGAGCGCGCCACCTGGGCCGCCCTATGTCCCGACCCAAACCTGATTCTGCAAAGCCGCCACCTGGCCACGGAGTAGCACAGTTTTCCCTGATTTTGCAGGTCATCAAAAAGGCCACCTCATCTGAGGTGGCCTTTTTGATTTCAAATCAATAGACGGCTAAGTCCCGGAAAGGAAATGTGAGCAAAACCGTGTATCCGTGGTCAGTCGAATTTGATAGCTGCTACCGGCTTGATGCGCGAAATCAGGTAAGTTGGGATGAGCACGGCCAGCAGGGAGGTGAAGAACGTGGCCGCGTTGAGCATCAGGATGATAGTCCAGTCCCAATGAATCGGCACGCGGTCCATGTAGTAGTTTTCGGGGTCGAGCGGGATGATGTGCAGGTAGTATTGCATGGCGCAGAAGCCCAGCCCGATCAGGTTGCCCCACAGAATTCCGCGCACCGTCAGGCTCAGGCCGCGGAAGAAGAACATGCTCCGGATCTGGTTGTCGGTGGCCCCAATGGCCTTCAGCACCCCAATCATGTTAGTGCGCTCCAGAATCATGATAAAAATGGTGGCTACCATGTTAAAAGTCGCCACGAAAATTATCAGTACCAGGAAGATAACTACGTTGCGGTTAAGCAGCTTCAGCCACTCGAACAGCTGCACGTACTGCTCGGTAATTTTATCGAGCTTGAGGTCGTAGCGCAGGTTTTCGTAGAGGTTGTCGGCTACCGGATCGAGGCGGTTGAAGTCCTTGAGCGTGACTTCGAGCCCGCCCACCAGCGTATCGGGCCAGGCATTCAGGTCGCGGATCTGGCGGATGTCGCCGATAACAAAGGCCTCGTCAAACTCGTCGAGGCCAGTCTGGTAGATGCCGCTGACCACGAACTGTCGCACCCGCGGCGGACTCTGGATAAAGTAGAACAGGGCCTTGTCGCCAACTTTGAGCCGCAGCTTGTCGGCCACTTTGCGCGACACCAGCACGTCGTTGCTGGCCGAAGAGTCGGAGAAGGTAATGAACTTGCCGGCAGCCAGATTCTTACGCATCGAGGAGGGGCTGGTCTTCTCGTCGATGCCCTTAATCACCACGCCCAGCACCTCATCCTTGGTTTTGATGATGGCCGTTTTGCGGGCGAAGGGCTGAATGGTGGCTACCTGCGGATTCTCACGCAACTCGCGCATAAGCTGCGGCTGGCCAATCGGTTCGGCTTCGAGCGAGTTGTTGGTGTCGTACTTACTGATTTGCAGGTGCGAGCCGAAGGAGAAGATTTTGTTCTGGATTTCGTTGCGGAAACCTTCCAGAATAGCAAACGACACCACCATCACGGCCAGTCCCATGGCAATGCTGATGATGGCTATCTTTGTCACCGACGAGGTGAACGAGCCAGCATCGGCCCCGTCAATCTTATGAGATATGTACTGCGAAACGTTCACCGGCGTAAAGCTAGATGAATCCAAGTAGTTTTCCACTCCTGCCCATGCCTTCTTTCCTGCCCCAGAGTTTGCTCAGCCTCGCGCTGCTGCTCACCGACTGTACCCGCCCGGCCCAGATGGGTTCGACCACAGCCGCTCAGCCCACCGCGCCCGCGGCCCAAACGGTGGCCGCACCGCCCCAGGTGGTGCTGGAACAGCCGGCGGCCGCGCCGCTGCAGGTGGCCGCCGCGCAGTTTGATAAGTATCTGCCGCTGCTGCAGGGCAAACGCGTGGGATTGGTAGTGAACCAGACTGCCCGCGTGGGCCAAGCGTTTCTGGTAGATACGCTGCTGAGCCGGGGCGCGAACGTGAAGGTGATTTTCGGGCCCGAGCACGGTTTCCGGGGCGAGGCAGCCGATGGGGCTACTATCAAGGATGGTAAAGACGCCCGGAGCGGCCTGCCAGCGCTGAGTTTGTACGGATCCACCAAAAAGCCCACGCCCGAGATGCTGCGCGACATCGACGTGCTGGTATTCGACATTCAGGATGTGGGGGCACGCTTCTACACCTTCATCAGCACGATGCACTACGTGATGGAGGCCGCCGCCGAGCAGGGCAAGGAGGTCATCATCCTCGACCGACCCAACCCCAACGGCTGGTACGTAGATGGCCCGGTGCTGGAGCCCAAATACAAAACTTTCGTCGGCATGCACCCTATTCCTGTAGTGCATGGCCTGACGGTGGGCGAGCTGGCCCAGATGATAAACGGCGAAAAATGGCTGGCCGGCGGCAAAAAATGCCGCCTGACGGTTATTCCGGTAGCCGGATACACCCACGCCACACGCTACGAACTACCGGTGCGCCCCTCCCCCAACCTGCCCACCGCCCACTCCGTCGACCTCTACCCGAGCCTGTGCCTGTTCGAGGGCACCGACGTGAGCGTGGGCCGCGGCACCGACCGGCCCTTCGAGGTAATAGGGGCACCCACCCAGCCCGCCAGCCGCCCGTTCAGCTTCGTACCCACGCCCAACCCCGGCTCCACTTCGCCACCCCAGAACGGCAAGCGCTGCTACGGCCAGGATTTGAAAGGCACTGGCGAAATCGGCTTCACGCTTTCATATCTGATTGACTACTACAACCAGAGCACCGCCAAGGACAAGTTCTTCACTTCGGGCTTCGAGCGGCTGATGGGCACGGGCGAAACCCGCCAGCAGATTATTGCCGGTAAGTCGGAAGCCGAAATCCGGACCACCTGGGAGCCGAAGCTGGGCGCTTACAAGGCGATGCGCCAGAAGTATCTGCTGTATCCGGAAAAATAAATTTCACGCAGTGTTTTGGGGTAGATGGCGCGGTGTCTCGCAGCGTCGTTCAACGGCCACCCAGAAACACTGCGCTATCCACCCCGAGACACTACGTGAAAAATATGCTGAAAATCATCTTCATGGGCACCCCCGAATTTGCGGTGCCTACCCTTGAGGCGCTCCTAAGCTGGGAAGGTTGCCAGGTAGTGGCCGTGGTTACGGCACCCGACAAACCCGCGGGCCGCGGCCGGCAGCTGCAAGGCTCGGCTGTGAAGGCCACCGCCGAGGCCCATGGCCTGCCCGTGCTTCAGCCCACCAATCTCAAGGACGCTGAATTTCAGGCTGAGCTGAAAGGCTATGGAGCCGATTTGCAGGTGGTGGTAGCTTTCCGGATGCTGCCCGAAGCGGTGTGGAATATGCCACCGCTCGGCTCCATCAATGTGCATGCCTCGCTGCTGCCCCAGTACCGGGGCGCGGCCCCCATCAACTGGGCCCTCATCCACGGCGACACCCAAACAGGCGTTACGAGCTTCTTCCTGCGCCACGAAATCGACACCGGCAACCTTATCTACCAAGATGCCGTGGATATTGCACCGGAGGATGACTTCGGCTCGCTCTACGAGAAGTTAAAGGCGGCCGGGGCCGCATTGGCGTTGCGCTCGGTGCAGGCCATTGCCGCCGGAAATGCGCCCAGCAGCCCGCAGCCCGAATTGCCGGAGTTGAGGCCGGCCCCCAAGCTCACCAAGGAAACCGGCCGCCTCGACCCCATGCAGCAGTCGGCACCGGCGCTGGCCAACCTAGTGCGCGGCCTCGCCCCCATTCCCACGGCCTTCATCCAACTGCCCGACGGCCGTACGCTTAAAGTATTTAAAGCCCAACCCTTCAGCGACGAGGAAGCCAGCGGCCCCGACATGGGCGGCGCCGGCCATTGGTACACCGACGGCCGCAGCTACCTGCGCCTGCAAACCGCCGACGGCCTACTCGACCTGCTCGATGTACAGCTGGAAGGCAAAAAGCGTATGCCCGTCCAAGACTTCCTCCGCGGCTTCGATGTAAAGCTGCTTGGCTAGTGATTAAATTACGGAGGTCGATGTAGGGGCGGGGGGTGTGCC
>NZ_JABKAV010000052.1 GCF_013377905.1 Hymenobacter terrestris
GGCAAGCCCCGCCCATACAGCGCCCTCCGCGGCCTGGGTTGACTAAGAAGCCAGCTTCTTGGCTATTTCGGAGGAATGCCGGCCCTGGTAGCGGGCACCTTCCAACTCGTTGCCGCTGGGTTGCCGCTCGCCCTGGCCGCCGGCCACGGTGCTGGCACCGTAGGGCGTGCCACCCGTTACTTCGTGGTGGCCCATCTGGCCCTGCCAGGCGTAGGGCAGGCCTACCACCACCATGCCGAGGTGCAGCAATTCGGTATGCAGCGCACGCAGTGTAGTTTCCTGGCCGCCGTGCTGCGTGGCGGTGCTCACAAAGCAGCCGCCTACTTTACCCACCAGCTTGCCAGCAGCCCACAGCGCCCCGGTACCATCGAGGAAAGCCTGAATCTGGCCGCAAACGTTGCCGTAACGAGTAGGCGTGCCGATGATAATAGCATCATATTGAGCCAACTCCTCGGGCTTGGCTACCGGAATGTGGTCGAACGCCTTCTGCGCTTCAGTAGCCCCTGTTTTGTCAAGAACTTCGCGCGACAGCGTTTCGGGCACGCGCTTTATTACTACGTCGTTGCCCTCAACCTCACGGGCACCTTCGGCCATAGCCTCGGCCAGCTTGTACACATGGCCATAAGTCGAATAAAACAGAATCAGTGTTTTCATGGGTGGTATCAGATGAAGGGTGTGAAAGTGAGAAACTGCGCCGGAAGCCGACAGCATGCGGTATAGCCGCCGAATTAAAAGGGGCTACAGCGCATCTACGCCCGGTTGAACTACATGAAGACGAAAGACTTACCTTGTAGGTTCGGAAATAGCCAGGCGGCCATGCAACCTCTGCCGGTCTGTTCGTCCTCTTATGGGCACTTAGCCGGCCGCTAGCCGGAATCTGTTCCCCCTCTATTATCTTACCTGCGTATGCAGCACGCCTTCTACTCCGGAACCGGCCTCCGCACTGGCCGGCAAGCACAATGAGCGCCCTGTCGGCAGCCCTGAGTGGGGTTGGCAGCCTGCGGAGCCTGTTGCCGGGGGCCCACGTGGCCACCGGGTCGGCGGCGGCTACGGCTCCCACGGCCACCCGCACGCTCACGCCGCCCGCCCAGCTCTCCGATGGCGAGCTACTCGATGGCTGTCTGGCCGGCAGCCGGCTTATGCAGAAATACCTGTATGAGCGGTTTGCGGGCCGCATGATGGCCGTATGCCTGCGCTATGCCCAAACCACCTTCGAGGCGGAGGATGTACTGCAGGAAGGCTTTCTGACCGTGTTTAAAAACCTGGCCAGCTTCCGCCGCGAATGCCCGCTGGAATTCTGGATTCGGCGTATTATGGTGAATGCGGCCCTGCGCCAGCACCGCCGCAATGCCCCGCTGGTAGCAGTAAGCGACGGGGGCGAATACCCCCAGGACCTGGCCGGCGAGGAGTTCACGCTTTCCAACTACAACTTCGAAGAGCTGCTCGGCCTGGTCCAGGACCTGGCCCCACGCTACCAGATGGTGTTCAACCTGTTTGCCATTGAAGGCTACGGGCACAAGGAAATCGGGGAGATGCTGGGCATTTCCGAGGGCACCAGCAAGTCGCAGTACTCGCGGGCCCGTGCCATTCTGAAAAACAAAATAGAGCGCCTCGACGCGCAACGTCCTCATGGCTTCCGCTAAACCTCCGTTTGACAACCACCAGCCCGAGCGCCCAAGCGGCGACTTGGAGCACCTTTTCCGGCAGAAGCTGGCCGAGGCGGAGGTGCGCCCACGGGCCAATTTCTGGGACCAGCTCGACCATGAGTTGGTAGCGCAGCAGCACGCCGACATGCTGCGCCAGAACGCCATGTACCGCCAGCGGGCCGCCGTGTACCGCTGGGCCGCCGCCGCCTGCCTGGTGCTGGCGCTGGGCGTGGCCAGCTGGGCCTACCTGGCCCAGTCGGGCCGGGCAGACAGCCCCATGCTGGCCACCGCCACCGGGCCTGCCGAATCATCGTCTTCGTCGTCCTCATCCTCGTCGCTGGGCCTGACACTGCCCGAAGCCCCCCGCGGCCGCTACGACTACCCTGCCGGACCAGCCGCCGACCTGGCCGCCGCCCTCGCCGCCGAAGAGGCCGCGCAGCTGGCCGGAGCCTACGGGCCGGGCCGGGCCCCGCGCACCGGGGGCGCGCTGGCCGCCAGCTACAGCGGCCAGAACGAGCGGGCTGCTACCCTGGCAGCCAACGCCAACGCTTTCCGTGGGGGCTACGCTGTTGTGGCCCTGCCGGGCCTGCGCCAGGGCGTAGCCGCTGCCTGGGGCCAGCCCAGCAACCTTGCCGTATCGTTCGACGACCTGAACCTGCGCGACGAGCTGGGCCTCGGCCGTCCCGGCCAGCGCCAGCTGCTGCTCCCGGCCGAAGTGCCGGCTGTATCGGTGGCAAAAGCCTCGTTTACGCCTGAACCCGAGCCTAAAGCCACTGGTAAGCTCTGGAAACGACTGCGTGTGGGTGGTGGTTATGCCCTGAGCGTGTTCAACCCCAATATCAACTTCTCGCGGGCCGATGGCCGCACTCAGGATGACCCGGTAACCAGCGCCCTGCGCAGCTACTACCAGGAGGATGCCGAGCGGGAGTACCGCCGCAACCTGCGCTCGGGCCCCAGCCAGCGCGTTGCCCTCACGGCTTCCTACCAGCTCAGCCCCCGCTGGACGGTATCAACCGGAGCCGAATGGGCCGAAAGCCGGGCTTCCTCCGCTACGTCGTTTGGTTTTCTGGATGGCAAGCAGGTGGGCAGCGAGGCCCCCGATATTTTCACCCAGCAGACTTACCGCAACGCCGGGGCCGGTTTTACGACCAGCAATGTGGGCCCTCCGGCCCGGTCTACCTCATACCGCTACCGCACGGCGGCTGTACCGGTAAGCCTCAGCTACGGCTCCGGCAAAACGGGCCTTTCGCTCTATGCCAAAGCCGGTGCAGTGGTCAGCCTGCTGCTCAACAGCCGCTCGGAGCTGGAGGGCTCGCCCGATGCCACCCGCAGCTACGACATCCGCTCGTCGGAGTCACCCTACCGGACACTGTTTGCCTCGGGCCGCCTCGGCGGGGGCGTGCGGTACCAACCTGCGCTTTCGACCTGGAACGTAACGGTGGGCCCCAGCGCCGAGGTGTTTATCACGCCGCTCAATGCCAACCCCAGCCAGCGCGCCGTGCAGCAAACCCGCCCCTACAGCGTGGGAGTAGAAGCCACGGTAGAGTTCGGCAGCACCAAGGTGATGTCGGTGGTGCAGTAACTTTTCGAGTGGCAAGGAATTGGATAGGATATAGGCAGATTGAACATTAGGCAGAGTGAAGAATCAAGGGTAGCTTCGTAGGCAAGCCGTTACTGCCTGCCTGCCGCACAGGGTTCTTCGCGTCACTTATGGTTCTGTCGGCCTGCCAGCCGCTACCTGCCACTCAGCACGAAATCCATCATGAATCGTTTCATCCTTTTTCTGACGACAATCGGCCTGGCCCTGGGTGTGGCGGGTTGTTCGGTTACCTCCGACGATGTGTCGCCTACGCGCAACTGCCCCGGTAATTTCTCGCTCACCCTCATCGAGCAGCTTAAGCAGAAACCCAAGCAAACCCCGGCCGCCGAAGTAACCCAGTACACCTACCAGGGCCGCACGGTGTTCCTGGTAACCGGCGGCAGCCCGGCTGCCTACGCTTACCTATTCGATAATTGCGGCAACGTGGTGTGCGCCGCAGCCGGTGGCCCCACTGGCCAGGGCGACGGTGCCTGCTCCGATTTCGCCACCACCGCTACCAGCCCCACGCTCATTTGGCGCGACCCGCGGTAGCGTTGATTTTTTGTTGTTGGCTCTTGGTTTCTCATTCTGAAGCCCGCTTCTGGTTGCCAGGAGCGGGCTTTTGGTTGCATTGAACGGCGCTGCGAACCGCCACGTAAAACGCTGCCTGAACAAAGCCCGAACTGCCCGAACCAACACCCTCCAAAAGCGGTTACCAGAGGCTACCTAACTTGCCTGCATGAACTACCAGCTTACCTCGGAATTCCAGCCCACCGGCGACCAGCCCAAAGCCATCAAACAGCTCGTGGAAGGCGTAAACAACGGCGAGCCGGCCCAGGTACTGCTCGGGGCTACGGGTACGGGCAAAACCTTTACCATGGCCAACGTAATTGCCGAAACCGGCAAGCCGGCCCTGGTACTCTGCCACAACAAAACTCTCGCAGCCCAGCTCTACGGCGAGTTCAAGCAGTTCTTCCCCAACAACGCCGTCGAGTACTACATCAGCTACTACGACTACTACCAGCCCGAGGCCTACATTGCCTCCTCCGACGTGTTTATCGAGAAGGATCTGGCCATCAACCAGGAAATCGAGAAGCTCCGGCTGCACACTACCTCCACCCTGCTCAGCGGCCGGCGCGACGTAATTGTGATTGCCTCGGTATCGTGCATTTACGGCATCGGCAACCCCGAGGAGTTCAGCAAAAACGTGATTTTCATGGCCCCCGGCCTGCGGTATTCGCGCAACAACCTGCTTTACCAGTTCGTGCAGATTCTGTACTCGCGCACCGAGGTGGAGTTCACCCGCGGCACGTTCCGGGTGAAGGGCGACACCGTGGACGTGTACCCGGCCTACGCCGACTACGCTTACCGGCTGTTTTTCTTCGGCGACGAGATTGAGGCCATCCACCGCATCGACCCGACCAGCGGTAAGAAGCTGGCCGATGAGAAATCGGTGACGCTGTACCCGGCCCAGCTATTCGTGACCGGCAAGGACACGCTCAACCAGGCCATCAAGGAGATTCAGGACGACCTGGTGCACCAGCACGCCTACTTCGAGAAGGAAGGCCGCGACTCGGAAGCCAAGCGCATTATGGAGCGCACCGAGTTCGACCTGGAGATGATTCGGGAGTTGGGCTACTGCTCGGGCATTGAGAACTACTCGCGCTACTTCGACGGCCGCCAGCCCGGCACCCGCCCGTTCTGCCTGCTCGACTATTTCCCCGACGACTACCTGCTGGTAGTAGACGAAAGCCACGCCACGATGCCCCAGATCCGGGCCATGTGGGGCGGCGACCGAAGCCGCAAAACCGCGCTGATTGAGTACGGCTTCCGGCTGCCCTCGGCCTTTGACAACCGCCCGCTCACGTTCAACGAGTTCGAGAGCATGTACCGGCAGGCCGTGTTCGTGAGTGCCACGCCCGCCGACTACGAGCTGACCCAGGCCAACGGCATCATCGTGGAGCAGGTCATCCGGCCCACAGGCCTGCTCGACCCCGAAATCGACCTGCGCCCCAGCACCAACCAGATAGATGACCTGCTGGACGAGGTGGACAACCGCGTGAAGATGGGCGACCGGGTGCTGGTAACCACCCTCACCAAGCGCATGGCCGAGGAACTGCAGAAATACATGGAGCGCCTGGGCATCAAGTCCAGTTACGTGCACTCCGACGTGAAAACGCTCGACCGGGTGGAAATCCTGCGCCAGCTGCGGCTGGGCGAAATTGACGTACTGATTGGTGTAAACCTGCTCCGTGAGGGCCTCGACTTACCCGAAGTGAGCCTGGTAGCCATCCTCGACGCCGACAAAGAAGGCTTCCTGCGCGACCAGCGTAGCCTGATTCAGACCATGGGTCGGGCCGCTCGAAACGACCGGGGCAAGGTGATTATGTACGCCGACCGCATGACGGGCTCGATGCAGCGCGCCATTGACGAAACCAACCGCCGCCGCGCCACCCAGTTGGCCTACAACCAGGAACATGGCATCACGCCCCGCACGGTGCGTAAGAGCCACGCCGAAATTATGGGCCAGACCTCGCTCTCGGATTATCGCATCCAGGACAACACGGTGTACGCCGGGGCCGATGCCGACGTGACGCTAGCTATTGCCGCCGAGCCGGTCATCTCCACCATGAACCGGATGGACCTGGAAAAGCTCATCAAGCAAACCGAAAAGAAGATGGAAGCCGCCGCCAAAGACCTCGACTTCCTCACCGCCGCCAAGCTCCGCGACGAGCTGGCCGCCCTCAAGCAGGTGCTCAAAACGAAGCGGGAGTAATTCGTATATTCAATTATGGAATCTATGCATCCGCTTGTTCAATTCAATCCTGCCATTAGGTTCGGTAAACCGTGCATTATAGGCACTCGCATTGCCGTGCAGGATATTTTATCCTGGCTAGCTTCGGGAATGAGCTTTGAGGAAATTGAGGAAGACTTCCCGGAGTTAACACAGGCACACATCCGGGCGGCGCTGGCTTTCGCGGCCAATATCGAACGGCGTACCCGGCAGGTAGCGGCATGAAGTGGCTGCTTGATGCCAACTTATCCTATCGGTTGGTCCGGCAATTGGCGAGTACGCCGGCGGAGATTGTACACGTTAGCCGGTCAGGACTCGCCGCACCAGCATCCGACGAAGAGATATGGGAGTGGGCGAGGGTAAATGGAGCGCTTATCATCACTAATGACGAAGACTTTTATCGGTTGGCGGCTATCTACCAGTTTCCACCCAAAGTAGTTCTCCTGCGCACCGTCAACCAATCCACTGCCTTCATTGCGGAACTACTGACTCGCCACTTGGATGAGATTATAGCGCTGAACACAGCTGGTGAAATAGGGATTTTGGAGCTGTATTGAACCCGGCTGCCATTTAGCCCTGTACTGCCACTACCCCGCCAATTCCTCCAGCCACGCTGGCACTTCGGCCACCGACTGCATCTGTTGGAACGAGGCCCCAGCCTGCTCGGCTTCCGATACACGCTCCATCACCCAAGTGGTGTAGTAGGGCACGTAGGCCGCGTGGCCGCCCAGGCGGGCCACCGGCAACACGTCGGACTTCAACGAGTTGCCCACCATCACGAACTCCTCGGGACGCACGTTGTGGCGGTCGAGGATGCGCTGGTAGGTGCTTTCGTTCTTCTCGCTCACGATTTCCACGTGGTCGAACAGGTCGCCGAGGCCGGAGCGGGCCAGCTTGCTTTCCTGATCGAACAGGTCGCCTTTGGTGAGCAGCATCAGAGGCAGGCCCTGGGCTTTCACGGCGGCCAGCGTGTCGGCCACGTCGGGCAACAGTTCAATAGAAAAGTCGAGCAGGCGCTTGCCCAGGTCGAGGATGTGCTGGATTTCCTGGCCCGTAATCTGCCCGTCGGTGAGCTGAAGCACGGTTTCAATCATCGAGAGCATAAAGGGCTTGGCCCCGTAGCCGAACAGCGGCAGGTTCTGGCGCTGCACGGCAAAAAACTGGTCGGTGAACTGCTGCGGGGTACCGTAGTGCTCCAGCAGCTCGTGCAGGCGGGCCTCGGCGGCATCAAAGTGGGGCTGGTTGGGCCAGAGGGTATCGTCGGCGTCGAAGGCGATGAGGCGAAGAGCGGGCATAGGCAAAGGTAGCGGCAAAGAAAGGAGCGAAGTTACCTTTGCGCCCGTATGAAACACCGTATCGAGCAGGCTGGTTGGAATCGCCAGGAGCATTTTGCCTTCTTTTCGCAGTTTGAAGAGCCTTTTTTTGGCCTCGTGGCCGATGTGGATGCTACCCGGGCCCAGGCCCGCGCCTGGGAGTTGGACGTATCGTTCTTCCAACTGTACCTGCACGCCACGGTGGCGGCCGTGCAAACCGTGGAAAACCTGCGCTACCGCATCAACGCGCAAGGTCAGGTCGATTGCTACGACCAGATCAACGTCTCGGCCACCCTCTCGCGCCCCGATCATACGTTTGCGTTCAGCTTCATCCCTTTCAGCCCCGATCTGCACGCGTTCGGCCACGGGCTGGCGGCCGAAGCCGAGGCCGTGCGCCAGAGCAGCGGCCTGCGCCTGGGCCCCGAAACGGGCCGCCCCGATGTAATTCATTTTTCGGCCCTGCCCTGGGTATCGTTCAGCAGCCTCACCCACGCCCGCAGCTTCAGCCACCCCGACAGCATCCCGAAAATATCGGTGGGCCGTCTGCGCCCCGAGGGTGGCCGGCAGCTGATGCCCGTGTCGGTCAACGTCCACCACGGCCTTGCCGACGGCTACCACGTAGGCCTGTTTCTGGCGGAGTTGCAGCGGCGGCTGGATGGGTAGCATTGGATTTCTATCAGGAAATCCAGGTCTGAATGGCCTGCTTGATCCGCCACCGCCCAGCCACCTGCTCCACCAGCAGCACTTCGCCAAAACCGCATCTCGGACCACATAGCCAGCCAAAACTGAGTATTGCCTGGGTGCGTTGTTCATTGAAGAAGACCTTCGATAAGGTGATGCGCTGCACGTCCTGCCCCGTCCAGTACCGCCAGTTAGGCTCGCTGGTGGCGGCCTGTAAGCGGGCAGTACAGAGCGTAAACTCCTGCGCCGACATGCCTGCCTGAACTTCGTTGATACTGTCGAGCACGGCTTGCTGCTGTTGGGAGGAAAATGCCGTTAGCATGGCCGCTATATCCGGTGAGGCTCGTAGCTCAGAGAAGGAAGCTGGCAGGCCGGCCGGCGTCCTCGCGTTCTTGGGAGGAACTGTAACCAGTTGAAACGTCCGGAAATTTGCCGTATCCTGGAATAGCTTATTCTGAAAACGGATGCTTTGCGTCCGACGCCACGCTGTATCGGCTATCATGGCTGCCTGAGAATTTGCTACCTGATAACGTTTGCTAAAGATCTCCTGCTGCTCTTTTGGCAGATACATATTGTAAAAGCGCCGCTCAATCAGCTCCGTTACGATATCGTTATAAAGCCGTTTGGTGGGGTCTTTATGCGGATTAGGACACTGCCGGAACGTGGTCGGCTGGCAGGCTAACTGACTGGTCGCGCTCAGTACAAGTAGCACAAACAGAACAAGGCGTATCGGCATGATATAGCTTACAGGTATTGGCTGGCTTATGAAAAGTTGCTGCAAGATAAAAGCAGACTGCATCAACCACCGTGTAAACCAAATCAGCCACCCAACCTTGTGGCTAAGTGGCTGACTATAAATGAGCGAGAAACGAGGTTCGAACTCGCGACCCTCAGCTTGGGAAGCTGATGCTCTACCAACTGAGCTACTCTCACTTGTGGGGTTTGGTAGAGGCAAAAATACACCGCTAAAACCGAAATCCAACCGGTTTCGGCCCCGAACTACGGCGCGGCGTTGCCCGAACGCGAAAAATTGCTTCTTTTTGTAATAGGCCGGGCGCGGCCGCCGAACCGGCGCTGTGGTCGACTGGTGACTATCCACTTTTAATTCTGCTTGCTATGGCCTGGCCTCCCACCCCCGCTACCCGCCGCATTATCGCCTGGCTGTTCCTGACGGCCGGCATCCTGCTGGTGCTGGGTGTGAGCATGCAACTCTGGATTATCTACGCCGAATACCAGCGCCTGGGCAGCGAAAACCTGAACTCCACGGCCTTGGTGCTACGCCTGATGATGCTGGTGGCCGCCGTGATGATGCTGCGCTACGGCTGGCGCGAAACCCGCGGCAACGATACGATAGATTAGCGGTTGGCAGTTCAGCAAGTCGCAAGCCCATCATGCCTCACCTGGCATCCGCCTGCCGAAGCACCTAAAGCACGACGTAGGGGCGGGGGCTGTTCCCCCCCCCCCCGCGTGCAGAGGGGGGGGGGGGGGTTGGGAGAGGGGGGCGGGAAAGTTTTAAGGGGGGGGGGGGGGGGGGGGCGGGCCCCCCCCCCGCCCGCGGTCGACCCGGCCCCTGGCAGCGGGGGGGGGGGGGGGGGCGCCCCCGCCCCCGCCTCCCCCGCCGTGGAACTGATTGGTGGGGATGGGGCGACGGGGGGGGGGGAATCACCCCCGCCCCTATAACGTTCTGGGCAGCAGTAGAACAGTTCTTTGCTTAACCGCTAACTCCGCCTCCCTGTTCCCGCCACACTTCCCCAATCAGCGCCCGCATCTCGCCGTGCACCAGTCCGTTGCTGGCCAGTATCTCGCGGCCGGATAGCGGGTCGCCATCCGTTAGGAACTCGGTAACATGGCCGCCGGCCTCACGCACCAGCAAAATACCCGCGGCCACGTCGTAGGAGTTGAGGTTGAACTCGAAGAAACCCTCAAAGCGGCCGGCGGCCACGTAGGCCAAATCGGCGGCGGCCGAGCCCACGCGCCGCACGCCGTGCGAGCCGCGCATGAAGGAGCCGAGCACCTTCAGGTAATCGTCCATGAGGCCAAAATCGGTGTAGGGAAAGCCGGTAGCAATGAGCGAGGAATTGAGGTCGGGCACGTCGGAAACGTGGATGGGCTGCTCGTTGCAGAACGCCCCGGCGCCCTTGGCCGCCCGGAAACACTCGTCGCGTACTACCTCATATACCACGCCGGCCACTAGCTCCTGCCCCCGAGTTAGGCCCACGCTCACGCAGTACACCGGCAGGCCATGCACGAAGTTGGTGGTGCCGTCGAGCGGGTCGATAATCCAGTTGAATTCCTCGGCCCGCTCGGCTCCTTCAGTGCCTTCTTCGGTGATGAAGCCGGCCTCGGGCAACACCTCGCGCAGGCCCGCTACCAGCAGCTTCTCGGTTTCCTTATCCACGTACGAAACTAGGTCGTGAACACCCTTACTCTCGATGTGGCTACGGTTGAACGTGGCCGATTCCTGGCGAATAAACTGCCCCGCATAGCGCGTTACCGCTGCAAGCTGAAAGCTGATCTGGTTGTAATCCATCGTGTTCAGTGCGTATTGCTTTGTTGATAGTGCTTAACCGAACGTCATGCTGAGCTTGCCGAAGCATCTCTACCGCTTCGTTGCAGACGTAATTCAACGAAGCGGTAGAGATGCTTCGGCAAGCTCAGCATGACATACTTATTTACTGATCAGGAAGCCTACCCTGCCCGCTTGCGCCCCACTACCGCGGCCACAACGGTGCCCAGTAGCAGCAGCACGGCCAGAACTTGGCAGCTGATACCAATCAGCTCGCCGTGGCGGACGTAGAACGTGAGTTCGGTGTTGAGGTGCACGGTGCCGCGCAAGGCGGCCTGCACCCACCAGCCCGATTGCTGCGTGATTTCGCCCTTCTGGTTGATGAAGCCCGAAATGCCGGTGTTGGCCGAGCGGGCCACATCGCGGCGGGTTTCGATGGCGCGCAGCGTGGCGTACTGCATGTGCTGCTTGTGCCCCGGCGAGTCACTCCACCAGCCGTCGTTGGTGATGATGCCAATAAGTGTGGCCCCTTCAGTCACGTAATCGGCCACGAAGTCGCCGTACACCGACTCGTAGCAGATAACAGGGGCCACTCGCAACGCCGGCGCGGCGGCCGCTTCAAACACGCTGCGCTCGGGCTGCGAGCCCAGCCCACCCGCCGAGCCCCCCAGATCAATCACGAACATCGAAAGCCAAGGCGGCACACCCTCTACGCCCGGCACGAGGCGGCTTTTGTGGTAGAACGCGGCCGGGTCGGTGGCGCGGCCCAGGTGCAGGGCCGCATTGTAGAGGTCGTAGTAGCCCAAGTCGTCGCGGAAGCGGGCCGTAGCGCTGGCCCGAGCCTTATCGGTGCCGTATTGGCCCACGGTGGTCAGGCCGGTTACCAGATCGAGTCCCGGATGCGTGGTTAGCCACTGCCGCAGCTGCCCGATACGGGGGTAGGTTTCGATATTACTTTCAAAGTAGGTTTCGTCGAGGCTGGTTTCGGGCCAGAGTACGAGCCGGGTCTGGGGCGTCAGGTGCTGCTCGGTCAGGGCCTTCATCCGCGCCAGCTGCTGATCGTAGGGCACAAAGTTGGGCGAGCCGGCAAACTTCTCCAGAAACGGGTCGAGGTTGGGCTGCACCACCACTACCTCGGCCGCCGGACCTTTCTCCTGGTAGTTGCTACCGATATACTTCGACAGCAAAATGGGCAACAGAGCTGCCAGAAAGGGCAATAGAATCAGGCGTTGGCGCTGTACCCGGCCTAGGGTCGGTCCGGCAGCAGGCCAGCGGCTCAGGGAATAAAATACCAGCAAATTCACCGCCCAAATCCAGAGGGAGCCACCAAGGAAGCCGGTGTATTCATACCACTGTACCAGGTAGTTGGCCGAAGCGAAGCCGTTGCCGAGTGTGAGCCAGGGCCAGGTGAGAAACCAATGCAGGTGCAGCTGCTCGAAGGCAATCCAGTAAACGGGCAGCGAGAGGTAGCCCAGCCGGGGGCCGAAACGCTTTTTGGTGTGGTAAAAGGCCACCAGCGCCACGCTCATCATCAGGGCGTTGCAGATGACGGCCGCAATGCCGCCGCCCAGCGTGCTGAAGCTCACCCAATAGGTGGTGAACAGGTTCCAGAGAACCAACGTGAGGTAGCCATAGCGCCACACTTTCCAGCCGCTGGCTCCCTGGGCACTCAGGCGCTGCTCCAGCAGCAGGTAGGGCACCCAGGCTACCAGCAGCAGCAAAGCCAACGGAGCCGGATTCACCGGCCAGCCAGCCCACAGCAGTCCGGCACTTAACAGCGCCAGCAGGCTCGGCAGCCAGTAGGCCAGGCCTTTGGCGGGGGCGACTGTGGTGGGCGCGGGCAGCGTGGGGTTATTCGGCATCGTCGTCGTCAGTCTGGTCGTCGTTGTCGTACTTTTTGTAGCGGGTGGCTTTGGCGGGGCGCTCGTAGGGTCGGCCCTGCACCACCAGCACAATTTCGCCCTTGATGGACGGGCGGGCGGCGAAGTTCTTGGCCAACTCGGCCAGCGGAGCCGTTACGGTTTCCTCGAACAGCTTGGTCAGCTCGCGGCTTACCGAGGCGAGGCGCTCGGGCCCCAGCACTTCGGCCAGCTGCTCCAGCGTCTTCACAATCCGGTGTGGCGACTCATAGAAAATCATGGTGCGGGTCTCTGGCACCAACTCCTGCAAACGCGTCTGGCGGCCCTTTTTCACTGGCAGAAACCCTTCAAACGTAAACCGCTCGGCCCCGAAGCCCGACTTGAGCAGGGCCGGCACGAGAGCCGTAGCCCCCGGCAAACACTCGACCTTAAAGCCGCGGGCCAGGCACTCGCGCACCAGCAGAAAGCCGGGGTCGGAGATGCCCGGCGTGCCGGCGTCGGACACCAGGGCCATGACTTCGCCCTTGGCCAGCCGCTCCAGCAGCCGCGGCACCTGTTGGTGCTCGTTGTGCAGGTGGTAGCTGAGCAAAGGCTTTTTCAGTTCCAGATGCTGCAGTAGCCGCCCGCTGGTGCGGGTATCCTCGGCCAGCACCAAATCCACCTCGCCCAGTATCCTAATGGCCCGCAGGGTAATATCCTCCAGGTTGCCAATGGGCGTGGGCACTAGGTAGAGCAGCGTAGGCGTAGTTTCCGACATAGCTGCAAAGGTATCGGTTAGTTAGAGCTTAGTTGATAATGCGCAGTGATGGAACGTCATTCAGAGCGCACTATTATCTAGGCACTAAATGACTTCCTCTCCGCCGTACTCGGCGGCCAGCGTATCGACGGCGGCAGCCAGCTTCCGGTCTTTGTCGGTGATGGTGTTGCCCGCGTCGTGGGTACGCAGGCGGAAGCTGACGGTGTTGTACTCGTTGCTCCACCAGGGGTGGTGGTTCTGGAACTCGGCTTCCTCGGCCACATCGCTCATGAAGCTGAAGGCCACTTTGAAGTCCTTAAAACGGAAGGTGTTGCAGAAGGCGTTGTCTTGTTCGGTCCACATAGCGGGTTGGGTGTTTGGAAGGAAGAAGAAAGGTACGGGGCGAGCCCAAAGCTAAACCCAAACCCGCAAACCACAGTACACTTTACCAAACGCCCGCCTATCCACCTCAACGCAAAACAACTATGCCTACCGACTCCAACAACCGCCCCGTGCGCGTCATCAACGACGATACCTCCGACCAGGAAATGAAGGCCGGCCACATCGTGCCCGGCGCCGACCCGCCCAAGAACGAGGATGCCCGCGGCGGCTTCGGCAACCGCGACGGCAAGCAGGGCTTCGGCACCGATAGCTCCGACGGCATTACGGCCGTGTCGATGAACCAGAACGAGGACAAGACCGCCCCGCCGCACGACAACATGCGCACCACCGAGGAGGGCCGCCCCGACCGCCCCAACCAGGACATGCCCGCCGAGCGTCACCTCACCCAGCAGCCCCGCCGCCCCGTAGATGAACTCGACGGTGACGATGCCCGCAAAGGTCCCGATGAGATGGAAGACCCCGATTCGCGCGTGGGCATGGGCCAGATGGAAGCCAACCCGCCCTCCAACGCCAAGCTCGCCAACGAAGGCACCAACGCCGACCTCACCGACCCCGACGCCAAAGACACGGCCATCGACCAATAGTTTTTTCAGCTATTAGCTGCTAGTTGAATGTGAAAAACCGTTGGCTTTCAGTTGATGGTTAACAACTCACCTTTAAACCTCTCTATCATGTCTGATAAAAGCAACCAACAGTCGCCGGAAAATAGTGGCAACCCCGCCGGCCAGGGCCAGCGGAAAGCTGACCCCAACAGCAAGCCCCTCGCCACCGGCGACGGCCAGAAGGACCTTGCAGACGAGTACACCGAAGATGGGCTGGACGAAATTCCGCCCCACCTCGTCAACAACCCCAACCGCAACTACGACAAGCCCGATATTGACAAGCCGGCTTATAGCTAAGCGGTTGCCCACTACTTGAAACCAAAACGAGCATTCAGGCAACTGGGTGCTCGTTTGGGTTTCAAAAGGTTGCTGTGTTTTCGAGCACAAACCAATTCGCATCATCCAGCAAGCGTATCGGCCGTTCAACCTACCAGCTATACAAACTCCCAGCTAAAAGCGAAAAATATGGCCCGCTACGCCCTCACCGATATCCACGGCTGCCTGCTGACGTTGCGCGCGTTGCTGGCGCGGCTGCCGTTGCGCCCCGCCGATGAGCTGTACTTTCTGGGCGACTACGTGAACAAGGGGCCCGACAGCCGCGGCGTGCTCGACTACCTGATGGCGCTGCCCGGCCAGGGCTACCGGGTGGTGTGCCTGCGCGGCAACCACGACCAGGCGCTGCTAGATGCCGCCGAGGGCCGCACCGACCAAGATTGGCTCAGCACCACTGAACGCGCCCTGACGTTGCGCAGCTTCGGTATTACCAGCCCGCAGGATTTGCCCCTACCCTACCTGCGCTGGCTCCGCGACCTGCCGTTCCAATTTGACATTGCCGGCTGGACGCTGGTGCATGCGGGCTACGACTTCAGCCAGCCCACTGCTGCCATGCGACGCGACTGGCGCACTATGCTCAATACCAAAGCCTTTGTGCTTGATGCCGCCCGCCTGCAGGGCCGCCGGTTGGTACACGGCCATGTACCCACGCCGCAAGCCGAACTGCAGCGCCACTTGGGCCACACTCCGGGAGCCGTTTGCCTCGATACCGGCTGCGTGTACCGCCACAACCCCGAATTGCGCCACTTGGCCGCCTTCAACCTCGACACCCACGAACTGACGTTGCAACCCAACATTGAGCCCGATTACCCGATTATGAAACGGTAAGTTTGAGTGCGAGAATGCTAAAACCTCTGTTATTCTGCGAGCCATGCAGGATAACAGAGGTTTTTTAGCTTTTGTATGCTCAGCGCAGCCTACTCCTTCATCGCAGCGGAGCGCAGCACGCGACGGGCTGCCTCTTTGTAGGGGTTGCGGGGGTCGTTGGAAACGGCGCGCAGCGTGTTGCGGGCGGCCGTAGTTTGCTGGTTGCGCCAGTAAGCCATGCCCAGATGGTAGCGAGCCCGGCCGGCCAGTGGCGAGCTGGCCTGCGTAGCTACCCGCCTCAGAAATGGCTGGGCCGCCTGAATCTGCTCGGGTTCGTCCTGGCTCAGGAGAAAGATGCCGTTATAATAGGTAAGCGTATCCTGGCCGATGGCATTAGTGGGAATGCGTTGCAGTGCCTGCAGCGCCTGTGGATACTGCTCTTCGCGGTACAGGCGCATGGCTTCGGCCAACAGGGGCCGCCTGCCTTCCCGTACCACCGAATCGGACAGGGCAGTTTCGGGCTGATAATAGCGGCTCCAGCTGTTGGCAGCCGAAGGTGCCGCCGGCCGCCACATCAGCCATAAACCTAACAGCGCCAGCAGCACGCCGCCCGCAACTATGCCCCAACGCTGCTGCTGCTGGCGCTGGCGCCGCCGCACCCGCGAAAGGGCCAGTTGGCGCTGGTCGAGGCGCTGGTCGAGGGCCAGCAGGCGCTGGTAGAGGGTTTCGTGGCCCGCCACCCAGCGCAGATCGGCCGTGAGTTGCTCGTACTGCTGATATGCCTGGTAGAGGGCGGGGTCGGTTTCGAGCCGGGTTTCGAAGGATTCCTGCTCGGCGGCGCTCAGCTGGCCATCGGCAAAACGTTCCAGCTCTTCCAGGTAAGGGCGCAGGTCGGGGGCAGGAAGGGACATAGGAACAGAAAGTAGCAGCAGGCAGGTAAAACGGGAGCAGGGCAGGCAGGAGCTAAGCTACGCAGAAGCCCGGTGCAACAATGCTAGGCAGCGGCACGCAGGCGCAACTCGTACAGCTTGCGCAGGCAGGCCGCCTTCTGCATGCGGGCCACGTTGGCGTTGGCAAAGCCCATCTTGCCCGCCATTTTCTCGAAGTGGTAGCCCCGGAAATAAAAATACATCAGCATTTTCTGGCAGTCGAGGCCCAGGGTGCGGAACAGGGCCAGCAGGTGCTGGCGGCGCCCGCTTTCGTGGGCCGGCAGCCGGGCGGTGGTGCGGGCGGCGCGCACCTGCTCGTCGGCCAGGCCATACACGTAAGTACGTACGTTGTCGGGCAGCATCGTGAGGCGGCCATCGGCCACCTGGTCGTAGAACTCGACCAGCACGGTGCGCAGCAGCTCGTGGGCGGCGGGCGGCTCCAGTTGGTGCTGCCGCCGTGCCCAGCGCGCAAACAGCATCCGGTTCTGCTCGTAGAACTGCACCAGAAACGACTGATTGCCCACGCGAAGACTCGTCAGGACTTCGGCAAGTTGCTGAGGTGTATCCATAGAAAGGGCAAGATAAGGTTAATGAGGAGATGGAGAGCTGATAGGCCGTCATTCCGACACTCATGTGCATCAGGTGCAGAAACAAACCTTGACCAACGCCTTCTGGTAGTAGGAAACCCCGACTTCCACCGCATCCTCCCTTTTTGCCCGAATGACAGTTTATCTATTCGCTCCTCAACCGGGTTACTCATTCACTGCTTCGCCTTACCTTTGAAGATATGGAAACTCAAGCCCGCATTCTCGCCCCCGATACCGCTGTTTTCGACCTCATCAAGCAGGAGAAAGCCCGGCAAACCCACGGAATTGAACTCATTGCCTCCGAGAACTACGTTTCGGAGCAGGTGATGCGGGCCCAGGGCTCCATCCTGACCAACAAGTACGCCGAGGGCCTGCCCGGCAAGCGCTACTACGGCGGCTGCGAAATAGTCGACCAGATTGAGCAGCTGGCCATTGACCGGGCCAAGGAGCTGTTTGGGGCCGAGTGGGTGAACGTGCAGCCGCACTCGGGTGCGCAGGCCAACGCCGCCGTAATGCTGGCCATCCTCAACCCCGGCGACAAAATTCTGGGCTTCGACCTCAGCCACGGCGGCCACCTCACGCACGGCTCGCCGGTCAACTTCTCGGGCAAGCTGTACCAGCCTTCGTTTTATGGGGTAGAGAAGGAAACCGGCCTCATCGACTTCCAGAAAGTAAAGGAAACCGCCCGCCGCGAAAAGCCCAAGCTCATCATCTGCGGGGCCTCGGCCTACTCGCGCGACTGGGACTACCAGGCCCTGCGCGAAGCTGCCGACGAAGTAGGCGCGCTGCTGCTGGCCGATATTTCGCACCCCTCGGGCCTCATAGCCAAGGGTTTGTTGAACAATCCGTTCCAGCACTGCCACATCGTAACCACCACCACGCACAAAACCCTGCGTGGCCCCCGCGGCGGCCTGATTATGATGGGCCGGGACTTTGAAAACCCCTTCGGCCTGAAGACGCCGAAGGGCGAAACCCGCATGATGTCGGCGCTGCTCGACTCGGGCGTATTCCCCGGCACCCAGGGTGGCCCGCTGGAGCACGTTATCGGGGCCAAGGCCGTGGCATTTGGCGAGGCCCTCACCGACACCTATGCCGACTACACCCGCCAAGTAATCAGCAATGCCCAGGCACTGGCCAGCGCGTTCATGGAGCGCGGCTACGAGCTGATTTCGGGCGGCACCGACAACCACCTGATGCTGATTGACCTGCGCAGCAAGGGCCTGACCGGCAAGCTGGCCGAAAACACGCTCGTGAAGGCCGACATCACCATCAACAAAAACATGGTGCCCTTCGACGATAAGTCGCCCTTCGTGACATCGGGTATGCGCATCGGCTCGGCGGCCGTTACCACCCGCGGCCTCACCGAGCCCGACATGGTGCGCATCGTAGAATTTATCGACGAGGCCCTGACCCACAACGCCGACGATGCCCGCCTGGCCAAAGTGCGCGGCGAAATCAACGAATGGATGGAACAGTACCCGCTGTTTGCCTAAAGATTACAGGCCAATAAGTCTGAAAGTACGTAAGTCGCGTATCTAGGGCTTGCCGAAACGGGAGGCCGGGCAGTGGCGGGAAAGCAACTTCCCGGCCCTGCCGGCTTCCTTTCTGGCCCCAACTTCCTAATCTATACTTCAACTTCAATAAGTGTCTGCAACTCAACCCGTGCTGGGCAGCCAGCAGGAAATGTCGTTCATCGACCATCTGGAGGCGCTGCGCTGGCACGTTATCCGGGCGGCCATTGCCGTGGTGGTGTTTGCCCTCGGGGCCTTCTTTTCCAAGGATTTCCTCTTCCACGAACTGATGCTGGGCCCCTCGCGGTCCGATTTCTGGACGTACCGCATGTCGTGCAAGCTGGCCGCCTTTCTGAGCGCGCCGGGCTTGTGCATCGATAAAATCGGGTTCGTTATCCAGAACCGCGAGATGAGTGGGCAGCTCACCATGCACATCAGCACGAGCTTTATTGTGGGCCTGGTGCTGGGCTTTCCGTACCTGTTTTGGGAGCTGTGGCGCTTTATCGAGCCGGGGCTGTACCCACATGAGCGGCAGAATTCGCGTGGGGCGGTGCTTTTTGTGTCATTGCTCTTTATGGCGGGCCTCTTGTTCGGCTACTACATTGCCGCCCCCATGAGCATCCAGTTTCTGGCCGGCTATGTGGTCGACGCCAGCATCGAGAACCAGATTGACATGCAGAGCTACCTGAGCACGCTCACGACCATGAGCCTGTCGTGTGCCTTTGTGTTCGAGCTGCCGATGATTGTGTTCTTCCTGGCCAAAGCTGGCCTGATTACGCCCGAAATTATGCGCGTGTACCGCAAGCACGCTATCGTGGTGGTACTGGTTATTGCCGCCATCATCACGCCGCCCGAAGTCACCTCGCAAATCATCGTTACCATCCCCATCATTCTGCTCTACGAGTTGAGCATCAATATTGCCCGCGTAGTAACGCGTAACCGCACCGCCTCCCTCAACGCCCAGCTGGCCGAGAACCAGGGGGTAGCGGAGTAACCAGCCGCAAGCTTTCAGCTACCAGCCTCAAGCCCGTTCAAAAAGCTTGCAGCTTGTAGCTGAAAGCTTGCAACTCAATAAAACATTACCCCATGAAACTAGCCATCGGCTCCGACCACGCGGGCTTCGACTACAAGCAGATGCTGCTGCAGTGGCTGCGCGACAACGGCTACGAGGTGCAGGATTTCGGCACCCATTCGGCCGACTCGGTGGATTACCCCGATTATGTGCATCCGCTGGCTACGGCCGTAGAAAACGGGGAGTTTGAGTTGGGCCTGCTACTGTGCGGCTCGGCCAACGGCGTCTGCATCACGGCCAACAAGCACCAGGGCATCCGGGCGGCTATTGCCTGGGAGCCTGAGTTGGCCGCGCTGGCCCGGCAGCACAACAACGCCAACGTCGTCTGCATTCCGGCCCGCTTCGTGAGCGAAGAAGCCGCTCGCGCCATTGCCAGCCAATTCCTTAACACCGCCTTCGAAGGCGGCCGTCATCAGAACAGAGTGGACAAAATTGCGTGTTAGCAATAAAGCAAATGCTGATGGGGTGATGAAGTGAGAGGTTGTTTAAACTCTTCACTTCATCACCCCATCAGCATTTACCTAGTTATAGCCGCCGCTATAGCCGCTCGAAATGGATGGCGGTAGCCTGCAGACCGGCGGTAGTGCAGAGGCCGCGAACGTAAGGCCCACAGATGTTGCGGTATACTACCGACACATCCACTTCGTCCGGCGGGAAGAGCTCCTCATTTAGCACCAAGCTGAACTGTGCCAGCATAATGTGAGCAATGAGCCGGGCGTCGAGGTTGGCGTGCAGCTGGCCCTGGTCGATTCCGCCCTGCAGCAGGCGCACGAGCAGCGGCCCGGTATAGTCGCGCAGGTGCTCGGAAATGAGTTGCCACGACAGCGGATACTGCGTCCGCATGATGTGGTAATCGTAGTGCGGGGCCTGGCGCAGCTCGTTGAGGCTGTAGCGCAACAGGCCAACCAGACACTCGGCGGGCGTATCGAGGTTGGCAAGCAGCTCGGTGTGCTCTTGGCGCTGACGCTCCAAGTTGTGCCTGGTTACGGCACACAGCAGCATTTCCTTCGAGCCAAAGGCCTCCCGAAACTCGGCGGGGGTGCAGTCGAGCGCGGCGGCCAGCTGCTCCTCGTGGGGTAAACGTACTCCTACCTCCAGGAATAGCGCAGCAGCGCGGTCTATCAGTTTTTGACGTATAAGTTGCTCCATGCAAAGCAGTTAGTATCGACAGAACATGCACCAGCGTATGCCGCACCTACTCAGAGCAGCATACTCAAGCCAAAGAAAAACAGCAGTTGTATGAGGTAAACGAACGGTGCCAGCGCATTACGTTTGGTGAACTCGACCCGGTTGAAATAGACCTGAAAAATCAGGCTCACCACAAACCAGCCCTTAAAATTCAGCAGCGGAATAACGTCGTACTGCCAGTTCCAGAAATCATAACGAACGGCCACCGGCTCGATACAAATATCAAGCCCAACCATCAGTAGCGCCGCCGCAATAGCCCGCACAAAGCCCGGCACCGGCAGGTAAGTAGCCAGCACACCAGCCGAGTAGGTTACAATCACCCAGTTCACGCCAATAATCAGCGGCACATCCAGCCATTTGATGCCGAGCGAGGCACCATATTCGTATTGCCCGAACAGCAGGCCCGTACGCACGCCTACCACTTCCACAAAAAAGCCCATGAGCGCGATAACGGCGCAGAAGCTCCAGAATGCGGCCGTACGCCGGGGCTGAAAAGATAGTAGCAGCCCCAGGGTAAGCAACAGCGTGAGGGGCATAAAGCGCAGGAAGAACTCCTCGCTTCCGGAAAAGGCCAACCCCAAAAAACCCGTGACGTGAAACAGCAGCAGTACGCCCTGGGCCCAGCGCAGCCGCCGTTGCTGCCGCTCGGCACGGTCGGCAGCTATCGGCACTGCCACAGCATGTTGTTGGGTAGATTCGGGCATTTTTGGTAAGGTAAAAATCAAAAAATAACAGCGAAAAACCTGAAAAAAGGCCACAGACCTGCCTCAGACAGCACAGAACACTTAAACGGCCATTTTTAATTTTCCTCTCTCAATTTTCAATCAATCAAATCTGAAACGATACTAGCCGAGAGCAGGCAAAGCGGAATGCCGCCGCCGGGATGCACCGAGCCGCCGCAAAAGTACAGCCCTTTCAGCCGCCGCGAAAAATTGGGGTGGCGCAGAAACGCGGCCAGCGTGTTGTTGCTGGAGCTACCATACAGCGCCCCCCCAAACGACGATGTGCGGGCCGCAATACCCGGCGGATCCCAGACGTGCTCGGCCCGGATAAGCGGCCCGATATCGGTGCCCAGTGCCTGGCCCACCCGGCGTAGCACCGCCGCGCGGGTCTGGGCCACCAGCGCGGGCCAGTCCTGGCCCTGGTCGTGGGGCACGTTCACCATCACAAACCAGTTTTCGTGGCCCTCAGGCGCATCAGTTGGCGTGTGCCCGCTCGTGATGTTGACGTACACTGTGGGGTCGGGGCTGATGGTTTGCTGCTGGAAAATGGCCTCAAACTCGCGCTTGTAGTCTTCGGAGAAGAAGATGTTATGCACGCCCAGCTCGGGAAAGCGCCGGGCCACACCCCAGTAAAAAATAAGCGCCGATGATGACCGGGGCTGGCTGAGCGTGCGCTCAGGCGCCGGCTGCGTGGGCAGCAGGTGGCGGTAAGTGGGCACCACATCCATGTTGCTCACCACCTGCCCGAACTGATAGGTGTTCTGGTCGGTGCGCAGGCCGGTTACGCGGCCATTTTTGGTGGTTATTTCGCGCACCGGCTCGTTGTAGCGGAACTCCACGCCCAGTTCCTCAGCCAGCCGCACCAGGCTTTGGGCAATGGCATAAATGCCGCCCTCGGGGTAGAACGCACCAATGCCGTGCTCCAGATGCGGAATCATGCTGAGCGTGGCGGGGGCCTGGTAGGGGTCGGAGCCGTTGTAAGTAGCAAACCGGTCGAAGAGCTGCACCAAACGCGGGTCGTCGGGGAAGGCCGCTTCGTGGCGCTGGTGCATGGTGCTGGTAAGGCCCAGCTGGGGCAGTGCCGCCAGGGCCTTCAGCACGTCGGGACTGAGGTAAGTGCCGGCTTTGTGCAGGCTTTTTTGCAGAAACGTGCCCGCCGTAGCGTCGTAGGCCCGGCCGCTGCGGGCCAGGAAGGCGCGCACATCGGCAGCCGGCACGCCCAGCTTTTCCTCCACTTCGCGGGCAAATTTCTCCGCATCAGCCCAGGCCGTAACCCGGGTTCCGTCGGCAAAGAAGTACTCGGTAATCGGGTCGAGGCGCTGGTAGCGGAAATAGTCGGCCGGGTTACGGCCGGCAAGCTCAAACAGCTCATCCACTAAATGCGGCAGCGTAAAAAGCGACGGGCCACCGTCGAAACGGTAGCCGCCGGGCAGCTCCAACTGGTGCATTTTGCCCCCGAAGCTTTCCTGGGCCTCGAACACCACCACCCGCTGGCCCCGCACCGCCAGGCGTACGGCCGTAGCGATTCCGCCGATGCCGGCCCCGATAATGGCAGTGGAAGTCTGGGTCATGTAGTTTGAGTTGTTGAACAAGCAGGGGCGGGGCTTAGCTTCGCTGTCCTTCGGTTGTCCCCGCCCGCCGTTAAACGATTTGGTTGTGAGTCGTTAAACAAAGCCAAACAGAACCGTTTAATGGCGGTGGTGGGGTAGGGGTCCGCCCCCTCCCTCCACGGCTACGGTCTTCACCCCCCTTAACATCCAACTACTCCTCACTAAACTTCAACTATCCTCCCCCCCCCCCTCCC
>NZ_JABKAV010000053.1 GCF_013377905.1 Hymenobacter terrestris
AGCGTTACACGGGTAGCGCTACCGCTTCGGACCCGAGACATATACTATGATGTTCGCCGGTGAGAAAGCACTCTTGAACCTCAACGAACCTATTATTAGGCGCTGCTTCTAGCTATATACAAGATTTATCTCGCCTTTATTAATGTTGATCCAATCAGCGGTCGTTATTGAAGCACTGGGATACGGTTTACACCGTGCTTTTTGTGTTTATCTTCACGGAATTACTGATTTTGTTGCATGGTATTTACGTATCCGTGGTTTCTGTGGGGATTAGTGGCTGTTGCCATTCCCATTGCTATTCACCTTTTTGAGTTGCGTCGACCGCAACGCGTGCTGTTTTCCAATGTGGAATTCATCAGGGAAGTTAAGCTAGTGACGGCCCGTCAGCGTAAGCTGAAACATTTGTTGGTGCTGGCCTCCCGCATAGGGCTTGTCGTTTTTCTGGTGTTACTGTTTGCACAGCCTTTTATTCCGGCGCCTAAGCAAGCTGCTACCGGTAATCTGGTGCAGGTAGTACTTGATGACTCGCCCAGTATGCGCCAGCTGGGACCTAATGATCAGCCGGTATTTGATCAGGCGATTGATCAGGCTACAGATTTGCCATTAGCTTTTCCAGCATCGGCCCGGTTCGGCCTTGCGCCTGGCGGTCCTGATCTGCTGAGCGCCGCAGCTTTCCGTAGTGCTGTGGAAAAGGTGCAGGTAAGCGGTCAGGCAGGTGAGGTGGGCCGGCTGCTGGTCCAGCGTCAGCAGCAAAGCCAAAGAGTTGGAGCCGGGCCGCTATTCGTGTTTTCTGATTTTCAGAAGAACAATTTTTCGGCTCGAAACCTGCAGTTGCTGGACTCAGCTCAGCAAGTGTTTTTGGTGCCTGCTGCTGCGAGGCCTTCGGCTAATGTGTTCGTTGACAGCGTATGGCTCGATGATGGTTTTGTGCGAAATGATGTTGACCTGACTTTGCGCATCCGGCTGAAAAATGGAGGTCAGGTGCCAGCTGAGAAATCCTCGGCCAAGCTGTTTATAGGGTCACGCCAAGCTGCTACGTTCCAGGTTACCGTGCCGGCGGGGCAGACGGTTACGACGCAGGTACGCCTGCGACTGACCGGGCTAAATGTGCAAGAGTGCCGCGTAGTGGTCGATGACTTTCCAGTGGATTTCGATAATACCTACTATTTCACGCTGCAACCCGCCGCAAAAATCAATGTAGTGGAAGTTGCCGCTAATGGGCAGCTCGACCGTTTATATGGCAACGAGCCTCTGTTTAGCTACCAGTTTACCAGTGCCCAGACTGCTGACTACCGCAAACTGACAGAAGGAAACCTGTTGATATTGCGCGAAGTACCGGTGTTGACGGCTGGCCTGCGCCAAAATCTGCGGCGGGCAGTGCAGCAAGGGGCTACGCTGGTTGTGGTTCCTCCGAAGATGATGGGTAGCCAAGATGCATACGGACAGCTGTTCCGCGAACTGGGGTTGGGACCGGTGCAGTGGCAATCGGTGCCGCCTACTGGGCCAGTGCTGCAGGATGTGGCCTTGCCGGATACCCGTAACCCGTTTTTTATGGATGTATTTGCGGGCGTGAATCCGCGCGCGGGTATGCCCAAGGCCGCCCCAGTGCTGCGCTGGGCCCGCACGGGCACTGAGGTGCTGCGGATGCGCGGTGGGGAAAGCTACTTGGCTGGTTTCCCAAGCGGTGGGGGCATGGTGTACGTTTTTTCGGCACCTTTTAGCGCTCCTTATTCCGACTTTGCCCAGCATCCACTGTTTGTGCCAGTTCTTTATAAGCTGGCCATGCAGAGCTACCGGCAGCAGCAGCAACCCGCTTACCGGCTAAACCAGGCCGTTGTGAATGTGCAACTGCCGACTGCCGGAGCCGGGCCAGAAACGGTGTACCGATTGGTGCAGGATAGCCTGACGTTTATTCCGGTGCATCGTCGGCAGGGAAGTATACTGCAGTTAGAAGTGCCGCCAGGGCTGCAGCACCCCGGATTTTATGCGCTACAGCAGGCGGGTAAAACGGTTGCAACTTTGGCCTTCAACTTTGATAAGCGGGAATCAGACTTGGCAAGCTACTCGGCGGCCGAGCTGCGGGCCCTGATTGGCCCTAACAGGCCTAATGTGCAGGTGTACGAAACCAGTGGGAGCCAAACAGCCGCTGCCCAATACAAGGCAACGCGGGTAGGTACGCCGCTTTGGCAGTACTGCATCTGGGGAGCATTGGCGTGTCTGCTGCTAGAGGCGCTACTACTCCGCTGGCCACGGCGGCCTGTGCCTGCGCCAGTTGTAATGGCCTAAGCAGGCGGGCTAATGTTCCGCCTAGCAGGGAGCGTGGTTATGGTAAAGATTGGTTGCGGCGGCGGCTGTATCTTGCAGCTTCATTTTACTTCTGCTTTTGCAACCTACTACTGCTTCTGTCCCGAACCCGGTATTGCGCACTGCCATGCTGTGTGGGGTTATTACCGGGGCGCTGTGCTTTACCTGGGTGCTGTTTCTGTACCTCAGCGACAACAACCCCTACGGCCCCAAACGGACGCTGGCCGACTTTTTTCCGCCCTTGGCGGCCATTGCTAGCCAAGTGTTGCTGCGGCGCTACTACCACCCTGAAGGACCAGGGCTCTGGAAGAGTATTGGGGTGGGGGTACTAACTGCATTGATAGGCGCAGGAGTGTCGGCGACGGCTTTTTACTTGTTTTCGCGTCTTACAGGACCGGGGCTGATTGAACAGCATTTGGCTGAGGTACATAAACTGCTCGAAAGCACGAAGGCGCTCTATTTAAAGGAAGCTAATGGCCTGCAACAGTACGAAGCCACGTTGCGCAACCTGGCCCGGACGCCGGTTGAATTCGCTCAGGATGAGTTTTCCAAAAAGCTGTTTTTTGGGGTGTTAATAAGCATTCCGGGCGGGGTATTCTTGCGGAAATAATATACCTTCCCGCATTCATTCACTCTCCTTCCCCTTTTGCTCATGGAAAACACCACTACTCCTGCTGTTACCCCCGTTTCTGTTGGTATTCGCTACGGCCTGATTGTTGGCGTGATTGGTCTGGTAATTGACCTCATAAGTCGCTCAACAGGCATGGCTTTTAAGATGCCCTACATCATGCTGGCGATAGTTGCCGCATTGTGGATTGTAGGAATGGTACTGGCACACAAGTTTTTCAAGAAAAGCAACGCGGGCTACATGACCTACGGGCAAGGCTTAGTTATTGGGTTGATGATGGGACTGATTTACGGTGTACTGTCGGCCGTATTCAACTACGTGTATATCAATTTTATGGATCCCAACTACGTGGTGAGTTTACAGGAATACACGCGCGAATCCATGGCCAAGTTTAACGTGCCCGAAGAAGCGCTGGATAAAGCAATGGCTGATATGACGGCGGAAAATCTGGCTTCACCAATGTCAGTTGTAAAAAACACTTTTGGCGGCGCCATCGGTGGGCTGGTTCTGTCGCTCATCGTTTCCGCCTTCACTAAAAACAAACGCCCTGAGTTTGAGTAAGCGCCTGCCGCAGCACTTCGCGGTGGAAATATCCATCGTTATTCCGCTGCTCAACGAAGCCGAGTCTCTGCCTGAGCTAACACGCTGGATTCACCGCGTGTTAGCTCAGCACGGGCTCACCTACGAGGTCATTCTTATTGATGACGGCTCGACCGACGACTCCTGGGATGTGATTGAGGAGTTGGCCGCGACGGACACGCACCTGCGGGGCATCCGTTTCAACCGTAACTACGGCAAGTCGGCGGCCCTCAACGTGGGCTTCAAGGAGACGACCGGCCGGGTGGTGTGTACCATGGATGCCGACCTGCAGGACTCGCCCGAAGAGCTGCCCGAACTCTATCGTATGATTACCCAGGACAGCCTCGACCTGGTGAGCGGCTGGAAGAAAAAACGCTTCGACCCGCTCAGCAAAACCATTCCTACCAAGCTGTTCAACGGCGTTACGCGCTGGATTTCGGGCATCAGTCTGCACGATTTCAACTGTGGGCTGAAAGCCTATGACAGCCGGGTGGTGAAAAGCATCGAGGTGTACGGCGAAATGCACCGCTACATCCCCGTTATTGCCAAATGGGCCGGCTTCCGGCGCATCGGCGAGAAAGTGGTGCAGCATCAGGAGCGCAAGTACGGTACCACCAAGTTTGGGCTGGAGCGGTTTGTCTACGGCTTCCTCGACCTAATGAGCATCACGTTTGTGAGCCGGTTCCGGCGGCGGCCGATGCACTTTTTCGGGGCAATGGGCTCGGTTTCCTTCCTGCTGGGCATGCTGATTACGCTCGGGCTGATGATAGACAAAGTCTGGCACTCCTGGCAGAACGTGGCTACCCGCTCTGTCACCGATCAGCCCCTGTTCTTCCTGGCCCTGGTAGCCGTTATAGTGGGTGTGCAGCTGTTTCTGGCCGGTTTTCTGGCCGAGATGGTGCAGCTCAACGGCGACAACCGCAACGACTATCTGGTAAAGGAGCGGCTGAATCTGAAGTAAAAACTACGAAACGTTGTCATCCGGAGCGAGGCGAAGGACCTGCGCGCAAGCTACTCTCTTTTGAAGTCAGCTTTTGTGCAGGTCCTTCACTTCGCTCCGGATGACAACTGCTTTTATTCCATCACCTAATTATCCAGCACTATGCGCGTTGTAATTATTGGGCCGGCGTACCCGTTGCGGGGAGGACTGGCGACCTATAACGAGCGGCTGGCGCATGCCTTCCAAGAGGCCGGCGACGAGGTACGGCTCGTGACGTTTTCGCTGCAGTACCCCAACTTCCTATTTCCGGGCCAGACCCAGTTCAGCACCGGCCCCGCGCCCGAGGGTCTGGATATTGAGGTTAGTCTGAACTCGGTGAACCCGCTTTCGTGGTGGAAAGTAGGGGAGAAGCTGCGCCGCGAAAAGCCTGATCTGGTAATTTTTCGGTTCTGGCTGCCGTTTATGGGGCCGGCGCTGGGCACCGTGGCCCGCCTGGTGCGCCGCAACGGCCACAGCCGCGTGGTAGCCATCACCGATAACGTGATTCCGCACGAGGCCCGCCCCGGCGACCGGCCCCTGACGCGTTATTTCCTGAGTGCCTGCCACGGCTTCGTGACGATGAGCCGCGCCGTGCTGGCCGACCTGCGCCGCCTACACTTCCGCCAGCCGGCCCTCTACCGCCCGCATCCGCTCTACGACAACTTCGGCCCCAGCAAACCCAAAACCGACGCCTTAGCCGCCCTCCACCTCGATCCAGCGTTTGGCTACCTGCTGTTCTTTGGCTTTATCCGCGCCTACAAGGGCCTCGATATTCTGCTTGAAGCCTTCGCCGACGAGCGGCTGGCCAAGTTGCCAGTAAAGCTGATAATTGCCGGCGAGTACTACGAGGACGCCGCGCCCTACGAGGTTCTTATCAAGCAGCACGGCTTAGAAAACCGCCTCATCCGCGCCACCGATTTCATCCCTAACGAGCAAGTGGCCGACTACTTCTGCGCCGCCGATATGGTAGTGCAGCCCTACAAAAACGCCACTCAAAGCGGCGTTTCGCAGATTGCCTACCACTTCGGCCGTCCCATGCTGGTAACCGATGTCGGCGGCCTGGCCGAGTTGATTCCGGACGGTGAAGTGGGCTACGTAGTGCCGCCCGCGCCCCGCGCTATTGCCGACGCGCTGGTTGATTTCTACGACCAGCAGCGGGAGACAGAGTTTATGGCTGGAGTAACAGCGAAGCGCAAGGAGTTTTCGTGGGAGGTGATGGTGGCGGCGCTGAAGGAAGTGGCCTTGATTTAGCTGTCAGCTTTCAACTTAGTAGCTGCCAGTTTACACCGGCACGCTTTCCATCACAGCCTCGAATACCTTTTCGGCTGGCAAATCCTCCATACAGCCTGCGCCTCCCAGCTTACAGGTGCCACGGTAGAAGCAAACGCACTGCGTATCCGGCTGCACGATCTGGCCGCGGCCGTAGAGGTCAAATTCGTGGGGGTTGAAGATGTTGTTCATCAGAATGGTAGGCTTACCGAGAGCGATGCTGATGTGCATCGCCATGGTTACCTGCGTCACGATGCCGTTCATCTGGTGCATGAGGTTGATGAACTGGGGCAGCGGAAACGTGCCGAGGTAGGCCGCGCCGGTGGCCGCTTGCAGTTCGCGGTTGCGGGCGTCTTCGGCCTCGCCGCCCAGCAGCACGGGTGCGTAGCCGGCCGCTTGCAGCTTAGTAATCAGTGCGGTCCACTTTTCGGTGCTCCACAGGCGCGTCGTCCACCGGTCGCCGCAGCCAGTATTCAGGCCGATGCGGGGGGCGGGGCTGGCGGGCAGCTGGCTCCAGTCGTAGCCCTTGTCGGCGTGGGTGTCGAACACGTATTCCTCACCCCGGAAATCGAAGCCGCAGAGCTCGAAGATTTCCTGCACGTAGGGCTTGGTGTTGGCCAAGCTGAGTTGATCGAATACGCCGGTAAGGTACTTGTGGCTGGCCAGCTCGTTCACCGGCCAGGGCACGCCGTCGGTGGGGCGCAGGGCGTAGCCGAACTTCTCCGGAGCTTTAATGGTGTTCAGCAGCGCGCAGGCTTCCTTCTCTTTATCAAGGTTGATTACGACATCGAACTCGCGGGCCTGTAGCTGCAGGGCGCTGGCAAAATCAAACTTCAGCACCTCCTCAATCTCGCCTTGGGGCAGGATGGCGGGCGTGAGCGTGAGCCAGGTGATGAAGCAGCCGGGCCGCTCCTGGCGCAGCCGCCGTAGCAGCGGCGTGGTACGAATTACGTCGCCGATAGCCCCGAGCTTGATAATCAGAATCCGGCTCGTAACGGGCGCGTACACCGGGCAATTGGCGCAGGTGTAGCCGTCGGTTTTGTTGGGCCGGCAGGGCAGGTCGCCCCGGAAATGGCGGCAGTCGGGATGTACGGTGATGCCGTTGAGTTGGGCCATTATCGTCTGGTGTTCCTAGTCTTAAAGAGTGGTTTCTGCTATTGCGGGCTGGCATTAGTGCAGCGGTGCATAGCAGTATGTGCGGCGGAGGTTGAAAAAAGATCCGGCCGCTAGGTTGGGGGGAATCAGAACATTGCGAACCTCCACGTCTCATGTGCGCAACTAAGCGGAAGATTGGTGCCCGGTATTACATGCCCACGTAGTTCTGCGGCGTGATGGCGCGCAGCTCCTGTTTCACGGCGTCGCTCACATCCAAAGCGTCCACGAACTCGCGGATGGTGGCCTGCGAAATGGCCTCGCCGGTGCGGGTAAGGGCCTTGAGGGCGTTGTAAGGGTCGGGGTAGGCTTCGCGGCGCAGAATTGTTTGCAGGGCTTCGGCCACCACGGCCCAGTTGGCTTCCAGGTCGCGGTGTAGGGCGGCTTCGTCGAGGGCCAGCTTGCCGAGGCCGCGCTGCAACGCCGCGAGGGCGATGAGCGTGTGGCCCAGCGGCACGCCCAGGTTGCGCAGTACCGTCGAGTCGGTGAGGTCGCGTTGGAGCCGCGAAATCGGGAGCTTGGCAGAAAGGTGTTCGAGCACGGCGTTGGCCAGACCCAGGTTGCCCTCGGCGTTTTCAAAATCGATGGGGTTTACCTTGTGCGGCATGGCCGAGGAGCCCACCTCACCGGCCTTCACCGTCTGGCGGAAGTAGCCCATGGCAATGTACTGCCACACGTCGCGGGCCAGGTCGATGAGAATGGTATTAAGCCGCTTGAGGCCGTCGCAGAGGGCCGCCAGGTGGTCGTAGTGCTCAATCTGGGTGGTGGGGTGGCTGCGCTTGAGGCCCAGGCGGCCCTCCACAAACTGTTGGGCAAACTGGTGCCAGTCGTGGCCGGGGTAGGCGACGTGGTGGGCGTTGAAATTGCCGGTAGCGCCGCCGAACTTGGCCCCGAACGGCACCTGGCCCAGCAGTTCCACCTGTGCATCGAGCCGGGCCACGAACACCTCGATTTCCTTGCCCAAGCGGGTAGGCGAGGCCGGCTGACCGTGCGTGCGGGCCAGCATGGGCACGGCCGCCCACTCCTGAGCGCGGGTGGCCAACTGGTTGCGCACGGCGGCGTAGCCGGGCAGCAGCGTGTGCAGCAGTGCGTGCTGCAGACTCAGCGGAATAGCGGTGTTGTTGATGTCCTGAGAGGTAAGGCCGAAGTGGATAAACTCCACAAACTCGCCCAGCCCCAGCGCCGAAAACCTGTCGCGCAGGAAGTACTCCACGGCCTTCACATCGTGGTTGGTGACGCGCTCATGGGCTTTCACGGCCTCGGCATCGGTGGCGGTGAAATCAGTGTAAATGGCTCGTAAAGGCCCGAATGAGGCCGCATCTACGCCCGCCAGTTGCGGCAGCGGCAGCTCGGCCAGGGCAATAAAATACTCTACTTCCACCAGTACGCGGTACCGAATCAGGGCCAGCTCCGAAAAATAGGCCGTTAGGGGAGCCGTCTGGCGGTGGTAGCGGCCATCGAGGGGCGAAACGGCGGTTAGCGGCGTGAGGGTGGCAGTGTCAGGCATCAGCAAGGAGGGAAGGAGTGGGTTCGCAGGCAAATATACTGTCATCCGTAGTCCGGCGTCCGCAACACCAACAACTTGCATGCAGGCTGCCACCCGGAAACAGTTTCCGGATGGGCCCTTTGCATGGCGGACGCCGGATTACTGATAACAGGAGTTTTCGTTCATTTGCGCACTTAGGGCGCAGGGCTTTTTGTTTACCTTTGCCGCATAATATATTTGGCCAGTGGCGGGTTTGGCCCGATGCTGGCTCGCCCGGTTCAGGCCTTTCGCATTCTCCCCGCTTCGTGCACATCACTCCCGTTATTAAGAAAAGAATTGGCATCGGCCTGGGCATCCTGGCGGTGCTGCTGCTGGCTGGTTTGGGCCTGTTTCTGGTTAAGCGCCAGCAGCTGCTCGAAGCAGCCCTGGTACGGGTGAAGGCCAAGGTAGAAGCCAAGTTCCCGGTAACGCTTACGCTGGGTCCGGCCCGATTTACAGACCTGAATACGGTAGAGCTGCGCGGTATCAGTGTAGTGCCCACGGCCCCGCTAACCGACACGCTGCTGCGCGCCCGCACCGTACGCGCCTCGCTCAGCGTGCGTAGCCTGTTTGCCGGCCGGCCCGTGTTCAGCAACCTCGAAATTGATACAGTGCGCCTCACGGCCCGCCAGACCGCCAACGGCCGCGACAACTATTCTTTCCTCTACAAGAAGAAAAAGGGAGAGCCCACTGTGGTACGCGACACCACCAAGGGTACTAACTACGGCCTGCTGGCCAACCAGCTCCTCGAAGCTACCTTCGATAACGTACCCGACGAGGCCGATTTTCGCGAGTTCCTTATCACCTACGATGGCCCGCGCCATCGCGCCCGCCTCGTAATGCCGCGGCTGGCTATTAAGAGCGGTGAAATTTCGGGCGAGATGACCGCCCTTATTGACTCGGTGGAAAACCGGGTGGGCGTTACCGGCTCCATCGACGCCGGCAGCTACGAGGTAGACGCTCAGGTGTTCGGACTCGATAAGCGGCCGGTGGTGCTACCCATCGTGCAGCGTCGCTACGGCGCCCGGGTGCAGTTCGATACCATCCGCGTGAGCCTGTCCGACAAAACCTTCCGGCGCGATGAGCTGACGCTTACCGGCACGGCTTCGGCCGTCAATTTTATCGTCAACCATCCTAAGCTCTCCGATCAGGATGTGCGCTTCCCACGCGGGGGCATCGATTTCGTGACCCGGCTGGGGCAGGCCTCGTTTGCGCTCGAAAAGGGCACGCGGGTGCTGCTCAACCGCATGGAGTTCTTTCCGGAACTGAGCGTACGCCGCCGGCCGGTGCCCGAGCGGGTTATCGGAAAGAATATCAACGGCCTGACCAGCCGCAGCCAGGCGCTGGCCGGCATGGTTGTGAACCTGGATGTAGAGTCAGCTGAAACCAAGGCCAACGACTTTTTCGAGGCCCTGCCCGAAGGCATGTTTGAAACCCTGGAAGGCACCCGCGCCGAGGGCACGCTGCAATACAAGCTGCACGCCGCCCTCGACATGAATAAGGTGGATAGCCTGGAGTTCGATTCGAGCCTGCGGGCTACCAAGTTCCGCATCACCCGCTTCGGCCGTGAAAACCTCAACAAGCTCAACGAGTCGTTTAGCTACACAGCCTACAACGACAAGGGCGACTCGGTAAAAGTGTTCAAGGTAGGCCCTGAGAACCCCGAATTTACGCCCTACAACCAGGTTTCCGACTACCTGAAGTACGCCATCATGACGGCTGAAGACCCGCGCTTTATGACTCACCGCGGGTTCATGGAGAAGGCCTTTGTGAAGTCGGCCATCCAAAACCTGAAGGAGCGGCGCTTCGCTCGCGGCGGCAGTACGCTCTCGATGCAGCTAGTGAAAAACGTGTTCCTGACCCGCAAGAAAACCATTGTGCGCAAAGTCGAGGAGGCGCTCATCGTCTGGATTATTGAGAATACCCGGCTGGCCAGCAAGCAGCGGATGCTGGAGGTGTACCTGAACATCATCGAGTGGGGCCCGAAAATTTATGGCGTGCACGAGGCGTCCGAGTTTTACTTCGACAAGTCGCCGGCCAATCTCAATCTGTCCGAAAGCCTGTATCTGGCCAGCATTATTCCGAGTCCGAAGCGCTTCCGGGCCGGCTTCAACCAGTACGGCGACCTGCGCGGCTCGTCGCGCTATTTCCGCCGCCTGATTGCCCAACTGATGGCCCGGCGGGGCTACATCTCAGAGGGCGAGTCGGAAAGCGTGGGCGGCGTAAGCTTTAGCGGGCGTGGCCTGCGGGCCATGAACTTCAGCGCCCGCCCCGATACCACCCGTCTGTCTCTGGCCCCCGACTCGGCCCGGTTTGACGAACCCATCGACCTGCTCGACCTGCTCGGCACCGATGTGCCCGTCAGCCAAGAGGTGCCAGCCGCTCCTGCTGTTCCGCCTAAGCCGGAGTAGCATGATGTTGATGTGCCTGTAATCCGAGGTTCATTCCTGCCCTGGTTGAAATCCAAAGGCACATGCAAAAGCAGCTGTCTTTTAGCTAACTCAAGTTGCAGTGGCCGATGTAGGGGCAGGGACAAGTTCCGCTCCTACATCGGCCACTGCTGAGGAATATGAAAACTGCAATAAAAGCCCCAGCGGGGCGTCACCCATCGTTCAACGACTGGTGTCGCCCCGCTGGGGCTTTTGATATTCCTTGGGCCACAGTTGCTCCCGATATGTCGCATCTTTGAAACTATATCTGGCTAACCCAAATGGCCCAAAGCTCGGGCTAATCGAATCGTTGATTGGCTACCGATTTGCCGCCCCACTGGGGCTCAACCAGGGCAGGGCACAGTTACTCGCTTGCCGCCTCGCTTTCCTCCGCAACAGGTTTAGGGAACATCAATGACAGCACAACTGACATGACCAGGATAACTCCGACCGTGCCCAGCGACCAGCCCATCGAAATATGCACGTCGAATCCTTCTGCGAGCAGCTTGCCACCGATGAACACCAGAATAAGCGCCAAGCCGTAGTGCAGGTAGTGGAAGAGGCGCATGAGGCCTTCAAGGGCGAAGTACAGCGCCCGCAGCCCAAGTAGCGCAAACACGTTGCTAGTGTACACGATAAACGTGTCGCGCGAAACGGCCAAAATAGCCGGGATGGAGTCAGCAGCGAAAATGACGTCCGTGGTTTCCACCATCACCAGCACTACGAGCAGGGGCGTGGCAAACAGGACGCCGTCTTTGCGCACGAAAAAGTTGCCGCCGTGCAGCTGGCTGGTAATGGGCAGGTGGCGGCTCAGGAACTTGACGATCGGGTTGCTGTCGGGGTCTATTTCGGGCTCGGAGCCACTGGTCGCCATTTTGATGCCCGTGTACACGAGGAAGGCCCCGAGCACATACATGAGGAAGTGAAACTTGGCCAGCAGCGCCGCACCCACCAGAATAAACACGCCCCGTAGCACCAGTGCCCCAATAATTCCCCAAAACAGGATTTTGTGCTGATACTGCGCCGGTACCTTGAAATAGGTGAAAATCAGCAGAAACACGAACAGGTTATCTACGCTCAGCGACTTTTCGATGAGGTAGCCTGTGAGGAACTCCAGAGCCGCCGCCTTGCCCAACCACTGGTATACCAGGTAGTTGAAGCTCAGCGAAAGCGCAATCCAGAACGCGCTCCAGCTCAACGCTTCGCGCATGCTCACAACGTGGTCTTTGCGGTTGAAAACCAACAGGTCGAGCAACAGCAGAGCCAGCACAACTACGTTGAAGCCGACCCAGAACAGCGGGGAAATTTCCATTAATGGCAAGATACGCGGCCGCCGCCAAAAGGAAGGGCCGGGTCATAACGGTTAGGCAGTTGTCTGGCGCGTTTCCGAGTCGGTAGGGCCGGCCGTGGCGGCTGTAAGCGGGCCGGTGCGGTGGGCAGTGTCGGTAGGCAAAGCCGCGGCAGTGCGGTCGAAGCGGCGAAACAGGCTGCTGATTTTCATCTGCACCACGCCAAAAAAGGCTTCTTTGAAGATACCTTTACTCATTTTAGAGGTGCCCCGGGTGCGGTCGGTGAATACAATCGGCACCTCCTTGAGACGAAAGCCATACTTATGGGCGAGCCACTTCATCTCAATCTGGAAAGCATACCCTACAAACCGGATTCGCTCGCGCATAATTACCCGTAGCACCGGGGCCGTGTAGCACTTAAAGCCGGCCGTAGCGTCCATGATGGGCATGCGCGTAACCAACCGCACGTAGGCCGAGGCGAAGTACGACATCAATACCCGGCTCATAGGCCAGTTAACCACATTTACGCCCTGGATGTAGCGCGAGCCAATGGCCAGGTCGTAGCCTTGGGTGGCGCAGGCGTCGTAGAGGCGCATCAGGTCCTCGGGGTTGTGCGAGAAGTCTGCGTCCATTTCGAACACGTACTCGTAGCCCTGGGCCAGGGCCCAGCGGAAGCCGTGCAGGTATGCCGTGCCCAGCCCCATTTTGCCGCTGCGCTCCTCCAGAAACAGCCGTCCCGGAAACTCCGCCATCAGTTCGCGCACAATAGTGGCCGTGCCGTCGGGCGAGCCATCGTCGATGATGAGCACGTCGAACGGCTGGGGCAGCGAGAAAACTTTACGGATAATCAATTCCGCGTTTTCCCGCTCGTTATAGGTTGGTATAAGAACGAGGCCGTCAGTCATTGCCGTAAAGGTAAAATTTTGCGCGAGGAGCGGGGCCGACGAATAAAACATGGCTGCCGACGGCGCAACTGGTGCCGCAACTGGTCGGATGGCTAACCGAAAGATGTGCCCGACCGGCAGCTGGTTGCGTGCCGCAGCTTGAAAAACCGCACTGCGGTTTCTGGGTTCAGCGAATATAGGGTTTATGCGCTTTTTGCCTGTTAGTTGCCTTGGCCACGCAGACCCCAATGCTGCACCGCCATTTCTGTTTCCGCACCAAATAGCTACTGACCTACCGGGTCGCGGCTAGCGTGGCAGCCAGCTGCCGGGCATGGCGCACGCAGTCGGGTACGCCGGCGCCGGCGCGCCAGTTGGCCGTGGCGTACAGGCCCTGGGCCTGCAGGGCATCGGCGGCGGCGTGAGCGGGCACAATCCGGGCATCAAACTGCGGAATGGCGCGGGGCCAGAAGTAGCGGTGCTGCCAGACGGGCGCGGCGCCCGCTTTCAGGCCATAGAAGCGGCTAAGCTCGGCGTGCACGGCTGCCAGCTGCTCAGCGGCCGGCTCCAGGGCCTGCGGCTCGTACTGCGTACCGCCCACAAATGTGGTAAATAGTACCTGCCCGGCCGGAGCACGGTTCTTAAACAGCGAGCTGGTCCAGATGCTGCCAGCGGCGTAGGGCTGCTCGGCCTTGGGGTGCAGGGCCCCGAAACCGTTGAGCGCGTGGCCCACATCAGTGCGCTGATAGGCGGTGTACACGGCGGTCATGGGCGGGTAGTACACTGCCGCCAGCGCAGCAGCCTGCTCGGGGAACTGCTCGGCTAGCAGCGGCGCGGCCGCGTAGGTGGGCAGGGCCAGCACCACCTGCTTGTACAGGCGCGGCGCGGGGCCGGCAGTGGTTTCCAGCTCCCAGCGGCCGTCATCGTCGTGGCGGTGCAGGCGGGTGGCGGCCTGCCCGAAGTGGGCCCGGCGCAGCTTGGCCGCCAGCGTGGCGGGCAGCGTCTGCAGACCCCCGGCCAGCGACACCACGCGGCGGCGGCCGGCCTTACTCTTGCCCTTCATCAGCCCGCGCAGCACTGAGCCGTGCTGCTGCTCCAGGGCCGCCAGCTGCGGGAAGGTTTTGTGTAGCAGCAACTGGGTAGGGTCGCCGGCGTAGATGCCCGAAATAAAGGGGTTGAGCGCGTACTCGACTACCTCAGGTCCGAAACGGCGGGTAAAGAACGCGCTCAGCGTTTCGAGCTCATCGACGGGGGCCGGCTTGCGAAACATCTCCCGCACAATGTTGTAGCGGCCTTTCAGGCTGAAAAACTTACTGGTGAGCAGGCCCGGTGGCGTGCCGGGCAGCGGCTGGTAGGCCCCGCCCCGCAGCACGTAGCGGTTCTGGCTTACGGCGGCCGCATCCTCTATTTTATCGTTCAGCCCCAACTCGCTGAACAGGGCCGCCAGCTCGTCGGAGAGTTGCAGCGAGTTGGGCCCCACTTCGAGCAAGTAGCCCTCATGCTGTTCCGAGCAGATGGTGCCGCCAGGTCGCGCATTGGCCTCAAAGAGGTCGTAATCAATACCCGCCCGCTGCAAGCCCCAGGCCAGCGTCAGTCCCGAAATACCCCCGCCGATAATTGCAATAGCCATTTTTGGTGTGCTGATTTTTGGGTGTGCTGCTGTGCCGATGCCCGGGCAAAGATACGGCCGTCCTGGGCGGGGTGAACAACCAGACCCCGCCAGCTTGGCTGCGGCAGCGGCTCGTTCAACCGGAACCAGGGCCTGTGGCGCGCTGCCGTACGAGAAAACACGCCCCTATCTTTACCCACGTATCAGTATAACAACCTCATGAACAAAGCCGTTTTTCTTGACCGCGACGGAGTGCTTAACCGCGAAATCGGGACGTACGTGTGGGAACCGGCCCGTTTTGAGGTGTTGCCGGGCGTGGCCGAAAGCCTGACCCGGTTGAAAGCCGCTGGTTACTACCTGATTGTGGTAACCAACCAGGCCGGTATTGCCCGCGGCCTCTACACGGCCGCCGATGTACAGGCCTGCCATGCCAAGCTGCAGCAGGCCGTGGGCGGGATTATCGATGCGCTGTATTTCGCACCCGGCCATCCCAGCGTGTCGGAGAGCCTGCGCCGCAAGCCCGACTCGCTGATGCTGGAGCAGGCGCTGGCGCGTTTCAGGCTCGATGCGGCCCGCTGCTGGCTGGTGGGTGACCGGCTACGCGACATAGCGGCTGCCGAAAAAGTGGGCGTGCGCGGCCTGCTGGTGGGCCCCGACGAGCCGGCCGGCTACAAACCGCGCACCGCCGACCTGCCCACTGCCACCGAATTCATACTGGCTGCTGACGCGGCGGTAGGAGCACCCCAATAACGCAACCGGCCACCGACGTTCTGCGGTAGTAAAAGCCGGCGGCCGGGACGAGCCACCTGCGGAGCGAACTGTTACTGCCGATTGGTGCTTACGTCCGCGTTGGCCAGCACGGGTGCCACTGGGGTAGATTGATGCGAAGCAGGCTTTATTGAAGTAAAAGCAGGGCACTGCGTGCGGCAGGAAACGGCTCCGAGGGAAAGCAAAAGCCCGAAAAACAGCAGCTTTTTCATGGAAGAAGAAATCAATGGGTGGTGAAGAGTGGGGCGCAAGCACAACGCCTGCTGCTTCCCAACGATTCGGTTGTCCCCACATTGCCCTGCCTGCCGAAAGAATTGGCCCCGTCGCAATGCAAAACGCCCTCCCGGAATGGGAAGGCGTTTTGCATTGCGACGGGGCGCAGCGACTACTACTGGCGGTCGGCGGCGGCAACCGGACCCTGGGCCATGATGGGCGACGAAACCCGGTTGGCATCCTTGACGCCGCTGTAAGCCGGACAGTTGGATTTTTTGTTGCAGGAGCCGAGGCCAAGGCCAGCAATGCAAGCGAGGAGTAGGAGTTTTTTCATGCGTGAAAACAAGAGTAAAGGCACTGCCCAAAGAAGATATCGGCTATAAAGATAACCGGCTGAAACCCGCCTTGCAACTACCCGGCCAACGCTACGCCCATAGGCCCTGCGGAGGCCTAAAAAAAAGCGGGAGCCCCGACTTGAGGCTCCCGCTTTTCGGCTGGACAGGGGAGGGACAAGCCCCGCGCCGCTACACCTGATAGCCCAGAATCCGGAGCATCGACTCGCCGGTTTGCTCCTCGGCAAACACCCGGTCGGTGAGGTTGCCGTCGGCGTCGCGGTCAAGAATCACGATTTTGGGGGCCGGAATCAGGCAGTGCTTGACGCCGCCGTAGCCCGAGAGGCTTTCCTGGTAGGCACCCGTGTGGAAGAAGCCCACATACAGCGGCTCGGCGTCGGTGGTGGGCTTGCGCTCGGGCAGAAACACTTGGTAGATGTGCTTCTCGGAGTTGTAATAGTCCTGCGAGTCGCAGGTGAGGCCGCCGAGCTGAATTTTCTTGTATTTCTTGTCCCAGCCGTTGATGGCCAGCATGATGAAGCGTTGGTTCAGGGCCCAGGTGTCGGGTAGGTTAGTGATGAACGAGCCATCAATCATATACCACAGTTCCTTGTCGTTCTGCAGCTTTTCGTCCAGAATCGAGTAGATAGTAGCGCCGGATTCGCCCACCGTGAAGATGCCGAACTCGGTGAACACATCGGGCTCGGGCACGCCTTCGTCGGTGCAGATGCGCTTGATGGTGCGCAGCACCTCCTCAATCATGTAGGGGTAGTCGTACTCCTTCTGGATAGAGGTCTGGATGGGCAGGCCGCCGCCGATGTCGATGGTAGTAAGCGTGGGGCACACCTTGCGCATCTCGCAGTACTGGTGCACAAACCGGCTCAGCTCCGACCAGTAGTAGGACGTATCCTTGATGCCGGTATTGATGAAGTAGTGCAGCATCTTCAGCTCGAAGCGCGGGTCGTCCTTGATTTTGCTTTCGTAGAGCGGCAGCGCATCGGCGTAGCGGATGCCCAGACGCGAGGTGTAAAACTGGAAGCGTGGCTCCTCATCGGAAGCCAGGCGCATGCCCAGGCAGCACGATTCGCGCACGTTATCGTGGTAGTAGTCCACCTCGTTAGGCGAGTCGAGGATGGGCATGCAGTTGCCGAAACCGTCGTTGATGAGGCGAGTGACTTCGCGCTTGTACTCATCGGTTTTAAAGCCGTTGCAGATGATGTAGGTGTCCTTGGTTACCCGGCCTTTGGCGTACATGGCCCGGATGATATTGGTATCAAACCAGGACGAGGTTTCGATGTGGACGTTGTTTTTGAGGGCCTCCTCCACTACAAAGCTGAAGTGCGAGGCCTTGGTGCAGTAGGCGTAGGAGTACTTGCCGCGGTAGCCGGTTTTCTCGATGCCGAGCCGGAACCACTCCTGGGCCCGCTGGATTTGGGAGCTGATTTTGGGCAGGTAGGCCAAACGGAGGGGCGTGCCGTGCTTTTTTACCAAGGCCATCAAATCGATGCCTTCGAAGCGTAGCTCGTTGTTCTCAACCTTAAACTCGTCGGTCGGGAAGTCGAAGGTTTGGGAAATCAGGTCGTGGTAAGTGTCCATGTAAGGCATTGGCGGTTTTTAGAGCTTAGGGCCTGGAGCTTAATGCTTAGGCAGGAAACAGACTAGAGCAGAACAAAAGGCGCGAAGCAAAGGGGAGCGGCGGCTGGAAAAAAAAATTCTTCAGGCACAGAGCACAATCAACTAAGCCTTAAATTGCAGATGCAAAGATACCCCCTCGCGGGGGTTTTGGTTGTGCTCTGTTCGTTGGTTGCGCCGGAAGGACCGCGTGCGTCAAGCCTGAGCGGATATTTAGTCCCCTCAATCGGCAAGCATTTGATAAGTATTGAGCAGTTGGTAGTTCGCTGTTGTCAGACTGCGCACTGGTACCTACTCAATACCTACTTAACCACCCTAACCTCTTTTCTGCCAATGTAATATGCGACGTATCAAGCTGCTGGAAGTCCGCTCCGAACTCGGGGCCGGAACCCGGGGCGCCAGCCTGGGCATTGATGCCCTAAAGGTGGCCTGCCTCAACAAGGGCTCCGATTACTTCCGCCGGTTCAACTCGGTGCAGGTGCCCGACCTGAACCATGTGCTGTTCGAAAAAAATCACTTCCCCTTCGCCCGCCACATCGACTCCATTTACATGGTGCAGAAGGGCATCGCCAGCAACGTGGAGCAAACATTGCGCCTGGGCGAGTTCCCGCTGGTGCTGGCCGGCGACCACAGCAACGCCTCGGCTACCATTGCCGGCATCAAGGCCGCTTACCCCCAGAAAACGCTCGGCGTCATCTGGGTAGATGCCCACGCCGACATCCACTCGCCCTACACCACGCCCTCGGGCAACATGCACGGCATGCCGCTGGCCCTGAGCCTGAACGACGACAACCGCGAATGCCAGCGAAATCAGCCCGCCGCCGAAACCGAGTTCTTCTGGCAGCGCCTGCGCGACCTGGGCGAGCCCGGCCCCAAAGTGGCCCCCGAGCATCTGGTGTACGTGGTAGTGCGCGACACCGAAGCCGAGGAAAATGCCATTATCGAGCGCCTGGGCATCAAAAACTATCAGCTCGACGAAGTCAAGAGTAAGGGTACCCGTCAGGTGGCCCGCGAAATCTACGAGCGGCTGCGCTTCTGCGACCTGGTGTACATCTCCTTCGATGTGGACTCGCTGGATTCTCGCTTCAGCAAGGGCACTGGCACGCCCGTTGAGGAGGGACTCAACGTAGAGGAAGCCATCAGCCTGTGCCGGGCGCTGCTCGAAAACGACCGGGTGGTGTGCTTTGAGATGGTGGAAATCAACCCTACCCTCGATTCCGAAAACACCATGGCCCAGAATGCCTTCGACATCCTCGAAGCCGCCACTGATGCCATCCAGAACCGCCTGCGTTTGGCGGAGGTAGTAAGCCGGTAGCGGCGACGGTATGAAACAGGTAGTAGTGATTTAATAAAAAATAACGTCATACGGAGCGCAGCCGAAGCAGCTCTACCGCTTCGTTGTGTTACTTCTACAACGAAGCGGTAGAGCTGCTTCGGCTGCGCTCAGCATGAGGTTGGTTTAAACCGACGTTGCGGCAAAGCTGTTTCGGCTTCACTCCGTATGACATTGTTCTTCATGGGGCCACTCCGTCGCGGAGTCATCCGTTAACTATTTTGCCGGCTTCTCGTAATCCTGCGACAAACTTCGCCCTATGTCAAACCAGCCATTGCCGCGTATTACGCCGTTTTCTCAGTTGCCTAAAGCACTTACCGGCATTGAGGGGCTCGATGAAATAACTGAGGGTGGCCTGCCGTTGGGGCGGCCCACGCTGGTGTGCGGCAGCGCGGGCTGCGGCAAAACGCTGCTGGGCATCGAGTTTCTGGTGCGCGGCATCCTCGACCACGACGAGCCGGGCGTGCTGATGGCTTTTGAGGAAACAGCGGCCGAACTGTCGGCCAACGTGGCCTCCCTGGGCTTCGACCTGCCGCAGCTGGTGGCCGATAAAAAGCTGCGCCTCGACCACGTGCATATCGACCGGACCGAAATCGACGAAACGGGCGAGTACGATCTGGAGGGGCTGTTCATCCGCCTCGGCTACGCCATTGACACCATCGGGGCCAAGCGCGTGGTGCTCGACACCATCGAGTCGTTGTTTTCGGGCTTCAGCAATGAGGCTGTATTGCGCTCGGAAATCCGCCGGCTGTTTCGCTGGCTGAAAGACAAGGGCGTGACCACCGTCATCACGGCCGAGCGGGGCGACGGCACGCTCACGCGCCAGGGCCTGGAGGAGTACGTGTCGGACTGCGTAATTCTGCTCGACAACCGCGTAATCGACCAGATAACCACCCGGCGACTGCGCATTGTAAAGTACCGTGGCAGTACCCACGGCACCAACGAGTACCCCTATATCATCACCGAAGAAGGCCTTTCGGTGCTGCCCGTTACGTCGCTTAAGCTTGAGCACACGGTGTCCGATGAGGTGATATCGACCGGCGTGCCCGACCTAGATGGTATGTTTCGGCGCGGCGGGCTTTACCAAGGTAGCAGCAGCCTGATTACGGGTACGGCGGGCACGGCCAAAACCACGCTGGCGTCGTCGTTTGCCCTCGAGGCCTGCCGCCGGGGCGAGCGGTGCCTGTTTTTCGTATTTGAGGAGTCGCCGGCCCAGCTGCTGCGCAACATGGCCACGGTAGGTATCGATTTGCAGCCGTTTGTTGAAAGCGGGCAGTTGCGCATCGAAGCCAGCCGCCCCACGCTCAACGGCCTGGAGCGCCACCTGGTCACGATCCATCGGCTCATCGGGCAGTTCAAGCCCCAAACGGTCATCATCGACCCCATCAGCAACCTTGTTTCGGTGGGCAGCCATTCGGAGGTAAGCAGCATGCTCACGCGGCTCGTCGACTTTTTGAAGGTGCAGGGCATCAACGCGCTGTTTACAGCCCTTGTCAGCGGCAACCGGGCCCAGCAGGAAATGACGGACGAGGGCATTTCCTCGCTCGTGGATACCTGGATTCATGTGCGCGACCTAGAGGGAGTGGGCGAGCGGAACCGCGGCATCAGCATCCTCAAGGCCCGGGGCATGGCCCACTCCAACCAAGTGCGTGAGTTTGAGGTAACCGAGCGTGGCATCCGGCTGCTCGACGTGCTGGTGGGCCCGACCGGCATTATCACCGGGGCCAGCCGCCTCGCCCAGCACATTCAGGAGCAGGCCCGGCAGATTGCCAACGAGCAGGAAGCCGAGCGCCGCGACCGGGACCTGGAGCGCAAGCGCCGGGTGCTGGAAGCCACCATTGCCAACCTGCGCACCGAGTTCGAGTCGGTGGAGGAGGAGTTGCGCCGGGTGAACTCGGAGGAGCAGCAGCGCCACAGTACGATGGCTGAGGAGCGCCGGCAGCTGGGCCACAGTTTTTCGGACCATCCGCCCACTACGCCCAACGGTTCGGGCGCGTAGCCGTTAGCAGGTGAAGGCTGACGAGGCGGTGTCCGGCAACCTCGTCAGCCCATTCTCCAAGACCCCAAAAAGAAAACTATGAGCGAGGATATGTGGGAGCTGCGGTTGTACGTAGCCGGGCAGACGGTGAAGTCGATGACGGCGCTGGCCAACCTGAAAACCTATTGCGAAAAGCATCTGAAGGGCCGCTACCGGCTTGAAATCATTGACTTGCTGCAGCACCCGCAGTTGGCCGAGGGCGACCAGATTCTGGCCATCCCGACGCTAGTACGCAAGATGCCCGCCCCCATTCGCAGAGTTATCGGCGACCTCTCGAACCATGAGCGGGTATTGGTCGGTCTCGACCTGCGGTCCATCGACCCCTCATAAGCCCGCCATTATGCAAGAATGGCCCCCTGCCGATGCGCGTTTGCCCGATTACGTGTTGGAACTTTATATTACCGGTGCCACTCCCAACTCGTTGCGGGCCGTGCGCAACCTCAAAGACATCTGCGAGCAGTACCTGGCGGGGCGCTACGAACTGTCTATCATTGACATCTACCAACAGCCCGAACTGGCCCAGACCGCCCAAATTATTGCCGCGCCCACGCTGATTAAAGTGAGCCCCGAGCCGCGGCGCTGGCTGGTCGGCGACCTTTCGGACCGGCTGCGGGCGTTGCGCCTGCTGGGTGTGGATCCTGGTTCCGAACCCGATACCCAACCGGCTCAAATCAGCTAAGCTATCAGGCCATGAGTTTCGAATCTGACTCACGTACTCCAACCCCCGCCCAGCTGGCCCGCGAAAACGAGGAACTGCGCCAGCAGCTCCTTGAAGCCGAGGAGCTGCTGACGGCCATTCGCACCGGCAGCATCGACGCCCTGGCCGTGCAGGGGCCCGACGGGCCGCGCATTTTTACGCTTGAAGGTGCCGACCAGAGCTACCGCACCCTCATCGAGCAGATGAACGAAGGCGCGCTGCTGCTCTCGCCCGATACCACGGTGCTCTACTGCAACGCCTGTCTGGCGGGCCTACTCGAGGCGCCGCTCGAAACGCTGATGGGCAACTCGTTCGGCCAGTTTGTGCCCGACGAGTTTGAAGAGTACTGGCAGAAGCTGGTGACGGACGGCTGGGCGGGAAAAAGCCGGGGTGAAATGCCGCTGCGCACCGCTAACGGCCGGCTGCGGCCCATGGCGCTGGCCCTGAACGCGCTGGGCCCGGCAGAAGCTCCGGTGCTGGCCGTTATTGCCACCGACGTATCAGCGCGGCGCGAAATCAGCGTTATCCGGGCGCGGGTGGCCGCCCAGAACGAGCTGCTGGGACTTCAGCAGCAGGAGTTGCGGGCCCAGGCGAAGGAAGCCGCCGAAACCAGCCGCATTCTGGAGGGCCTTCCGCACATTGCCTGGACGGCCAGTCCTGAGGGCGAAAGCACCTACCTCAATCGGCGCTGGTTTGCTTACACCGGCCAGGACCCGGAGAATGTAACGCCCGCCCTGATCGAAGCACACCTACACCCCGATGACCTGCTACCGGCAATGCGCAGCTGGGAACAGGCGCTGACGGACGGCGAGGCCCTGGAGCTGGAATGCCGCATCCGCGACGCGGACGGCCATTACCGCTGGATGCTGGGCCGGGCGCTTCCCTGGCGCGATGAGCAGGGTGAAATCGTGCGCTGGATTGGCACTTACACCGACATGCACGAGCAGAAGCTGGCTCTGGCCCGCATTGATGAGGCCCAGCACGAGCTGCGCGACAACAACGCCCAGCTCACCCGCATCAACGCCGACCTCGACAACTTCATCTACACCGCTTCCCACGACCTTCGCTCGCCCATCACCAACATCGAGGGGCTATTGGAAACCCTGAACCAGGAGTTGCCCGCCAGGCAGCGCCCCGACACCGTGGAGCCCGTATTGCGCATGATGCAGGACTCAGTGGACCGCTTCAAGCGCACAATTGAGAACCTGACCGATATTTCGAAGCTGCAGAAGGACAGTACCCTTCCTCGCACGCCCGTGGCGCTGTCCTCGCTTATCGAGGATGTGCGCCTGGACCTGCAGCCCCTGATGCAGACGGCGGCCGGCGAGCTGGAGATAGATATTGCGGAGTGCGCAACCGTTGTG
>NZ_JABKAV010000054.1 GCF_013377905.1 Hymenobacter terrestris
ACGCCGACCCGGGCGTTGGGGGCTTTGCGTTTACAGCTTAGAAAGCTTCGTGCATTTCCCGCACAGGTTAATGTTGCCTGGCGCAGCAGTCCGTGTGCACGTTACACTGGTCCCCTACTCGCTTCGTTCTGCCTTCTCAGGCGCTGGCAGAGCACCCGCAGAATGTTGCGCAGCACCTCAGGCCGCTCTTCCATCACGTCGTAGAAGTCTTCCTGATCGAGGCGGAAGGCCAGCGTGGGGGCCAGGGCACGGGCAGTGGCGGAACGAGGCTCGGCATCGAGCAGGGCCAGCTCACCGAAGAAGTCACCCGGGCCGAAGGTGGCCAACTGGCGGGTCCCGGTAAAGATGCCCACCTGCCCCTCATACACGATAAACAGCGAGTTGCCCAGGTCGCCCTGAGCGAAAAGCTGCTCGTCGGCCTTCAGGTCGACTTCCTGCATGATGGGGACGATGGCGCTGAGCACATTGGGCGGCGTGGCGGCAAACAGGGCCGTGCGTTGCAGCACAGCCACCCGGTCGGCGGCAGAAATGTGGGCGGTGGCGGCGTGGTGCATGAGCAGGGCGGCTAAATCGGGGTTTTCAGTGAGGGCGGCCTGGTAGTCGGCGGGGCGGGTGGCCGCCCAGTATTCCAGCGCAGCCAGGGCCGCTTCGCGCACCAGTTGGCTGGCCGAAGCCATATGTGGCTGCAGCAGCGCCAGGTGCGTGCGGGCAGGCGGCAGCTGCCGCAGCGCCAGGCTCACCGTCCAGTCGGTAAACGTGGTTTCGCCGCGTTCAGCCACAGCTTCCGGCAGCCGGGCAAAAGCGGCCGGGGCACCAGGCAGCAGCCGGTCGAAGCGGGCGGCCTTGGCGGCCGGCGAGCCCAATTCCAGTAGCGTCTGCAAGGCCTGGTAAGTAGGTCGGTCGATGAGATTGTCGAGAATTTCCAGGGCGTTGGCCTGCCGCTCGCGGGTGGCCTGGGCCACATGGCGCTGCGCATCGCGGATGGGCTGGGGCGGGTACAGCTGCTGCAGCAGCCCGAACAGCCGCTGCTCCAGCCGCTTCAGCTCGTAGCCAAGGGCGTGATGCAAGGGGCCGGCTCCGCTACTCGCCTGGCCGTGCAGCAGCTGCTGGGCCAGCCGCAACTCCTGGCCCAGCAGCTCGCGAAATACGGGGGCATCGGTGGGGCTGGCGGAGTGGTAGCGCAAGGCGCGCAGGGCCGCTTCGCGGTAGGCCAGTTCCGGCCGCCGGGCCAGCTGCACCAGCGCCAACCGGCTTTTCGGCGTCGGCAATTGCCCGCATATGTAGGCCACACGCCGCACAACAGCCCCCTCAGCGGCCCCTGCCGACTGCAGCGAAGCACAGAGTGCGGGCAGAGCCATTTTGCCCAGGGCCAGCAGCTGGGTGGTGGCAGCGGCACGGCTTTTTTTATTGGCCAGGGCCGCCACCAGCGCGGCTACTTCGGCTTCGTTGGCGGCGGGGCGGTTTTGGTCGGCGGGGTTATTGGCGGCCGTCAGCGGGTCGGGTTCAGGGAGGCTGGCCTCGCCAAACCGGCGGCCCACGGCGTGGCTCAGCTCAGCCAGATAGTGGCCGTAGGTACGATAAAGCAACAGGGCAGCCCCCGCAATCAGCAGCAGCATCCAGCCAATCTGCCAGCCCAGGCCGGCAGGCAGCGCCAGCAGCAGTAGGGCACCCAGACCCAGGCCCAACGGCTCGTACACGCCCTTGGCTAACGTGTGGGCCTGCAGCCGCTCGGGAGCCGGCAGCGGCTGAAACAGCACCAGGAACACTGGATCGAAAAAGGCCCGCCGCAGCACCTCCTGCACCAGAAACAGCCCGCACAGGTACAGCAGCAGCCCCGACTGGCCCAGCTCGTTGCGCACCCCGAACAAGGCAAAACCGGCCAGCAGCACCAGCGGCAGCGCCAGCAGTACCGGCCGGGGCCCCAGCCGGTCGAGGGCCCGACCGGTTACCGCCAGCTTCAACAGCATAGCCACAAGATAGGTCAGGGCCAGCACCGTGCCCACATAGCGCATCACCTGAGCCTGATCGTGAAACTGCTCTTTTACGTTGATAAAAAATACGTACTCGATACCTGTGGTAACGGCTGCCAGCAGCAGCATACTCAGGCACATGGCACCCACCAGCCGGCTGCTGCCCAGCCAGCGCCGCAGGGGGGTAGCTACGGTTTCGGCGCGGGCAGCGCGGGCAGCCGAGCGCACCTCTACCTGGTGGCTGCGGCCGGTAGCCTGCACTACCAGCAGCGCCCCCACATAGGCCCCAAACGCCAGCAGCAGTAGCCACAACAGCTCGGCATGATGATGCACCAGCACGGCCAGCACGGCTCCCAGGGCTTTGGCCGGCATATCGCCCGAGCTGATGACGCTGAACAGCCGCCGCCCCTGCCGCACATCAAACACCACCGCCGACACGCCCCAGAATTCGAGGTTGGTGAGCAGGTAGATGACGCGGTAGCCGGCCATAATAGCCACTGCCGCCGCCACCGACTCGCCAAACGCCACCAGCACCCCAATGACGGCCATCAGCACAACTACTGCCAGCAGCACCCGCACCGCTACCTTCTGCAGGCCCAGGTGGTGCTCGTAGTGTGCATACACCTGCCCGGCCCCCAGCATGGCCAGCGCCGAGGCCGCGTAGGCCAGTGGCAAACTGGTTTCAGGGTGGTTTTCGAGCAGAATGACGTTGGCCGCCACGTACACCAGAATGGTACCGATGCCAAGCAGGAAGTTGTGCAGAAAGAACAGCCCCACCGAGCGGCCTTCTTCGGGCCGGATGCCTAGTAACTGCTGCCAGCGGGCGAGAAACGTCATGTTTGATGGAGCTTGTAGCAGATAGCAGTTAGCCAACAGCGGCAAATTACCGCTTGCTGGGTGCAAACTACAAGCCCGCCGCCTTTCAAAAGCCTGAACAGCCCATTTTTCGCATCAACCGCTTACCTTACTGCCCGAAAGCTGCCGCGTATGCCCTGTCAGCTATCCGCTAAGTGTTAGCCGCCAACTGCTCCCCGAAAATGGATTGCCTCCGCGCCGAAACGTATGTGCTCAACCAGTTGCGCCGGAACCTCTCCCCGACTCTGCTTTACCACGGCCTGCACCACACCCTCGACGTAGTGCAGCAAGCCGGGTCGCTGGCCCGGGCCGAGGGAATTACTGATACCGAAGAACTAGCCTTATTGCGCACGGCGGCCTATTACCACGATGCCGGTTTCCTGACCACCTACCAGGGCCACGAGGCCGCCAGCTGTGTGTTGGCCCGACAGGTGCTGCCCGGTTTCGGCTACGCAGCGCCGCACATAGAGCTGATCTGCGAGCTTATTATGGCCACCCAGATGCCGCAGTGCCCTGGCGACTCGCACTTAGCCCGGATTCTGTGCGATGCCGATCTGGATTACCTTGGCCGGCCTGCCGACTTCTGGCCCGTTAGCCAGACGCTGTTCGGGGAGCTGGCAGCCCGGGGCATGATGGCCGACGAAACCGCCTGGCTGGAGCTACAGGTTCAGTTTCTGAGCACCCACCACTACTGGACGCCCACGGCTACCGCCCGCCGCGAAGCCGCCAAGCAGGAGCGCCTAGCGGAGGTGAAAGAGCGGTTGGAGAGTTTGAGAAACAGCACGCTGTAGGGGCGGGGGTTGTCCCCGCCCGCCGTTGAACAATAAACGTCGCGGGCCTTTGATGATGGCGTGATTCCGCATCGTTCGGCAGCGGGCGGGGGCAAGCCCCGCTCCTACATCGTGCTGATACCCGCCAGCACTTCTTCCAAGGCCGTAAACAACTCCTGGTTGCCGTGTTGGTCGTAGGTTTGCAGGGCCGCTTCGAAGCCTGATAAATCGTAGAGGAAGGCCCGGAGATTATCGGGGGTAATGGTGGCAAAATGGCGGCCGTAGCCGAGCTTCTCTACCTGCGCGGCATTGAGGAACTGTTCAAACTGCGCCGGAATAGGCACTGCACAGATGGGCTTGCGCAGGTAAACGGCCTCACTGATCAGCGAAAAGCCCCCATTGGTTACCACAGCCCGGGCACTGGCCAGGTCGGCCAGAAAACCAGCCTCACTAAAGGCCCGCAGCTGCACGTTGCCGTGGGTTTCTTCGCGGTTGAAGCCATACACCCGAAATTCCTGGTTAGGCAGTTGCTGCAGCTGGGCCACCAGGTTTTGCTGGGTGGTGGCCGACTGATATACCAGCACGTGGCGGCCCCGGGTCGGCGCCAACGCCAGCACCTCGGGCCGCAGAATAGGCGGTACCAGCGTGGTTCGTTCCTTGCATAAGGGCAGCCGGAAAAACGTGCTTATGAGATAGTGCTGGCTGCGCGGCAGCTTGGCCTGCACCAAGCGGCGGGCCAGCGCCAGGTTGCCTCTCTCGGCGGCTGGCACCGCCACATCCAGCACGGCCCGACTGATTATCTGCATGTTATCGATGCTGATAACCGGCAGCCCTTTCCACTGCGCGTAGTAATAGCTAAACGATTCGAAGTCGGAAATCACCACTTCGGGCTCGAAGTCGCGCAGCAGCTCGCGGTACTTGCCGAAGTTAACGCGCAGGCTTTCCGGGGCCGAGCGCAGCGTGAGGGCCGCCGTCCGCGACTTCGATACCGTGATGTTCTTATACGCCAGGTGGAAGCCCTTTATCTCGTGCACCCCGCCCCCCGGAAAGGCCGCCGCCAGCAGCTGGTAGGCCCGCGAACTGCTCACGACCCGTACCTCGTGGCCCTGGCCCAATAGGTAGCCGATAACCACTTTGCTGCGGGTGGCGTGCCCCAGCCCCTCGCCGGGCACTCCGTACAGAATTTTCATAGCCGAAAGATTGATCGAATATAGAAACCAGTCTCTGTGAGGTCATAAAAACGTCATTCCGAACGAAGCGCAGAATCTCGCTTCGCTCGGAATGACGTTTTCTCAGCCTAAAACCCCACTTACCGCCGCGCCGAGGAGCCCGGAATGCGGAACTGCAGGCCCAGACTCGGAATAAATGTGAGGCCGCTGAGCTTGGCGGTTTGGTTGTTGAGCAGCCGGTATTCGCCGTAGTTCTGGTAATACACCGACAGCGCCGGAATGACGTAGGCGTAACGGTAGCCGAGCTTGGCATTGAAGAATATTCCGTACGAGCCAAAATTCTGGCGAACTGTGGGCAGCTCGGGCACCTTGCCCGTTACGAACTGACTGCCCGGCCCATTGAACAGGTTGCCCGGCGTGAGGCCATAGCGCAGGAAGGTATGGGCGTACACCACGCCGTAGGAAATGGCCCCGATTTCTTCCTCCGCCCCCAACGAATTGCTGAATACCAGTGGCACAATCAAGTCGTGGCGCGAGGCCCGGAAGCCGAGCAACGCATTCACATCGTCGAGGAAAGGGATGTTGGGCAGCTGGGTGCGCTGGGTGGCATACTGCAGCCCGATGCTGGCATAGGTGGTGCCAGGCCGGCTGGCACCAGGGTTTTCCACGCTGCCCACGGGCCCCAGAAACTGGTACATGGCATCGAATACGTGCGAGCCAAAGGCGTACTTGTAGCCCACATCGAGCCGGTCGATAACGCCGTAGCGCAGGTTCAGATCCGACGAAGGCCGCACCGGATCGAGGGCGAAGGCAATGGCGGCCACCTGCAGGTTCTCGATGGTCTGGTTGTAACGCACCGTGTCGTTGGCGGACTTCTGGGCCAGTTCTCGGGCAGCCGATTTGAGCGTGGAGCCCGCCTTGCTAATGGTTTCGGTGGGCACATTGAAGGCCAAGTTGCCACCTACCCGAAACTCGCCCCGGGGCGTTACTTTGCCAGTACTCACAATGGCACGCGGCGCGGTGCAGCCAACAGCCAGCAGGCCGGCGCTACCCGCCAGCAACCCAGCGGCCCAGCGCCGGGAGAAAATAGTGTTCATAAAGCGGCGTATAAAAAGTACGTTCATTCGGTGGGCTAAAACCGGGCCGAAGGTACTTTTTATTGCGCAGAGCGGAAGCCCCGCTCCCACTACTGCGGTAGACCGTCTACGCTGCCACCTGCGCCCGCGGCGCCTGCTGAGCCGTAGCCCAAGCCCCGGCCCCCATCTGCCACAACACCCGGCGGTGCGACTGCAACGCACCCACAAACGTGGGATTTTCCAGGTATGGCAGTTCGAATTCGTGGGCTGTTTCGCGCACAATGCGGGCCAGCTCTGGGTAATGAATGTGGCAGACCTTCGGGAACAAGTGGTGCTCGATCTGACGGTTGAGGCCACCGCACAGGAAACTGGCCAAGCGGCTGTTGGGCGAGAAGTTGGCCGTGGTGCGCAGCTGATGCACGGCCCAGGCCTCGCGCATGTCGTTCTGCTCGTCGGGCAGCGGGAAAGCGGTGCCCTCTACCACATGGGCCAGCTGAAAAACTAGGCCCAGCACCAGCCCTTCCACAAAGTGCATCAGCACAAAGCCCAGCGCCCATTGCCACCACGTAATATCGAGCACCAGCAACGGCACCACAATAAACAGCACGTAGTAAATGGCCTTGTAAAAGAACAAGTTGAAATACTCACGGCGCGGATGGTTAGCCACCTGCTGCCCGATTTTAGGCTGGAAAAACTTTTTGTAGTCCTTGCGCAGCACCCACGAGAGCGAAGCCAGCCCATAGAGCAGAAACGCATACCAGTGCTGGTACCGCTGAATTCGGCGCACCGGCTCACTGGCATCGAGCCGCACCAAACCAGGCGCTACCTCAATGTCCTCGTCGTGGCCGGCAATGTTGGTGTAGGTGTGGTGCACCACGTTGTGGGTGATGTTCCACACGTAAGGGCTGGCCCCGATCAGGTTGAAGATGAGCCCTAAGCCCTTGTTCACGCGCTTGCTGGCCGAAAACGAGCCGTGTAGCGCATCGTGGCACACATTGAAGCCAATAAAGGCACAGATGGCCCCAAGCAATGCCGCCAGCCCAGCCATAACGGGCACACTAAACTGGTTGGAGATGATCAGCCCATAGGTGAGGACGAAGGAACCCAGAAAAAACGCGGTTTTGGCCCACATAGCGCCGTTGGCGTGGCGCGAGAGGTTGTTGTCGCGGAAATAGGCATCGGCCCGCTCGCGAACTGTGGCAAAAAACGTGGAACGCTGAACGTTGGTAAACCGGAGGGGTTTGGTGGTCATGCGGCTTTGGTGCTGTTGAACAGCAGCAGAGCTACTCTGCTACGGAGGTAAAATCAGGTAGCCGCCGATTGGCAGGCTGCCGCGAAGATAGTGCTATTGCCCAACCTAATGGCCGGCAACAACTGCCTTCTTCTGCTATTCAGGCCCCAAAATTACTGCCAGGACCTAAGCTGAGCCCTAAACTACTGAAGGCGGTGTTTGGTTCGGCGGCCAGCGCCAGGGGCCTAGTCTTCGTCGGAACCAGCCGGACTCTGGCCATTTAGATAACCGGCCGTAAACACGTGGTACTGGTCGAAAATGGAGCGTACCGAGCGGCGAAGTATTACCTCACCCCGCGGACCGGGCGGCACGCTTACGCCCGAGGCATAACCGTTCCAGATAGCTCTGTTCGAGCGGTTGTCGATGAGCGTAACGAGCAGCGTGCCTTCTGAGAGCAGCAACCGCACCGGCTGATAGCCTTTACGCGCATCTTTGGGCGTGTCTTCGTCTTCGGCATTGCCGGTGCTCACCCACTTGGTGAAATCGTCCTGCTGATAGCCACGAAAGCGCATGTCACCCTCAAACAAATGAAAGTTGACCAGTAGGTCGGGCTTGCGGCGCGACGAGCGGTAGCCCTGCACTTTAAGACGGGTACGAATGGCGTCGCGCACGGCCTCGCCCAGCCGGCTGGTATCAGAGTTAAGGCCGTCGCCGCTCACGAACTCGTAGGTGCGGTAGCGCCGGAACTGCCCGGCATAGCTGTAGTCAGATTCGACACGGGCCTCCTGCGACATCAGGCAACCCGACAGCAGCATACTCGCGCTGCCTAGTAAAGTAATCGTCCAGTTCATAAGCGCGTGGGAGTTAAGGGGTCGTACCTACTAAACTACGAAACCCAACGCGCTTATCGATTGACTATCAACCGAAAAAGCCCTTATTTTTTACCTTATCTGGCCCCACCCGCCCCAGGACAGCCTCAAGCAGCCCGAGAGCTGAAAACTTATCTTCCGGAGCGGGCGTGGCGGCGCAACTGCAGCGCCTTTACCTGCTCCAGCAACTCGCCGCTGCCGGGGCCGCGCACCTCCACGCCTGGTATCAGCTTCTGCACCGGCAGAAACGTAATGGGCGCGGCCGGAGCACCGGATTCCTGAAGCCACTCCTGCAGCTGTTGGGCCGAGCTCAGATACACAATAGGCCCCAGGCCCAGCCAGCCGTGGGCGGCGGCGCACATGGGACAATGCTCACCGCTGGTGTACACCGTGGCCCGCGCCCGCTCCCCGGCCGACAAGTTCTCGCCGGCCCAGCACACCAGTTCCAGTTCGGGATGGGCTAGGTTATTCAGCTCGTTCACCCGGTTGCGGGCAGTGGCCAGCACCTGGCCGCCGCCGCTCACCAGCACCGAACCAAACGGCTCGTCGCCGGCTTCGAGCGCCTCTTCGGCCAACTGCAGGCAGCGGCGCAGGTGAGTGAGGTCGGTTTCGGTTAGGGCTTTTGGGGGTGTGGGCATGAACGGCAGGTAGGTTTGGAGGGAGAGTATGAGGGGCATGCCCAATTCACCACACTGTAAATTACTTGCGGAACTGTTAAAGCTCACTGATAATCATTGGTAACGAATAAGAGCAGTACGTATTCGAGTAGCTGCTTTTACGCCGGCTAAAGGCACTTGTGAGGCGCAACCAAAATAAGAGGAACGAGCATGTCTTGTTCTTAAGGAACAATCGTAAACACCGGTGTCTCTGCCGAATAGACCTCGCCGTTGGTCTGACGATAACGAACAAAGAATTGCTGTTTTGCTGAAGCCGTAGGTGCCTGCTTAAGCCGCAAGGCAATTTCCTGGACGGGCTGCCCGTCGGGCCGGGCAATGTTGCGCGGTGTTATCTGAACATCTTGCAAAGACAGAGCTTCGTTCAAGTCCAGCAGGTCATTAAGCGAACGGCCTGCGGGATGGGCAGCATCGTAGTCGTAGCGACTAAGCACTACCAGCGAATCCACTCGCTCCGAAGTTCCTTGATACCCCGCCGGGGCGGGAGAACACGCAAAGGCCTGCCCAGCTGTGGCTTTTTGAAGGCTATAGTATTGAACGACAACTGCAAATTTCAGTCGCAGGCTCGCACGGCCCACAGTTTCGCCATCACGCAGAACAGGGCCTGACAGGCCAGAAGTGCTAACTCTCTCGGCCTGCCACTGGATATTTTGCACATCGAAGAATCTAGGCACGTCACTGCCACATTGGTCCTCGCAGGCAGGAAGTGGTATCGATAGCACCAGTAACAGAAGAATCTTTTTCATATCAGATGCTTGAAGGCAAAATTTGTCAATCCACGTATTGGCCGTACCCCTTAGCAATACGAGACATGCTGCTAACGCGGAGTTGCACTAATAGCCGCAAAATTCTACCGATATCCGGCGGCCTGCAGCTTGAACAGCTCGGCATAGCGGCCGCCTTTGGCCAGCAGCTCCTCGTGGCTACCGATTTCCACGAACTGCCCGTTTTCGATAACCAGGATGCGGTCGGCCATACGCACAGTGCTGAAGCGGTGGCTGATGAGTACGGCCGTTTTGCCCCGCGTCAGGTCGTTGAAGCGCTGAAATACCTCGTACTCGGCGCGGGCGTCGAGGGCGGCGGTGGGCTCGTCGAGAATCAGAAGTTGGGCGTCGCGCATATAGGCGCGTCCGAGGGCGATTTTCTGCCACTCGCCCCCGCTCAAATCCACGCCACCGTTGAAGCGGCGGCCAATCATCTGGTCGTAGCCGGCGGGCAGCTTGGCAATAACCGAATCGGCCAGGCTTTGGGCAGCGGCCTGCTCAATGCGGGGGCGGTTGTGCTGCTGCTCGATGCGGCCCACGGCCAGGTTCTGGCCGGCCGGCAGCTGGAAGCGTACGAAGTCCTGGAAAATGACGCCGATTTCCTGGCGCAGCTCCCGCGGGTCGTACTCGCGCAGGTCGTAGCCGTCGAGTAGGATGCGGCCCTCGGTGGGGTCGTAGAGGCGCGAGAGCAGCTTGACCATCGTGGTTTTGCCAGCCCCGTTCTCGCCCACCAGCGCCAGTTTTTCGCCGGCCTGCAAGTGGAAGTTGAGGTGGCGCAGAGCCCATTTTTCGGCGTTTCGGTACTGGAAGCCCACATTTTCAAACGTGAATCCCTCCCGAATAGGATTCGGGAAAGGCCGCACCGGCTGGCTTTCGTCGCGGCGGATACGGGGCTCCAGCCGAAAGAAGTCGAAGAAGTCCTGCAGATACAGCGCCCCTTCGGCCACCGCACTGAAGCGGCTCAGAATGCCTTCGAGCAGCCCCCGCATCCGGGCAAACGAGCCGGCCAGAAACGTGAGTTGGCCAATACTGACCGCCCCGGCCACAGCCTGCATAATAATGTACACGTAGGCCGCGTAATAGCCAGCCGCGCCCACCGCCGCGAAGAACGTACCCCAGCCGGCGCGCTTAACTACGAGGGCCTTATTCTTAGCGTAGAAATCGTCGGACAGCGTGCGAAAACGGTCGGTGAGAAAGGTCGAGAGGCCGAAAATCTTGACTTCCTTGGCCGTATCGTCGGAGGCGCCGGTCTGGCGCAGGTAGTCCAGTTCGCGGCGCTCGGGCGTCCAGCCGTGCACCAGCGAGTAGCTGCGCTCGTTGAAGTGCGACTCGCCCAGGAACGCCGGCACCACGGCTACCAGCAACAACACCAGCAGCCACGGATTGAACGCCACCAGCCCCACGGCCAGAAACCCCATCGTAATGGCATCCTGGGCCTGGCTGAGCACCTGCGACATAAGCACGGTACGCGAAAGCGTCTGGCGGCGGGCCCGCTCCAACTTGTCGTAAAACGTGCTGTCCTCGAACTGGTCGAGGTCCAGCTCGGCGGCGTGCTCCATCAGCCGGATGGAGGTCTGGTTGGCGAACAGGTCTCCGAGCAGCGAGTCGAGCAAGGCCACGCCCCGGCCCAGCGCGTCGGAGAGAATGGCCAGCCCGAACTCCAGCGCCACCAGCGTCAGAACTGGCGTCAGCTCGCGGGCTTCGGCCGGCTGGCGACTCAGACCGATAATGGAGTCGAGGATAAGCTGGGCCACGTAGAGCATGGCCACCGGCAGGGCTGCCCGCAGCAGGCGCAGCCCCACGTTGCCCAGCGTCAGGGCGGGGCTGGTCTGCCAAATCAGGCGAAGAAAGGCCGGCAGGTTTTTGAGGGCCGAAAACCGCTCGCGCACCGAAAGGGCGGGCTTACCATCGGCGCGGGGCTTTTTAGCGAAAAAGGAATCAGAAGGAGCCATAGGCCCCGTGTACGGCACACTTCGGGCCGGGGTGCCAGGGCGGCCGTTTTGGCAGGCACATGGACGGTGCTTCGTTCTGAGGTTCGTACATTTCCCACTCCGCCCACCAGTTATCGTATTCAGGGCCAAAGGTGCTGTTTCCGCCTTTCGCTGTTCTTTCTCCCATGCTTCACCGCCTCACCTTCGCCCCTTTCCCCGATGCCGCTGCCGCCACTTGGATTGCGGACTTGGGCGACGCGCTGGAAGCCGACGGCGCTACCGGGCTGCTGCTGGCGAACTTAACGGTATCCGAAGCCCTTACACTGCCTGCCGTGGCCGTGCTGCCGGGCCGGGTGGTGGTACTGCAGCCGGGCGCCGAATCATCAGACTCCACCACGCAGGCACAGCAAACGGCGCTAGCAGCCTGGCTGGGCACCTGGCCCGAGCTGCCAGTGGTGCCGGCCGCAGCCATTGCGGGTTTTACCATTGAGTCCGATTCGGCCAACAAAGGCACTGTCTGGCCCATCACAACGCTCAAACACCTGCCTCAGCGGCTACGGGAGTTGCCCACAACACTGCTGCTGTCCGATACCCTGCTGCAGAGCTGGGCAGAAAGCCTCAGCAAAGACGAGGAGGAGGAAACATATCCGACAGCTTTCTGGGAGCAGAAAGCCCGGCAGCTCTGGAACTGGCTTGGGGCCGCCGACGTGCCCGCCGACCCACCCTATGGCACTGCCCCGGCGCAGTCGGCACCGGCCACCGATACGGCGGCCGAGCAACAGCGGCTGGAGCAGCTCCGGCAGCAGCTGTTCGCCGAGCTGGAACAGCAGCGCCTGCAAATGGAGGCCCGCGAGGCTGCCCGCGAGCAAAGTATCGCCCAGCTCCGGCAGCAGCTGGCCGCTACACCCTCGGCCGCCGCCGAGGTAGCCGCCCTGCAGGCCCGGCTGGCCGCCGAAACCCAGGAGAAAAACGCACTGGCCGCCGCCATTATGGCTTCGCGTCAGGAAGCGGAAGCCCGCAACCGGGAGCTGGAGGCGCGCATGCAGCAGCTGGGCCAGCAGGTAGCGCAGCTTCAGACCCGCCCCGCCGCCACAGTTTCGGCGGCTACCGTGCCAACCGTTATTGCGCCAGCTGTTATGCCGCGAGTCGGCGGTTCGCGCCCGGCTACCGCCACGGCCCAATGGCAGCTGCAGTGGCCCCGGGTGGCGCTGGTGCTGGTGCTACTGGCTGGCATCGGGGCGGGTAGTTGGGCCGTGCAGCACTACGCGCGCCCACCAGCCAACAGAAAGGAAACCCGCAGCCAGCCCCGCGAAGAGCAGCCAGATACCGATGAGGAGAATCTGGAAGCTGCGGCCCCTACCCTGTTCGATATCCAGCCCGACACCCTACAGCTAGAGCCGGAGCCAACCGATTCGGTAGATGAAACGGCCCCGGAGCCCGTTGAGCCCCAGCCCGAAGAAACCATGGACTCGGTAACAGCCCCGGAAGAGGGTATTTAGTCGGTTTTTGGTTCAGAGCGGTCGGAGCTTAGCTTCACCCCTAAATCGGTTGTCCCTGCCCGCTTTTTCAGTAGGGCTTTGCCGCTTCATGCCGCGCCCGAAGCTGTTGTATTCCGACGGCCGCAGGCGGGGCCGGGAGTACAGGTCGGCACGTGGGTGGTCTTTCTTTTGATTACGCAAAAAGCGCTGCTTTTCCAACTTTCCTTTCCGGCCCGGCGGCGGTAACTTTACTTTTCGCGGTGGGTCCTGATGGCCTGCAGCGCCCCGCTTATGCCCGTTTTCTCGCACCTACACTCGCACACTCAATATTCGCTGCTCGATGGGCAGGCCTCTATTTCGGGCCTGATGAAAAAAGCCCAGGCCGATGGGATGCCCGCCGTGGCCCTCACCGACCACGGCAATATGTTCGGGGCGTTCAACTTCGTGGCCGAGGCCAACAAGTACAACGTGAAGCCCATAGTGGGCTGCGAGTTTTATATGGTGGCCGACCGCCACAAGAAGGCCTTTAGCCGCGAAAAGGGCGAGCGGGACAAACGTTACCACCAGCTGCTGCTGGCCAAAGATCAGGACGGCTACCACAACCTGAGCAAGCTCTGCTCGATGAGCTTCATTGAGGGCGTATACAGCAAATTTCCGCGCATTGATAAGGAGTTGCTGCTCAAGTACCACAAGGGCCTGATTGCCACCAGCTGCTGCATCGGCGCCGAACTGCCCCAGGCCATATTGTTCGAGAGTGAAGCCAAGGCAGAGGAACTGCTGAAGTGGTGGCTCGACGTGTTTGAGGATGATTACTACATCGAGATTCAGCGCCACGGGCTGATGAACTTCGACGGCACCGGCAAGAGTCAGGAAGACGTGAACCAGGTGCTGCTGGGCCTAGCCCGCAAGTACAACGTCAAGGTTATCTGCACCAACGACTCGCACTACGTCGATCAGACGGACTTCGCGCCCCACGATATTCTGTTGTGCGTGAACACCGGTGAGGAACACAGCATTCCGGTCGGCGACTTCCAGACCCAGTATTTCCGGATGATTTCGCAGGACAACAAAGTCCTGTATGACCACCTCGACAACCTGCGGCCCCTGGCTGGCCAGGATGCCGCGGTGCGCCGCCAGCTCCAGCGCATCGATGAAGAGGCCCAGGCGCCGCGGCCCAAGTCGCGCTTCGGTTTCGCCAACGACCAGTTCTACTTCAAGAGCCAGGCCGAGATGAACGCGCTGTTTGCCGACGTGCCGGAAAGCGTGGATAACACGAACGAAATCGTGGACAAAATCACGCCGCCCGTACTGCAGCGCGATATTCTGCTGCCCAACTTCCCGATTCCGGCCGAACACGCTAATGCCGATGTCTTTCTGCGCTACCTCACTTACAAAGGCGCCTTTGAGGGCGAGAAGCGTCGCTACTCCGACCGCACGCCCGAAATTGAGGAACGGCTGGATTACGAGTTGCGCGTGATTGAGACGATGGGCTTTGCCGGCTACTTCCTCATCACCCAGGACTTCATCAACCACGGCCGCAACAATGGCGTGGCCATAGGGCCCGGCCGGGGCTCGGCGGCCGGCTCGGCGGTGGCCTACTGCGTGGGCATCACCAACATCGACCCCATTAAGTACTCGCTGCTGTTCGAGCGTTTCCTGAACCCCGAGCGCGTGTCGATGCCCGATATCGACATCGACTTCGACGACGTGAACCGCCAGCGCGTGATTGACTATGTGGTGGATAAGTACGGCAAAAACCAGGTGGCCCAGATTATCACCTTTGGTACTATGGCCGCCAAATCGAGCATCAAGGACGTGTCGCGGGTGATGGATTTGAACCTGTCGCTGGCCAACGACCTCGTGAAAATGGTGCCTGACCAGGTGGGCACCACGCTCACCAAGGCCTTCGCCGAAAACCAGGAGCTCGACATGATCCGGCGCGACGACGCGCCCGACAACCTGCGGGGCCACATTCTGCGCCTTGCCACCCAGCTTGAGGGCTCGGTGCGCAACACCGGCATCCACGCGGCCGGCATCATCATCGCCCCCGACGACATTACCAAGTACATCCCGGTTTCGACGTCCAAGGAATCGGAACTGCTGATTACGCAGTTCGATGGCAAGGTGATTGAGAGTGCCGGGATGCTCAAGATGGACTTCTTGGGCCTGAAGACGCTCACGATTATCGTGGACGCCATCAACCTGATCGAGAAAAACCACGGCGTCAAAATCGACATCGACGAGATTCCGATTGACGACCTCAAAACCTACGAACTCTACCAGCGCGGTGACACCATCGGCACGTTCCAGTTCGAGAGCGAGGGCATGCGCATGTACCTCAAGGACCTCAAGCCCACCAACATCGAGGACCTGATTGCCATGAACGCCCTCTACCGGCCGGGCCCGATGCAGTTCATCCCCAACTTCATCAACCGCAAACACGGCCGCGAGGCCGTTGACTACCCACACGAGCTGCTGGAACCCATCTTGAACTACTCCCAGGGAATCATGGTGTACCAGGAGCAGATTATGCAGGCGGCCCAGATTCTGGCCGGCTACTCGCTCGGCGGCGCCGATTTGCTGCGCCGGGCCATGGGCAAAAAGGACATGAAGAAGATGGCTCAAGAGCGGGATAAGTTCTGCGAGGGTGCCAAGAATCTCCACGGTATTGTGGCCAAAAAGGCCAACGAGGTGTTCGACGTGATGGAGAAATTTGCGGCCTACGGCTTCAACCGCTCCCACTCGGCCGCTTACTCGCTGGTAGCCTACCAGACCGGCTACCTTAAGGCCCACTACCCGGCCGAGTACATGGCGGCGGTGCTCACCAACAACATGGGCGACATCAAGAAGGTGACGTTCTTTATTGAGGAAGCCCGCAAGCAGAACGTGGCCGTGCTCGGGCCCGACGTCAACGAATCCATCCTCAAGTTCAACGTGAACAAGCAGGGCCAGATTCGTTTCGGCATGGCGGCCGTGAAAGGTGCGGGAGAGGCCGCGGTAGAGGAAATTGTGCAGGAGCGCGACAAAGGCGGCCACTACGCCGATATTTTCGACTTCTCGCGCCGCGTGAACCTGAGGGCCGTGAACAAGAAAACCTTCGAAAGCATGGCCCAGGCCGGGGCCTTCGACTCGTTCGACCGCTACCACCGCCGCCAGTTTCTGGAAGCGCCCGGCAACGACCAGAGCCTAATTGAGAAGGCTATGAAGGTGGGCCAGCAGCACCAGGCGGCTAAGGAGTCGGCCCAGCAGAGCTTATTTGGCGGCGGCGGCGGCGAAATGGCCATTCCGATGCCCAAAATCCAGGACATGGAGCCTTGGAGCCCCACCGAGAAGCTGCGCCGCGAAAAAGAAGTGGTGGGTTTCTACCTTTCGGGCCACCCGCTGGACGACTTCAAGCTAGAAATCGACTCGTACTGCACCTGTGGGCTTGATAAGATTGAAACCTACAAGAACCGCGACATTACGGTGGCCGGCCTGATTTCCAACGTGCTGTTCAAAACCACCAAAACGGGCCAGCCCTTCGTCAGCTTCAACATCGAAGACTACGATTCCAGCCTTAACCTGGCCCTGTTCCGCGACGACTACTCGAAGTTTTCGGCCCTGATAAACCCGCGTAACTACGACAAGGAGCAGGTACCGCCCATGTTCATGCGGGGCAAATACGCCCAGCGTTTCCGCGACTCGGACCAGTTCGAGTTCAAGATCATGACGATGGAGCCACTGTTCAATGTGGCCGAAAAGCTCTCCAACGGCGTGCGCGTGCAGCTGGACCTGCGCACCATCACCGAGCCCTTCATGGACCGTTTCATGGAAGCCGTGGAGGGTGCGGCTGGCTCTAAAAAGCTCGAAATCAAGTTTGCCGAGCCCCACGAGCACCTGGCTGTGGATACCTACTCGCGCCGCTACCGCATCGAGCCCAAGGAGTTCATCCGCCGGATGCGCGAGATGGAGATTGAGGCCTGTCAGCTTATCTAAAGCACAGTTGTTACAGGTGTAATTGATTACGCCGATTCCTTCGGCACCCTGCTTTAGTGGCCCGTCTGGATGCTCCGGACGGGCTGCTTTGTTTTGGATGACAGTAATGGTTTTTTGGTATTTTGCTCCGTTTGTATACCTTCTATTACGTTGTTGCCTGTGTTGCTACTTCTACGTCGCTGCCTGATAGTATTTGGCACTCTGGCCTTGCTGCTGCCGGCCCTGCGAGTTCGTGCTCAGGAGTACTACCTCGATTTGAGCCACCAGACCATTACGCTGCCCTCCCGGACGGTGCACGTGGAGCAGGTGGTGGATGGCCGGCCGGGCAAGCCCACCATCGGGCTGGTATACCGCGGCCTTGATAACCGGGCCGCCGCCGTGCTATTCCGGCGAGGACTGGAGCCGGAACTGACCGATTTTCTGCGTCAGCAGCTACCCCCCCGCCCCAACGACCACCCCATCGTACTGTGTTTGCGCCAGCTGCGCGTAGGCGAATTGCTCAATGGCACCACCGAAAAAGCCAGCGCCGACCTGGCCGCCGACGTGTATGTACGCCTGCCCGACGGCTACCACTTTATGCGGAGCGTGGGGGCGCATACTTCGTCTCGGGCCCTTGAAACCACTCGTCTGCACCCGGCACACGTGGCGCTTTTGCTCCAGCAGTGCCTGGAACAGTTAACGACGTATTCCTGGGAAAAGCCGCAATTAGGGCCTGCCCTTACGCTGCCCCAGCTACCAGCCCACTCCCCCGGCATCAGCCTGACTGCTGGGCCCGGCACCGAACTGCCTGCCATATTGCGCGAGGCGCCCCGGCGGGGCGTATACCGCACCTTCGCCCAGTTCCTGACTAACAAGCCCGACACTCTGGCCGCCTTTCGGCTCGATACGCTGCCCACTAGGCGCTGGGGCGGCGGGCCGGGGCGGGCACTGTGGCTAGGCACTGTACGTTTCGAGCCTAAGTTGCTGGCCGATGGCGCTGGGCAACCGGCGCCGGCGCTTCGGGAAATCTGGGGGCTGTCGGATGGCCAGCGGGTGCTCGTGCAGTATGAGAAGAATTTTTACCATTTGCAGCGTCAGGCCGATTTTTTCACCTTCGTGGGTGAAAAGCCCCAGGACTTGGAGTATCTACGGGCTCGGGCTGATGCCCAGATGAGGGCCGGAGCCGTGGGCGTGGCACAAGTGCGGGCGATAGATCACAGCGGTGAACCCATGGCGTATGCCTTGGACATGCGGTCTGGCCAGCCGGGCGCTTACCCTAACCCGCTACGTGCGGCCCCGGCCCAGACCGACACGGCTTACGTGTACCTGTATCGCCCGGCCGATGGTTCGGTGGCAGCGGTACCGGTGTTTTTGCAGGGCCAGCAAGTTGGTCAACTCCTCCCCAATGAGTACCTGGAAATTCCGTGGCCCTACTATGCGCAACTGATGAGCCTGCGCCTGGGCCCACCCATAACCGGCGCCCGCCAGCTTTTCGTACCCGATGCCACCCGACTCAGCTACCTGAAAGTACAGACTGATGCCACAACAGTGCATTGGGAATGGGTATCAGCCGGGCAGGCGGAAGCTGACCTTGACGCCATTGACCGGCAACGGCATCTTCCCAGCCGCTGAAGTATTGTGGCATGCAAAAGCCCCACCTAAAAAATTAGGTGGGGCTTTTGCATTAAAATCAAGAATTCCGGATGAACGGTAATATAGCCGGGGCTTACTTCCGGTCGTTCGCATTCTTGTCGTTGCGCACATCCTTGGTGCCGAGCTGCTCAACATCTACTTCGGTCTTGCGCACCGTTTCATGAATGGTCTGTTCGCGCTCGGTCACGTTTTTACCCAGCGTTACTTCCTCTATCACGCGGGCTTCTTTGCCCACTACCGCCCGCTCGGCGCGCTCAGTTACTTCTATCTCACCCTCTTTGAATGCGTTGAAGTCCGCGTCGGTGGCCGGACGGTTAACGGGCGTACGTTCTACATTTACGTGCTCCTCACGTAGCCGCACGCTGGCTTCTACCGGGCGCTCTATTATCCGGCTGCGCAGGCGGGCACCACCGGTTTGCTCTACCTGCTTGCCTACTTGCAGCTTCTCCTCCATTACCTTCGCCGACATTTCGTTATTACCGGTGGTGGAAGTATCGGCTGAAGCGTTGCCTTTGTAGCCAGTTTTCCCGGCTTTTTCATTCACGTCTATAGCCCCGACATTGTCGAGAATCTCGGCTGCTTTTTGGGCATGGTCAGCCGTTTTGCAATGTACCGTCACCATCGAGTGGCTATTGCGGGCCGCATGAGAATAGAGGTTAGCGTTGTCGCCGTCGTTGCCGAACAGATTGTGAAAGAAGCTGCCAATACTGTCGCTAGTGCGGCCGGCAGCGTCTCCCACGGCCTCTGTATTGGTGCCCGTGTTATTATAGTAATTACTGCCCTGCTTCGAATCACGCGAGATGGTATCTACATCGTCGAGTGAGAAGCCAGCGGTTTTGAGTTGCTGAGCCCCCTGACGGGCTTGGTCGGCATTGTCGAAAATTCCTACTACAGTTTGCATGGTATTGATTTATAGATTAGTGAAAAATGAATTTACGTTGTACTTGTTGCTGAATCGGACAATGGTGGTGCGCGCTCTATCTCAATATGCTCTTGGCGCAATTGCACAGAACTGGTGAATGGCTCCTCCAGCACACGTTTGCTGATGCGAATTTCCTCTACTACCAGCACCCGCGTAACTACTACCTCACGCAGAATAGGCACGATGAGGACGTCGCCCTCCTGGCGGCTGCCAGGCAGCGGCGCATCGTCAGCCACAAACTGGTTGATGGGCACATGCTCGACCTGCACTTCATCGTGTTGCAGCGTTACTTGTACTGGCTGTTCAATTTGCTGCACCGTTTTGCGGATACGTAGGTGGCCGCTTTCCACTACCTCCCGCCCAACCAGCACCTGCTCCTCAATTACGGGTACTACCATGGGGTGGCGCAGGGTAGTGTCGAGCCGTTCAGCGCGGGAATTTTCGCTAGGCTCGTCGACAGGAAAGGGCAGAGTGGAATCGGAGTTCATGTAAGCGGGAAAAGGCAACTTGTACCCCATTATATACGCCACAGAGACGTTTCCGTTATACATTTCGACCTCTGCTGCCCTATCACTCCAGCTCAAAATGGCACTATTCATTGCTGACCTTAGTAAATTAGCGCATGATTATATTGTGGTTAAATTAGCTTAAAGCCTGCTTTCGCACACCATGTGTTACAACGGCCGTGGTGGCAATAATTTTCATATTCGACGCAAGCAAGATTATGGTTTACGTCCCGATGCAAGGGCCACATGGCCTGTATTAAGAGATAGTTCTGCAGGCCCAGCCAATGGTTACCCAACCAGCCCGGCAAACGATTCAAGGCCCTCATTGTCCCAATCGAACTTTCCGGGCCGGGTCTTGTTGAATCACAATCTGCTACCTTGCGGGCCGATGGCCCGTATAGCCGCGTAACATCTTTCAACCCAAACCTGACATTCATCATGGGACATAAAGCCATTGAGATTACCGACGCCAATTTCGACCAGATCATCAATTCCGATAAGCCTGTGCTTGTGGATTTCTGGGCCGAATGGTGCGGCCCCTGCCGCATGGTAGGCCCGGTGGTAGAAGAACTGGCCGGCGAATACGAAGGCAAAGCCATTATCGGCAAAGTCGACGTAGACGCCAACCCACAAACTTCAGCCAAATTCGGCATCCGCAGCATTCCTACGTTGCTCGTTTTCAAGAACGGACAGGTAGTAGACAAGCAGGTAGGTGCCGTGCCCAAGCACGTACTGGCCCAGAAACTCGACGCCCAGGTAACGGCTTAGTTTAGCCCAATTCAGTAAGTAAAGAAGCCTCCGTGCTGCCGGCCCCAAGGGTCAAGCAACACGGAGGCTTCTTTATGCAGTAGGTTGTGTCAGCGGCTCAGTCGGTAGCTTCGGGGGCAGCGGCGCGGGCCTCGGAGGGTGGCGTCTGGGGCGGTTTCAAGCCCGAAGCCAACGAAAAGCCCGGCCCAAAATAGATGGGGATGGTAAAGGTCATGGCCGTGGGCAGATTGTATTCGCGGCCGGGCTCAAAGCGAGGCAGGGCCGCTACCACTCGCAGCGCCTCGCGGTCGGCTTCGGCAGCCAGGCCCTGCGCTATCCGCACCTGGCTCACGCGGCCATCCTCGCCCACTGTGTAGCTAACCAGCACATTGCCCACAATACCTTTGCGGCGCACCTCGCGTGGGTAGGTGGTGTTTTGGGCCACGAAGCTGAGCAGGGCGGCCTCGCCTCCCAGAAAGCGCGGCAGTTTGCGCACCTGCACAGACTGCATATAAGGTGAGCCATCCTTATTGAAAAAGGCCAGTGCCAGCGGCCGGCCCTGGCGGTCGGGCATTTCAATGGCGCTCAATTCGCCGGTATCGTAGTAATAGCGCCACTCGCCCACCGGTCGACCGGCGTTGTAGTAACCTTCCGAACGTTTCTGGCCGTTTCGGTGCACCGAAAGCCAGCGCCCCACCCGCTGCCCCTGCACATAGTCGCCCCGCTGACTAACGCGGCCATCCTCATACCAGCCCAAATACAGGCCATTCGCCTCATCGTCGCGGTATTGCACCTGGGCGGCACGGCTGCCTCCCGGATGGTACCAGATGAGTGGGCCGTTGCGTACCGGTGGGTCGATGGACGAGAGCGTGCCTTTCAGGAGCAACTCGCCCAGCAGAGAGAACTCGCGCATGGCGTGGGTACCCAGCAACTCATTCCGGCGCTCCACCACCCGGTAGTGGGTGGCGCTGTCGGGCACCGTCGGCCGGCTTTGGTCGTCGAGGTAAACGGCCGGCAGGCTCTGCCCTTGGCTTAGCCGCACCGCACCCGCGGCTACAAGGAGAAAAACGTAGCGAATTCTCATAAGCAGCCAGGGTAAAGCACTAGTTACTGGCTACTAAATATAGATTAGCTACCATAAAATGGCAACTAATAGCGCATTTTTCTTCTTATAACACTATTCCAGCTTATTGCAGTCTATTTGCTGACACAAGCACTGCTGCCCTAAGCAGTGCCTGTGCTGGCTTTTACTCGTTGTCTTCTTTCATTTCAGGCAACTGAATAGGCCGATTGAAGGCTTCTTCGAGCGAGATGAGCGTTTCGGTGCGCTCAATACCTTCTATGAGCTGAATCTGGCCGTGGAGCACTTCGCGCAGATGGTTGGTGTCGCGGCAAATCAGGCGGGCGAAGATGCCGTAGGCACCGGTGGTGAAGTCGATGCTGACTACTTCCGGAATTTCGCGCAGGGCCCTTACTACTCCCTCGTATACCGAACTCTTCTGTAGGTAGATACCCAGAAAAGCACGCACTCCGAAGCCCAGCTTCTGGTAATCTATCTTAAGGGTTGCGCCCTGCACAATACCCAATTCCTCCAGGCGGGCCATACGCACGTGCACCGTTCCGCCCGACACATGCACCTTGCGGGCAATCTCAGTATAAGGGGTTTTGGCATCGTCAATAAGCAGGGCCAGAATCTTCCGGTCAGTGTCGTCAAGTTCGTAATTACGTGCCATTGTTTTAAACTTTGATTATGTATATTTCAAACGAACGAACTTTTGTTTAAAAATAGTATAAATTTTTATTCATTATATCTCAATATATTTCATCTCGACGATATATTTTTTTACATTTGTCACAATCCAATGCAGAAGGCACAGGACCGTTACGATATTAGTAGTGCGATGAGACTGGCACACAGATGCTCCCTCTCGAGGTGAGGATTTGATAAAAACAGTCTGGTTACCGGATAACTATTGTGCGAAGGGTAATTCCCTTCTTCTAAAGCAATAAAGATTTGGTGGAGTGAAGTGGGAAGGGAATACCAGAACGTATCTGGGTGGGTACGTTCTGAATTGAGAGGCGGCATCTGGGTGGGTGCCGCCTTCTTTTTTTCTTTTTGCTATTTTCCTGCTCCTTAGCCCCCTTTTAGGGAAATGTGGCACCATAGTGCCAAAACTTGCCGCAAAGCTCGTCTATTTTAGTCGCAAATCCATTCAACATTCTGAATAAAAGCTCCTGACACACCGTCAGGAGCTTTTTATCTTTCCTTACACGGAGTT
>NZ_JABKAV010000055.1 GCF_013377905.1 Hymenobacter terrestris
GCCTGCGGGCTCTGATTGCGCTGCCCGGCGACACCAAGGAAAGCCTGGCCCGCCGCGGCAACCTCCAGCTGCGGCGCTTCCTCAAGTACAACGACCTGTTTGCCTTCGACCAGATTGTGCCCGGCCAGCCCTACTTTCTGCAGAAGAAGCGCGACAAAGGCGCCGTGGAATACCACGTAGCGCAACTTGGCGAGAGCATACTAACGGTGTCGCAGAAGTACGGGCTGCGGGCCAAAGCCATCTGGCAGAAGAACCGCATGGCCCGCAATGAGGATTTGCGCCCCGGCCGGGTGCTGTGGCTGCAGCACACGCGCCCCAAAACCACGCCCGTGGAGTTCGTGGATAGCCAGAACCGCGCCGCGCTGGCCGCCTTCGAGCAGCCTGTAACCAGCACGCCGGCCCCTTTGCCAGCACCTAAGAAGCGCGCCACCAACGACTCGGAACCTTACCGCGGCAGCACCGCCCGCGCCAGCCGGACACTGGAAGATGCCGTGGAAGATGATTCGGCCACCGCCGAAGCCGACGCCCAGGTAGAAAGCGTGAACGAGCAGCCCGCCACCCCGACTCCGACTCCTGCTCTTGCTCCTGCCCCAGTTCCCGTAACTCCGGCCCCTGCGCCAGCATCCGCCCCCACCACGCCGGTTCCGGCTACCGCGCCGGCCTCGTCGCTGCCGCCACGCCGGCCGCTGCCTGCTTCGCGCCCCGTTGCCGATGAGCCCCGCGACCGGTCTTCGGCCGCACCCGCTATACCAGCCAAACCAGAGGTGTCGCGTTCTGCGCCAGCGCCTTCCCCTCGGCCTGCCATACCAGCGCCGGTTGCCACGCCAAACCAGGTAACTCCGGCGGCTCCGGCACCAGTTCCGGTCGCCACGCCAGCTCCGGTTGTTACGCCAACGCCGGCTCCGGCAACCCCGCCGGCCCCTGCTCCGGCCTCCTCGCCTGCGCCCGAGGCTGCTGCCGTAACTGCCGCTGGCCCGCCCACCATTGTAGAGCCGGTACCGGCCAGCGGCCTGCACACCGTGGAGCCCAAGGAAAACCTGTACTCGGTGGCCCGCCGCTTCAAGCTACGCCCAGCTGATATTATTGCCTGGAACGAGCTACCGGCCAATCCGTCGCTGAAAATCGGGCAGGTGTTGCGCGTGGCGGCGCCGGCCGCTACTGCTGTACCGGACGCCACCCCCACCCCAGGCGCCCCGGCCGCCACACCGGCTTCGGCCGCGCCGGCTACTGCTACGCCCACTACCGTGCGCTACACAGTGCAGCCGGGCGAAACGCTCTACGCCATTTCGCGCCGCTATGGCGTTACCATCAAGCAGCTTATGGAGTGGAACGGCAAGCCCGATTTTGCCGTGAAGCCCGGCGAGGTGCTGGTGGTTACGCCGCCGGCGCAGTAAGTCAGCCGGCAGCCCCAATAAAAATGCCGGCCCGACGGGGCAGCGCACCTACTAATAGGCGGCGTTGCCCCGTCGGGCCGGCGTTTTTATTGGGGCTGCCGGCTGGGTCGGGGGTACGGTTGGCCGGCCGCGGTGGCAGACCTCGGGCGTTTCTGCGGTAGTAACTCGTTTCTTTCTGCCCAACCCCGACCCGGCCGCCGTACCTTTGCGGCCGCATGGCTCCTCCAATCACCACTACGGCCCCCGCGCCCCGCCCGCCCCGCGTGTACACGGCGGGCTTCTGGCTGATGTGCCTCTCGTCGCTCCTGTTTTTCATGAGCTTCAACATGCTGCTGCCTGAGCTGCCCGACTACCTCACCAGCTTGGGCGGCGGTGAGTACAAAGGCTACATCATTGCCCTGTTTACACTCACGGCCGGCCTCTCGCGACCTTTCTCAGGCAAGCTGGCCGACACGGTGGGCCGCATTCCGGTGATGGTGTTCGGCTCGCTGGTGTGCTTTATCTGCGGCTTCTTTTACCCCTTTACGGTTACCGTAGTAGGTTTTCTGGGGCTGCGGCTGCTGCACGGCTTCAGCACCGGCTTCAAGCCCACCGGCACGGCCGCCTACATTGCCGACATTGTGCCACTGGCCCGCCGCGGCGAGGCTATGGGCCTGCTGGGTGTGGCTGGCTCGCTGGGCATGGCCGCCGGCCCTACGTTGGGTTCGTGGCTGGCGGCCCACTTCACGCTCGATGTGCTGTTCTACTGCTCCTCGGGCCTTGCTTTGCTCAGCCTCATCGTGCAGGGCACCATGACCGAAACCCTGGCCCCAGCCCAGCGGCAGCGCTTTAGCTGGAAACTATTGAAGATTGAGAGCTGGCAGGAAGTGGTGGAGCCCCGGGTGCTGGTACCGGCCGCGGCCACGCTGCTGTTCCTGCTGCCGTTCGGCGCCATTTTCACCGTCGTGCCCGACCAGAGCCGGGTATTGGGTCTCACCGGCGAGAGCAAGGGCCTGTTTTACCTCTGCTACACGGCTGCCTCGCTGGTGGTACGCCTGCTGGCGGGCCGCGCCTCCGACCGCTACGGCCGGGTGCCAGTGCTCATCGGCTCGTCGTTCGTCATTATTGCCTCCTTGCTGATGCTGGCCTTGGCGCCGTCGGTAACGGGTTTTCTGACCGGAGCCGTGCTGTTCGGGCTGGGCACGGGCCTCAACTCGCCTACTATTTATGCCTGGACCGTGGACTTGAGCCACCCCGAGCGGCGCGGCCGGGCCGTTTCCACGATGTACATGGCCCTGGAGGCCGGTATCGGCATCGGGGCGCTGCTGGCGGGCTGGGTATTCAGCAACGAGCCCGCCCACCTGCCCTTTGTCCACCTGGCCAGTGCCGGCAGCGTGCTTTGCGGCTTGATATTTCTGCTGGCCACGCGGCGGCGCGTGCCTGCTGTACTGGAAGAAGTGGCCTGAGCAGACCGGTTGTGCCCCACTTGTACTAATCTCTAAAACAGCGTCTGTCGGCCCGCTGTGCCGCGCTGGCCGGGCTGCTGGCAGAAGCCAGAGAATAAGTTTGCTTTGTGCATTGTTCCTTTTCGAAATAAATAGGATATTTCGGTTCCGTTAGCATTTCACTACAGTTAGCGGGGGCCGGATTAACCGGCTTTCAGCCCGTCTATTTTTTTCGTTCTGTTGATGTATTTATCCCTGCTATACCGTGGGCTGCTGCTGCTCGGGCTTACTGGCCCAGCGGCCGTAAGCTTGGCCCAGGCCCAGGAAGCGCCCATTAAGTTCGGTAAGCTTGATGCCCGCGAGGCTGCCGCACTGCTGGCTCAGCCCACTCCCGACTCGGCCGCGGCCGAAGTGCTCTGCGACTTTGGCCAGTCGCGCATTAAGGGCAGGCAGGATGGTTTCGAGCTGCGGTTCGAGCGCACGGCCCGCCTGCTCATCCGCCGCTCGGAAGGTTACGACCACGCGACCGTGCGGGTGGTACTTTACCATGATCAAGAAAACGGCCGGGAGAAAATCAGTCAACTCAAGGGCTTTACCTACCACCTCGCAGGCACCCAACTCAGCAAGGAGCCGCTGAAAACAGAAGCCGTGTTCAGTCGCAAGCTCGACGAGCACCACGACGAGTATGCCTTCACGCTGCCCAATGTGCGGGCCGGCGCCATCCTCGAATTTACGTATCTGCTGACTTCGCCCTTCCTGTTCAACCTCCAGGACTGGCGCTTTCAACAGGATATTCCGGTGCGCTGGAGCGAGTACCGGGTGGCCATTCCGGCCTTCTATTCCTACAAGGAGCTTACCCGCACTTACCTGCCGTTTGCGGTGAATGAAACCGGAATCGAGCCTTACACCACGTCCTATAAGCAATCCGTCGATACCGGCTACGGCTCGTCGTTGGAGTCGAAAAACCTGACGCTTTCCACCAAAGCCCTGACCCGGCGCTGGGTACTGAAGGATGCTCCCGCATTCCGACCTGAAACCCACATGAGCACGCCCCGCGACTACGTGAGTAGGGTAGATTTTGAGCTGGAGCGCATTCAGTTCGACCAGAACAATGACCCGCAGTTTCAGGTAGGCAGTTGGGCCCAGATTGAGAAGCAGCTGCTCAAGCACGAGGATTTCGGCGGTTTTCTGGGGCGCGACTCGCCCTTGAAAGCCGCGGCCGCCGCCCTCGCCGCCCTCCCCGAACCAGTTGCCCGCGCCAAGGCCGTCCGGCAGCTGCTGCTGGGGGCGGTGGTGTACAATGGCACGCCCACGATGTATGCCAGCGCCGCGCCCCGGCGGGTGCTGGAGCTGCGCCAGGGCAACGCCGCCGACCTGAATCTGCTGCTGATAGCGCTATTGAAACAGGCCGGCCTGGAGGCTCAGCCGCTGCTACTCAGCACCCGAACCCACGGCCGTACCCAAACGGAGCTGCCGGTGCTCAGCCAGTTCAACTACGTGGTAGCCCACGTGGCGCTGCCCGATGCGAAAGAGCTGCTGCTGGATGCCACCGACGCCAACCTGCCCGCCGGGCTGCTGCCTGAGAACTGCCTCAACCACCAGGGCCGGCTACTGGGCCCCAACGGGCGCTGGGTTTCGCTGGCTCCAGAAGCCAACCACTTCGTTTACACCCAGGCCAAGCTGGCCCTGGCGCCTACCGGCGGGCTTAGCGGCACCATCCGGCAGGAGTACATTGGCTACGCCGCCGCCGAGCACCGCCAGCCGGTAGCGGCCCTACGCCAGCAGTGGCAAAAGCGCCATCCCGACTGGCAGCTCGACCAGAGCAAGCTACCACCCGCAGCGGCGGCCACCAGCGCCGAAAGCACGGTGGCCCTGGACCTGCAGGCCCGCCTGGCCGGCGCCGAGGCCCCCGTGGCCACCATCTACCTGCGGCCACTGCAGGCGCTGAGCGAGCTGAGCAACCCGTTTCGCTCCGCCACCCGCATATATCCGGTCGATTTTGCCGTTGCGCCGCGCCTGGAGCAGTACCTGGAGCTGACCTTGCCGCCTGGGTACGCGGCCAGCGCGCTGCCGGCCAACGTGCAGCTGGCCCTGCCCGACAACGGTGGCCGGTTCATCTTCAACGCCACATCCAGCGGCCCCGAGAAGCTGACGCTCGTCAGCCGCCTGCAGCTCAACAAAACCCGCTACTCGGCCCAGGAATACGAGGCCCTGCGCGAGTTCTACGTTAAGGCCCTAGCCAAAATAGCCGAGCCCATCGTGCTGCAACGCCGGTAAGCGTTGCCGTTAAGCCACCGCCGCGGCAGGAACGGCGGACACCTCATTCTCCATCAGTTTCCGAGACTTTTTTACGCTGATAATACCCTCTTTCTATGATGCAAACTTTACTCGTACGGGCACTGCTGGCTGGCGTGCTCACAGTTGCCACTACCGGCCTGGCCCGCGCCCAGGAGGTACCCATCAAATTCGGCAAGATTGACGAGACCGACCTGACCGACAAGCCGTTTGTGGCCGACAGTGCCGCTGCAGCCGTGGTACTATGCGACTTCGGCCGCTCGCGCTTCGAGTACGGCCCCAGGGGGTTCGTTGTGGTTTTCGAGCGGATACGGCGCGTTAAAATCCTAAAGAAATCGGGGTACGACTACGCCACCGGCCAGGTTTCGCTCTACCACGCCAACGGCCAGGAGGAGAAGCTGACGACGCTGAAGGGCTTCACTTACAACCTGGTAAATGGGCAGGTGGTCAAGGAAAAGCTCAACTCAGAATCCATGTTCAAGGAGGAGAAAACCACCAACATTACCATCCGCAAGTTCACGATGCCCAACGTGCGGGTAGGCGCGGTGGTCGAGTACGCCTATACCATTAGCTCCGACTTTGCCTTTAACTTCCAGGACTGGACTTTTCAGGAAGACATTCCTATTCGCTGGAGCGAGTACCGGGCCACCATTCCGGAGTATTTTGATTACCGGATGCTGATGCAGGGCTACGAGCCCCTGGCCGTAAAGGAGCAGACTGAATCGACCGGGCAATTCTCTGTCTCCTATAAGGGCGAAACGGTGGGCTCGGGCTTCAACACGGCCCGTACGCAGGGTGGCTCCGAAACCCTGACGCCGCGCCAGACCAACCACCGCTGGGCCATGCAGAATGTGCCGCCGCTGCGCGAGGAGGCCTACATGACTACAACCAACGACTACGTGGCCCGCATTGATTTTGAGCTGGCGGGAGTACGTATGCCCGGGCAGTCTTACCAGGTGGTGGCGGGCAGCTGGGAGAAAATTGATTCGGAATTGCTCACCGACGATGAGTTCGGCACTCAGCTCAACCGGGCCGGTTTCCTCAAAGACCAACTCACACCCCTGCTGACGGCAGCCGGCACCGATCCGGCCGCCCGCCTGGCCGCCGTGCACGGGCTGGTACGCCGGAGCGTGAAATACAATGGCCAGAGCCGCCTGATGGCCACGACCACCGTGCGCAAGGCCTTCGACCAGAAAACCGGCTCGTCGGCCGATGTGAACCTGCTGCTGATTGCCGCCTTGCGCGAAGCTGGTTTCGCGGCTAATCCGCTCGTGCTCAGCACCCGCTCGCACGGCCGGCTGCAACCCGAAAGCCCGATGCTCAACCGCCTCAATTACGTAATGGCGCATGTGGCGCTACCCGATGGCCAGGAAGTACTACTTGATGCAACCGACGAGCTGGCGCCCTACAACATGGTGCCCACCCGCTGCCTGAATGGCCAGGGCCGGCTGGTGCTGCCCGAAGCGCAGAAGTCGCGCTGGATTGACCTCAAGCCCAAAGACCGGCTGACTTCGTATCGCCAGGTAACCATGGTGCTGAACGAAAACGGCGGCCTGCGCGGCAGCGTACACCAAGAACACGCCGGCTACCTGGCGCTGGCGCAGCGCGAGAAACTGCGCGAGCTGGGCGAGAAAAAATACGTAGCCGAATTGGGTGCCAGCCACGAAGGCTGGAGCATTCCCAAGTACACGTTTAAACAGCGCGACGAGCTGCACAAGCCCCTGACGCTGGAATACGAGTTCGTGAGTAGCAGCGAGGCCAACGCGCCGGTCGGTACCGTGTACCTGAACCCGCTGCGCGATTTTGGGATGGACAAAAACCCATTCTTACACGAAAACCGCCGCTTTCCAGTCGATTTGGGCAGCCAACTGGAAGAAACTGTACTGGTAAACCTGACGCTGCCCGCCGGATATGAGCTAGCCGAAATGCCGCAGGGCCTGGTAATGGACCTGCCTGAAAAGAGTGGGCGCTTTACGTACGGCGTGCAAAATGGCCCCACCGGTATCCAGATAGTAAGCCGGTTGACTTTGAGCAAGCCAGTATACTCGGCAGAAGAGTACGCTTACCTGCGCGAGTTCTTCGCCCGCCTCATGGCCAAGCAGGGCGAGCAGCTGATCATCAAGAAGAAAGTGTAGCTGGGTTGTCAGTAGGGACGTCATGCTGAGCGCAGCCGAATTATCTCTACCGCTCCGTTGAATTGCTACCACAGAGCGGTAGAGATGCTTCGGCTGCGCTCAGCATGACGTTTTTTTTCCGTTAATCAACACCCCCTATCTAATGCGTTTAATCCCGGCTTTCGCCCTGACCCTGCTATTCCCCCTGACCACGCTGGCGGCACCGGCACCGGCGCTCAAGTACGCGGTGGCCGAGCTGCCCGCCGCGTTGCGCGAGAATGCCCACGCCGTGGAGCGCCGCCACGACGAGCTGCTGACCGTGAAATCGGCGGCCCGGACGGTGGAAACTGTGCTGCGGGCCACCACCATTCTCGATGAGGCCGGCAGCCGCTGGGCCTCCGAGCTGGTGTACTACAGCTCGCTCAACCGCATCAGCTACTTCCGGGGCGCGGTATATGATGCCAGCGGCCGGCAGCTGCGGCAGCTGCGCACCCAGGACATCCGCGACATCAGCCTATCCGACGGTTTCAGCCTGGCCACCGATGCCCGCGGCCGGGTGGCCGACCTCAGCCAACCCACCTACCCCTACACCGTCGAGTTCGAGTACGAGGTAATATCAGACAACCCGCTGTTCTACTCGAACTGGAAGCCCCAGCCCGTTGAGCAGTTCAGTGTGCAGGAGGCCACGTTTACGGTGGTGATGCCAGCCGGGCTGGCCCTGCGCTTCCAGGAGCAGCGGCTGCCCGCCGGCACGGCCCTGGCCCAAAGCACAGTGGCGGGCCAGCAGGTGTACGCGTGGCGGGTGCAGAACCTGACGGCGCTGGACGAGGAAGCCGACGCCCCGCCCGTATCGGAGCTGACGCCAGCCGTGTACACGGCGCCCAGCGAGTTTGAGGTGCAGGGCCACGCCGGCAAGCTCAACAGCTGGGCCGACCTCAGCCGCTGGACTTACGAGCTGAACGCCAACCGCGCCACGCTGCCCCCGGCCCTAGTGGCCGGCATGCAGGCACTGGTAGCCGGCGAAACCGACGAACGGGCCCGCATTCAGAAGGTGTACAAGTTTCTGCAGGCCAACACCCGTTACATTTCGGTGCAGCTGGGGTTGGGCGGCTGGCAAACGTTTCCGGCCGCCGATGTGGCCGCCAAGGGCTACGGCGACTGCAAAGCCCTGACTAACTACTGCCAGGCCCTGCTGAGCGCGGCCGGCATTACGGCCCACGCCGCCCTGATAAAGGCCGGCTCCGACGAGCACGACATCCGCACCGATTTCCCCAGCTCGCAGTTCAACCACGTGGTGCTGTGCGTGCCCCTCACGCAGGCCGCCAAAGCCGATACCGTGTGGCTGGAATGCACTGACCAGACCAACCCCTTCGGCTACATGGGCGGCTTTACGGGCAACCGCCACGCCCTGCTGCTGCTGCCCGAAGGTGGCCGGCTGGTGCCCACGCCTCGCTACGGGGCCGCCGAAAACCGCCGCCAGCGCCACGCCGATGTATACCTCGACGCCAATGGCAACGCCACGGCCAAGCTGCGCACTTTGCGCACCGGCCTTGAATACGATGCTGTGGCCGGCCTGGCGGGCCTGGAGCTAAGCGAACAGAAGAAACGGGTGGGCAACCGCCTGGCTCTGGGCAACTTCACGCTCGATAAGGTGGCGTTCCGGCCGCTGCCGGCTTCGGCCCCGGTGCCGGGCCTGGTAGAAACGCTGGCTCTCACGCTGCCGGGCCTGGCTCCGCCCAGCGGTAAGCGCGTGTTTGTTACACCCAATCTGCTCAGCCGCCTGGCAGCGCCCGCGCCGGCCGTGGGCGAGCGGCAGGCCGATATCTGGCTCGATTACGCTTTCAGTCAGCTTGATACTGTGCAGCTGCACCTGCCCGCCAGCCTGCAGCCCGAGCACCTACCCGCCGCAGTGCAGCTAACCACGCCCTTCGGCACCTACTCCAGCCAGCTGCTGGCCCTGCCCAACGGCAGCATCCGCTACATCCGCCGCCTCGAAATGCCACGCACCCGCTTCGGCCGCGCCGAGTACCCAGCCTACCTGGAGTTCCGCCGCAAAGTAAGCGCCGCCGACAAAGCCCAGCTGGTACTGGTGAAAACAGATGCTTAGCTGAGCAGGCTACCGTTTCCGGAAGGATTGGCTGATACACCTAATCTATCAGTCAGTGTGAAATGGACTGACGTTCAGCACAAAACGAATTGTCATTTTGACAATAAATTCGGCAGGCTGCCGGCAAAACTTCTATCTTGAGGACACTTTCCTTGCGACTACCAGGGATGCACCCTTTTTCTATTCTTTCTCACATCCTGTTTCTTCTATGCAGCCACTCTCTACTCTTTTACAACGGGCCTGGCGGCCGCTGCTGGCTGGTTCGGCCCTGTTGTTTGCCGGGGCACCGGTAGCACAGGCCCAACGCGTATTGTGGGCCAATACAACGCGAGTGCCGGCCCAGGCCCGCGCCGCAACACAGGCTCTCACCCACTTCCGAACGGTGGATTTTCAGCTGGATGCCATCCGCGACGCCCTGAAAACGGCCCCACTGGAGCGTACCGGCAACCGGGGTCCGGCCACGGTTATTTCGCTGCCCCTGCCCAATGGCACTTCGCAGCGGTTTCGGGTAGAGCAGGTACCAGTGCTGGCCCCCGAGCTGGCCGCCCGCTACCCCAGCATCCGCACCTATTTGGCCCAGGGCCTCGACGATCCTTCGGCTACGGCCCGCCTCGACGTAACGCCCGCCGGCTTCCACGCCCAGATTCTGGCCGCCGGTTACACGGTGTACATCGACCCGGCCGCCAAAGGCAGCAGTACCCACTTGGTTTTTGAGCGGCGCAATATGCTGATGCCGGCCTTTACCTGCGCCGTTGCTTCGCCCGACGGCACCGAGCCGGAAGTGCAGCTGACTACCGCCCAGCGGGCCGCCGTAGCCAACGGCGCAACCCTGCGCACCTACCGGCTGGCGCTGGCCGCCACGGCCGAGTACTCGGCTTTCCACGGCGGTACCGTTGAGTCGGTGATGGCGGCTATGGCTACCTCCATGAACCGGGTAAACGGCATCTATGAGCGGGAAGTGGCCGTTCGTATGGTGATAGTTCCCAAAAACGAAGCGCTAATTTTCTTCGATGCTGACACCGACCCGTACACTAACAACAGCGGGACTGCCATGCTCAACCAGAACCAAACCACGGTTGATGAGCTTATCGGCAACGCGAACTACGACATCGGCCACGTGTTCAGCACCAACGGCGGGGGCGTGGCCCAGAAGCCCTCGGTGTGCGTGAACTCGGGCAAGGCCCGGGGCGTAACGGGCACCACCAGCCCCATCGGCGACGCCTTTGATGTAGATTATGTAGCCCATGAAATAGGCCATCAGTTCGGCGGCGACCACACGTTCAACGGCACTATCGGCTCGTGCAGCGGCGGCAACCGGGCCGCTTCCTCGGCCTACGAGCCGGGCTCGGGCACTACCATCATGGCCTACGCCGGCATCTGCGGAGCCGATAATACGCAGCCCAACTCCGACGCTTTCTTCCACTCGCGCAGCTTCGACCAGATTGTGGCTCACATCACCCGGGCGCAGGATTGCTCGGCTGCTACGGCCACCGGCAACACCGCGCCGGTCGTGGATGCCGGCCGCAACTATGCCATTCCGATAAGCACGCCCTTCACGCTCACCGGCTCAGCCACCGACGTGAACAACGATGCCCTCACCTACTCGTGGGAGCAGTACAACCTGGGGCCAGCCGGAGCACCCAACGCCCCCACGGGTGGCGCCCCGCTATTCCGCGTTTTCGCCCCCACTGCCAGCGCCTCGCGCACTTTCCCGCGCCTCGCCAACATCCTCAGCAACACCCAGACCCGCGGTGAATTGCTGCCTTCTTACGGCCGCCGCCTCATCTTTCGCCTCGTAGCCCGCGACAACCGGGCCGCGGGTGGTGGGGTCGATTACGACTCGATGAACGTGGTGGTAGTGCCCACGGCTGGTCCGTTTGTAGTTACGGCTCCCAACACGGCCGCTACTTCCTGGCTTGTAGGTGCCCCGCAACAGGTAAGCTGGGATGTGGCCAACACCACCCAGGCCCCCATCAGCGCCACCAATGTAGACGTGCTGCTCTCCACCGATGGCGGCCTGACGTTCCCGACCACACTGCTGGCCAATACGCCCAACGACGGCTTCGAAACCCTGACGCTGCCAGCCAGCGTGGCGGCTACTACGCAGGCGCGCATTAAGGTGCAGGCCACGGGCGGCATCTTCTTCGACATATCGGATCAGAATTTCAAGATTGAGGTGCCCGCCGGGCCGACCTTCTTCCTGCAGGGCCCGGCCGGAGCAGCCGGCGCGCTGAGCTTCTGCGCAGGTAACTCGGGCACGGTGGCCCTCACCGTGGGCCAGCTTCAGGGCTTTACGGGCCAGGTAACGCTGGCCGCCACCAACCTGCCGGCCGGCGTAACGGTTACGTTCCCGGCTGCCACGGTAGCCGCCGGCACCAGTACCACGGCCACTATTACTACTACCGGTGCAGTGGTTTCGGGCACGTACACGCTCCAACTGACGGGTGTCAGCGGCAGCGACACGCGCACGCTCGATGTGCTGCTGACCATTCTGCCGGGCATCACGCAGGTCCCAACCGTAACGGCCCCGGCCACCGCCAGCACCCGCACCAGCCTGCGCCCGGCCATCACCTGGACGCCGGTGCCCAACGCCACGGGCTACGAAGTGCAGCTGGCGCTTGATGCCGCCTTCACAACGGGCGTGATTACGCAGGCCATCAGCCCAACCAATACGTTTGTGCCCAACCAGCTGCAGGCTTCCACCCAGTACTTTGTGCGGGTACGGGCGCTCAGCGGCTGCGGCGCGGGTCCTTACTCGGCCGTTATCAGCTTCACGACCGGCACCCAGACCTGCCAGACGCTGGCGGCTACCAACGTGCCCCTCACCATTTCGGCCACGGGCACTTCGACTATTACCTCCATCATTGCCGTCAGCAACACCAACCGCGTCTCCAACATCCGGGTGCGCAACCTGGCCATCACTCACCCCGACGTGAGTGAGCTGGAAATTTCGCTGACCAACCCGGCCGGCCGCCGCGTGGTGCTGTTCTCGCGCATCTGCCCCGGCACCGGCAACCTGAGTTTGGGCTTTGATGATGCGGCCACGGCGGCGCTGGCCTGCCCGGTAGTAGCGGGCAGCACGGTGCGCCCGTTCAACTCGCTCGGCGAGCTGCTCAATTCGCCCGCCAACGGCAACTGGACGCTTACCATCACCGACAACACGCCCGGAAACGGCGGCACGCTCACGGGCTGGAGCCTGGAAGTATGCACCTCGGATGAGCTGCCCCTGGCTCCTACTTCGCTGACAGTGCTGGCCCCGGTAGCCACCGCTACGGGTGCCGATATCGACCTGCTCTGGCTCGATAACGCCACCAACGAAACCGGCTACGAGATTGAGCGGGCCCTGGGCACTACCGGCACGTTTGCCAGGATAGCCACGGTAGCCGCTGGCACCTCGTTCTTCACCGACAAGGTGACGACCAACGGCCAGTTCTGCTACCGCGTGCGGGCCATCAACACGGCCGGCGCCTCCGACTACTCGAACCAGGCCTGCCAGACGGTTTCGGTGATTACCCGCACCGTAGCCGCTGCGCTGCAGGGCATTGAGGTATTCCCGAACCCGAGCACCGGTCTGTTCCGGATACGCATCGGCAACGACCAGCGCGGCCCCGTTACGCTGCGCGTAACCGACGCCGTGGGCCGCCTAGTGAAAACCCAGACGCTGACCAAGGGCGCAGCCGAGCTGCAAACCAGCCTCGACCTAAGCCCCCTCGGCACCGGCATCTACCAGTTGCACCTCGACCTGCCCAACGGCACGAGCATAGTGCGCCTGCTGAAGCAATAAGTAGCTTTAGGACTTAGAAAAAAACGGTCATCCTTTGCCTGCGGGCGGGGGATGACCGTTTTTTTCTGGGCTTTCGGACGGCCAACAGCTGATGGGATAGGCCCGCTATTGCTACAGCAGCGGTGAGCAACTGAAGTAGTGCGGCCAGCTGCTGAAAATCGGCCGGGGGTCAGGGTTCAAAACCGAATTGTTACCGTTACCGTGTCAAGGCTGGGAATGGTGAGGTCCTGATGGCCCTCAACGACTGTTTTCTGAACGTAATCCTTTATTGTCCAAAATACTCTAGAGGGAATATGAGCTCCCATGTAGCGCACATAAGTTTCATCACGCCCTAGCGGCAGGCTATAAGTATCCGAATTTACATAGCCTGCCACTATTAGTACTCCTTCACCGATAGTGGGCGGCTCGTCGATGATACGCACGCGCACCCAGCCGGGGGCTTGCACCGGGATGCGCAGGTTGCGGTTGGCCTGCCCGTTATCCACCTCCACCCCCTGGTCAACCGAGAAGTGGCCCAGCGGACCGTAGGCGTCCAGCCGGTAGCTCTTGCCCTTGCTGGCCTCGAAGCTGAATGAAAACTGCCCCTGCGCGTCGGCCAGATAGGGCCCGCCCAGCGCCGGGCCGTAGCCCCCGCCGCCCCCGCTGGAGCCCGAGGAAAAGGCATGCACCTGCACTTCGGCCTGGGGCACGGGCTGGCCTGTGTCTTTGTCCACCACCAGGCCCGCGACCAGCGTCGGGCCCTCCTTGGCGCAGCTGCTTAGCAGCAGCGCGGTACTAAAGGAAAAGAAAACAAATTGGCGCATGAGCGTGAGTTGACAGGGACATTTCAAATATACCTGCTCACCCAAGCCGGACGAAACCAAAAGCGCTTGTTATCAGACTTTATAAATCAGCAAAAAACGTATTCAGACAGGTGTAGAAACTGCTTTCTGTCTCTATTCCGCAGACTTTTACGCTACAAGATACCGCGGCCGGGCCAACTACCGGCGCAGCCCCCGAGCCGGCCAGCTTCTTCCCTAAAACCGGTACCGCAGCTGGGCTTTTACATCGGAGCGGCGGTTACCCTGGATTTCGTCGAGGCCCGAGCCGACGGTGTCCTGGTGGCGGTAGTGGGTGTCGGCGTAGCGCAGCCAGAGCGTGAGGTGGCGGTTGACATCAAACTGGGCCAGCACGTAGGTGCGGGTGCCCTGGCCGGCCAGCACCGGGATAGAAAAGGCGTAAAGCACGTCCTGCTCGAACACGTACTGGCGGGTATCGTAGTCGTCGGTGTCGAAGAGGGCGTAGCGGGCCGAGAGCCGCAGGCGGCGCAGCGGCTGCACCGTTACGTCTTGGGCCAGCACGTAGCCGTGGCGGGCGGGGCCGCCGTCGTCGCGGTAGCTGCTGCCCTGCACGCGGGTACGCAGGCTGAGGCCGGGTAGCGGGTTGGTGTCATAATAGAGCAGCAGGCTGCGGCGCTGAGTGGGCACGGGCAGCGGCACGGCGCGCACCGTGTCGGCGTCGAAGGATTTGGTGCGCTGGCGGAGCTGCACGTAAAGCAGGCTGGTTTTGCTGGGGCTGAAGGTGAGGCGCAGCAGCCAGTCGTGGCCGGTGCTGGGGGCGCTGGCCTGGTAGCGCAGCCACGGGAAACTGAACCGGTCGTAGTAGGCCGAGGCCTCCCAGCGGGGCGCGGGGCGCACTTTCAGGCCCACATACAGCCCGCTTTCGTTAATGTTGCGCGAGTTTTCGCCAAACGCGTTGCCGTACAGCGTGTGGAAGTCGCGGGCATAATGGCGCTGCAGCACCGACACATCGACGGCTGGCGAGAGGCTGGCCAGCAGGCCGTTCACGGTGCCCAGACCGCCGCCCGAGCTGCGGGCCGTTTCGCCGAATAGCAGCAGGTTGCGCCACACATAGCTGTAATGTGCCCCCAAAGCCAGGTTACGGTCGCCGCGCAGCTCATATTGGTTGTACAGCTCATCGCGCCGTTGCAGGGGCTTGTCGAACTGGGTGTTGATGGCCGTGGCGCCTAGCTGCAGGTCGCCGCTCAGGCTGGTGTACTGGGCGTGGCCGCCGAGTACGGTTTCCTGCAGGGCGTTGCGGTTGGCCAGTTCGGTGGGCGTGCGGTGGAAACCACTCAACTGCAACCCAGACGTGAACTCCCGAAACTCGGCCAGCGAATCTTGAGCCTGCTGCAGCGAGGCATCGACACGCTTGCGCGAGCCGAACACGGTGGCCCGCACCGTGGGCGTAACGGCCACCGTAGCCGCCGCGCCCCGAAAAAACGAGTTTTCGAGCACCGAAGCGTAGGGCCGCACGCCCACCGAGCTGCGGCGCACGGTGGTAATGGTTTCGGCGCCCTTGCCCACCACAAACCCCGACGACAGCAGCAGCCCCTGCCCAAACTGCAACTGGTAGTCGCCCAGGGCCAGCGTTTTCAGCCGGCCCCGCTCCTGCACCACGAAGTGGGCCGAGTAAAAATCGGCTCCGTAACGCTGGGTTTTGGGGCTCCAGATGAGCTGCTCACCGGCATCCTTTTCGGCCGTGAAGCCCAGACTGAAGTCGCGGCTCCGGCTTACGCGGTAGCGCAGCAGCAGCTTGTCGGGCGAGCCCAGGTAGCGGGTGGCGGGCCGGCCGGTGCTGGTGGTGTCGGCAGGGCCATAGCCGGGGCGGCCCTGCACGGTGCGCTCGTAGCGCAGAAACAGCGCGTTGTTTTCTTCGCGGGCAATCCGCTGCCAGAGGTTGCCGCGCACCGCGTTGGGGTCAGTCGTTAGCACCGCTACAAAGGGAGCAATGCGGTAAATGGTGCGCAAATCGAAGCCCTCCACGCTCTGCAGCTCGTAAAAACTCAGCAGCGGGCCGGTGCGCTGGCGGTGCTCCAGCAGGTTCGTTATCTGGGTTTCGGAGAGCAGCAGCAAACTCCGCAGCTCGTCGCGGGTGGCAGTGTTCAGGCTGACCGGAGTCTGGTAGTAGAGCAGCAGCGTTTCGTAGAGGTCCTCGTAGGCCACACTGCTCTCATCGCTCTGGATTTCGGCAAACAGCTCCTGCGTCAGCCGGTCGAGGTCGGGCACAGGCGGGCGCGGATAGTCCTGGGCGCGGGCCGCGGCGGCCCCGAATAGCAGCCCGGCAATAAGCAGCAGCGCGGGCAGCGGCCGCACCAACGGGCGGCGGCGCGGTGGGCGCGGCTTCATGGCTTGCCAGCTTTTTCCCACACGTAGGCGGCGCTCAGCTGCTGGCTCAGGCCCAGCGCTTCGTGCCAGCCGGCGGCGTAATCAATCTGGAAGGCGCCGGTGCGCAAACCCAGGCCGCCGGTAAGCTGGCTGGTGAGCGTGCTCAGGCCGGCCCGCAGCGCCAGGGCCGGCAGGGGGTAGTATTCGAGGCCGGCCTTGAAGTCGGCATCCTGCTCCACATCTTTCTCGGTTTCGATCAGCAGCAGCACCTTTTCGGCGGGCCGCCAGGCCAGGCCGGCGCGCAGCACGGTGGGCAGGCGCTCATCCTGGTACTCGGCCAGCCGGGCCTGGTTGAGGTTGTAGAGTGTTGCCCCGAAGGTGAGCTTGCGCGGAATAATATCGGCCTGCCCGCCCAGCGAGGCGGCCACCGCCCGGCGGCTGCCGAGGCCTTGGATACTGGTTTGCAGCACCTCTACCCGCGCCCCTACCCGCACGGTGCCCAGCTGGTAGCCGTAGCCCAACCCCACCCGCTGCTCGGAGTACAGCGTACCCCCAAACCGCTGGGCCGTAACGCCCACCGTGCCGTAGCGCGGCGCATCGGCCCCGGCTACGGCGGCTGCCACACCCGCCACTGGCGCGGCCGTAGCATCGGGGCGGCGGTAACCAATGGGCACGGCCACCACCAACGACACCGTGTTGAGCGAGGGCAGCAGGTAGCGGTTTTCGGCGGCCACGCCCACCGTGGGCCGGCTCAGCTGGCCCAGCGCGGCGGCGTTGCTGGCCCCGGCCCAGCCGTCGGCCTCCAGCACGGACCCAACCTGACCCAGCGCGACCGAGCGGGCACCCCACAGGCCCTGGGCCCGGGACATAAGCGGCAGCCCAACCAGCAGAACCACCAGCAGAACCACCAGCAAGTAGAGTTTCACCATCGGGCAGCCGTTAAGCAGTTGAACTGCTGGAAAGTAGCCACTCTATTCGGTTACTGCAAATTTGATAGTCTTATTCCCTTAAAAATTTATTCTATAGTGATTATAGGCCTACCATCTATTATCCCAAATTGTGGAGTTCGATGTAGGGGCGGGGCCTTGCCCCCCCCCCCCCGCTTCGCTTTTTGACCAGCACAGGCAACTGGGGGGGGGGGGGGGGGGGGGGGGGCCCCCCCGCGCCCGCAATTGGGGCGTAATTGTTGAATAATCCGGGCGGGGGCCGTTCACCGGCGGGCGGGGAAAGGCCCCGCCCCTACGTCGTGCAACTACCTCACACGCCGCCGGAGTACTTGCGGGTGGCCCATTCGGCTGTTACCAAAGCTAAAAGCAGGAAGAACAGCCACTTCAGGTTGATGAGGTCTTTAAGGTCTTCCTGCTCGTAGATGACGGGCTTGTAGCCGGCCTTCTCAATATCCTGGGCTAGCTGGTCGATTTGGGGGGGGAAGTAGAGCCGCTGGCCACTGCGGCGGGCCAGCTGGGCCAGCAGGTTGTGGTCGGCGCGGCTTTGCAGGGCTTCGAGCTGCTGCTCCTGCACCAGCACTTCGCCGGTATCCTGTTGGGGCTGGCCGCCGAGCGTGGCGCGGGCCCGGTAGCGGTACAGGCCGGCCGGCAACTCACCCAGATGCACCGGTGCGCCATCAGGAGTAGGCGCGAAGCTGAACGTGCGGGTTTTCTGCTGCTCGTCGGTGAGCGTGAGCGTGACAGGTTCGCCGTAGGTCCGCTCGAAGATGGCGTTGTAGGTTTCGGCCCCAAATGTCACGTCGTCGGAGGTGTTGAACGCATCTTGGGTTGGGTACACGTCGAGGCGCTTGCGGTTGGCGTTCTGGGTGAGCAACTGCAGGGTCCGCAGTACCAGCCGGTCGTAGGCTTCGGGCTTGTCGTCGTGCTCTACGGCCTCCTGTAAGCGCCACTGCCAGCTGCCTTCGGTGAGCAGCGTGGCCTGCCGCCGGGCAGGCGTGCCGCCGAAAACCAGCAGCGGCTTTTTGGTAGCCACGCGGCCCACTTGCTGCCATAATGCGGCCTCGGCCCCACCGCTCAGCCGGACCTCGCCAAACGGTACCGGCACCGGCGGATAGGCCAGAAACCGCCGTAGCGCATCTTCTTCAAATGTAAACCGATTGAAACCCGGGTTGGGCACGGGCGTTACGTCGTCGGTCTGGGTGCCGCGGGGCTGCACCTTAAGGCCAGTGCTCAGGCGGTTGTAAGCCCCGAAATCGGACTGTGCGCCGAGCACGTACAGGGCCGGTGCGCGGCGGGCGGCCACCTGGGCCAGCACCTCGGCGCCCACGCCCGATCGGGCCGGCAATTGGTGCAAAATGGCCACGTCAAAATCCTGGCTTTTCAGCGGACTGATGCCGGGCAGGTAAGTGATGAGGTCGAAGTTGTTGTTTTGCTGGATGGCGGCGCGCAGGGCCTTGAGGTCGGGGTGGGGGGCGGCGCCGGCCAGCAGCACCCGCAGCTTGCCCTTCACCACATCGAGGTAGGCGAACTTGGTGTTGTTGAGCAGCGTGAACTCGCCCGGCAGTGGCACGGCTCGCACCTCGTAGCGGCGTTTGCCGGTGCCGGTAGCCGTCAGCAGAAACGTGGTTTTGGTACGCTGCTGCCCGACTGGCAGGGCTACGCGTTTCGTTTGCAGCACCCGGCCTTTTTCCAGCAGTTGCACCGTGGCCGTAGTGCCGGCTCCGTAGCCGTCGTAGGCCAGCTCGGCTTCAATAGGAAACTGGTTGCCGCTGAAGGCCAATCGGTTGTAGCTAAGAGCAGGCAGGCTCACATCCTTTTTCGGAATTGTATCGCCCACGCCCAGCGTATAGATTGGGAAGCGGTAGTCGGTAAACTCGGGGGCTTGGCCCTGGTTCACGAGACCATCGGAGAGCAGCACCACGCCCGCCAGGTTGCGGCCCTGAAACGTTTCGCCGATGCCGGCCAACAGCCCGTCGAGGTCGGTGGCCGGGGCCCGGAACTGCACCGAATCGGGCCGAGTGGCGCCAGTGGCCACGAGGGTGCGGGTTTCCACCGAGAAGCCTTTTTGGCGCAGCGCTTCGGCCAGCCGCGTGAGGCCCGTGGTGGCCTGGCTTAGCACCGCCGGCGGCGTAAACAGCGCCACCGACTTCGAGTCATCGAGGGCCAACACCAAGGTTGGCTTTTCGGTGGTGGTGGTGGTCGATTTAAGGAAGGGCGAGAGCAGCAGAAAGCACAGGAAGCTCACTACCACGAAGCGCACGGCCGCCAGCACGTAGTTTACCGCCCGGCTCCAGGGCGCTTTGGCCGAGTAGAGCAGCGCCGCGTAGCCTGTGCCCACCAGCAGGCACAATCCAATTAACCAGGGAGAAGCAGATAACAGCAAGAGCCGATGTAATCAGTGGAAAGCCAATAACCCCCGGTGCGGGCGCAGAGTTGCGCGAAGGTACGATTGAGTGGTTAGTGAGTAGCGGTTGAAGCAAGAACGTCATTCAGAGCGTCGCGAAGAATCTCGCGTGTGGTCGTTGCAACGGTATTCCAACGTCAGCACGCGAGGTTCTTCGCGGCGCTCTGAATGACGTTCCTCCTTTAACCACTAACCAGCGCCGCGCACTGCCGGGCAATTTCCAGCTCCTCGTTGGTCGGGATGACCAGCACCGGCACGCGGGCACCGGGGGCCGAGAGGTCGCGCAGGCCGGGGGCGCGGCGCTGGTTGAGCGCCTCATCGAGCTGGATACCAATAAAGTCCAGGTTCTGGCAGGCTAGGCTCCGGACCCGGGCGTCGTTTTCGCCCACCCCGCCTGTGAACACCACGGCCTCGGCTCCATTAAGGGCGGCCAGGAAGGAGCCGAGGTACTTTTTGATGCGGTAAGCATAGAGGTCGTAGGCCAGGCGGGCGCGGTCGTCGCCGGCTTCGAGTTGGCGGGTTACGTCGCGCATGTCGGTGTGGCCGGTAAGGCCGAGCATGCCGCTTTCCTTGTTGAGTAAGGTTTTCACGGCGTCGAGCGAGTAGCCTAATTGCTCAACGAGATAGAAAATAACAGCTTGGTCAGTGTCGCCGGCGCGCGTGCCCATCACCAGCCCGTTCATCGGCCCGAAACCCATGCTGGTATCCACCGAGCGGCCGGCCACGGTGGCAGTCATGCTGCAACCGTTGCCCAGATGCACGGTGATTATGCGGGCTTCGGGCTGGTTTAGATGACGGCGAGCCTCATCGCACACAAACTTGTGGCTAGTGCCGTGGAAGCCGTAGGCCCGCAGGCCGTGCTCGGTGTACAGGCGCTCGGGCAGCGCAAAACGGTAGGCCTGGGGCGGCAGGGTGCTGTGGAAAGCGGTGTCGAACACCGCCACCTGCGCGGCTCTCGGGAACAGCTGTTCGGCCACCTCCATACCCAGCAAATTGGCCGGGTTGTGCAGCGGCGCCAGCGCAAACAGCTCCCGAATTTTCGCCTTCACGGCTGCCGTAACCAGCGTAGGCTCCCGAAACTGCTCGCCCCCGTGCACCGCCCGGTGCCCCACCACCGCCACCTCCTCGGGACTCTGGATGACGCCCATTTCGGCGTCCGTCAGCAAGCCCAGGGCCAGCTGGAGGCCGGCGCGGTGGTCGGCAATGGGCTCGGTGCGGGTGAGGGTGCGCTCCTGGCCATCGGGGCCCGTGGCCGTATGGGTGAGCTGGCCCTCAACTTGGCCGATGCGCTCGATGAGGCCCCGGCACAGCGGCTGCTCCTGCGGCCAGCGAAACAGTTGGTACTTAAGCGAACTGCTGCCGGAGTTGATAACGAAGATGTACATATTTTGAGCTGTTAGTCTTCAGCTGTTAGTCTTCAGCTGTTAGTCTTCAGCTGGTAGCTTTTGGCTGGTAGCTTTTGGCTGGTAGATTTCGCGGCGTCAGTGGTAGAGCCGGGCTGAGCCGCGACGCCTAACGCTTAGGACCGGCAAAATACGCCAACATTGTTGGGCATCCGGCCTCAAGAGCCCATTTGGTTCCCACTCGGCTCCCGCGCATCTGCCAGGGCTGGACCGGTGCCGTCCCCCGCGCCCCCGAAGGGCCTCAAAAGTCAATTTGGCTGCCTAACCCTCAAACAACTCACCCAATGAAGCTGCAGTCACGCCTGCTCATCCGGCTATTTCCGGCCATGTCCCCCGCGCCATAACCACTTCCCGCCAAACCCATGCTCGCGGCCGAAGTGGCCCTGGCTGGCTGTGGTGTATAGAAAAAAGTATCTTCGCGAAATAAGCGTATGCGTGTGGGCTACCCAAAGATTTGTCGCTGATAAAACGGCCCATGCGGAAGTTAAAGATATTTCAGGTTCAGAGCATACTTGTTTAACACAGGCTTTATTATTTAGGGCACAGTACAAACTGAAAGATATGTTTAAACCAGCTACAATTAAGGTGTTTTCAATCTTCGCTATTATACTTTCAGTTGTTGGGCTTCTGATAAGTATATTATTGACCCAGCAATACGGTCCGGCCTTTTTTGTTGGAATAACGACTTGGCTGATTTTTCTGTGGGCCAGTTATATTGGGTTTAGACTTTCTGCTTATAAACTTCAGGACGAAGAGCACAAGAAGGTGGGTGTAAGAATATACCTGATCATCTTGTCATTCATCGCATACCTTGTTTTTGGGCTGACGATAGGGCCGATATTGTCAGTGGTTTTGTTGGCAACACTTTGGGGATTGAAGCGGAATTACGACGATTGGAACGAGAAATTTCCAACAGTTACAGAGGAGTAAAACCCAAGTGATACCCAACTAACGGGCTAGCTGTTTACCCAAAACAAAAGCCGCCGCTGCTCCTTACGAAGCAGCGGCGGCTTTTTTAATGGCCTTACCTAACCCTTACTCCCCGCTGGTGGCAGCCGGGCCTTCAGCGGCGGCCGGAGCATCACCTTCGGGGCGGGGGCCGCGGTTGTTGCGGTTGCGGCCACCGCGCTTGCGGCGGCGGTTCTCAGCCTCACCGGCCTCCCCTTCCGAAGAGCCGC
>NZ_JABKAV010000056.1 GCF_013377905.1 Hymenobacter terrestris
ACAACACCCCAAGTTAACCGACGCCTAGATCAGTGTCGCCGAGTATTTTGGCTCCTATATCTATAAAGCGGCGGTTGTCCTGGCCACGCCCCCTTTCGTGCCGGCGCGCCTCAGGAGCAGCGGCGTAATCCGCATCCACTGCGCGTCCATCAACAAATAGTTCATGCTCAAACACATATCCTATTGTCAACACTTACTTGAACCGTTTTGAGTACACTTTTGATCCTATTTTCATTTTTTTTATTAATATAATTCATAGCAAATTTTATATTATAGCCATATTGATATCAATATAGTACTATTTTAAATGTTTAATGTATAAATTACTTGCTTTGTAATTTAAACTTCATTACATTCGATAAAAGTGTAAATTTATCATTGAATAAGTCAAAAATGCGATCATGACTATTTGTAATGAACAGTCACGCTTCAACCACAATATTTTACTAGTGGTTGACTTGTTAATAATTCACGTATGTTTTCGGTTTACTGCTTATATAGAGCATGGGGGGTGGCAATTGCGAGGATATTACCCTATGTTTTTTGCTGTATTTGCGTTACTCTGGCTAATTGTGGACAACCAAACCACAGATCCTAACTTGCTTGAAAGGGTCCCCACTTATGCGGGAAAGTTTTGGCACAGGGTAAAAGTCCTTCTTGTACACGTGGTTGTACTTACCTCAGGCGTGGTCTTATTGCAAATTCGGGTCATACCCCTTAGCTATTTGGTGCTACTGTATTCATTAATTGGGGCTGCTGTGATCAGCGCAAGGTTAATCATTGCCTATTCTCATCGTCTGTACCTCTACCATTGGGCTCGCCCACATAGCCGCTTTGTAATTGTGGGGACCAGCCGAAGTGGTTGTGATCTGCACAATTTCATTGAAAGTCGTGATCCGCTGGGCAATAAATTTTTAGGATTCTTTACCGATTCCCAGGCCACTGAAGAGGTTCGGCACTTGGTGCAGGGTAATTTGAGGCAATTGAAAGAATACTGCGTACGGATGCGAGTCGATCATATTTATTTTGCGCTCCCAATGGATCGAACGCAGCTAATTGAGGAAATAGCTGGCTTCGCGGACGACCACTTCATTATTCTCTGCATTGTACCAGATTTTGAAGGCACCCTTCACAAAAACGTGGTTTTGCATCAATACGATCATGGGCTTATTCTTACCGTGCGCAGTCAGCCTCTGGCGTCTCGCTCTAATCAAGTGGTTAAGAGAGTATTTGACTTGGCTTTTTCAAGCATCGTAATTTTGTTCATCTTCCCGTGGCTATTCCCCATCCTCGTACTGTTAATCAAACTTGATTCGTCAGGACCGGCATTCTTCAATCAAATGCGCCCGGGAAAACGCAACGAGCTTTTCCCCTGTTTTAAGTTTCGCACCATGCATGCCAACTTAAAGGAGGCGGAACTACAGGCCTGCAAGGGAGATGCCCGGATCACTCGGATTGGGCGTTATCTTCGGGCCTCAAGCCTCGACGAACTGCCACAATTCTTCAATGTATGGCTAGGTCACATGTCAGTTGTCGGACCCCGTCCCAACATGGTATCTCAGCTCAGGGACTACTCACAGCGTATTCGGACGTATTCGCTGCGCCACGCTGTTACGCCTGGCATTACCGGCCATGCCCAAGTGAGCGGTTACCGAGGCGAAACCCGCGAGGAAGGGGCAATGGAAAAACGCGTAAAGTTAGACTTGGAATACTTGGAGAATTGGTCCCTGTTTTTTGACCTCAAAATTATCGGAAAAACGGTTTGGAATATGCTAACCGGCGAGAAAAATGCGTACTAACCAACTCGATTATTTCTATTTACGTCAGGTTCATTATTTGTTTAACATGTGCTAGATTGTACGGGCAGTTACCGAATCCATAAGAGGGCGGAAACGAAGTGTACCATTCCAAAGAAGCTACTAGCCGTTTTAACGTAGCGCGTGGCCAGCCGACGAAACTGTTTGAGGCGGCTGAAAAAGCGTTCGACTTTGTTACGGTTCTGGTACAGGTTGCGGTCAATCACGCGTGGCACCAGGCGATTTTTCTTGTTGGGAACGACGACTTGTGCGCCCAGGGCTACGATGGTTGCGACTACCGCGTCCGTGTCATAGGCTTTGTCGGCCAATACGTTGCCCGCCTACCAGCAAATCAGCTGCCCGTCGGCAGTCGGCCTGCTGGCCGGGCCCGAGCACCACGTGCAACGGGTTGCCGAGCGCGTCAACCAAGGCATAAATTTTGATCGTCAGCCCGCCACGGCTGCGGCCGAGGGCTTCGTCGCCAACACGGCTTTTTTTCGGCTGCCCGCCGCCTGCGCGTGGGCCCGCACCACGGTTGAATCAAGCATCACCCAGTCTACGTCGGGTTCCTGCACGGCCTCGAACAAGCGTTGCCAAATGCCCTTTTGGGCCCAGCGTCGGCTGCGCTTGCGTAGGGTGTCGTGTTTGCCAAAGCGGGCCGGCAGCGCGCGCCAAGCACAGCCATGGCGCGTCACCCAGAACACGGCGTTGAGAAAGAGGGGGTTATCGACGCCAGTTCGGCCCACATCGCCCGCTTTGCCTGACAAATGAGGCGCCAAAGCCGCCCACGCACGGTCACTGATTTCGTCCAAATTGCTCACAAACGCAAAGGTAATTGTCCGTACAACCTAGGGAAATGGTACTACAATCAATTGTTGTGGTTTAAGTAAGCACCACTCACGTGTTGGGCAAATGGCAGCAACTGCACATGTTTGTGCCCATTGCGGCAGCCAGCGGATTCGGCGCAATGGGCACAGCGGCAGGCATGCCCGCTACCAGTGCAAAGCCTGCGGCTACCAAGCCCGGTTTGTAGCCGCCGCCGCTCAGCGCAAGTAGAAAAGCTCCAGGCAGAGCGCATCTCGCAACGCAGCATCGTGCGCGTGACCAGCGTGGCGCGCATGACTGTGGCTAAGCTGGCAGAAAAAAAGCGTCGCGGGCCAGCCCACCCTTGCTGCGGCGGCAGCCGAAAAAAACACAATGTCGGCAGTGAGATGCGCTTGAACTCGACGAAATGTGGACGCTTGTAGGCCGACGGCGGCGCAAGGGCTGGTTCGCCGTCGAACGAGCGAGTCGGCGCAGTGGCTTGGGTGCTGGGCCAGCGCGATGCCCACACCGCCTGCCGTCTATGGCAGCCTTGCCCTGGTGCTACCGCCGCCACTGCTGGTACCTCACCAACCTGTTTACGGCCTATGCCCAAGCCTTACCGCTCGGCCCGCACCGACCCTGTCTAAATAACGAAGTCCAAACTAACATCGTCAAAGTCATAAATTACTCTTTGCGCCAGCGCGGCGGCGTGTGAGTGCGCAAATCCTGCTCGCTCAGCAAATCCTTGGCCATTCCCACCACACGCACCAAAATCTTCATCGACCAGCACAATTGAAGAATCATACCCATTTAGAATACCCTCTGATTTTAAAGTATGAAAAGTACCAGATTTTCCCTACTTTACACTAGTCTAGTTTAGTAGGGAGAGGCCACACCGTATTATTTTACACTTCCACACAATAATCTGATTGGCAATATGAAATCGTTGTATATAAATACTGTATTATTTTTAAGTTCGATAAGACTTATTCCGCATTGGGTGATTTTTAAACTCCATAGAAATAATAAAGTGATAAGTTATGATATAACCCGCTGGCTTAGCATAATTAAAAATGATATTAGTTATGAAAGTGGATTTTTGTATCTTATGACATTTTATCCGTAGTTTCGAAATTTATTTTATTTTAGAGTTGGACATTACTCTAAAATAAAATAAATTTCATATGCCCTAAAATGGAAACTCTTTATCTTTCGACCCCGAATATAGGTCCAGGTTTATTTATTCAACATGGCTTTGCTACAATTATTGCGGCAAAGTCTATAGGCAGGGATTGCTGGATTAATCAACAAGTAACAATTGGTTTTTCAAATGATATTGATTGTCCGATAATTGAAGATAATGTGAAAATTTTTGCAGGAGCAAAGATTATAGGAAAAGTTATCATCGGCAGCAATTCTATTATAGGAGCTAATACTGTAATTGTTAAAAATATCCCTAAAAATTGTACCGTTGTAGGATCGCCTGCATATATTATAAAAGTTGATGGTGTTAGAGTTTAGCAATAAATATGCATAAGAGGTTAGTACCCGGACGCATTCAAGTCGACAACGGCAATAATTTTATCAGCAAGGATTTGGACCGCTGCGCCTATGACCATCCCATAACGCTGTACTTCCCTCGACCTAGTGAACCGCCCGATAACCCATATATTAAATCGTTTAACGCCAACTTCCGAGATGAGTGCCTGAATGTTCATCGGTTTTGTTACTGACCGACGTGCGGGAGAAAATCGAGCAGTGGCGCCAGGAATATAATAGTTTCTGCCCCCACAGTTCCTTACAAACTTTAATTCCCAACGAGCTGGCACATACGGCTACTACCGTCGGGCTTCGGAACGCATGATGCTTACTTATGGATGACCCAGTAAATGAAGGGGGTTAAATACACGTGCTGGCCGATGCACTTATCCAGGCCATTTCCACATTCGGGAGTAAAGTTATAGGGCCGGCTTCAAAGCCATGAACCAGAAATTAAGGTTATTCACCACATTGCTTTTGTAAGTTTTATGCGTATTGTATTACTAGCGTTACACTTTGCGGAATATTCTTCCTCCTTAGCTATTGCCTTAGCAGCGACCCATGACGTATTATTAATACTAAGTGAACCTAACTTTAATAATGAGTTGGGGATAGAATTCAAATTTACTAAAACAGAATCGCTAAGCGTTATTTTATTGCCTCATAGACGCAGTATCAATACTTTGATTAAAAATATTTTTAGGCTGCATAAAGCTATTAAGGATTTTAATCCGGACTTAATTCACTGTCAGGAAGTGGAAAAAGATTATTTAATAGCAACTTTACCTTTCTTTCGCGGGGTTCCTTTTGTACTAACAATTCATGACCCAGTTACGCATTCAGGTAATGATACTATACAAAGATCAGTCCGGCTCAGATTATATACGTGGTTATTACGTCTTCATGCCGATGTTGCAATCGTTCACGGCCATGCAATGCAAGTCCTTGCTGAGAATGCTTCTCCCTGGCTCAAAGGCCGTGTAAAGTCCATTCCGCATGGGCCTTTAGGTCAGTTATTTAATATTCCTTTTACAGTTGATTGGAAATCAGGATGTTGTCTATTTTTTGGGCGTATTGAAGCATATAAAGGTCTTACATATTTTATAGAAGCTATTCGTAGTTTACGCAGTTCTGGAGTTGGAATTTATGGCGTTATCGCTGGACGTGGACCTGATCTTGAGTCTTTCAAAGACATAATTTTGTCGGACGATTCTTTTGTTTTAAAAGAATGTTATTTATCGCCAAGCGAGGTCATTGATTGTTTTCGAAATGCCAACATTGTCGTATTGCCATATACAGATGCGACTCAAAGTGGTGTTGCGGCTTACGCTCTGGGTATGGGACGCCCCGTAGTGAGTTCGAAAGTTGGGAGCTTGCCTGAACTTGTAAGTGACAACGAAACGGGATTACTAGTGCCGCCTAGAGATGTTACTGCCCTTGCAAATGCCTTAAAATACCTAATCGAAAACCCCGAGCATTCTTTGCGCATGGCAATAAACGCTAATAATTTGGCAAATGGGACTCTATCTTGGTCGGAAATCGCTTGTCAGACAGAAGAAGTTTATATTAATTTGCTCTCAAAGCAAAATCTTGATGCATAGTTGTAGCGGATTTACAGACAGTGTACCTGTTGGCTAGTCGCATGCGTAAGGGAATGGCTGCAAGCATATTCGTTGGATTTGCGCTAGCGCGTGGTAGAGGCGCTGGCCGAGCCGGGTGCATAGCAGGCGCAGGTGGCGACCTGCTTTTGCGTGAGAGCCTGGCTTTCGTGGGCAAGTTGCTGCGCCGGCAGCGGCAAATAGGTTCGGTAACGGCACTACCCGGCCGGGGCGGGCCGCCGCGCTGCCTGAGCGCAGGTGTGGCTAGTGGCGCAGGTCGGGCGCCAGTCGGACGCGACGCTAGCCTAATTGCACGACGCGCTGAGGCTGAAACCGGCTAGCGGGTGAGCGTGGGCGATGGCTGGCGCGTGCCGGACGAGCAGGGACTGCGTCGCAAAAAAAGGCCTGCACGCCACCGAGCGTGATATACCTCGCATGCGGGAACAACGCCGTCAGCACGTAGAAGCCGTCGCCAAGCGGGCGGATGTGCACCGGTTTTATTTCCTGGTCGAGACGGTCCTGCGCCTGGATTACACGCGGCTCTACGGACGGGCACCAAGCGGCCGCCGCGCGGGTAGGGCTGTGCCGCTGCGCCGGGGCAAAAGCCTGATACTAATTGGGGCGCTGGGCGTGCGCGGGCTGAAAGCCGTACAGCTGTTGGAGGGCGCGTTGAACCAGCGCAGTTTCGCATTCTACATCCGGCGCATTCTGGCCCCGCAATTGCGGGATGGCGACATGCTGGTGCTCGACAACTTGCCAGTACACATGCTGGCCGGGCTGCAGCAGAAACTGGCCCGACATGGCGTGGAAGTGCTGTTGCTACCGCCTTACTCGCCTGATTTCACCCCGGTCGAGCAGGCCTGGAGCAAGCTCAACACCAAACTACGCGAAGCGCAGGCCTGCACCCGGCAAGCGCTAGATGCAGCCTTGCAAACCCCCATCGACTGGATTACCAGCACCGATGCGCTCGGCTGGTTCAATCACTGCAGTTGTCACGTACACCGTTCATGAATCCGCTATGAGTGCCCGCCCAAAATATATTATACTTATGTGATATGGCGCCATATCAGGCAGGATAGCAGCAGGCTCCCCAAGGCCGCTGCCGTTATGAGACTGGCCCCATCCCATATGTGTCGAATATCCGGATTAATTAATAACCTTATATATATAATTAATACCATATAAATGAAAGCTCCAATCCAGAATATCGTTTTATTAGTTCTGACTGGGTAAGTTGAATCCTTTTGAGGAAGCGAAATGAAAACTAAATAAAATGAGAGTGATGCAAACAAATAGTAGCAAAGTTCGAGCAACTGATAACCTCGAACGTTCAGGAAAGAAACCTGATAATAGTTGTCTAATACCGGAAGCATGTGAACCAGCACTCCGTTTGTGTGCGTGATGCTGTCAAGTACTAGGTGCGAGGAGATGCCAACCAGCATATTCAGTATCACTAACACGTACCTACGCTGTAGATAGCGAATCCAGTTCTGGCGTTTGTACGCCACAAAACGGCCCGAAAGAGCACGGGTAGGTAAGTAATCGATAAGGGTAGCCTTGACTATCCCATGAAAAACAACCGCTAATAGTAATGCCACAGGCAGATCAAAACCAAACACCCCGGCAAGTGTGTGGCTATATATATTGCCACTTCTCATTTGAATGAACTTTTCGAAATCGGGTGCTAGGCTTCCGGTTATAAGTCCGGTCATAGACACATACTTTTTCCACTTTATGGGCAAATTGCGAGCAGGAAGAATTATAGCAGGATGAAAAAAAGTAAATGGCATGATGCAAGTAGAGATAGGAAAATTGCTGATTTATTTAGCTGTGTATTACATGCTCATTATGAAAAATGCAGCTGTATGGTAGTTTATATTGCAATTAAACAGTTAAAGAAAATATAATCTGAGCCTCTTCAATTAACTATATAATATAATTGCGAGAAAGTATATTATTTTTGTATATATTTTGTAAATATTAATACAATTTAGGCTGGGGGTTAGGGCTAAATTTTCTCAAGAAGAGACCGACGAATGCCAGCAAATGCCAAGCCCGCCAGTTGCCGACGCTGGTTTGATAGCGTACAATCAAGATTTTGAAGCTGTCGAGCCAAGCGTTAGCGTGTTCTAACAGCACGCGCCGACGATAGAGTTTGGAGTCAAAAAACGTGTCGTCAGGTGTTTGCCAATTGGTGGCGCGGCGGTTGCGGGCGATGTTGGCTTCGATGTCACGGGCGGCACAGGTCTGGCGCAACTCGTTGGTATCGAAGGCACTATAGGCGTTTACGAACTTCCCAGCCACGGCAATACCGGCCGCTTCGAGCCATTGGCACAACTCCTCAAATAAGGTCGCTAAACGGTAACTGTCATGGTGGTTGCCTGCTTGTGGGGTCGCACAGGGCTGAGGCTGGCCCTGGTTATCAACCAAAAACAAAGCTGTGGTCGTGCGGGCCTTCTTACACTCCTGATAGCCTATGGCCGCCCCACCGTGTTTAGCCGGCGTGTGGCTGCCATCGAGTTGTACAGTGGAACAATACAGTAATTGTTTATTGTGCCATAACACATTTAGCCACATGGCTTCCCACGCCCCATCTATGCGCCGCTTGTTGAACCGAGCGTACACGCCTTACCAAGTCAGCATGGCACCGTTAAAAAAACTGTTTAACTGGCAATAGCGCTACTCGCAGCCGGTTTTAATCTTGTAGAGCAAAGCCTCAAGTAACTCGGCCGGGGCCACCCGGCTAGGACGACCCGTTGGCGACTGAGGTAGGTGGGGGAAACCCAGGCACGAATAATATCTGTGGGCAGGACATCCATGAAGCAGGTGAGAGGAGACGGGGCGCACCCCAAATCTCTCCCGAATTGTGGGAGTATTATGCGTTTCGGCTACCGCCCCTGTCTTTCTAGACCGCTTCATTACTATATGATACACAATTTCAGTGTTTTCCCATTGCTAATGAAAATATAATACATATATTAGAAGTATGCAAGTAAAATATATGAATTTCTGATGGGAGCGATACTTTGAATTATACTCAGGACCTCCAACCCTTATTGAGTGGTCGGTGAGTGTCTCTTTATTTTAAAAGACGTCATGCTAATGCAGATGCTAGATGAACGTGACGTTCTGATAGGTCAAATTGATTCTCCAAAAAGGACACAGTATCCAGCTTTCAAGAAATTCTTTGAACCTAACCTAGCAGTATCATGACTTCATATATAAGCACAACTTTGCTATTTACCTTTTTAATGATATTTACTTCGTGTAGTTCATATAGAAAAATACCTTATTTTCAAGACCTTAACATGTCAAAGGTTTTAGAAGAGCCATTGGATAATTACACTCCTCCATTAGTACAACCCCAAGATATTCTAGGCATTAGCGTTTCTAGTTTGAATCCCGAAGCATCAGCGGTTTTTAATTACAATTTAAATCGGGTCAACGGCAATAACTACGATTTGTCGCCGGGAAATCCGGTAGTCGGATACCTAGTGGATGACCAGGGCGAGATAAATGTACCTATAGTAGGCGCAATAAAAGTATCTGGACTGACAACATCAGAAATCAGCCATCAGCTGCAAACAAAGCTGCTACCTTACTTAAAGGAACCCATTGTCAATCTGCGGATTATCAATTTCAAAGTAGCTGTTTTTGGAGATGTTCTCAAACCTGATATGTATATGGTACAGAACGAGAGAATCACCATTCCCGAAGCGTTGAGCCTTGCCGGCGACTTGAATATTACTGCTATCCGCACCAATGTATTGCTTGTGCGCGAGCAGAACGGCAAGCGACAGTACATTCCTATTGACTTAACATCAAAGGGAATATTCAAGTCTCCTTATTTCTACTTAAAAAACAATGATGTCATTTATGTTCAGGCTGATAAGACCAAATTCGCAACGGTTGACAGAGGCTACCGGACGGCCAGTTTAGTGCTCTCCGGACTATCTGTCCTAGCCATTACGCTTTCCACTATTCTTCTTCGTCGATAATATGGGATCATCTCACTCCACTCGTTCGACCCCATCAATGCTGACTGATACTGGCCTTTCTATTCGTCGGTATATAAGCTACTGGCCGATTTTCTTAATGAGTTTGCTGCTGGCGCTGGGTGCGGCTTGGTGCTACTTGCGCTACGTTAAGCCTGTTTATCAGATTAAATCGACCCTGGCTATTCAGGACGAGGCGACGGTACCCAAGAAGTCAACGCTTCAGGAATTGGAATTGGTGACCTCGCCGAAGGTTATCGAGACAGAAATCGAAATATTGAAGTCACGCCGCTTTATTCGGCAGGGTGTGGACGAGCTGGGCCTAAGCACTTCCTACGAGCTGAAAACTGGTCTCCTTACCCGGGACCTATATCAGGACTCGCCGGTGAAGCTGGTATTGTTACAGCCTTTCGACACTGTGGAAGACCAAGTACTATATCTGTACCTTAATAGCCCGACTTCGTTTACGCTGGAGGAAGCCGGCAAACCGGCGCGGACACTGAGCATGGACGAAACCGTGCAGAGTGGCTTTGGAGCTTGGCACTTGGAGCCGACGACACATGTGCGGCACTTTATAGGAGCGACAATCAAAATAGAGCTGCAGAATCCGGAGAAAGTAACGGCACGGTACCAGAAAGGTATTGAGGCAGTGATGCTCAGCAAGAAGGCTCCGACGCTTAGCCTAACTGTAAACGAAAGTAACCCAGACCGAGGCAAAGCACTACTCAACTACTTGACGAAGGCACTCAACGACGCATCCATAGCCGAACAGAACCGCATTTCACAGTCCACTATCAGCTTCATCAATGAGCGGCTGCAGTCCATTACCAAGGAGCTTAACGCTTACGAGAAGGAAGAGGCCAACTACAGAAGCCAACGCGGTATAACGGACATCTCATCGCAATCGCGGATTTATCTGGAGAATGACCAAGCCAATGGCAACAGTCTGAACGAAGTGAATGTGCAGCTCAACGTGATAGCAGGTCTTGAGCAGTATTTGACCGAAGGCCAAGCCGATGAAAAAGCGCCTTCTACTGTCGGCATCAATGACCCCGGCCTAAACAGCTTAATTGAGAAGCTTTCGCAACTACAGCTACAACGGGAAAAGCTGCTAGCGACTACCCCTGCTGATAATCCGTTGTTTGAGCCCCTCAACCGTCAGCTGACCTCGACCCGCACTGCCATTCGCAACAACGTTCAGGGTATCAAAGCCTCCTTAGTGAACACGCGTAAGCAACTGCAAAGCTATAAATCAAGCATTTCGAGTAATATCCAAAGCATGCCTGGCCAAGAGCGGCAGTTGGGGAGCATTAAGCGTCAGCAAGCCATCAAGGAAAATCTATACACTTACCTTCTCCAGAAACGGGAAGAGCTGTCGCTGAAGTACGCCTCCGCCACAGCTGATGTGCGGGTGGTGGATACAGCCTTCGTGGGCGACGTGGTATGGCCGAAAAAGCCCCTGGTGCTCGCCATAGCCCTGCTGCTAGGGCTGGGGTTGCCGCTGTTCATCGTGCTGATTCGGGAATATCTGCACAAGCGGGTCGTCTCGCGTGAGGAAATTGAGCACACGCTGGCGGTGTCGGTTTTGGCGGAGGTGAATCATGCCGGCAAGCTGCGGAGTGGGCTGATTTCCGACCAGCCTTCGGGGGTCGTGGCTGAGCAGTTCCGCGTCCTACGCACGGTGCTGCGGACATTGCCCGTGAGCCAGCATCCAGGCCGGGTCATCCTGATAACTTCAAGCGTTGCCAATGAGGGCAAAACCTTTGTGAGCGCCAATCTAGCCGTTTCGCTGGCCGCTTCGGGCCGCAAAACGGTATATTGCGCGTTCGACCTGCGGCGTCCCGGGGCTACCGGCTTCACCCTGGCAGGCGGGGTGGCCCAGCCCGGACTCAGCGAACTACTGACGGGTGGCGCTACGCTGGCGCAGACCATTCAGTATCCGGAGGGCCAGTCGAACCTGCATTTCATTGGTAGCGGCGCACCCGCCGCCAATCTGGCGCAGCTCATTGAGAGCTCTGCAGCGGCGGAGCTGATTAAACAGTTACGCGAATTGTACGACGACGTCATTATCGACTCACCGCCGGTGCACTTGGTAAGCGATGCCCGCATTCTAGCGCCCTGCGCCGATGTGACGCTGTATGTGATACGGCAGGGTGTGACCCCGGTTGAAGAGCTGGATTTTGTTCAGCGCTTGGCTTCTGGCAAGGAGTTTCAGGAGCTCCAGTTTGTCTTCAACGGTATCAATAAAGCCAAGCATGGCTACGGCTACGAGTTCGACGAAAGCTATTTCCAGCAGCGCCCACACTTGGTATCTTAAATGCTCGCATTGGCGCTTATTCAATTACCGTTATGATTTGCCAAAATATAGCTTTTCCATTATCGTTACTGTCTATAACAAGGAAGAGCACATTGATGCGACGATTGAGTCTATTCTGGCACAGTCCTTCACCGATTTTGAGCTGATGCTTATTGATGACTACTCGACAGATAATACTGAACTGTGGTATGCCTATTACGCTGCCGTAGACCAGTGGGTGCAGGTAATCAAGCAAGCAAACCAAGACGTATTGCAGGCCCGGAACACTGGTCTACACCTGAGTACGAGCACTTACATTTAGTTCATCGACGGCGATGATGTAATTGAGATGGATATGTACGGGATGCTGATAAACAATCCCTTGACTACACAAGCGGACATGTCAGCATGCGGTATGAAGGTTTTTCACGCGAGCAGCGCAACCGAGAAAGCTCGCCTCCATCAGCTTCAGATATGTGGCCGCGATGAAGCACCTTTTGCCATACTAAAAAGGATGCTAGAGTGGAGCACAAACAAAAAGACATACATGGCTGCTCGGGCAAAAAATATTTTCTTCGAAGGTCAGATAAATGAAAACTGTTCCATGTATTCCCGGTCCTTTCGCAGGCCCGCAAGATCGTATTTGTAGACAACTCGAACCATCTCTACATTAAACGGGATAATTCGATGAGCGTGGCAAAGTTTAACGGTGCAAAGAGGGAGAGTATTGTAGTTTCCCAAAAAATCCTAGCCGCCATACAACAATACGCAACTGAGCCTCTTGGAGAGGCATGAGCGCTGAATTTGGGGACGCACATTAGCATCCTGAACATGATTCTGCTGGCCTCTAAGGCTAAACACTACACCCATTACCAACAGGTCGCCCACAACTTAGCTGTTTATACCAAGTCGGTCAACGAGTTGAAGAACGTCAGTTTGAAGCAGAGATAAGCGTTCAAGCTATTTATGCTGAACCCGTTGCTGTATGCTTTTTTTCGTGCGTTCCTACTACCACTTGTTTCCCTCAGAAGTCAGCAAAAAAACTCGTCAACCTGTTAACCGGCACTCTTTTGTGCCCGAGCTGCCTTCAACTAGGGCTACAATACTCCGTAATTTATGCAGATTCTTTTCATCGGCGAAAATATTCATACTTCTAAATCGGGCATAGTAACGGTTATGAAGCAGCTGCTAGAATCGGACTTCCTCAAGCAGGAGGTGCGCTATCACCCCATTTATACAACCAGCGACAACCTCCCAGCCGCCAAAAAGTTACAGTGCTGGCTGATGGCATACATACGCTTTCTGTCGCTGTTACCTACTGCTGACCTCGTGCATATTCATCATGCCATTGGCATGAACTTTTGGCTCACCGGGGGCATGGTTTACATCGCCCGGCTATTCGGCAAGAAAACATTGTTGCATAACCATGCCGCCGACTTTCACTTGTTTTATGAAGGCTGCCCGGACTGGCAACAGCGCTTCATGATCAACATCTTCGCAGCGGCCGATGCCAACATCATCTTATCTACCAGCTGGCAGGCTTGGTACCGTTCGGTGGCACCTCGAGCCAATTGGGTACTACTGCCTAATGCTATTCAGTTGCCTGAAGCAGCAGATTCTAAATCATTTGCCGACGAGCAAATCACCCTGGTTTATTTAGCACGCATTGAGGAGCGGAAAGGGTTTTACAACTTAATGAACATCATGCCCGCTCTGTTAGCACAGTACCCGCAGTGCCAATTATACATTGCCGGCCAGGGCGACCTTGACGCTGTCAGAACCCTGATTGCAGACAAAGGCCTGTTGAATAACGTAGTGGTGCTGGGCTATATCAACAACGATCAGAAAGATTCGCTCCTGCGCAAGGGGCATGTCCTTGTGCTGCCCAGCTTCAACGAAGGCCTGCCCATGTCTTTGCTCGAAGCTATGGCCTATGGCTTGGTACCAATAACCACACCGGTCGGTGGTATCCCTGATGTGGTGACTAACGGCGAAAATGGCTTGCTGGTGGCACCCGGCGACGAGCCGGCACTCTTGCAAAGCATAGCGGGCTTGTTAGGTAGCGCGTCCCATTACCAGCAAATGTCAGCCAACGCCAAGAAGCGCGTGGGGCAGGATTTTGACCTGCGCAAGTACAAGCAACGGCTTGTTGTGCTCTACGATTCGTTGAAATAACACTAGCTGAACATGAAAATAGGAATTGCATTTTCGGGTGGTGGCCATTATTTAGAGGCAATGAATGCCTGCAAGGCGCTTTTAGCCGAGGGTCAACACTCATATTTCTACGTAACGTACCGACAAAAGCATCGGCCCGCCGGCAATATGCGGGTGCATTACGTGGCGCACCCTAAGCATGGCTGGGCAATTCGGCGTGCCGCGCTGCTACTGGTAAACTTTGTGCAATCGTTAGCCGTGTACGCCAAAGAAAAGCCCGACTTAATTATCTCTACCGGCGCGGATGTAACTCTATCCATTATGCTAATTGCTAAGCTATACCGCAAAAAGCTTATCTTCATTGAGTCAGGGGCAAACGTTACGAAGCCTTCGTTGACGGGAAGGTTAGTTTATCGCTTTGCGGACCTCTTCTTAATTCAGTGGGAAGAGTTGAAACCACATTATCCACGTGCGATTTATGGAGGACCATTGCTATGATTTTTGTATCCGTTGGCACTGCTAACCAAGGTTTCGACCGGCTTCTACGGGAGTGTGACCAAATTGCTTACCGTATAGGACTGCCATTTTTTGCCCAAATCGGTAGCTCGTCATTTAAGCCATTACACATGCCTTACCAAGCTTGGCTGTCGAGAGATGAGATGCAATACTATTACCAAAATGCTACTGCTTTTATTGTGCATGGGGGCTTTGGTACTTTAAGCGAAATCCTGAAGCTTGGCAAGCCTATTTTCGTAGTGGCCCGCCTTTTTGAAGAAGGGGAAGCTGGGAACAACAACCAAACTGATTTGGCAGTAAAGCTGCATAGCCTAGGACTAATTTATTACATTGAGCATCTTCCACATTTGGAAGCAGCCATAGTACAGCGAGAGACATACCTGTTTCGACAAAATGATTTGCTAACGACAATTCCAACCCTTATTCAAGAATATGTTGGGCAACTCATCCACCACAAATAAAGCAGGTCCAGAGCTTTCGATTATTATTGTCAACATGAACCACCTGAATAAGTTGAAAAACTTATTCAACTCATTGTTTGGCAAAGAAAAAACCGCCCGTACTCACGAAATCATTGTAGTAGACAACTGCTCAACGGATGGCTCGGTGGCGTACATTGCAGCAAACTACCCGAGTGTAATTATTCACCAGAACGATAAGGTTCGTGGGTTTGCAGCTAATAATAATCAGGGCGTTAACATCTCGTCCGGGCAGTATATTTTTATCTGCAATCCCGATGTGATTGTATTGCCGGGGGCAATTGATGAGATGCTTGGATTTTATGAGCGCAATCCCGGCGTGGGCATAGTGTGCCCGCAGCTGCTGAACAGTGACCTGACCTTCCAACCCTCCGTGCGGCGATTTTACAGTCTCAAGGTGGTGGCCCTGCGGGTATTAACGTGGGGTAATGATGCTTCGACGAATAAAGATATTCGGAAGTACCTGATGCTCGACTTCGATAAAAGCAAAATTCAGTTTATTGACTGGGCGTTGGGGGCAGCAATGGTGTTGAAGCGAAGTGTGTACCAGAAATTAGGCGGCTTTGATGAAAAGTTCTTTCTCTACATTGAGGACGCAGACCTGTGCCTTCGGTGCTGGGCGGCTGGTCATGCGGTGGTGTATTGCCCGCAGGCGGTGTGCATTCACGACCATCAGCGCGCCAGCATGAAGGGCGTGAATAAGTTGCTATGGTTCCATGTGAAAAGCATTACGTACTTCTTCTACAAACATCAGCTACTGTGGCGGCAAGCCCAGGGTTTCGAGCAACTGTAGCAACCAGATGTCAACGTTTTTAGCGCGGAATAAAACCATTGTGCAGGCATGTTTGCAATTATGACTTGCTTACCTGAGAAAATGCACTCGGCGCGGCGGACGGGACCGCGACTTTGGATGCCGAAAGCTTAGCAGCTAACTTATTCCACCACGGCTGTAGTTTCATTTCCAGCAGATATGCGAGCAGCAAGATGAGCACCAACTTCACTGCATACTCTAACACTAAGTTGTGAATAAACGGCAGTGCAAGAAGGAAAACAGGAAAATGAACGCAGTATAAGCCATATGATATACTGGCCAGCGCGGAGAACCAGCGAAGCGGTGCAGATAGATCCAGGTTTTTGATCACGGAGCTAAACTGAATAATAGCCAAGCTCAGAACGGCAAACAGGTAGTGCCGAAAGTCAATGAAAGGGTAGCCGTTGACGTTGAAGGCAGGGCCTTCTTCTAGAAAGCGCTGGCGCAGTGGGATAAGTGTTGCCGCTGTCATACAAAGAAGGCAGAGGTAAATGTGTTTTAACGCTTTAAAAGAGAACTGCTCGCCCCGGCAATAGATTTCCGCGCATGCCACTCCTGCCCACCACAAAACCAGGTAACTGACAATAAGTAGCATGTGGTTTGGGAAAATCAGGTAGGCCGCGTACGCCAGCAGCGAAATGGCGCCCACCGGATAAATGCTTGGCCCACTGTAATTAAAATGGTGTCGCAGGAGTGACAGCAACCATATTATGGGGAGAAACAGCATGTAGAACCACCACTCGTATGACAACGACCACAGGGCATGGTTATGCAAAAAGGGATACACAAAAATGCCGGGCTTATCGCCCGTATCCTGTAGCATAAACACATTCCCAATGAAATCAACCAGGTCCCCCCTAGTCAGCGCTTTCCCGTTCAAAAAGTTAATTATTACGGAAATAATTAATGTGCCTAAGAAAACAGGGTATATCCTAAAGAACCGCTTGAAAAAATAATCCCGAAATGTTAATTGCACCTTTTTATAAGTTGCCAAATAAATCACAAAACCCGACATCAGAAAGAAAGTAATGACTGCCTCCTGCCCAAATCGAAATGGAGCCCGTATCAAGGCTGGCACCACATTTTTCAGCTCTGTAGAACCAAACATATGGTGAATTACCACATAAATGGCTGCGGCACCCCGAATTGCCTCTAACGCAGCCAGCTTATTAGGACTTTTTTGTATAGTTTGTGCCATCAGAGCGGTATACTAACTGAAATTCAAGCTTTAATAAACGACTCATTTGCTGGGTGCAGTAGCCCGGGCTTGGCAAGCGCGCTTACCAAAATCACCACTACGGCCAAGCCAACAACTGCGAAAGGAACCCACGGCAGCGTGTAAATCATAGCGTATTGGTATAGAGGCACAAAGGCCAACATGCCGGCATAGAAACCAGCCGTTGCCAACCATGTTGAAAACCCCTTTTTGATTAGCAATACATCCTGCAAAAAATGGAAAATCAGTAGGGAACCTGCAATAGAGTAATTTACGACGGATAGTGAGCGGTAAAGCATCAAGCCAAGAAGACAGCCAACTACGTTGCAAACCAAGCTGCACAGATTGAATATCATATCCATCTTTTCCATTTTCATCGCCACGATGAGGTTGGCTTGCAGAAACATTGTCGGGAAAACTAGAAATGTCAGGAACATCAGGTTGACGCAGGGAACAGCATCTGCATAAACCCGGCCGAATACTAGCGGAAGCCAGAATTGCGAGAAGGATACAATAAAGGCATAAACAAGTACTGACGTCAGAATATAAATTCGTTGAATATTATTGAATAAGCGCCGCAATTCATTCAAATTCCCAGTTTTGTACAAAGCAATGAACCGTGGAAAAATACTGCCAGAAGCGACAATAGGCAGCAATAACATAACGGAAAAAATTTTGAATGAAATCTCATAGTTAGCTACTTCTTTAAGGGTGAGCATTTTTGAGATGATAATATTGGCTACGCTCCAATATACCACTGATACGCTGCCAATTATTACGAAATACCAGTTGCTAGTTAATATATTGCGCAGGTGTGCCAGGTTGATGTTTCGCTGAAGCACCTCGACTAAGGTAATATTACTGGCCGACCCGATTTTGATAAACAGGTTAACCGTAATCAGGCGTGCTACCACCAATAGAATGGCAATATTTATTATCGGCAACGCATAAAGAAACAGCAGACTACCTACTGAGAGCTTAAGCAGTGCATCTATCAGCAGAATATTGGCTGATTTTTTTTGTAAAAACTCGGCAATATTCAGGCACTTTATGGCACTGATTAGGTTGTCGAAGATAATGTTAGTTCCCAGTATAATGCTGAGCATGCGAATGGTGCCATTTGGGTATAGGGTGAAGGCAGCCACTACGTTAACGGCGTAAAACACAAGCCCAAGAATGACCTGTATTTTTAAATAATCAACGGTGAGACTGGTTTTATCGTCAGACGATGCATAGTCGCGAATAAACCACTGACTGAGGCCCATAGACGAAAAGGCCGCTACTAGCTGATACACGGTATTGGCAATGAGGAACTGCGCAAAATCATTAGCCGGAAATTTCCGGGCGAGTATCACAAAAAATGCACTGGTCATGCCCGTTTGAAGCAGATTAGCCAAAATCCCCCAGGCACTATTGATTAAGAGTGGTGAGCGCAACACTCGTTGCCGTAGATTAAGCAGCCTGCCCATCGGATAAAGTCGATTTGGGTGGATGAACAATGAGCAGGGCCAGTAGAGTAACAACGATAAGCGTGATGCGGCTTTCGGAGAGAGAGTAGACAGTATTAAATGCTAGTAACCAACTGGTGATAGCTGCCAGAATAAAGACGATGCTAAAATCCTGTCGGCCTCTGATATTAGCATAGAGTACTTTCACTACCGGAGTTAACACCAACGACAGGAATAGAATAAAGCCGATGAATCCTGTTTCCACCAGCACCTTGAGATAACCGTTTTCCGGCTGGTCGAAATAGACAAATTCATCGTCAATTTCCGTATATAGCTCTTGCTTATGAATAGTTGTATAGGCCTGAAAATTGCCGATGCCTATGCCAAGTAGCGGGTTATTGAGGCTAATGTCAATAGCTTCGAACCAGATACTTTGCCGGTACTTATAGTCCTCGTCGATATTGGCCGTCCGGTTCAGAATAGGAATGCCTGGACTTGCTAAAGCGAAAAGGCTGCCAGCCACGAGCGCAAAGGCAATTGTATAGACCTGTAGCCGCCAGCTACTGCACAAAAACAGCACCATTAGCCCTGCCAGCATCCCTCCCAGTGCTGACCGGCTGCCCGATAGCAGTATGCCACCGCTACAGGCCAGAAACAGCCCCAGGTAGAGTAGTCGTTTGGCAGTCTTAACTTCGCCACGGCCGGCTCGCAGAAATAGGAACCCCGTCATGGCTAGGAATTGCCCATTGGCCTGTGAGTCGTGAAAGAAGCCTGGGTATCTTATGGTATTGTTTTGAGGATCGAAAGTATTCAGATTTAAAACGGGGTAAAATGTAAATGATAGACCACCAATTGTTTGAAAAGCGATAAAAAACAGCAACACGACACTACTGAACCGTAAAGCACGCAGGATGCGAGGATAAAAGGCGGGGTTTTCGGCGCAGGCTAGCACGACGAACCGGCAATACACAAAAGCAGGCATCACCTGAAGCAAGGCCAGTGTGGAATCTTTAGGAAATTCTGAAGCTAGACTGCCAAGTAAAAGTGAAATAGCGAAAGCCAAAAAGAGGACGGCGTTGACGCGAGAAAGGGAATACAATCCCTGAACGAAGGCCTTAGGAAATAGCATCAGGCAGCTTAAGCTTAGAATATCGAAGACCTTGAACCCGCCCCAATTCAATTTTGTGACTAACAAACCCATGAGAGGCAGGCCATATAAAATAAAGAGGAGGCACTGCTCCAAACTTCTTCGGTATAAGTGATAAGCACCAAAACCCAGACAGGTTCCTATAGCTAAATAGACTGTTAGACCACTGTCATTCATAGGTTTAGTAGTGTACAGGGGAACGTTTTAGGTGGGCTTGAACAGCATGCATTTATGCCGCATAAGCCCTATCGCACTCCGTAGACAGGAAAACATCACGGTCGGTGTTGGTAGGTGTTGTCATCGACGAAAGCATTACGCCTGCCGGTAGATGGTTTAGCGCCGCCCAGAGTGACTTTATTACCCGGTTGAATGGTCTTGTCTGTTCCCGCATCGGCCACTAACTGAGTTGATTTTTGCACCGTGAATTCAAGCGTGGACTGGGCCAAGTTCGGGTAGCTGCTAATACAAATCTGCGGGAGAGTAGGTATTGAGTAGCGCATAGGCCATCTAGTTTAAGATGTCAGCTCTTCCTCTACAAAGCTAGCCCACCCCAAAAGATATAAATATTATTATTAATAATATAATATTTATGTAAAAAATAAGAATAACTTTATTGTACAGACTTATATCTGGTTGGTGGTCTAATTTAGGATATATTACACAGTGCGTTGATGGTAACGGCTTACTACACCTGCGCCAAGTCTAGCAGCCAGCAGATTCGGCGCAATGGGCACAGCGGCAGGCATGCCCGCTACCAGTGCAAAGCCTGTGGCTACCAAGCCCGGTTTGTAGCCGCCGCCGCTCAGCGCAAGTAGAAAAGCTCCAGGCAGAGCGCATCTCCCAACGCAGCATCGTGCGCGTGACCGGCGTGGCGCGCATGACTGTGGCTAAGCTGGCAGAAAAAAAGCGTCGCGGGCCAGCCCACCCTTGCTGCGGCGGCAGCCGAAAAAAACACAATGTCGGCAGTGAGATGCGCTTGAACTCGACGAAATGTGGACGCTTGTAGGCCGACGGCGGCGCAAGGGCTGGTTCGCCGTCGAACGAGCGAGTCGGCGCAGTGGCTTGGGTGCTGGGCCAGCGCGATGCCCACACCGCCTGCCGTCTATGGCAGCCTTGCCCTGGTGCTACCGCCGCCACTGCTGGTACCTCACCAACCTGTTTACGGCCTATGCCCAAGCCTTACCGCTCGGCCCGCACCGACCCTGTCTAAATAACGAAGTCCAAACTGACATCGTCAAAGTCTTAAATTACTCTTTGCGCCAGCGCTGCGGCGTGTGAGTGCGCAAATCCTGCTCGCTCAGCAAATCCTTGGCCATTCCCACCACACGCACCAAAATCTTCATCGACCAGCACAACCAGCGCACTATCCCTAATTAGACCACCGCCTTTTTTTAAAATGTCGAACTCCTGCTCGGCTCGCTATAGACGGGCGCGCAGGGCGCGAACCTCCGGGTCGCGCGCCAGCTCAACGCTGCCGACCTCGGCCACTACCTGCGCCTGCTGCCATCGGTAGAGCAGCTTGGGGCTGATGCCTAACTGCCGGGCCGCCGCCTGCGTACTGCGGCTCTCACTGGCTAGGCGTAGCGCTTCCGCCTTAGAGGCCTCGTCGTACTTACGCCGTTTGTAGGGCGACGTCATGTTGGTTTTGGTTACCATGACAGAAAAACATACATCTTTCTCATGTCCGTCTTGCCTGGACTACCTCAATTACCACTGCCCTGGCCTTTTTAGTCTTGATGGTCCTATTGCTTATCTTTATCAAGTTCGTCGATGTGCTCTTAAAGTCGACTGGTCCTATATCGAGGTATTTTTCGGAACTGTGATTATTGCTGGTATCATCGGCTTCAAGCTGGCTGGCCTCACTATTGAGCACAAGCGCGCAAAATTCCGCTGCTCCCCGCCAGGGCGTACCGATGCCTGGTAACTGCGGGTACGCGGGTTCATTAAAGTACACCATACTGGCCCCCACCACCCAGCCCTGGCCTGACCCGGAATGAAGGGGCCACAAAGTAGGGCCAGCCGCGTATCTTCCTGGCCCCACCTTCCTGACCCATCTGCCATGCACTTCGGCTACGCACGCGTCTCAGCCAAAGACCAGCACCTCGATACCCAACTCGCCCAACTTCAGGCCGCTGGCGTGGACCTGGTGTTTCAGGAAAAGATCAGCGGTGCCACTACCCAACGGCCCGTGCTCACCGAGCTGCTGGCCACCTTGCGGGCC
>NZ_JABKAV010000057.1 GCF_013377905.1 Hymenobacter terrestris
CCTACAGCGTCCTCCACAACTGAGGCTTTATACGATACCGTATCAGATTGACATCAGTACTCGATGCTGATAATCTCGACTTCTTCTTTTTTTGGGCCCAGCTGCAGCGTTACGCGCTGGCCAAGCTTGGCCCCCTGCACGGCGCGGGCAATGGGGGCGACGAAGGCAATTTTGCCCTCCGCCACGCTGGCTTCATCGACCCCTACGATGGTGAAGCGGCGTTCGGGCGCTTTTCCGGTAGTGGGGCGCAGCGTTATGCAGGCCCCAAAGCGAACTTCGCCGGCGGGCTGGGTGGCGGGGTCGACGAGCTTGGCGCTGGCCAAACGGTCGGTGAGGGCAGCGAGCTGGCCGTTGAGCAGCGTGAGGCGGCGGGTGCGGTCGGCGTCATTGTCGTGGTTGGCCTCGGCGACAGTGCGGGCAGCTTCCAGCTCCGTCAGCTCCTGACGCAGCTGTTCGAGGCCGGTGGGTGTCACGTAGTTGGCCGAGCCCGGCGGCAGGGCCGGCCGGGGCGGAATGATGGGGGCTTCGAGGGAATCGTCCTCTTTGGTGAATGCGCGGCTCATACCTGGCTTAACGCGGCTCTGTGGCCTGGGTTGCCGCAGCCGGCTACGGCGGTTACTGTTGCGTTTCTGCGTATCTTTTCCCAACCAAAATATCTTCCTCTCGCTATGGATTGGCTTACAATTGCGCTACTGTTGCTTTTTGGCCTCGCTTTTCTGGTGGTCGAAATCATTTTCATCCCTGGTACTACAGTGGTGGGCTTGGTCGGCTTCGGACTGCTGGCGGTGGGTATCTGGTTTAGCTACCGCGACTACGGCAGCGCCACTGGTCACATTCTGCTCTCGGCCTCGGCCGTGTTGGTGGGGGCGCTGGTGTATATCGGGCTACGGCCCCGCAACCTCGACAAAATGGCCCTTACCCAGCAACATCACGGCCATGTGCTCGATGTGCGCCAAGCCGACGTTGCGCCCGGGGCGGTAGGCCGCACCCTGTCGGCCCTGCGCCCCGCTGGCACCGCCCTATTCGCTGACGACCGTCGGGAGGTAACCACCCGCGGCGAGTTTGTGGATGCTGACTCTGAGGTGCTGGTCATTGGCATCGAACACAACCGCATAGTCGTTCGCCAAACCGCCTGATTTTCGGTTGATGCTCTGCTCAGGATGATAGAACATCAACTCATCACTCAACCCTGAATTCACCAACTCCCTATTCCCTATGAACGAATTTCCCCTTATTCCGCTCATCGTGGGCGGCGTCATCCTGCTGGTGTTCCTGTACTTTTTTCCGGTCAGCCTCTGGATTACGGCGCTGTTCTCGGGGGTGCGGGTGAGCCTGCTGCAACTCGCCTTCATGCGTGTGCGCAAGGTGCCGCCGTCCCTGATTGTCAACTCGATGATTACCTCCACCAAGGCTGGCCTGGCCCTCACGGCCAACGACCTTGAAACCCACTACCTGGCGGGCGGCAATGTCCCTAGTGTCATTAAGGCCCTCATTTCGGCTGACAAAGCGAATATCCCGCTGACCTTCAAGCAGGCTACTGCCATCGACCTGGCCGGCCGCGACGTGTTTGCGGCCGTGACTACCAGCGTGAATCCCAAGGTGATCAACACGCCCAATGTGGCCGCCGTGGCGCAGGATGGCATTCAGCTGATTGCCAAAGCCCGCGTAACCGTGCGCGCAAACATTGCCCAGCTCGTGGGCGGTGCCGGCGAAGAAACCATTCTGGCCCGCGTGGGCGAAGGCATCGTAACCAGCATCGGCTCCTCCCGCTCGCATAAGGAAGTACTAGAAAACCCCGATAAAATCTCCAAGCTCGTGCTCAGCAAGGGTCTTGATGCGGGTACGGCCTTCGAAATCCTGTCCATCGATATTGCCGACATTGACATAGGGGAGAACATCGGCGCCAAGCTGCAAATCGACCAGGCCACCGCCGACCTGAAAGTAGCCGAGGCCAAGGCCGAAGAGCGCCGCGCCATGGCCGTGGCCGTGGAGCAGGAAAACCGCGCTAAAACTCAGGAGGCCAAAGCCCGCGTAGTCGAAGCCGAAGCCGAGATTCCGAAGGCCATGGCCGAAGCGTTCCGTAATGGCAACCTCGGCATCATGGACTACTACAAGATGCGCAACATTCAGTCGGACACCGACATGCGTGACTCTATTGCTAATCCTGGTGCCTCTAACAGTGGCACCAAGCCCAACCGCGACGAAACCCGGCTGAGCTAGGGTTTTGAGCCGATGGCTAAGAGCATTGGAGGTTAGCCGACCTCCAGTTAGCCCAACATAGTAAAAGGCCTTACCTCACCAAAACGAGCCGTTGTCACGGTCGTTAGGATGCGGTAAGGCCTTTTGATTTTATGCGCCACAAGGATATTGGGCGGTCGAGCGAACAGCTTGAAAAGCTTACTTCTTCGTAATCCGGAACTCGACGCGGCGGTTGAGTTTGCGGGTTTCCTCCTGGTCGTTGCTGGCAACAGGCTTGCCGCCGCCGAAACCTTCGGTGCTGATGCGGCTGCCGTTGATGCCTTTCTGCACCAAGTATTTCTTCACCTCATTCACGCGGTCGAGGCTCAGCTTCACGTTCAGCTGCGGCTCGCCCTGGTTGTCGGTGTGGCCTTCCAGCCGGATTTCAATTTGCGGATACTCCTTCAGAATGGCTACCAGACGCAACAGCTCGGGGTAGGAGTTCTCACGCAGGTAGTACTTGCTCTGGGTGAAGAAGATGTTGTTGAGCTTGATGGTCTGGCCCACTGCAAAAGGCACCAGATACAGGTCCTGGGTTACCTCCGAATACTTCTGGCGGTCGGTTACGTCGAGGTTGTCCGACTCGGCCAAGTAATCCTTGGCGTCGGCGCGGTAGCCGTACTGCGTGCCCGAAGGCAGCACAATGGTGTAAGAACCATCGATGGGGCTGGTTTCGGCCACCCCTATTTCCTCACCCGTCAGCAGGTTTTCGTAGCGAATGGTGGCTGCTACCGGCTTCTTGGTACTGGCATCGAGCACCCGGCCGCGTACCAGCGTCACTACTTCAGGCCGGAAAGTCGGCTTGAGCGAAATGCGGAAAATGTCCTTGGAGTTGCCGATGCCGTTGCGGGCCGACACCAGGTAGGCATCCTCGCCGGCCGCCGAAACCGTGTAGTAGGCATCAAAGTCGGGCGAGTTGACGGTCGCGCCCAGGTTGCGGGGCTTGGTCCAGTTGGTCCAGGAGTCGTCGAGGCGCTTGGAATAGAAAATGTCGCTCTTGCCGTAACCGCCGCGGCCCTCCGAAGCGAAGTACAGCGTTTTGCCATCGGAAGCCAGGAAAGGCGCAAAGTCGGCCTTCTTGGTATTTACGTTGGCACCCAGGTTGCGCGGGCGGCTCCAGCTTTTGCCGTCTTTATTGATGAAGCTTACATACAGGTCCTGCTCGCCCTGTCCGTCTTTGCGGTCCACGGCCATCAGCATTACCTTGCCCGAAGTAGCCAGGAAAAAGTCTACGTTTTCGGCGTCGTCGTTGTAGTAGTCCTCAATTTCCACTTTCACGGGCTTGCTCCACCCTGTGGCCGTGCGCCGGCTCATGCTGGGGCCTTTAGGCACAATGGTCCCATCAGGCTCGTACACGCCGATAACCAGCATCTGCTGGCCGTTGGCCGATACCGAGGCTACGCCGTTGGGGTCGCGGGGGGTGTTAATGGGGCTGCCGATGTTTTTGGCCGGATTCCAGGCTTTCTTCTCAGCATTGCCCAGCGTGCTGAACCATACGTCCTGCACGTCGTTGGCCCCGCCACTGTTCTGCGGACTCTCTTGGCGGGCAAAAAACAGTGTCCGGCCGTCGGGAGATATAACCGGGTGAGTATCAACGTATTTTGAGTTGACGTTGGGCCCTAGGTTAACCATGGCCGAGTCGAAAGTCACGCCGCTTTCCTCGTTTTTAAACTCCTTCTTCACCATAGTATCCACCACATCGGCCACGCCAATGGCATCAATCTGATTGACGCCATTCACGGCCTTGGTGTTCATGGTAACCACCACCCCAATAGTGCGGTAGGTAGCCGCCGCAAAGGTGGCCTGCAGGGTGCGAAACTGCTCGGGAATGGGGCCGGGTGAGTCGTTTTTGTACACCTCGTGCTTGCCACCGCGCGTATCGACCAGTTCGATGCTGGTGATAGAGCCGGGGTTGAAGTTTTCGACCACCGAAACCTGCCGGGCAATAAGCGATTTGCTGAAGCGTACTTCAATCGATTCGCTGCTGCCCGTCTTTTTCGGAATCCAAGCCTCGTTGCTGGCTTGGCCCAAAGGCGTCGCGTTGGGCTCGCCCAATACCTTCTCGGGCGAAAAGGGCTCCTTGCCCTCCGCTTTCTGCGAAGAAACCGCTACTACTTTCGCTGCCCATACGGCGTGCTGAGCCTGAGCCAGACCACTACAGCTCAGCAGCAGGCCCCCCAGAAGTAGTAATGTGTTACTGTTCATAATCGCGCGCAAGTCAAAGTCGGAGCCGGCTCCTATATAATAGGGGTACAGACTGCTTATGGAATTCAGGATTTTTACAAGACGCCAGAAGGGCACTGGAAGTTTCGCCCACGTCGGTAAGCAGGCCCAAAGATACTGCTTCCGCGCGCGTGAGGGGGGAAGTGACCCGAAAAAATGCAAAATCAAGTTCAATCATTGGCTCTGCCGTTGGCTAATGTGTCCTCTGTTGGATAACAGGGCCAAATGCCCGGCCCAAGGAAACGGCAGCCGGCCGCAACACTCAACTCAGCAAATGCAGTGAAACCAGTGTAGGCTGGCTGCCGCTTCGCTCCGCCTACACTGTAATAGCAGCCGGTTTTGAGTAACTTGCGGCCTCAATACTAGTCTCTTCTTTCAATCAGCTTTACTTGTATGGAAGCGCAACTGCTCAACGAAATCCCATCCCTCGACCTGGCCGATTTTCGCTCCGGCGACCCCGAGCGTAAGGCCCGGTTTGTTCAACAGCTCGGCCAGGCATACCAGAGCATCGGCTTTGTAGCCCTTAAAAACCACGGCCTCAGCAACGAGCAGACCGACAAGCTCTACTCCGACGTGAAAGCGTTCTTCTCGCTGCCCGACGACGTGAAGCAGCAGTACGAAAAGCCCGAACTGGCCGGCCAGCGCGGCTATGTCAGCAAAGGCAAGGAGCACGCCAAGGGCCGCAACACCGGCGACTTGAAGGAGTTCTACCACGTGGGCCAGGAGGTAGATGATGCCAACGACCCCATCGGGGCTGAGTATCCGGACAACATCTGGCCTTCCGAGGTGGACAGCTTCGCCGATACTTCGCTGCTGACCTATCGTACCCTCGAATCGGCCGGTAAAGACGTATTACGCGCCATTGCCCTGTACCTGGAGCTGCCCGAGAACTACTTCGATGACAAGGTGCGCAACGGTAATTCCATCCTGCGCCCCATCCACTACTACCCCATCGAAAACCCCGATGAGGTGCCGGCCGACGCCGTGCGCGCCGCCGAGCACGGCGACATCAACCTGATTACGCTGCTCATGGGTGCTTCGGCCGACGGTCTTCAGGTGAAGCGTCGCGACGGTAAGTGGATTGCCATTACGGCCCTGCCCGACCAGATTGTGGTGAACGTGGGCGATATGCTCCAGCGCCTGACCAACGGCGTCCTCACCAGCACCATTCACCGCGTAGTAAACCCAGCCCGCGAGAAGATGAACTCGTCGCGCTACAGCGTGCCGTTCTTTATGCACCCGCGCTCCGAAATGAGCTTGGCGGCCCTGGAAACCTGCGTAACGGCCGATAACCCTAAAAAGGAGGCTGATATTACGGCCGGCGAGTTCCTGAATGAGCGCCTGATTGAGCTGGGCCTGAAAAAGAAGTAAAGAACTATCATTACGAGTAGCACGAGGAATCTGGCTAAGGGCCTTACAGCCATTGGGTTGTAAGACCCTTAGCCAGATTCCTCGTTTTGCTTTTAAAGCAGGAAGTATAGTTGTGCAACAAAGCAACTGACTCGGTAATGCAACTGAAAGTCAATAGTTAAAGAGGATAGGCCAGGTTCCTTGCACTGCTCGGAATGACAGTTTTAAGAAGCCCGCGTATCTTGGGCATCCATCACCTTTGCCCCGCGCCCTTCTGCCTTGACCGCGCCCGCCTCCGACAATAGTATGCTGGCCCCGCTGCCACGAGGCCACCGGCGGGTGAAACGTGGGCGCAACCTTGTGTTTCTCAAGGATGTGGCGGCATTAGGCCTCACCGCTTTCGGTGGCCCGCAGGCCCATTTGGCCATGATGCTGCGCCTGCTGGTAGACAAGCGCCGCTACCTAACGGCTCCCGAGCTGCTGGAGCTGATGGCGCTGTGCCAGATTCTGCCCGGCCCTTCTTCTACCCAGACCATTACCGCCATCGGCTTTCGACTGGGTGGCCCCAACTTGGCCTACCTCACGCTGCTGGTCTGGATGCTGCCGGCCGTGTGCATCATGACGGTGGCAGGTCTGTCGGTGAGCTACCTGGATAAGGATTTGGTGATGCGGCTGGTGCAGTATGTGCAGCCGGTGGCCGTGGGCTTTGTGGCGTACTCGGCCTACACCATTGCCCGAAAAGTCATTCATAGCAAAACGGCTGTGGGACTACTGGTGCTGGCGGCCATTTTGGTATATGCAGTGCAGGTGCCTTGGGTTATGCCCATTCTGCTGCTGGCTGGTGGCCTGATTACCACCTTCCGCTACCGCAAAATGCCCCAGCAGGAGAAGATGCCCATGCAGATTGAGTGGGCCAACTTTGTGCTCTGGCTGGGCATACTGATTGGGGCGGCCGTGCTGGGCCAGTTCACCCAGTTGCTGCCGGTGCGCCTGTTCGAGAATTTTTACCGCAACGGTAGCCTCGTGTTTGGAGGCGGGCAGGTGCTGGCCCCGTTGCTCTATACCGAGTTCGTCGAGTTCAAGCACTACCTCACGTCGGAGGAGTTCCTATCGGGCCTGGGGCTGGTGCAGGCCCTGCCAGGTCCCAACTTCTCGTTTGCCGCCTACATTGGAGCGTTGGCCATGCGCGGCGAGGGTAGCGGCCTTGATGGGCAGCTACTGGGTGCACTGGTTGGCGCGGCTGGTATATTTATGCCCGGCACGCTGCTTATCTTTTTTCTAATTCGATTCTGGGACCAGCTCAAGCGCTACCGGGTAGTAAAGGCCTCGCTCGAAGGCATTAATGCCGTATCGGCGGGCTTCGTGTGGGCTGCCACCTTTCTGCTGTACCACCCGTTACCCGACACGACTGTCAATCTGGCCCTCATCGGCGCTACGTTTCTGCTGCTGCTCTGGGATAGAGTGCCCTCGTACATTATCGTAGGAGCGGCGCTGGCGGCGGGACTGGTGTTTTGATAGGCCAACAAGAAGCGGCTGCCACCGGAATATGAACCAGTATTAGAAGCATTAGCCTGTAGATGCCGACCTTATCAGGCTTTGCCAGAGTAAGTGGCCGGGCCTGGCGGGCGAGGCTGTGCCAAGCTTTAATATCAACATATAAAGGTATCGGCCGTATTTATTTCAATAGATTTAGCTGAACGACTTCTCAACTTATCGAGGCGTTTTTTATGGGCTTAAAGGTCAGGCATATTTGCATATGCACATACGCGTTTTAGCCTTTTGAGAAAGCTATATACCTTTACTCCCTGATTCCACCATTTCCCACCGCATGGACCAGTATTCCTATATCGCCAACGCCAACGGCGAGTTCATCGACCAGCTGTACCAATCCTATAAAAACGACCCTGAATCGGTTGATTTCGGCTGGCGCAAGTTTTTTGAAGGTTTCGATTTCTCGCAGCAGTTCCCCGACGGCGAACTGCCCCAGGCCGACGGCGAAGGCGCATTGGTTACTCCGGCCAGCACCAACAATGCCCCGGCCATCCGCTCGGTCGACCGCGAGTCGGGCGACAAGGAAACCCAGGTGCGCAACCTGATATATGCCTACCGTAGCCGGGGGCACCTCGTAGCCCAGACCAACCCAGTGCGCGCCCGCAAAGACCGCAAAGCGCACCTGCAACTGGCTGACTTCGGGCTGGGCGAAGCTGATCTGGATACTGTATTCCGCAGCGGCAACGTAATTGTGGGTCTTGATGACGACGCCACCCTGCGCCAGATTGTAGACGCGCTACAGAAGATTTACACCCGTAGCATTGGCTTCGAGTACACCTATATCCGCGACCCGAAGGTACTCGACTGGTTCCGCGACAAGGTGGAGCGCGAGTCGCTAAGCTTCAAGCCCAGCAAAGAGTACAAGAAGCGGATTCTGAGCAAGCTCAACGAGGCCGTGGTGTTCGAGAACTTCCTGCATACCAAATTCCTGGGGCAGAAGCGTTTCTCGCTTGAAGGCGGCGAAACCACCATTCCGGCCCTCGACGCCATCATCCGCAAAGGAGCCGAGCTGGGCGTGGAGGAAGTGATGATTGGCATGGCCCACCGCGGCCGGCTGAACGTGCTGGCCAACATCATGGGCAAAACCTACGAGCAGATTTTCTCGGAGTTCCAGGGTACCGCCGTGCCCGACCTGACGATGGGCGACGGCGACGTGAAGTACCACATGGGCTTCAGCAGCCAAGTAGAGGTAGATGGCCATTCGGTGAACCTGAAGCTGGCCCCCAACCCCTCGCACCTCGAAGCTGTGAACCCGGTAGTAGAAGGGTTTGTGCGCGCCAAGCTCGACCACGGTTATGGCAACAACCTGAATAAGGTAATGCCCATCCTCATTCACGGCGACGCGGCCGTTTCGGGCCAGGGTATCGGTTACGAGCTAACGCAGATGTCGCAGCTGGAAGGCTACAAGGCTGGCGGCACCATCCACTTTGTTATTAACAATCAGGTGGGCTTTACCACCGACTTCGAGGACGGCCGTTCCTCGATTTACAGCACCGACCTGGCCAAGATTATCGATGCGCCGGTGCTGCACGTAAACGGCGACGACCCCGAGGCGGTGGTGTTTGCCGTGCAGTTAGCCACCGAGTACCGCCAGGAGTTCCATGCCGATATCTTTATTGATATGGTGTGCTACCGCCGCCACGGACACAACGAGTCCGACGAGCCCAAATTCACGCAGCCCACGCTCTATAACCTCATCAGCAAGCACCAGAACCCGCGCGAGGTGTACAACGCCACGCTGGTAAAACGCGGCGACGTGGATGCCGAGCTGGCCGACGAGCTCGACAAGGAATTCCGCGAGACCCTGCAGGCCCGGCTGGATCTGGTGAAGCAGCAGGCGCTGCCCTACCATTATCAGCCTCTCGAAAACGAGTGGCGCAACCTGCGCCGCAGCACGTCCGACGATTTCAAGCAGAGCCCCGAAACCGGCATCAGCGAGGAAGCCCTGGCCAAGGTGGGTACGGCCCTGACCAAGCTGCCCGAGGGCTTCCGGCCGCTCAAGCAAATTGATAAGCTGATGGAGGAGCGTCGCAAGATGTTCTTCGAAACCCGCGTGCTGAACTGGGCCGCCGCCGAGTTGCTGGCCTACGGCTCGTTGCTGCTCGATAAGCACATTGTGCGCGTAAGCGGCCAGGATGTGCAGCGCGGCACGTTCTCGCACCGCCACGCCGTTCTACACGACGCTGAGACATCGGCTCCTTACAACTCGCTCAACCACATTGCCGAAGGCCAGGAAACTCTGCGTATCTACAACTCGCTGTTGAGCGAATATGCGGTGCTGGGCTTTGAGTTTGGCTATGCCATGGCCAATCCCACGGCGCTGGTGGTTTGGGAAGCCCAGTTCGGCGACTTTGCCAACGGCGCCCAGACCATGATTGACCAGTTCATCGTGAGCTCGGAAAGCAAGTGGCAGCGTATGAATGGCCTCGTGATGCTGCTGCCCCACGGCTACGAAGGCCAGGGCCCGGAGCACTCCAATGCCCGCCCCGAGCGGTTTCTGCAGCTGGCCGCCGAAAACAACATCATCGTGGCCAACATGACCACGCCAGCCAACTTCTTCCACGCCCTGCGCCGGCAGCTAACCTGGGAGTTCCGCAAGCCGCTCATCGTTATGTCGCCCAAGTCGATGCTGCGCAACCCGCTGTGCGTATCGCCGGTGGACGAGTTCGTTAGCGGCCGCTTCCGCGAGGTGCTCGGCGACGATTATGCCGAAGCCAAGAAGGTGAAGCGCGTGCTGCTGTGCTCGGGCAAAGTGTACTTCGACCTGCTCGACGAGCAGCAGCAGTCGGAGCGCCGCGACGTGGCCATTGTGCGTCTCGAACAGCTGCACCCATTCCCGCAGCAGCAGCTGAATGCCGAGCTGGCCAAGTACCCCAAAGCCAAGGTGTACTGGGTGCAGGAAGAGCCCGAAAACATGGGCTACTGGAACTACCTGCTGCGCTTTATGCGCCGCGAGCTGGAAAACGTGATTTCGCGTAAGCCCTCGGCTTCGCCGGCCACCGGCTACAATAAGGTGCACGTCAAGGAGCAGAAAGACATTGTAGCCCGCGCCTTTGATAAGCCTGCCGAGGCCGTTGCCGACGACGTAATTGAAGCAACCAACGCTATTGCCAAAAAGCACGACTAGCTCGTTGCGCGATCAGCCGGCCATCATGGCTGACTGCGCAACGGCTGCCGCTTTGCTCAATTATTCACTCCCGAAACCCTTCAAATCCCCCACCTATGGGTCTGGAAATCAAAATCCCCGCCGTTGGCGAATCCATCACCGAAGTAACCATTGCCAAGTGGATGAAAGCCGACGGCGACACAGTGGAGCGCGACGAAATTATTGCCGAGCTGGAGTCGGACAAGGCCACGTTTGAGCTGCCCGCCGAAACCGCTGGCGTACTTCGCATCAAGATAGCCGAGGGCGAAACCATTGATATTGGTGTGACGATTGCCGAAATCGACGGCGACGGCGCTGCGGCCCCACAGGCAGATGCTCCGAAAGCTGCTGCGGCCCCAGCCAACACTGCCGACCCCATAACCAAGGGCGAGGAAAACCCCCAGGCCAGCGACCAGGCCGGCTACGGCGGCAAGCCCGAAGGCGGCGCCGCGGCAGCCAGCAGCAACGACACCCAAAGCGGTGGCGGAGCAACAGTCGAGATGACTATTCCGACGGTGGGCGAGTCGATTACCGAGGTTACCGTGGCCAAGTGGCTGAAAGAGGACGGAGCCACTGTAGAGCGCGACGAAATCATTGCCGAGCTGGAATCGGATAAGGCGACATTCGAGTTGCCTGCCGAGGCCGCCGGTACGCTGCGCCACGCTGCCCAAGAAGGCGAAACCATCAGCATTGGGGCTACTATTGCCCGTATTGAGGGTGGTAGCGGTGCTGCCCCTAAGGCAGATGCCCCGAAAGCCGCCGCACCTACGTCGGCCCCCACGGGCAACGCGGCGGCCAGCAGTGGCAGCAATTCTTACGCTACGGGTACGCCTTCGCCGGCGGCCGGTAAAATTCTGGGTGAGAAGGGCATCAACGCCGCCGACGTGTCGGGCACCGGCCGCGACGGCCGCATTACGAAGGAGGACGCACAAAACGCTTCGGCTAAGCTAGCCACTCCAGCTGCTGCGGCCCCCAAGGCAGCACCTGCCCCGGCCGGTAACAGCGCGCCCGCCGCAGCCAACGAGCCCACCGGCAACCGCAACCAGCGGCGCGAGCGGATGAGCAACCTGCGCAAAACAGTAGCCCGCCGCCTGGTAACGGTAAAGAACGAGACGGCCATGCTCACTACCTTCAACGAGGTGAACATGCAGCCCATCATGGATCTGCGCACCAAGTTTAAGGACAAGTTCAAGGAGAAAAACGGCGTGGGCCTCGGCTTCATGTCGTTCTTCACCAAGGCCGTGTGCGTGGCCCTGCAGGAGTGGCCGAGCGTGAACGCGCAGATTGACGGTACCGACATTGTGTACAACGACTTCTGCGACATCAGCATTGCCGTATCGGCCCCGAAAGGGCTGGTGGTGCCGGTTATCCGCAACGCCGAGGCGCTGAGCTTCGAGGGCATCGAGAAAGAGGTAGTGCGGCTGGCTACGCTGGCCCGCGACAACAAGCTCACGCTGGAGCAGATGACCGGTGGTACGTTCACGCTCACCAACGGTGGCGTGTTCGGCTCGATGATGAGTACGCCCATCATCAACGCCCCCCAGTCGGCCATCCTGGGAATGCACAACATCATCCAGCGCCCCATTGCCGAGAACGGCCAAGTGGTTATCCGCCCCATGATGTACCTGGCCCTGAGCTACGACCACCGCATCATCGACGGCCGCGAATCGGTATCGTTTCTGGTGCGCGTGAAAGAGCTACTCGAAGATCCGACTCGTCTGTTGCTGGGAGTATAGTATTTTTTGACTATCCAAAAAGCCGGTTTCCACGCAGTGGGAGCCGGCTTTTTGCTTTGGAAACTGCGGCCACAGCCAAATTGAAGTCAACTTAAAAGAGCTGCTGGTAGTAAAGGGGGGTATTATTCTCTCACCCCATTTTACGCTTTGCATGGAAACTCAAACCTTACTTTATTGGCTCTACGTGGCCCTGATGGTGGGCGGCGCACTACTTTTCTGGAGTTGGAGCCGTAACCCCAAAAACGTACCGCAGTACGAGTACAGCCTCGCCATGATGATTCCGATCTGGTCGGCGCTGGCCTACACGGGCATGGCCATGGGCCAGGGCTCGGTTGAGGTAGCGGGCCAGACCACCTATTACGCCCGGTATCTGGACTGGGTCGTGAGCACCCCGCTGCTGCTGCTGGCACTGGGCTTCACGGCTATGTTTTACACGCCCAAGCACGAGCGGAGCATCACGCTATTGTTTGGCTTGGTCGCTGCCGACGTAGTGATGATTCTGTGCGGTTTGCTGGCCGATTTGTCGGAAAGCAGCACGGCTCGCCTGACCTGGTTTTTGTGCGGAGTCGGGGCATTTGTAGCGGTGCTTTACCTGCTGTGGGTCCCGTTACGCAGGCTGGCGGCCAACTCCAATGCCGAGTTGGGAGGCATTTACAACAAGCTGCTGGGCTTCCTCACTATTCTCTGGATTGCCTATCCTACCATCTGGGCCCTGGGGCCGTCGGGCCTGTTCCTGTTCGGCCAGACTACCGAAACAGTACTGTTTGTGGTCGTGCCATTCCTCTCGAAGGTTGGCTTCAGCATCCTGGACCTAAGCTACCTGCGCGACTTGGCATCGCGCCGGCCCCCAAAGCATCGTAAAGATCCGGTAGCAGCCTAAGCGTTCTGGCGCGGTTGGCAGATGAAGTTAAAAGGCAAGGCCCCTGGTACTGTGGTACCGGGGGCCTTGCCTTTCTGGCTGAAAATACACGCTGCCGTCGGCTCTTGCCATGGCGGTGGCTGGTGGTGGCCGGAAGCAGGCAGAGTGAGGTGATGGGCTAATCGACGGGCAACTCGCGGCTGCGCACGGCTTTGAGGCGGGTAACCATCTGGCCCGCCAACTGCTTAGCCTGCTCGGCTTTCGAGCCGGCGAAATACTCCTCGACGGTGGACGAGAACAGCTGCAGCCAGTGCTCGATGTGGGCACCGCCGCGCGGCAGTGCTACCTGCTCGGGTAGTGCCTCACCTTCGGGCGTACCGGCCCCGAGCAGCGAGCAGCTCCAGTAGCGGTATTGCGACGTGAGATAGTGGGGCCAGTGGATGCGGGCGGCGGCGGAGAAACTGGCTCCCAGCAGCGTATCGTGGGTGGCCTTGTAGCAAAGCGAATCGACGAGCGTTTTAATGTCGCCTTCGGTGCAAATATCGGGGCGGGTAGCAGACGTTTTCATAAGCCAGAAAGTGAGAACGGGTGGGGTTGCTAGTACGTAGCGAATTTACGCAGGTTGCCTGCCATTCGCTACAAAAACCTGCCTCGCTACTTTCTTTCCTTTTTTAATTTTATTGGTAGCTGGCGCTACGGCGCAGCAGAGCTTTTGGGCACCTGATAATCCTAAGCAACTAAACGCAAGCGGCTGACTGGCAGCTTGTCCAGGTGGTGGCGACTACTGTCCGGCTTCAGGCCAGCTTGCGGGGCTGGCGCTGCTTGCCACCCAGTACCACCAGGGCTACAGCGGCCACAATCAGGGCCGCGCCGCCCAGCATGCCGGTGTTCAGGGTTTCGCCCGCAAACAGCCAGCCCAGCAGCAGCGCCACCACCGGATTGACGAAGGCGTAGGTGCCGGCCAGCGTCGGCTCGACTACCTTCAGCAGCCACACGTAGGCCGAAAGGGCAATGATGGAGCCGAATACAACGAGGTAAGCCAAGGCACTCCATATTTTGAGCGGCACCTCATCGACGTGAAAAGCTGAGGCTTCGCCGTGCAGCAGCCCGATAATCGATAGGTAGAAGCCGCCGCATAGCATCTGCATGCCCACGCCCATGAAGGGCGAGCCGCCGATGGGCTTTTGGCGGGAGTAGAGCGAACCCACGGCCCACATAAACGAGCCCACCAGCACCGCGCCGATGCCGAGCAGGGCATGGCCGGGAATCAGGACCGGGGCGGTGCTATCGGTTTTGAGCAGCAGCAGCAGTCCGGCCACGCCCAGCACGAGGCCCAGCAGCACCTTGGCGTTGGGCCGCGCCGAGAGGCCGGACGCCCAGCCCAGCAGTGCCAGGTACATGGGTACCGCGGCCACCAGCAGGGCCGTCATGCCCGACGGAATGTACTGCTGCGCGAAGGTGGTGCCGCCGTTTCCAAAGACAGGCAGGCAGATGCCCATAATGGCGGCCCGCCACCAGTCTTGCCGCGAAGGGGCCGGCGAGCCGCTGAGCCGCAGGGCGCCATAAAGCACGGTGCCCGCCACCAGGTAGCGCATGGCTGAGAGCAGAAACGGTGGCCAGATGCCCAGCGCAATTTTGGTGGCCAGGTAAGTAGAGCCCCAGATGAGATACAACGCCAGCAGCGCCAACAGAACAAGCGAACGGGAAGCGGTGGGCGCGGAAGCCGGCATAGAATCAAGGAAAATATGCGCAAAACTACGGTCCTTTTGGCTGGCAGCGGCCTGCTAAACAAGGCCGGTGCCGTATTTTGCGCTCCGGTGTCCGCGCAACGTCGTGCGACCGGCCGGGTCTGTAGCCCCAGCCGTTTGATTCTTTATGCCAGAAGATTGGGCGGCTAAAAACGGTGTAGAAATGCAATCCTTTTGCGTCTCGTCGTTGCTGATCTTTATATACCGTCGTTCAACGACGAGACGCCAAGGGTTGCGTCTCTACATCATCTTGGCTGCTCCTACAAACCTCTCTGCCCTATGTCGCGCCTGCTGTTTCTATTGACTCTTCTGCTGCTGAGCGCCGCTGCCCCCCCCGCCCGGGCCCAACTGCTGCAGGGCGCTGCGCCCGCCGGTTTCAGCCGCGCCGATTCGTTGCGGGGCAACTACAACGCGCCGCTGCGGAGCTGCTACGATATCAACTACTACCACCTCGATGTGCGACTGGATGTGGCCGGGCGCGCTATCCAGGGCTCCAACGAGTTCCGTTTTACGGCCACCCGCGACTTCACACAGCTGCAGTTCGATTTGTTTGCCAACCTGGCCGTGGAAAAGGTGGAGTACAAGGGGGAGCCGCTGCCGTTTACCCGCGAGTTCAACGCCGTGTTCGTCACGTTCCCCGCGCCTATCCGGCAGGGCCAGCAGGCGAGCTTCACGGTGTACTATGGTGGCCAGCCGACTGTTGCCAAAAACGCGCCCTGGGACGGTGGATTGGTGTTTGCCGAGCATGGCGCGGGCCAGCCCTGGGTGGCCACGGCCTGCCAGGGCGTGGGCGCCAGCATCTGGTGGCCCTGCAAAGACCAGCAGGCCGACGAGCCCGACTCCATGCTCATCAGCGTAACCGTACCCCGGGGCCTAACCAACGTATCGAACGGCCGCCTGCGCCGCACTACCAAGCTGAAAGGCGGCGCCACCCGCTTCGATTGGTTCGTGAGCAACCCCATCAACAACTACAACGTGGCCCTGAATGTGGCCAACTACGCGCACTTTCAGGATACTTACGCCGGCGAGAAAGGCCCGCTCACGCTCGACTACTGGGTGCTGCCCGAGAACCTAGCCAAGGCCAAAAAGCAATTCGGCGACAACGTGAAACCCATGCTCAAGAGTATGGAATACTGGTTCGGGCCCTACCCGTTTTATGAAGACGGCTACAAGCTGGTGGAAACGCCCCACCTGGGCATGGAGCACCAGAGCGCCGTGGCCTACGGCAACGAGTACAAGAACGGCTACCGCGGCCTCGACCGCTCGGGCACCGGTTGGGGGCTGAAGTGGGACTTCATCATCATCCATGAAAGCGGCCACGAGTGGTTCGGCAACAACATCACTACTAAGGATATTGCCGATATGTGGGTGCACGAGGCCTTTACGACCTACTCGGAAGCCCTGTTCGTGGAAAGCCAGTTCGGTAAGGACGCCGCCCGCCAGTACATCCACGGCCAGCGCCGCAACATCCGCAACGACGGCCCCATTATCGGGCCCTACGGCGTGAACGAGGAGGGGTCGTCGGATATGTACGACAAGGGCTCCAACCTGCTCCATCTCATCCGCACCAGTTACGTGCCCGACGATGCTAGGTGGCGCGAGCTGCTGCGGGGCCTGGGCCGCACCTTTTACCACCAGACTGTAACCACCAAACAGGTAATCGACTACTTCAACCAGCAAACCGGCCAGAACCTGACGCCCGTGTTCGACCAGTACCTGCGCCACGCGGGTCTGCCGGTGCTGGAGGTGCGCTTCCCCACTACCGGCCCGCCGCTGGCCCGCTGGATTGCCGCCACTCCCGATTTCGAGCTGCCCGCCCGCTTGCGCGTGACAGGCACCGCCGGTTTCGTGGCGCTGCCCTTGACTACCACCTTTGAAGCGGTGAACCTGCCGGGGCTGACCAAGGAGAACCTGGAAGTGGACACCGAGAGCTGCTACATAGGCGTGCTAGTAGAGTAGAGAACAGCGCGTCATTGCGAGCAGCGCGAAGCAATCCGGAGGGGCAGAATGCAAAGCCCTGATGAGCGCAAAGCCTTTTGTGCTAGTGCCGACAAGGAGTTAGTGCTTCATTAGGTTTACATATTGCCCTCACGGATTGACGCCACTCTAAGTGCGGAATTTCCTACGTCCTCGCAATGACGGGCGTAAGGGGCTTGGTGCTTGTCAAGGCGTCGCGTTTTGCCCCTCCGGATTGCTTCGCGCTGCTCGCAATGACAGAACTGTTCACCTACTCACCACTTCCCCGCCGCAACCGTTACCTTTGCCCCCAGTTGATTTCCACCGACATTTCCTGATTATGAATCAATACGACGTTACCGTCATCGGTTCGGGACCGGGCGGCTATGTGGCCGCTATCCGTTGCGCCCAGTTGGGCCTCAAAACTGCCCTCATCGAGAAGTACGACACGCTGGGCGGCACCTGCCTCAACGTGGGCTGCATCCCCAGCAAGGCCCTGCTCGACAGCACCGAGCACTACCACAACGCCCACAGCACCTTTAAGGAGCACGGCATCGAGCTGAACGATTTGCGGGTGAACATGCCCCAGATGAACGACCGCAAGAACGGCGTGGTGAAGGCCAACACCGACGGCATCGTGTATCTGATGAAGAAGAATAAAATCGACGTCATCCACGGCATGGGTTCGTTCGTCGATAAAACGCACATCAAAATCGTGCCCACCAACGGCGGCGAGGAGCAGCAGATCGAGACCAAGAACGTCATCATCGCCAGCGGCTCGAAGCCCACGGTGCTGCCCTTCATCAGCCAGGACAAGGAGCGCATCATTACGAGCACCGAGGCCCTGAACATCCGCGAGGTGCCCAAGAGCTTCGTTGTGATTGGCGGTGGCGTTATCGGCCTCGAAATGGCGTCCATTTACGCCCGCCTGGGCTCGGAGGTAACCGTAATTGAGTACACCGACGCGCTGGTGCCGACTATGGACGGCAGCATCGGCAAGGAGATGAAGCGGGTGCTGGGCAAAATCGGCATCAAGTTCATGCTGGGCCACAAGGTAACTGGCGCCACCCGCGAAGGCGACGTGGTGACGGTAACCGCCACCAGCCCCAAGGGCGAGGAAGTGAAGGTGGAAGGCGACTACTGCCTGGTGGCGGTGGGCCGCTCGCCCTACACGGCGGGCCTGAACCTGGAGGCCGCTGGTATCGAAATGGAGGAGCGCGGCCGCATCAAGGTCGATGCCCACCTGCAAACCAACGTGCCCGGCATCTACGCCATCGGCGACGTGGTGCGCGGCGCCATGCTGGCCCACAAGGCCGAGGAAGAAGGCGTGTTCGTGGCCGAAACCATCGTGGGCCAGAAGCCGCACATCAACTACCTGCTCATTCCGGGCGTGGTGTACACCTGGCCCGAAGCGGCGGGAGTGGGCTACACCGAAGAGCAGCTTAAGGAAGAAGGCCGGGCCTACAAAACCGGCAACTTCCCCTTCCGCGCCTCCGGCCGCGCCCGCGCCTCCGGCGACCTCGACGGCTTCGTGAAGGTGCTGGCCGACAAAACGACCGACGAAATCCTGGGCGTGCACATGGTGGGCCCGCGCATCGCCGACCTGATTGCCGAAGCCGTCACGGCCATGGAGTTCCGCGCCTCGGCCGAAGACGTGGCCCGCATGAGCCACGCCCATCCCACCTATGCCGAAGCCATGAAGGAAGCCTGCCTGGCCGCCACAGAAAACCGCGCCATCCACATGTAAGGTTGATGCTTCACGGCAGTAACGAAAGCGGCCGAAGCTCCCAGGAGCTTCGGCCGCTTTCGTTACTGCCGGTTGTACTAATAGGCAAACTCAGGCACTGCTTTAGGATCGGGACCGTATTGATTGTCTCCCCGGGTACCTTCCGTGCAGTCGAGCACCAATAACCAGATAACGCCTACCAGTGGAATTAATATAATGAACATGAACCAACCACTTTTGCCCACGTCATGAAGTCGTCGTACCGATACGGCGAGGCCCGGAATAAATAGCGCCAGTGAGTACAGGCTGTGGAGGATTCCGAAGTCGTAATTTTCTCCAAAGGAGATGCCTAATAGTGAATCTGCCAGCAATATGACTATACCAATAAGTGCCTGAAAAAGAGCGAACATCCAGTATTCTTTGCGGCGGGCTCGGCCACTGAATACTGCATAGTTTCGTATTCCGTGTAAAAAGTATTCCATAGAAAACAGGTAGTCGATTCCTACTCGTCAGGCTTTTCGGCAACGCCCCGTTTTTTAAAGTGGGTTCTGGGCTCCACTATAGTACGATTCATCAGGTGTTCGGGCCAGCCGGCTAACTGCTGCTATCCGATGCCAATATTTCACAAATAAACCGCCTGCCACAACAGTGGTAGGCGGTTTATTTGTGAAATGGGGAAGTCGGCCCGGAGCGTGACCTTGTGGGCATTAGTGCCGGCTTTGCTGGGCGTTAGCAGCGTTACTTCAGCACCTCGCGTAGCTCCCGGAGGCGGAAGCGCGGGTCGTAGGGCACGAAGTCGCGGATGATGGCGGCGTGGCCCGAACCCACCAGCACCATCACTTTGTCGTCGGCGGGCTCAGTGAGCTTCTGCACCAGGGAGTACATGTAGAGGTTGCGGCGGTACCACTCCGACACCAGATAGGGGCCGGCGTAGTTGCCGACCGCGCCGGCCCGGTTGAAGATATCGAGGTACAGGCCTTTGTTGGCCGCCAAGTCGGCGGGCGTGTTGGCGTCGAGCATCAACTCCCGCAGCGTCATGGTGCTGGCTTTGCGGTTGAAGTCGTCGCCAAACTTTTTGAGCGCCGCATCGATGCGTTGTTGTATGGCCGTTTGGCCCGCCGCCCGGATGGCCTGCTGCACGCTGTCGAAGGGGAAGCTGGTGCCCTGGTAGTCGATGCCATACACCCGGGGCAGGTTGGCCTTTTTGGCGGTCCGGAAGCCCAGCTGGAACATCTCGTTTTTGAGGAACAGGTTCAGCTGTGTGGGGTTGGTATACTTGCCACGAATGTAGCTTTCGTAGTCGCCCTTGCGGTAGTGGGCATACAGCTCGTCAAGAGTTGCCTGATCGTTTTGCTGCCACTCTACGAATACCTTTTTCGGGCCAAACGCGGCAATCTTAGCGGCCATCATTTCCAGGTCTGCCTGACCTTTGGGAGCCAACACATCAACGCTGGTCACTTTCGTCAGGTCCAGCCCGGGGTTATCGTAGTGGAACGTGCCGATAAGCAGCAACTCGGCCGGTTTGGTTTGGGCGCGGGCGCCCAGGCTGGTCAGGGCCAGCAACAGGAATAGGAAAGCGCGGTGGAGCATAGAACTGGAAGGAAGGGTAGGGGCCCTAAATCTACCCCAAACAACTGAGTATCCAGCCCCCGTGCGGCTCAGGGTAGCAGGCCTGCCATTGTGTAGCTGCTGCCTGCGGTATCTAAAAGCAGAAACCCGAAAAACAGCTTTCCCGGAGGGGAAACCAGTTTTTCGGGTTTTAATCTGTGAGCCTCTTATTGGACTCGAACCAACGACCTGCTCATTACGAATGAGCTGCTCTACCAGCTGAGCTAAAGAGGCACTTAGCCCGGCAGCGGACCCGCCAGGGCTGCAAAGATAGAAAGCCGGACCCATACCGCATAAACGGGCCTCGTTTTTTTTCGGGCCCCGGCTTTGGGTGGTTCCAGGGCTTTCCGGCATCTTTGCGGGTAGCATGGTAAAAACGATTCGTAAACTGCTAGTGCGCACCCTGGGCTTCGAGCGCTACATCCGGCTCGTGAGCCGCGTGTATCTGCGGCTGGTGGGTGCGGGCTGGGGCAAGGCTAAGTACCCGGAGCTGTTTTTTCTGGAGAAAATAGTGCGGCCCGGCTTCGTGTGTCTCGATATCGGGGCCAACCTGGCCTACTACTCGGTAGCCCTCTCGCGGCTGGTGGGCCCCACGGGCCGGGTGCTGGCCGTGGAGCCGATACCCGCGTTCCAGGCCATCTGGCGCGACAACGTGCGCCTCAGCGGCTACGACAACCTCACGCTGCTGCCCTACGCCTTAGGCTCCGAAAACACCACCGTGCAGATGGGTACGCCCGAGCGCGCCGGCCTGCTGCACCACGGCATGACCAAAATAGCCGCCAGCAGCCCTACCGAAACTTACGCCCGCACCTACGAAGTGCCCATGCGCGTACCCGACGAGCTGCTGGCCGACCTGCCCCGCCTCGATTTCGTGAAGTGCGACGTGGAAGGCTTTGAGTCGGTGGTGTTTGCCAACATGCAGGCCACCCTGCGCCGCTGCCGTCCCATGATTCAGACGGAGCTCAACGGCCTCGAAAACCGCCGGCAGGTGGTGGCGCTACTGGCCGGCTTGGGCTACAAACCATTTGTGCTCTCGGCGCGTTCTGAACTCGTAGCCTGCTCCGAAGAGCAGCTCAACAGCGCCGTTACGGCCGATTTCTACTTTCAACCTGTTTCCTGAGCCGGCACTTTCGGCTTCGTTGCAATGGCCAAATTCCTGATAATCCTGCTCGTCATCTGGCTCGTCAGCCGCTACATTTTGCCCGTGGTATTGCGCTGGGCCGTGAAGGCGCTGGTGAAAAAGCAGGCGAAAAAGTTCGGACAGCAGTTCGGGCAGAGCCCGTTCACCCAGCCGCCGCCCCGCCCATCGGCCACTCGCCCCGCTACGGCCCCCGGCGAAGTCCACGTTGACTTCGTGCCACCCCAGGCCGAACCCGACACCAAGGAGTTCAAAGGTGGCGAATACGTTGATTTCGAAGAGGTGAAGAAGTAGTAAGCCGAGAATACAAAGAATGATGTAGGGGCGGGGCTTGTCCCCGCCCGCCCTCGGACGGTTCCGGTTTGGATTGTTCAACGACGGGCGGGGGGAAGTCCCGCCCCTACGTCGTGCCGATATATGCACGCCACAGG
>NZ_JABKAV010000058.1 GCF_013377905.1 Hymenobacter terrestris
GTAAACGGCAGGCGTTTTCCCTCAGTACTGGAACATTTCCTGCAGCCGGTCGCAGACGGCCTGTGCCGTGGCCTTGGGCAGCACGCCCAAGCGGCGCACCAGACGCGTTTTGCCGACCGAGCGAACGTGGTCGAGTGCCACTTGGCCCTCTTTGCCCTGAAAGGTGCAGTCCACCCGCGAGGGGTAGTCGCGCCGCGTGCTGGTGAGCGCGGCGATGGTGACCGTGCGCAGGTAGCGGTTCATCTCGTCGGGGGAGACTACCACGCAGGGGCGGGTCTTGTTGATTTCGCTGCCCTGGGTCGGGTCGAGGTTGACAAGCCACACCTCAAAGCGCAGCACGCAGCTTACCACTGCCATTCCGTGTCTTCAAACGCGTCCGAAAACCCCTCCAGCAGCTCGCCTTCCGGGGCGGGTCCCTGGGCCAAGGCGTGCTGAAAGCGTGCGTCCCAGTCCTGGCGGCGCGGCGCGGCCACAGGGGTGATGAGCAAGCCTTCTGGCGTGGGCCGCAGGTCGACCTCGCCGGCCAGATGGTATTGCTGCAGTAACTTCTTGGGCAGCACAATCCCCTGGGAATTGCCCACCCGAATCAGGCGCGTGTTCATAAAGCAAATGTATGTACAATGTAAGTACATTTGCGCCGCTCTCTTGGTTTCATTTCTCGGATACCGTTCCGAACGTTTTCCCAGACATTACTCGGCTACTGATAGCCGCCATCTGGACAAGTAGGAATGATAACGGCGCCACTTCGGCCCTCGGTGAGCCACAACTCTGCTTGCGGTTGAATCACGCCGTAAATATGCGGGTAATGGAGTTTAAGCCCCAGAAGGCGTGAACTCACGGCCGCTACCAGCTCACCGCCAGTCGAGGCAGCGGCTTCTTGCGTCAGCAATTCGTCGGCAACGGAATAGTGCCCAGCTTGGCGGAGGGTCAAGGCAATGGCTTCCACTGAGACCGGTGCGGGCATATCGAGTGAAAGGTACAGGTAACTATGAAATATTCATTCAATTGAACGGGCTGCGTTTAGCTTCAAGCCGTTTTTGTATAGAAGAATAATCAGCGGGGAGAACTCGCCTTGGTAAAGGCAGCCGGTGGAGTCAATTGTTGCTGCCTTGCGTAGTACCCCGCTGCGAGCGTTCTTTCCTGCTCAATAGCATGGGATAGTACCCGCTTCCTCTATTTTTCGACAACTGCATGGTGAAATCATGGCTGCTGCTTGTCTTGGTTGCGTTCGCGAAAGGGCTAGCCCTGTTGGCCCTGCTCTATGGGTATGTGAACCTCCACGTGCGGGGGCTCTACGATGACCCCACCCGGGCGCTGGCCGGCTACTTGCAATGGCGGGTGGGACTGCTTCTGGTCGGCTATTACGTGGCCTATGCCCTAATTACGAAGGGGCGGACGACCAGAAAGCGATTTGCCCTATTGTTTCTGTGGTATGTGCTTATGCTTACCATCCTGTCGCCCATCTATGCGTTCGTTTTGCTCATTAACTATTTTCCCATGATGGTCATTCTGCACCTGTTTCTGCTGGTGATTTTGGTGGAATGTGCTTTCAATGTGCGCCTGATCCGCAACTCTTTGGTTGACCACCGCTTGGCTTAAGGCGATGTGGTGGGTCATATTTTTGAACGCTCCTTTCTATGAACGGCAGAAATCAGTTCAGCACCTGGTGGCCAGCTGACCCCAATAGGGCAGGGCGAGTTTAAGAAACTCGTCTACGATTTAAAGTTTACGAAATGCCCGAAGGGGATGAGTTTCGTAAACGCCCAAAATGGAGCCTAGTCCCCGCCGAAGTACCACGCCGGCCGCGTCTCGTCATGAGGCCAAAACCTGCCACTATTCCAAATTGGGTTTGAGAACTACCATTACGCTAAGGGGGGAGGCATAAGCTTTTCCGTAAAGTAAGCCCGCCATTAGAACAGAATCTCTCTACCGCACCCCCAGTCGGTTCCGCTTCCAGGCCGAGCCGATAGCGGCTGCAGCCTCTGGGATGGCGGCCGTCGCGCCCGGCTTCTTGTCCGTGAGCAGCATGGCGGCCAGTACGGCGGCTACCTGGGCCGTGGCTTCGTCGGGGGTGACGGGCTTTAGGGCGTCGGCCGGGAAATGGTCGCGGATGAAGTTGGTGTCGAAATTGCCGCTCACGAAGGCGGGGTGGTTGAGCACGTAGGTGCCGAAGGCCAGCGTGGTTTCGATGCCAGTAATCTGGTACTCGGCAATGGCGCGCAGCATGCGGGCAATAGCCTCCTCGCGGGTCGCGCCGTGCACCACAAGCTTGGCAATCATTGGGTCGTAGTAAATCGGAATTTCCATGCCCTGCTCGAAGCCGTCGTCCACGCGTACGCCGGGGCCTTGGGGCCGCACGTAGGTGGTGAGGGTGCCGATATCAGGCAGGAAGTTGTTCTGCGGGTCTTCGGCGTACACGCGCAGCTCCAGCGAGTGGCCGGTTATTGTCAGGTCTTCCTGGCGGAAGGGCAGGGGCTGGCCCTCGGCCACCCGAATCTGCTCCTTCACCAGGTCGAGGCCGGTGATTTGCTCGGTTACTGGGTGCTCCACCTGCAGGCGGGTGTTCATCTCCAGAAAGTAGAAGTTGTGCTTATCGTCGAGCAGAAACTCCACGGTGCCGGCTCCGGCGTAGTTGCAGGCACGGGCCACATCTACGGCGCAACGGCCCATTTCGGCTCGCAGCTCAGGTGTGAGTACTGAGGAAGGTGCTTCCTCAATCACCTTCTGGTGGCGGCGCTGGATGCTGCACTCGCGCTCGAACAGGTGCACGATGTTGCCGTGCTCGTCGCCGAGTACCTGAATTTCGATGTGGCGCGGGCCGGTGACGAACTTCTCGATGAATACGGCCCCGTTGCCAAAGGCCGAAACGGCCTCGTTGATGGCCAGCTGCATCTGCTCCTCAAACTCGCCGTCGGAGTTCACGATGCGCATTCCCTTACCGCCGCCGCCGGCCGAAGCCTTTATCAGGATGGGAAAACCGACCTCGGCGGCAATGCGCCGGGCTTCCTGCACGTCGGAAATGGCCTCGGCAGTGCCGGGCACCAGCGGAATATTGTAGGCCTGCACGGCCTGCTTGGCCGAAAGCTTATCGCCCATAATGTTCATGGCCTCGGGCGAAGGGCCCACGAAAATCAGCCCGGCATCCGTGACCTGACGGGCAAACTCGGCGTTTTCACTCAGGAAGCCGTAGCCCGGATGGATGGCATCGACGCCCAGCTTGCGGCATACTTCCAGAATTTTGTCGCCGCGCAGGTAGCTGTCTTTGCTGGCGGGCGGGCCCACGCACACGGCCTCGTCGGCGTAGCGCACGTGCAGGGCATTGCGGTCGGCCTCCGAGAAGATAGCCACGGTGGCAATACCCATTTCCTTGGCCGAGCGGAGGATGCGCAGGGCAATTTCGCCACGGTTGGCAACGAGGAGCTTTTTGATTTTTGTCATGAGGTGGGTGGGAGCGAAGGGTGGGTAGCGAGTGAAACAGATCAGAAACAGAACGCCTTGCTTCGGCTTCGCTTAGCATGATGTTTCTACAGGCGATAATTAGCGTTCTGACACCCAAAGAAACGACCTTCCGGGCGCACCAAAAAACGGACAGGCTGAATTCAACTGGCGTTGGATACCTTGCAACGAAGGGTTACCTTTGCGGATTGCCATAACTTTGTACATCTATCGGTGGTTAAGTTCGCAATTGACCCCGTCGTTTCCGTTTCACATTCAACCCGTTCCCTCGTGGATCTATTTGAAAAGATTGCCGCCAACCGCGGCCCGCTGGGCACCCACTCGAGCTACGCGCACGGCTATTTCGCTTTCCCTAAGCTAGAAGGCGAAATCAAGCCCCGCATGATATTCCGCGGTAAGGAGGTGCTTACCTGGAGCCTGAACAATTACCTGGGTCTGGCCAACCACCCCGAGGTACGCCGCGCCGACGCTGAGGCGGCCGCCGAATTTGGCATGGCCCTGCCAATGGGCGCGCGCATGATGTCGGGCAACTCCAACCTGCACGAGCAGCTGGAAAACGAGTTGGCCGAGTTTGTGGGCAAGCCCGATTGCATGTTGCTCAACTTCGGTTACCAGGGCGTGGTGTCGATTATCGACGCTATGGTAGGCCGCCACGACGTGATTGTGTACGACGCCGAGTCGCATGCCTGCATTATTGATGGCGTACGCCTGCACGCCGGCAAGCGCTTTGTGTACGTGCACAACGACATGGCCGGCCTCGAGAAGCAGCTTGAGCGGGCTCAGCGCATCACCGACGTAAGCGGTGGCGGTATTTTGGTTATCACCGAGGGGGTATTCGGCATGTCGGGCAACCAAGGCGACCTGCGCGGGGTGCTCAAGCTGAAGGAGAAATTCCAGTTCCGTCTGTTCGTGGATGATGCCCATGGCTTCGGCACAATGGGCACTACGGGCGCCGGAACGGGCGAAGAACAGGGGGTACAGGACGGCATCGACCTTTATTTTTCGACCTTCGCCAAGAGCATGGCCAGCATCGGCGCGTTCGTAGCGGGGCCTGAGAACGTAATTGAATATTTGCGCTACAACATGCGCAGCCAGATTTTCGCCAAAAGCCTGCCTATGCCGCTGGTAGTGGGGGGACTCAAGCGGCTGGAGCTGTTGCGCACCAAGCCCGAGCTAAAGGATAACCTCTGGACCATTGTACGGGCCCTGCAGAGTGGCCTGCGTGAGAAAGGATTCAATCTGGGCACTACTTCCTCGCCCGTAACACCGGTAATGCTGGCCGGCCAAATTGGCGACGCGGTGCAGATAACCTTCGATTTACGCGAGAATTACGGCATTTTCTGCTCTATCGTGGTGTATCCGGTGGTTCCGAAAGACGTCATCATGCTGCGTCTTATCCCGACGGCGGTGCATACGCTCGACGACGTGGAGCAGACCATTAAGGCCTTTGAGATAGTGCAGGATAAGCTCTCGAAAGGGCTTTATTCCAAAACTGAAGCGCCTGTCTGGCTGACAGAGTAGCTTCGTCCCGCCTAAATGCAAAAGCCAGTTTCCTCCCCGGAAGCTGGCTTTTGCATTTAGCACTTTTTAAAGACAGGCTTGCTGCTCTTCGGGAGTGTATGGGTGGGGTATCGAACCAAAAACGCCTTCATGAGGCTGCAAGGGGGGTTTGAGAAAAAAACTTCGCAAGTTGCTTGTATTTGAAATCCCTGTATATTGGGACCGAATCTTTTCTCTTCCACACCACATACCCCCTCCCCAATGAGCAATTTTAGCAAACTGAAGGACCTAGTAATGTCGCTCGAAGGTGACTTCGAGAAGTTCTACGACAAGCAGAACTCGGCCGCTGGTACCCGCGTGCGTAAAGGCATGCAGGAGCTGAAGAACATGGCCCAGGAAATCCGCACCGAGGTGCAGAACAAGAAGAACGATGCTCCAGCCGCTCCGGCTGCTGCTGGTGCCAAGAAGGCTGCTCCGGCTGCCGCCAAGAAGGCTGCTCCTGCCAAGAAGAAGTAAGTAGCCCGGCCGCTCTGCGGCTGTTGGTATACCTAAAGAGGCTCCACCGAAATTCGGTGGAGCCTCTTTTTTGTGCTTTGGACTTCGTGGATAGTGCCTGGGTTGGCTTCTATATCAACGACCTAAGCACTACCCACGAAGCACTAAAGTCTACACCAACTTCAGCAGGAAGTAGTTCTTCTTGCCCTTCTGGGCCACGATGTACTGGCCCAGCAGCGGCGTTATGTCGGTTGCCAGTTGCTCGGGGTTGGCCTTTTCGCGGTTCAGGCTCACGCCGCCCGCCTGCATCATTTTGCGGGCTTCGCCTTTGGAGGGGAAAATGACGCCGCCGGTGGCCTCGCTTAGGAGGCTGATGACGTTCATTTCGGCCAGGTCGGCGCGGGGCACTTCTACGCGGGGCACGCCGGCAAACACGTCGAGCAGGGTGGCTTCATCGAGCGAGGACAGCTCGCCGCCACCGAACAGCACCTGCGAGGCGGCTAAGGCGGCCTCGTAGGCGCCGGCGCCGTGTACGCGGGTGGTTACCTGCTCGGCCAGGGCTTTTTGCAGGGTGCGCTTGTGCGGGGCTTCGGCGTGCTCGGCTTCCAGGGCCCCAATTTCCTCTTTGGTCAGCAGCGTGAACACGCGGATGAGGCGGGGCACGTCGGCGTCGGCGGCGTTGAGGAAGAACTGGTAGAACTGGTAAGGGCTGGTCAGCGAGCCGTCGAGCCAGACGGTGCCAGTTTCGCTCTTACCGTACTTCGTGCCGTCGGCCTTGGTGATGAGCTGGCCGGTGAGGGCGTAGGCTTTGGCGGGCTGTTGCACGCCTTCAGCCAGCTCGCCACCCATGCGGCGGATGAGCTCGGTGCCGGTCGTGATGTTGCCCCACTGGTCGGAGGCGCCCATTTGCAGGGTGCAGCCGTAGGTGCGGAACAGGTGCACGAAATCGTAGCCCTGCAGCAACTGGTAACTGAACTCGGTGTAGCTCAGGCCGTCGGCGCCCGAGTTTTCGTCGCCGCTGATGCGGCGCTTCACCGAATCCTTGGCCATCATATAGTTAACCGTCAGGTGCTTGCCCACTTCGCGCAGGAAGCCCAAGAAGCCGAATTCCTTGAACCAGTCGTAGTTGTTGACCACCAGCGCCCCGGTAGGCGAATCGTCGAACACCAGAAACTTCTCCAACTGCGCCCGGATGCCGGCCTGGTTGCGCCGCAAAGCTTCTTCATCGAGCAGGTTGCGCTCGGCCGATTTGCCCGAGGGGTCGCCAATCATGCCGGTGGCGCCGCCTACCAGGGCCATAGGCCGGTGGCCGGCGCGCTGCAGATGCACCAGCAACATAATGGTGGCCAGGTTGCCGATGTGCAGCGAGGGCGCAGTCGGGTCGAAGCCGATGTAGCCGGTGATGGGCTTGGCCGCAGTCAGGTGCTCGTCGGTGCCGGGCATCATGTCGTGAAACATGCCGCGCCAGCGCAGTTCTTCAATCAGGTCCAAGGAGGGAATGAATAAATGAGTGACTCGGGGAAGGAGCGACCCGGTGAATGAGTGAACAGACGCAAAGCCAGTGGCCGGTTGCGTAGAATTAGCAACAAAGGTAAAACCCATGATGGTACCTTTGGCTATCGGAGTTGGAAAGGCCCCGCCATACAATCCACTCGTTCACCCATTCACTCATTCACGCCTTGACTCTCTCGCCCGACGAAATCCTGGCTCAGCTTAAGCAGCGGCAGATTGCGCCCGTGTACTTCCTGCAGGGTGAGGAGCCGTACTACATCGATTTGCTGGCCGGTCTGCTCGAACAGCACGTGCTGCCCGAAGCTGATAAGGGCTTCAACCAGGTAATCATGTATGGCAAGGACACCGATGTGGCCGGCATTCTGGGCCAGGCCAAGCGCTACCCGATGATGGCCGAGCGCTCGGTGGTAATTGTAAAGGAGGCGCAGGCGGTGGCCGATCTGGAAACCGAGAAGGCCTGGCCGTTTCTGGAAGCCTACCTCAAAAATCCGCTGCAAAGCACCGTGCTGGTGTTCTGCTACAAGCACAAAACCCTCGACGCCCGCAAGAAGCTGGGCAAGCTGCTGGCCGGCGACAAGAAAACGCCCGCGCCGGCCGGCACCGTTCTGCTCACCAGCAAGAAGCTCTACGACAACCAGGTCGTTCCCTGGCTTACGGCCTACGTGCGCAGCAAGGGCCAGCAGATTACGCCCCAGGCCACCAATATGCTGGCCGAATACATCGGCGGCGAGCTGAGCCGGCTCACCAACGAGGTAGATAAAATGCTGCTCAACCTGCTGCCCGGCCACAGCATCGACGAGGACCTGGTGCAGCGCATGGTGGGCATCAGCAAAGACTACAACATCTTCGAGCTGCAGAGCGCGCTGGTGCGCCGTAACGTGCTCAAGGCCAACCGCATCCTGCTTTACTTCGAGGCCAACCCCAAAAACAACCCCATCATTCCCAACCTCACGCTGCTATTCAACTTCTTCTCGCGGCTGCTGGCCTTGCATCAGATAAATAACCCCAGCGAGGCTGACTGGCTGAAAATGGGCCTGCGCTTCCCCATCCAGCGCCGCGACTACCAGACTGGCCTCAAGGTGTTCGACTTCGGCCGCTGCCGCGACCTAGTGCATCTTATCCGCCGAGCCGACGCCCAGAGCAAGGGCATCGACTCGGGTTCGATGAGCGACGGCGAAATCCTGCGCGAGCTGGTGTGGCTGGTGCTGCACCCCGTACCGCTACACGCCGTGATAGGGTAGGGGCCGGCCGTATTTCGATTCCCCCTCAATGCCTGTGTCGGCCTTTCCCAATTTGCAGCCCCGCCTGTTCGATGCCCCCGCCCGCCGGCTAGTGGGCCAGCGCCTCGTTATGTCGCGCGAGCACGACCGAACGGCGGAGTTGTGGCGGGCCTTTATGGCGCGTCGCTGGGAAATGGAGGAGCCCATCGGCCCCAATTTATTTTCAGTGACGCAGTACCCGTCTGCATATTTCGCCTCTTATTCGCCGCGCACCGAATTTTGCAAATGGGCGGCTCTTGAAGTGTCGGCCGCAGCCCCGGTACCGCCAAATATGCAGGTCCTGACGGTGCCTGCCGGCCGATACGCCATCTTCGACTATCGGGGCTCCAGCCTCGACCCGCGCATCTTTCAGGCTATTTTGACGGAATGGCTGCCCGCTTCGGACTTCCTGCTTGACAATTCCAGGCCGCACCTGGAGGTGCTGGGCCCCGGCTACCGCAACGCCGACCCCAGCTCGGAGGAGGAAATATGGCTGCCCGTGCGCCCGCATCTTACCCCGTAGCTGGGCGGCTGCAAAACCGGCGCGGGCGAAAGAAAAGCAGGCTTCCGCCGCATAAACCGAAACTTCAGCTCTGGGATGGGGCCAGGGGTTGTGCTACCTTGCGTTGCAATCGGTCTGCATCCGCCACTCCGGCGGGCGCACCATACGTCCTCCTCATGCAGGTTCTCGACATCATTTCCCTCTCGCCCCAGGAAACTTTGCTGGTGGGCTACCCGACCGGCACGTTGCGGCCCGGCCCCTGGGAACTGCGCCGCAATGGCGAGCTGGTAACCACCGTGGACGTAACGGGCCAGGCCGAAACCGAGGCCGGCCAGAAAGGCAAGCTGGCCCCGCCCGGAGTGGTGATGTGCCGGGGCCACATCGATAAAAAAGCGTTTGATTTCACCCGCGACGAGGTGACGTTGGTACGAGCGAGCCAGTAAGGTGAGCCTGCTGGGGTCGTTACCCCGAACGTTGCTACCCAACCGGCCAATCCACAGTCTGGTTAGCTATGGGAAGTCCTGCTGGTCGGGCCTGTAGCTGTTAGCGAGGTGATAAGGTAGTGTCTCTAGAGGAGCTGCCACCCAGTATCAGGGCCGCGCCAGAAACTCCAGCACGGCCTGGTTGAAGGCCTCTGGTATCTCCTGGGGCGCGTAGTGCGTGGCGTTGGGTAAGATGAGCACTTCGCCTCGCGACAAGCTGCGGGCCAGCTCGCGGGTATGGGCCTTTAACACCAAATCATGCTCGCCCGCTACTACTAATACCGGGACCGAAACGGCGGCCAACTGCGCGAACTGCATCTGCGGTTCCTGGAGCAGCAGTTGGAGCAGGCGTGCGCGGTGAGGGGCCTGCGGGTCGGGATGGTGTTGGGCCTGACGGAGCTGCTCGCGGAACAGGGCCAGATAATCGGGCTCGATGGCGGCGGGAAAGAGGTTGGCACCCATGACTACGAGGCGGCGAACGGCAGCGGGGCGAGCCAGGGCTAGCGCCAGGGCCGTATTGCCGCCGTCGCTCCAGCCCAACACATCTACCGGGCCCAGGTGCAGACTATCGAGCAGCTGGGCCACATCCTGAGCAAACAGCTCGTAGGTGAAGGTGTCGGTGGTGGCGTCCTCACTGCGGCCCTGGGCCCGGGTATCGAGGGCCAGCACATCGTAGTGTTGGGCCAGCTCGCTCAGCTGGTGGCGGAACGCGGCTATCGACTGGCCGTTGCCGTGCAGCAACAGCAGCGGAGTGCCCCGGCCGTAACGCTCGTAGTAGAGCCGACCCCCGCGCACCGGCAGGTAGTGGCCGGCCGCAGGGTTGCGGCCGTACGGCACCGAATCGGGGGCGGGCCGCTGAGCAATGGCTGCCTGCTGTTCTTCCAGCGCTATAACGCGTTGCAGGTAGCGCAGGCTGTCGGGTAGCTGGGCGGCTGGTTCGGGAGCAGCGGCCGGAACCATCCGGCGGCCCTTCTGCGGGTACTCATCAAGCACGAGTTGCAGGCTGAGGTAGCCAGGCGTGGACTGCCAGCGGGAATGGCTTTTGTCGCGGGTGAGGATGGCGTGGCCCGGCCCCGGCACGGCCGACAGCGCAAAACCCGTGGCACTGTCGAGCCGGGCTTCGCTGCGCAGCCACTGGATAGTGGCCACCACCTCGCGCCGGTTCTGAATATACAGGCGGTAGGGCTCCAGATCAACTTCCACCCAACCCCGGGGCTGAGTGACAGTAAAGCGAATATCCTGGGTGAGTAGCGGCTCGGTAGGGCGGCCCTGCTTCACGTCGTACAGGTTCAGGCGTAACGTCACGGCCTGGAAGCGGTTGAAGGCCACGTGCAGGCGCAGGGTGAGCAGGTGGCAGTCGGGCGGTAGGGACAGCACGCTGCCCTGCTCTTTGGCCCGCTCATCCTGGCCCGCGCCGGGCTCGGTGTAGAGGCGGGCCATCATGAAGCTGCTGCTGCCGGTGCGCCCCGTGGTGCGGGTGCGCACTTTGCCCGGCCGCACCATTACGGCCGCTAAAGCAACAGCAACGGGCTGTAGCCGCACTGTGGCCCCGGCAGCCGGCGGCGCGGTGGCGGGCACGGCGGTGGTAGCGTATCCCACACCCGAAGCCAGCACCCGCGCCCCGGCTGCCACCGAATCGGGCAGCAAAAAGGCAAACCGCCCCGCCGAATCGGCCACCGTGCCGAAGGGCCGGCCGGCCACGCCCACCGAGGCAAACGGCACCGGCCGGCCCGTGGCCGCATCGAGCACCCGGCCGTGCAGGCGGGTGGTTTGGGCGAAAGAAAGGGGGGCGTAAGGCAGCAGCAGTAACAAGAGAAACCAAAAGCGCATGAGCAGCAGCAGAAATGTAATGGGGAGGGGAGCCTGCGCCGCAAGATAAAGTTGCCTGCCCGCTTGCGTACTTTCGGCTTATTGCTCGGTAAGCCGCTGCCCAGCCGGCATAGTCTGAAAAAACGAAGCCCCGGCTGCGCTAACAGCCAGGGCTTCAGGAAGTGTCTGGGCTCAGCCCTGTTCAGCTGAACAGGCAAGGCCGGGCACCCGCCCAGATTAGGCCGTAAGGGTGGCGCGGTGGGCGGCAATGCTGGCCAGCACATCCGTCAGCACATCTACCTGGGCCTGTACCTAGGCGGCATCCACAGTGCCCAGGAACCGGTCGGTGCCGGCGCTGGTGCTGTTATTTTTCATGATGCGCTTGCGCTGGGCCTGGAGTAGCTCCACGGCGTCGAGGGCGCCTTGCTGCTGCTGGGGCGTGAGGCCGGGCACGGCAGCCTGGCCATAGGCCGTCAGGGTTTCGCCGTCTTTCTTGGCCAGCGCATTGGCACCGCTGGTCTGGCTGCGGCTGGCCCGCTCGCCGGCCAAATCGAGGCCGGCGGGGCATTTAGTCGATTTTTGCTTGCACGTTGGGCGAAAAGGCGTGGTCCCGGTCGTAGTTGCTTAGCTCCTGGTAGAGTTTCTCATTGCTGTAACGCGCCAGCTTGCTGATTCCAACCCCACCGAATAACCCCAACATGAGGCCGTATCCGAGTGGAGTAACGGTGGTGGTAGTGGTACCGCCGTTGGAACTGGTTTTGGTGCCGGTTTGCGAGGCCACAAAGCCGATGGCCAACGCTCCCGTGCCCAGCCACAGCTTGCCACCGGTTTGGCGGCGGGCAAACAGCCGAATTACGCGCGTGGCCTGTTCGTTGCCGACGTAGCGTTGGTAGAGGTACTTTTTATAGGATTGGTCTTTGACCAGGCCGGGCTTAAGCAACGGAGTGGAAACTGCTTCGGCGGCTGGTGCAGCGGCGGGTGGCATAGTTTGCGCCAGGCTGGTAAAGGAAAGACCACCAAGTAAGGATAGGGTAAGAGTACTGCGGAGCAACAGAAGCATGCTGGGGTAAGAGAAGTATGGAGTTGGGAAGGTAGAATCCAAAGGTAATAAGGGCACTACAGTAATGGGCGGCATTTATTTATAGGGCTTAGAGCGTATTCGGGGATTTGGAAAGAACAACCTGTTGAGCTAAGCGCAGCACGACGGAAACGGCGTCTCAATAAAATCTGCCGCCATCGCTCGGCTGAGCCGGGTGGGGGGTAGGCCAGCGCCTCGACGGCCGCGTGCTGCTGCTGTGAGTCGGCCGCCGGGAAGTAGAACGTCGTCGAATCGCGTGGGTGGCCCTGGGCATCGGAAACGGCTGGGTTTTGCGGGTAGGGGCCGGGGGGAGTTGGGGAGCCACAGGCGGCCAACAGCAGAAAAGGAAAGAGGAAACAGGCGCGGCGCATAAGCAGGAGGGTAGGATACAGCTCACGGAGCACAAGGTAATGTTGCCTATCCAGCACACCAAACCACCCACCGCCACCGTTAAAACCGCCAGTAATGCCCATTCCGGGGCAACCCCGCCCGAACTTTTCGCTACTTTTGGGTTCCGCCCGTCGCCGCCAACCGTGCGCGGGGCCCTTTTTGCGCAACGACTCCTCGATGAACCTATTCCCCCGTCTGGCGCTGGCTGCCACCCTTGGCGCCGCCGCCCCGCTGGCCGCCTTGGCCCAGCAAACGCAGGTTTTTACCAATGATGAACGCTTTTTCCAGGAAGGCCTGGAGTTGTTCGACAAAGGCAAGTACGGGGCCGCCCAGCAGGCGTTTCGGCAGTACCAGGGCCAGGTAGAGCGCCGGACCGGCCAGCTGGCCCCCGGCCGCCTCGCCGATGCCGAGTACTACGACGCCGTATCCGGTCTGCAGTTGCTGCACCCCGACGCCGAGGACCGCATCCTGGCCTTTGCCGCCAACAACCCCGCTCACCCCAAGGCCAGCCAAGCCTACTTCGAGCTGGGCCGCTTCTACTTCAACAAGAAGGATTACGTGCGGGCCATCGACTACCTGCAGAAGGTGGGGCCCGACAACCTGAGCGAAGACCAGCGGGCCGAATCGGAGTTCAAGCTGGGTTATAGCTACTTCGCCCAGAAAGAATTCGACAAGGCCCGCCTGCAATTCGACCGCAACAAGGCTGGCAACCACCAGTACCGCTACGCCAGCGCCTACTACGCCGGCTACCTGGCCTACCGGGCCGGCGACTTTGAAGGTGCCCGCCGCGACCTGGCCACGGCCGAGCAGAACGACGCCTACCGCCCCGTGGTGCCCGCCCTGATGGCCCAGATTCTGTACAAGGAAGGCGACTATGACGGCCTGATTGCTTACGCCCCCGAGGCCCTGCGCCAGACCCCACCGCCGCAGAGTGCCGACGAGATTCAACTGCTGCTGGCCGATGCTTACTACCAAAAGCAGGATTTCAAGGAGGCCGCCGTGTATTTTGACAAGTACGCCGCCGGCCGCAAGAAGCTAGAGCCCGAGGTACAGTACAAAGTGGGCTACGCCAACTTCCGGCAGGATGACTTTAAGGGTGCCATTGCCAGTCTGAAGGGCGTGGCCGCCCGCCGCGACTCGCTGGGCCAGAACGCGGCCTATCACCTGGGCCTGAGCTACCTGAAAACCAACCAGAAGCAGCTGGCGCTAAACTCGTTCGGAGCCGCTCGCCAGCTTACGTTCGACAAGAATATCACCGAAAACGCCACGCTCAAGTACGCCCAGGTGAACTATGAGCTGGGCAACGGCCCCGAAACCATTGCCGCCCTCCGCGACTTCCCGAAGCGGTTTCCGCGCTCCAAGAACCAGCCGGCCGTCGATGATTTGCTGAGCGAGAGTTTCCTTAACTCCTCCGACTACGCCCAGGCCCTCAACTACCTCGAGAAGCTCGACGACCGGAGTACCAAGCTGAACACCACCTACCAGCGCGTGGCTTTCCTGCAGGCCGCCACGCTCTACAACGACAACCGCTACCAGGAGGCGCTGCCGCTGCTCGATAAGAGCCTGCGCTACCCCGAAGACGACGCGTTGCGCGCTGCCGCGCAGGTGCTCAAGGGCGACATCTACTCCTATGGCCAGCAGTACCCAGCCGCCATTACGGCCTATCAGGCCGCGGCCCGCACCAGCCGCCGCGCCGGCGCCGCCGACACCGATTACGACCAGAAGGCCCGCTACGGGCTGGGCTACGCCTACTACAACACAAAGGACTATAGCCAGGCCCGCCAGCAGTTCCAGGCCTGGTTGCGCGACCCGGTGGCTAAGCCCGCCGACGCCAACTACTACGACGTGACCCTGCGCCTAGGCGACCTCGCCTACCTAGCCAAGCAGTACCCCCAGGCCCTCGAGCAGTACGAACAGGTGATAAAGGCCAACGCCGCAGACAAGGACTACGCCTACTATCAGAAAAGCGTGGTGCTGGGCCAGATGGGCCGTCGTGATGAAGCTGCCGCCACCCTCAGCACCCTGCTCAAAACCACTCCCGGCTCGCGCTACGCCGACGACGCGGTGTACCAGCAGGCCCAACTCGATTACGAAGCCGGTGACTTCCAGGCCGCCGTCAATGGCTTCTCGCGCCTGATGACCAACCGGCCCAGCTCGCCACTCATTCCGCAGGCGCTGCAGAAGCGCGGCATTGCCTACCAGAACCTAAACCAGCACGACAAGGCGGCCGATGATTTCAAGCGGGTGCTGCGCGAGTTTGCGCGTACCAAATCGGCCCAGAGCGCCATCTACAGCCTCCAGGAAAGCCTAAGCGCCCAGGGCAAAACGGAAGAGTTCGACCAGTATCTGGCCCAGTTCCGGCAGCAGAACCCCGACAGCAAGGCCGCCGAGAGCGTGGAGTTTGAGGCAGCCAAGTCGCTGTACCTGGCCGAGAAGTACGCGCAGGCCATCCCGCGCCTCGAAGGCTACCTCAAGCAGTACCCGAGCACGGTGCTGGCCGCCGATGGCCGCTACTTCCTGGCCGACTCGTATCTGCGTACCGACCGCAAGGCCGAGGCCCTGCCGGGCCTGAAGGCCGTGGTGGAGGAGAACAAGAGCGAGTTCGTGAACCGGGCTGTGGGCCGGGTAGCCGATCTGGAGTTTGAAAACAAGAACTACGCCGAGGCCGCCAAGTACTACGCCCGCCTGCGGGAGGTGTCGCAAAACAAGCGCGAGGTGGCCAACGCCGGCATCGGCCTGCTGAAAAGCGCCTACGAGGCCGGCGACCTGGAAACCACCCGCCGCGTGGCCACCGAGCTGCAAACCCAGGGCGGGGCGGCCCTCAACGCCACCAACCTGGCACTGCTCTACCTGGGCAAGGCCAGCCTGAAAGCCGGCAACCTCGACCAAGCCGCCACCGAGCTGACCACGGCCGCCACTACGGCCAAGGACGAGAGCGGGGCCGAGGCCCAGTACCTGCTGGCCCAGACGCTGTTTCAGCAGAAGAAGTACCCCGAAGTCCTCGACGCGGCTTACAAGAGCAACGCCGACTTCGCCAACTACGACCTGTGGCTGGGCCGCGCCTTCCTGCTGATTGCCGACATCTATAAGGAGCAGGGCGAAATCTTCCAGGCCCGGGCCACGCTCAATTCCATCATCGACAACAAATTCCCGGTAGCCGAAGTGATAGCCGGCGCTAAGGAGCGCCTCGCCGCCCTGCCTGCCGACACTAACACCCCGGCGGCTCCTGCCACGCCTGCGTCCACCGGCAAAGGCACCTCCAAAACCACCAAGCCCAAAGCCCCCGCCCGCAACTCGCTCACGGCCCCCGCCGACTCTACCGCTGCGCCTCAAGACCAGCGCTGACCGGTGCAGGGATGCACTGTCTTGCGTTTTGTTGTCGAATGGTTCGCCAGCGAGCGGCTCGCCCAAGGGGTGCCCGGACCACGGGCAGTTCATCGACGAGATACAGGCGTGCGTCTTTAGAGCAATAGTTGAAGTACAAGCTTAAAATAAATTGATAATCAGCATTAAATAGGAGAGCAGTGCCGCTTGAATCAGTCGCTTAACCAACCGCTTGATTCCCGGCTTCCTACTATCCCAAGCCCCCAACATGACCCATAAACTGCTGGCTGCCGCCGCCCTGCTAACCGTTGCCGCCCCGGCCTTTGAGGCCCGGGCCCAGCGGACGCCCGGCAAGATTGAGGATGCCGAAATCGAGATTGTGAAGGAGCGGGTGAACGAGTTGCCCACGGCTACCCGCAACTTCGAGAAGGTGAAAATTGAGGCTCCGGCCAAAACCACTGCGGCCCCCAACTACACCTACCCCGACTTCCGGCTGCCGGCCGACAAGCTCAACCCCACGGTGCGCGTGCTCACCATCCGGCAGGAGCAGCTGCCCGAGCTGAGCGGCAACTACCTCAAGGCGGCCATCGGCAACTACGGCACTGCCTACGGCCGGGCCTACCTGCACAACAACCGCTCAGAAAACGCGAGCTACGGTTTCGATTTCAAGCACCTCTCATCGAGCCGCGGACCTATTGACCGCGAGAACTCGCGCCAGAGCCAGACCAGCCTGGGCCTGAACGGCGAAACCTACAGCGGCCCGCTGGTGCTGGGCGCCAAGGTGAACCTGGGCCGCGAGCGGTACAATTTCTACGGCTACAACCGCAACGTCATCGAGCTGCCCGAGGCCGACAGCCTCAAGCAGGTGTTCAAGCGGGCCGGCGTACTGGTGTACGCCCGCAACCGGGCCCGCGACGCGGCTTTCCAGTACGATTTGGGCCTGGGCTACAACTACTGGTCCGACGACTTCAAGGCCAGTGAAAGCAACGTGTACGCCACGCTGCGCTCGACCTATAAGCTGACGGAAACCAGTCGTGTGCGGGTCGATGGCGACGTGTCGTTCATCTCCCACAAGGATTCGCTGACCGATACCCGGCCCTTCTTTCAGGTGACGCCGGCCTTCGAAACCACCCTCAACCGCCTGAACCTGCGCGTGGGCGCCACGCTGGGCTATACCGGCGACACAATTAACGATGCCCGCCAGTTCAACGTGTACCCGGCGTTGCGGGCGGCCTACACCGTTACTGAAGACAAGTTTGTGGTATACGCCGGGCTGGGCGGAGGCATCCAGCGGGTTACGCTATACGACCTGAGCACCGAAAATCCCTGGCTGGCGCCCAACGTGCGCGTGGCCGACACCCGCCGCGGCCCCACCGTGTACTTTGGCTTCGATGCCACGCCCGCCCGCGCCCTGGAGGTGAAGGCTCGTGTAACGCTGTCCAACGACCAAAACCTGTATTTCTACAACAACTCGGCCCGCGACACTACCAAGTTCGAGCTGGTGTACGACCAGAAATCCACCCAGCTTTTCAACCTGCACGCAGAGGTGATGTACAATGCGGCCGAGAAGCTGCGTCTGGGCCTGAAGGCCGACTACAACGGCTACAACGTGAAAACGCTGGCCCAGCCCTTCCACCGGCCTAAGTTCCAGTCGGCGCTATTCGGCTCGTACAACTTCTACGACAAGCTGCGGGTCGGTGCGGAGTTGTACACGCTCAGCGCCAGCTACGGTACCGGGCTGCGTTCCGGCGGCGCTTTCCCCGGCAGTGGCCTGATCCGCGAAGCCCGCCTCACCGACACGGTAATCGACCTAAACCTGCGCGGCGACTACCAGCTGACGGAGCAGTTTTCCATCTTCGTGATGGGCAACAACCTACTGGGCCGCAGCAATATGCAGTACCTCAACTATCCGGTGAAAGGCATCAACGTGCTGGCCGGCGCGAGCTACCAGTTCTAGCGGCCCGTTGCCGAAAAAGCGGCATATCAACTCATCATTCCGTACATTTCGGTTTCTGTTTCCTGCTCCGACCGACTCCCTACCTATGCTAGCCGACCATATCCGGGCCCTGCTCCAGCACCACGACTGCGTTATTATCCCTGATTTTGGGGGCCTGATTGCCGACTATGCGCCGGCCCGCATCCATCCGGTGCGCCATACGCTGGCCCCCCCGGCCAAGCGCGTGGCCTTCAACCAGAGCCTGACCCGCAACGATGGGCTGCTGGTAGATGCGGTAAGTGCGAAGCTGAGCGTCAGCACGGCCCACGCCCGCGAACTGGTGCAGCAGGCCGTGCAGCGTATGCAGCAGGAGCTGGCAGCCGGCAACCGCACCGAACTGGGTGGGGTTGGCACGTTCCGGCAGGCAGCTGGCCGCGGATTGGAGTTTGAGTACACGGGCACCGAGAACCTGCTCGGCGCCAGCTTCGGGCTGCCCGAACTGGTATCGCGCCCGGTGCGAGCCACCGATGCGCTGCAGGCCCGCGAGCGGCCTACGATTACCCCGCAGCTCCGCACCCGCCGCCTCGGCCGGGTATGGCGCATGCTGGGCGTTACGGCCATTGCTGGTCTGGTGCTGTCGGCCAACTACATGTTTGCCGACCTGACTGGCTACCTGCCCGACGCCTTGCAGGGAATATCGCTGGCGCGGCCTACTGCCCCCGTAGCGGCACCGCGCCAGCAGGCCAGCCTGAGCAGCGCCGCTACCCATCTCACAGAAAGCACTGCCGCGCAGCCGGCCGATGAGCAGCCTACCGCCGCCTCAGTGGCCGATGAATGGTCGGTTGCTGCTGCCAGCACCACCCCGGCCGAACCGGCTCCCGTAGCCGCCCTGGCTCCGGCCAGTAAGCCCGCTGCCGCGCTAGTCGCCCTGCCCGACCAGGGCACTAAACCGGCTGCCCCGAAAGCTGCGGCTAAGCCTAAAGCGAAAGCGCCGGGCTGGGAGAAGGCTGCCGCTACCAATGCAACCGCCGGGGCTTCGGCCGCGACTGTTAATAAGCGCACGGGCCGGTTCTATGTAATTGCCGGTTCTTACACCACTCTGCTTAACGCCGAGAAGGGCCGCCAGGCACTGGTGCGGATGGGCCACCCGGCCCGCGTACTGCTGCCGGCGCCCGGCAGCCGGCAGTTCATGCTTTCGGCCGCCGATTTCCCCGACCGCACTTCCGCCGACCGTCAGGCCAGCATCCTGCGCAAGCGCATGGGCGACCTGTGGATCAAACAATATTAAGATCAGTGCTTAGTTGATAGTGCCTAGAAACTCGTCATCCTGAAAAAGCCGTACGTTTCCCCGACAGCCCGCGTCAGCACGACGAACTGGTTGCGGGGAAACATACTGGCTTCGTCAGGATGACGTTCTTTTATTCACTTGCCCAACCACTAAGCATCCATTTTCATTAGCCTACGCACTCTCAACCAAGCACTACGCCCTAACGAATGACGCTTCTGTCTCTGTTTCTGCAACTTCAGGTGGGCGACCCCACAGCAGTACCTGCTGGCTCGCCCGCAGCCGCCGACTCGGCGGTAACTGCCGCCAACCAGGCTGTGGCCGAGGCCTCGGGCCTTTCGCTGATTGACCTGGTTATAGCTGGCGGCTGGATTATGGTGCCGCTGTTTCTGCTGCTCTTCCTCACGATTTATATCATGCTTGAGCGCTACCTCACCATCCGCAAGGCGGGGGCTGTGCCCGAGTCGTTTATGCCCGGCATTGGCAACCTTATGGTAAAGGGCGACCTGCAGGGTGCTAAAATGCTGTGTGCTCAGAATCCTACGCCGCTGGCCCGCATGATTGAGAAGGGCATCCGGCGGGTGGGTTTGCCGCTGAGCGAAATTGAAACCAGCGTGGAAAACGTGGGCAAAATCGAAATTGCCCGCCTCGAAAAGAATATCAACGTGCTGGGCATCGTGGCCGGCATTGCGCCCATGCTGGGCTTCGTGGGTACGATTATCGGGGTAATCAAGATTTTCTACGCCATCAGCTCGACCGGCGACTTCGGCATTGCCCAGATTTCGGGTGGTCTCTACACCAAAATGGTGACCTCGGCGGCCGGCCTCATCATCGGCATCATTGCCCACATCGGCTACCACTGGCTCAGCATCATGGTCGAACGTATGGTGTTCCGTATGGAGCACTCGGCCGTCGAGTTCATGGACATCCTGCAGGACAACTAGAATTTTTGAGCTGTTAGATAGTAGCTGTTAGCCGTTGGCCTGATGTTCAGGCAACAGCGTAGCAGCTACTCGCTAACAGCTACTAGCTCTCAGCTAACAGCTTAAAAAATGAATCTCAGCCGGCGCCGTAAGCTTTCATCCCACGTCGAGACCAGCTCGATGAACGACATCATGTTCTTCCTGATGCTGTTCTTCCTGATTGTGTCGACGATGGTGAACCCGAACGTGATTAAGCTCATGCTGCCCAATGCCCGCTCGGGCAAGCAGGCCATGAAGCAGCCCATCACCATTTCGGTGGATGCGGGCGGCACTTACTTCCTCGACCGCACGCCCATTACGCCCACCGAGCTGGAGCCCGAACTGGCCCGCCGCATCACCGGTCTCGAAAGCCCTACCGCTGTACTACGGGTAGATGCTTCGCTGAATGTGCAGAAACTGGTCGATATCCTCGAAATCGGCAACCGACTCAAAATTAAAATGGTGATGGCCACCCAGGCCCAGCAGGGGAAATGATTTTTAGAGCTTAGGTATGGGGGGGCAGGTCGTTCTAAGACCTGAAACAAAGTCCTTCCAATCAAGCCCTACTACTTAAACCCGAAGCCCTAACGAAATGGAATACCGCGAAGAACACCGGCGCGAGGCCCTTATCGGAACCGTGATTTTTCACGTGGCCCTGGCGGTGCTGTTCTTTTTTGCCGTGTTCAAGGGCCCCGACCCGCCGCTGGAAACGTTGGGTGGTGATGGCGTGGAGCTGAACTACGGAGTGGATGAGGTCGGCTCGGGTGATATTCAGAGCCA
>NZ_JABKAV010000059.1 GCF_013377905.1 Hymenobacter terrestris
AAGGGGATAAGCATGTAGCGCGCCAGCTGCATGGGGGGGGGGATAGGGGGCGGGGCGCCGCCCCCCGCCCCCCGCCGTTAAACGATTCCCGGCGTTACCGTCCCGGCGGCGGGTGGGGGCAAGCCCCGCCCCTACGTCGTGCTACGAAGGCAGCAAACTCAGCCTGACCGCGCTTGGTGGCTTCATGGCTAAGCTTCTAATACGTCCAATTCATCCTTTGCCCTCAAACGGAAATTGGGCCAGGGCTTCCCAAGGGCCGCCGCGGTAGGCCCACAGGGCCAGGCCGGTGCCGGTACTATTGTAAGGCTCGAAATCGGCGGAAAACTGCTCGTACAGGGCGCGGGCCACGGCGGGCGCTACCTTATTCTGCACCGTGATGTGGGGCCGCAGGGGCTGTAGATCCTGGGGGCGGAGCGTGGCGGCCCAACGAGTCTGTAGCTCGCGGTGAAGCTGGCGCAACTGGTCGTTTTCGAGGGAGTACGCCACACCCTGGCCCAGAAACAGCACGCCCGCAACACGAAGTGGCAGGGGCGGGGTAGTGGCCGCCACAGCCTGCAGCTGCTGGGCGATGTTGGCGTAATCGGCTCCAGGCAAATGGTGGAAAAGCGTAACGTGGGCCCGTAGGTAGTTGCGCGCCGGCGGAAAGTGCGCCGTGCGCAACTGGTCGAAATGCTGCTGGGCCTCCTCGTCGAGGAGCAGCGTCATAATCAGGGGCGCATCAATGGCAATGGGTGGCAAATCAGCCATACAAAAGCAAATACCCCGATACGCAGCAAGGGCGCATCGGGGTAGCGAAAGAACTGCCAGTTGATGGAAAAGGCACGCTGCTACTTTTCCAGTATCAGGCGAGTGGTACTGGTAGCGCCGGCCTGCTGCACGCGCAACAGGTAAAAGCCGGCGGGCAAATCGGCCATTGGTACCTCAACAGAAGCTACTCCGGCCGGAGCCGTGAGCCGTCGGACTACCGCTCCCCGGGCCGAAACCAGCTCCAGCGTGGCGCTTTGGCCAGGCATTGGCAGCAGCACTTGCGCCGCATTGCGCACGGGGTTGGGGTAAACTGCCGTAGTGGCCGCACTACGCACTGTCCGAACGCTGGAGTAGCTAACGGTACCGTCGCGGTCGTGCATGGCCAGCCGGTAATAGGCCGTGCCGGGCAAGGGGCGGGCATCGGTGGCTGCGTATTGTTGGCCGGTGGCTTGGTTGCCGGCCGCCACCCGCGCCACGGTGTTCCAGGCGGTAGCAGTGGCACTACGCTCTACTTCGAAGTGGCTGGCCCGCTCCTCGAAGGTCGTGGCCCAAGTCAGACGCACAGTTGGGCCTGTGGCCGTAGCATCAAAGCGGGTGAGCGTAACGGGCAGGGGCAGGGCATCCGGGAAGCTCACAGCGTCGCCCCGGTTGCAGCCCAGCGCCGAGCCGAACGAGCGGTTCTCATAGTTACCGGTTACGTTATCCACCCGAAATATCTCTCCACTCCCGGCCCGCACCACATATACGTTGCTGAACTGGTCGGAAAACATTGAACCAATATTGTTATCGGTGGTGCCCGGGGGGAGTGGCGGCAGCGGGACGGTGGGCGTGGTGGTGACGGCCACCGGCGCAGTAGCGGGGTTGGTAATGGTCAGGTATTGGCCCGACTGTCCGATATAGCTTACCAGATTGCCGCTGGGCTTGTCGTACACCCAATCCTGAATACCTCCTTCGGGCACCGGAGTAGAAAGCCCGGAATTAATGTAAGCCTGTATCTGGGCTCTGTATGTTTCGATAATGGCCGCAGTAGCAGGGTCGGAAGCATCTAACTGTCGCCAAGTGGGTGCTGCCACGGGCGCAGGGACAACCGGTAGGCTGGTGGTGCCCACGTATAAACGCACATCGGTAACGGTGGCCGTACCCGGAAACGGTAAGTCGCCAAAAAACAAAGCGGAGATGCGAAACGTAACTCCCCCGAGGTAATAGGTGCCGCTAGGGTTGCTGTCGCCCACAAAATTCAGGGTCTGCCGATAGTCGCGGGCAGTTCTACCAGCGCCGGAGGCCGGGGTCAGGCCCGTGGTAGGCGTGGGGGGCGGCGTCATCGGGCCTACGTTGGTGGCCACGGCCGTTGTCAGGTCGATGCGGAATAAGTCGGGAGGAGTACCCTCCTGAATGGATTCTACAGTAGGCGCAACCACACGCATAGCATACAGCGCAACCCGGTTGTTGTCATTATAGCCTAAGCCATTCACCACAATGCCGGTACCTGCTTCGTTAACTACGCCGATGGGAGTAATCGACCCGTCGGTATTGATTTTGGACAGCTCGGAAGGCTGGTTAAGGCTGCTTGGGCAGGGAGTGGATACGGCGTAGCTGTTGGTAGGGAGCTGCGCCTGCGCCTGTAGCGCAAGTGCCGAGGCCAGCCAGAAAAGGAGAAGTTGTTTCATAATGGGAAAGGAAGAAAGGTGCAGTGCGGGGGTATATGTAATATAGTAAAATAACTAGTTACATGTCAATGTTTTAAGATTTGCATACGGCTGAATCTCACTTTGGGATACATTATTTTACCTGCGACGTGCCTGGTTAAAACTTAAACAAAGGTACTGTAGCGCGAAGCCGGAGCTTTGCGCTACAGCCTAAGTCGGGTTGTTATTGCTATTACCGGCCTTGCAGGCACTTATGGCTCTCATATGCATCTTTACCTAACCGATTCTCCCGCTGATGCCATGCCCTACACCCTGCTTATCCGCCACTGTGGCCAGCTCCTCACGCTGACCGGACCACCCGCCACCCACCCGCTGGCCGGCCCCGACCAAGCCAACTGGCATATCATTGCCGATGGCTACGTGGCTTGCGAGGGAAGTCGGATTGCGGCGGTGGGCCGAATGACGGAACTCGATGAAAGCCAGCTGACGCCTGCCACCCGCATAATCGAGGCACATGGCCGGGTAGTGATGCCCGGGCTGGTGGAATGCCACACGCACCTCGTGTTCAGCGGCCAGCGGGCGGTCGAGTTCGAGCGTAAGCTGCGGGGCGAATCGTACCTCGATATTCTGGCTGGCGGCGGCGGTATTCTGAGCACCGTGCGCGCCACCCGCGCCACTTCCGAAGCCGAACTGCTGGCCTCCGCCCTGCATCACTTGGCCGATTTTAGGCGCTACGGCGTTACCACGCTCGAAGCCAAGAGCGGCTACGGCCTCGACGCCGAAACCGAGCTGCGGCTGCTGCGCGTGGCCCGCGAGGCCGGCCGCCGCCAGCCCGTGCGGGTGGTGCCCACCTTCCTGGGAGCCCACGTACCCGGCCCCGAGTATGCCGGCCGCCCTGTCGATTACCTGACTATGCTCGTGAACGAGGTGCTGCCCCAACTCGACCCGGCCGAGGTGCCGTTCGTGGACATTTTCTGCGAGCAGGGCGCCTTCAGCGTGGACGAATCGCGCGCGTTTCTGACCGCGGCCCGCAAGATGGACTTCGGGCTGAAAATCCATGCCGAGCAGCTACACGAGCTGGGCGGCTGCGAAATGGCCGCCGAACTTGGCGCCGTCAGCCTCGACCACGCCGATTACCTCTCGGCCGAGGCGGCGGCCCGCATTGCTGCTGCCACGCAGGGGCACACGGTGGCGGTGCTGCTACCGCTGGTGCCGCTGTTCCTGCGCCTGGAGCAGTACGCGCCGGGCCGCGCGTTTATTGATGCGGGCCTGCCGGTGGCGCTCAGCACCGATTTCAACCCCGGCTCCTGCCCCAGCAAAAACCTGTGGCTGGCCCTGAGCATGGGCTGCCTGAAAATGGGCCTGACACCCGCCGAAGCCGTGGCCGCCGTAACGCGCAACGCCGCCTGGGCTATTGGCCAGCAGCAGGAGTGCGGCAGCCTCGCGCCCGGCCTCCGCGCCGACGTTTTGGTGCTGAATGTGGCCTCCCTGCCCGAAATCCCTTACTGGCTGGGCGAAAACCCGGTGCAGCAGGTGATAATCGGGGGCGATCTGGTGGAGGATAATCTGTGAGAAGAAAGCGGGGTGGCGGTGCGGGTAATGAGCGGGCGGCTTGAGGCAATACCTGGAAATGCGCTGGTGCTACCAGCCCGAGGGTGGCAGAACGGAGCGCAATAGCCGCCGAAACCGTAGTTTCGCTAAAACGCCGAACTGCGGCGGCCCTTGTTTCATTCTGCCCCTCTGCTATGCTGCTGCCCCTTTATCAGGTCGATGCCTTCTCCGACCGCCCTTTCGCCGGCAACCCTGCCGCCGTGTGCCCCCTAACCGAGTGGCTGCCCGAAGCAACCATGCTGGCCATTGCCGCCGAAAATAACCTGGCCGAAACGGCCTTCTTCGTGCCCAAATCCGGCGAGGAGCACCAGTATGAAATTCGTTGGTTTACGCCCACCGTGGAGGTGGAACTATGCGGGCACGCCACGCTGGCCTCGGCCCACGTGCTCTACCGCCACCTCAATTTTCAGCAGTCTGAAATCGTATTCCACTCGAAAAGCGGCCCGTTGCGTGTAAGCAGGGCCGAAAATGGCATGCTGACGCTCGACTTCCCAGCCCGCCCGCCAAAACCGCTGCCCCGTCATCCCGACGGTCTGGTGGATGGCTTGGGGGCCACCCCGCTGGCCCTGCTGGCCGGCCCCGATCTGGTGTGCGTGTTTGCCTCGGAGGCTGAAGTGAGGGCCCTGCGCCCCAACCAGGCCCGGCTGGCCGAGGTGGAGTTTCGCGGCGTTATTGCCACCGCCCCCGGCTCGGGCGAAATCGATTTTGTATCGCGCTTTTTCGGCCCTCGGGTGGGCGTGCCCGAAGACCCGGTAACCGGCTCGGCCCACACCACGCTGGTGCCTTACTGGGCCGAGCGGCTGGGTAAAACCAGTCTCCACGCCCGCCAGGTATCGGCCCGCGGCGGCGACCTGTGGTGCGAGCTGCGCGGCGACCGGGTACTGATGAGCGGCCACGCCGTCACCTACCTCAAGGGCGAAATCGAGCTGGGCGAAGTGTAAATAGGACCGATGAGCAGCTGCGCCCGTTACCCCCGCAGCTGCTCGCGTCCGAAGCCGCCGCGCTCCACCACCTGCTCCACAAACAGCGCCTTACCCGGCACCCGCAGCAGGGCTTGGTACAACTCTTCAGGTACGCCGGTGTAGCGCACCAGCCCGCCGTGGCGGTACTCAATTTCCAATGTCTGGGTGGCCGGGTCGTAACCCACGGCTTTCAGGGAGGTGGAACGGATAGGGCGGCGGAGCATAAGGATAATGACAGGTGAAAATTTACGTGATAGAGTAAGTGAACAGTAGACTTCCAACGAAAGCAGCCACCAGTTGCAGCGCCAGTGCCAGCAAAAAAATCCGTTTGGTTTTACCCAAATTGTGGTTGTTGAATAGAGTGACAAATAACTGCAACAGGGCAACACCCGCGGCCAGCACCGCACCGAAGATAGAAAAGCTGATCCACCTTTTGCCGAAAATAAGCAGCAAGCCATCCTGCTGAACCATTCGCTGAATTGACTCGTGCGAGCACAGGCAAAAGACGCTGGCCACTACCGCGTTGCCCACCGCACTTATGCAGAACAAGAGCAACAGAAAGGAACTGACACCGCGCATATAATCCGATATTATATAGTCTGCGGCTGGTAGGTTGATCTACGCTGCTGGCTTTTTCCTAGCCGCGGCTAGCTTCTTGCCGGCTACCGGGGCGGCTAGTTTGGCGGGGTTATCGGCCAGGAACTTGCCCCAGCTTTTGCCGCCAGCCTTCACGTTGTTGCCCTTTTGGTAGTGGTGGCACAGGGCAACACCCAGCGCGTCGGTGGCGTCGAGGAACTTGCTGGCTTCGGCAATGGGGGGCAGCGTGAGGGTCTGGCGCAGCATGTGGGCCACCTGCTCCTTGGTGGCGCTGCCCGAGCCCGTTACGGCCTGCTTCACTTTGGTGGGCGCGTACTCCACGTACGGAATCTGGCGCGAAAGGCAGGCAGCAATGGCCATGCCCTGGGCCCGGCCCAGCTTGAGCATACTCTGCACGTTCACGCCGAAAAACGGGGCCTCAATGGCCAGTTCATCGGGCAGGTACTCGTCAATCAGCTCCAGCATCCGCTCGAAAATGCGCTTGAGCTTGAGGGCATGGTTGGTGCCCAGCTTCTGCATATCGATAACGTCGTAGCAGAGCACTGTTACCTTCTGGCCCCGTACCTCAATCACGGCGTAGCCCATGATGGACGTGCCGGGGTCGACGCCCATAATCACCTTGGGTAGCAGTTCGGAAGAAGAAGCGAGGGGAAGAATCATGGTTTTGTTAAGCTGCAAGCGTCAAGCTACAGGTTGCAAGCTTTAAGTTTGGTAGCCTTTTTGGGATGTTGGGACTGAGCAAAGAGAAAAGAGTCGATGCTACTAAAGAAGCTACACCAAGCTTACAACTTGAAGCTTGCGGCTCTGATAAGCTAACTTGCCGAAATTACGCAACCCGCCGCCATTTTGCCCTCATCGCCACCCCAAAGCTACGTCCAAACCCCCGAACCCCGCATGCCGGCCCGCCCGGCGCCGGCCCGGTGGGGGGGCTGGGTGGTAGCGGCCAAGCTGGGCATTACGCTGCTTACGCTGGGTTTGCTCTGGCACTCGCTGGTGGGCAACGAGGCCACGGCCGCCGCGTGGCGAGGGCTGCTTGCCCGTAGCCTCGGGGGGCAGGGGCGCGGGCCGGTGCTGCTGGCGCTGCTGCTGGTGCCGCTCAACTGGGGCCTCGAAAGCTGGAAATGGTGGCGACTTGCCCGGCACCTGGAGCCCGTTTCGTTTCGGCGCAGCTTCCGGGCGGTGCTGGTGGGCCTCACGCTGGGCTTCGTTACGCCCAACCGCATGGGCGACTACGCCGGCCGCATCATGGAGCTGAAAAGCCGCCGGCTGGATGCGCTGGGGGCCGTGTTTCTGGGGCGCTACTGCCAGTTGGTGGCCACCGTAATGGCTGGCACGCTGGGGCTGCTGTATTTTGGATTGCGCTTCTACCTGAACGGCTACCCGGCCGCGCAAATCGGGCTGGTGGTACTCACACTAGTCATCAACCTAGCGGTGCTGCTGCCGCTCTACCATTCCGAACTGCTGGTGGCGGCCGTGCAGGCCATTAAGCCGCTACGTCGTTTCAGCCGCTACCTGGCCGTAATGCCCACCTACCCGGCCCGGCTGCTGACTGATGTGCTGCTGATTTCGTGCCTGCGCTACCTGGTATTCGGGGCGCAATTTGGGCTGCTGCTGCTGGCCTACGGGGTGCACACGGCCGTGGGCCCGGCGGCGGCGGCCGTGGCGGGCACGTTTCTGCTCAAATCGCTGGTGCCCTCGCTCAATGCGCTGGCCGATGTGGGCGTACGCGAGTTGTCGGCCACGCATTTGTTCGGGCTGCTGGGCCAGCCGGCGCTGCCGGTGCTGAGTGCCAGCCTGAGTTTGTGGGTACTCAATATTGCTGTGCCTAGCGCCGTGGGGCTGATTTTCGTGCTCCGCCTGAAAGTGCTGCGTAAGCGCCAGGCCGGCCCGGCTACGGGGGGCACACCAGTTTCGGCAGCAGTTCCGGCTACTGCCGAAGTCATCCAACCCACCAAATGAGCAGCGCGTGGGGCCTGTTGCTGCTGGCGTTTCCAGCGCTGTACGCGGGGCAAATGATGCGGCTACGCCGCGCTTGGCAGCAGCTACCGGCGCCCGAGCTGCTGCCGCTGCCCGTTTCGTCTGAACCTGTTGCCACGCCCGAACCTACCGTCGCGCCGCGCTTCTCGGTACTCGTGGCCGCCCGCAACGAAGCCGCCAACCTGCCACGGCTGCTCGCCGACCTGAGCCGCCAGCTCCTGCCGGCCGACCAGTTCGAAGTCATCATTACCGATGACCACTCGACCGACGACACGGCGGCACTGCTGGCGGCGGCAGCTCAAACAACTGCTTTCCGCCTGCAAATGGTGCGACTGGCTGAAACTGCGGAAGTCGGAATGGGCAAGAAAGCGGCTCTGCAGGCGGCCCTGCAACACGCCCGCGCCTCTTGGATAGTGTGCACCGATGCTGACTGCCGCGTGGGCCCCGACTGGCTGCGGGCCTACGCCGCCCTGCTCGATGTAACCGGCCCGGATGTTCATTTCGTGAGTGGGCCGGTGCTGCTGACGGGGCCAAGTACGCTGCTGCAGGGCCTGTCGGGACTGGAGTTTGCGGGGCTGGTGGGCACCGGCGCGGCGGGCATTGCGGCCGGCACGCCTACCATGTGCAACGGTGCCAACCTGGCCTACCGCCGCACCGCCTTTGCGGCGGTGGCCGGCTACGCGGGCAACGCTCACCTGCCCAGCGGCGACGATGAGTTCCTGCTTCACAAGCTGCACGCAGCGTTTCCGGGTAGCATTCAATTTCTCAAGCACACGGCGGCGCTGGTGCGCACAGCAGGGCCGCCCACGCTGGCGGCCCTGCTGCGGCAACGGGTGCGCTGGGCCAGTAAGTGGCGGCACTACCGGCACCTGCCTTCGCAACGGCTGGCGGTGCTGGTGCTACTGGCCAACCTAGCGCCAATGGCCGGGCTGGTGGCATCGGTTTGGCAGCCCGCGCTGTTACCTGGGGCCGCGGCCGGCCTGAGCCTCAAGCTGGCCGCCGACTGCTGGTTTCTGGCTCCGGTGCTGGGTTTCCTAGGCCGCCGCCGCTGGCTGGCCTACGTGCCGCTGCTGCAACTGGCCTACGCGCCCTACGCCCTGCTGGTGGGCCTGGCGGGCCTGCGCGGCGGCTACGAGTGGAAGGGGAGGAGGGCGGGGTAGGGCGCTAGTTGCATGGCATCAAACCCCAAAAATTGCTTGCTATTGCGGCGTTTGGGAGCGTACTTTCTGCGGTGTTCCAATCTATCTGTCGAGATGAATAAGAACCTGCTGGAAATCGTGATGCCCGCCAGCTTGGCGGTGGTGGCCGCGGCTATTGGCGGCTGTTTGATGCTGCTGGCTGGAGAATTGTCTGGAACACAATTTCTAGAAAAGACGCAGCCACTGTCATGTGGCAATGATGTAATTGAAATGGCTCCCGCTGCTGGGTCCCCTTCGATTAATGCCACAAATCTTTCAGAAACACAGCTCGCTTCAGCTGTATTCGGCGAAACTCTGTTCAAAGGCAACTGCGCCCAGTGCCACGGTATTGTTGATGTGGTGGTCGGCCCCGCGCTGGCCGGGGTGCGCAAGCGGCGGCCGGAAAAGTGGCTGCATGCCTGGGTGAAAAACTCCAGCAAGCTGATTGCCAGCGGCGACGAATACGCCCTGAAAATATACGAGCAGTACGACAAGCAGCAAATGCCCTCCTACAATCTTTCGAATGAGGAAATTAGCCAGATTTTAGACTATGTGGAGTCGCAGGAGGTCAGATACGTGGTTTCAGCAATCAACTGAAGCACCCCGCGCATTCCTCCACTAACTTCTGCCAGAAACCCCGGCCGAACATTTACCTTTATGCCTCACAATCCGCCCTTCCTGCCGTGACCGATGCCGAATTTGATGTTCTCGACGAGCTGTACTTCGTCACGCCCTTCGCCGAACTGCTGAAAAAAACTGGCCTGCCGCGCCCCGAGCTCGTGGAAACCCTGCGCCGCCTGATGGACGTAGGCTACGTGCGCAGCTTCTGGCCCGACCCCGACACGGAGCTGGCCTATGAGGAAAGCTCGTTCGGGGCCCTAGTGGGCGACTGCCAGTTTCTGGCTTCCAAAGAAGGCCTGCTGCAACACAACACGCGCTGATGCCCGCTTCCGTCGCTGCCGTGGCCGCGCCGCCGCCGGCCCGCTCGCCGGGCTACTACGTGCGTCAGCGTTTGCTGCGCAACCTGCCGGCCATGCTCGGGCTGGGTTTCATTGTGCTCTGTACGCTGGTGGCCGTACTGGGCTACTGGGTGCTGCCCGACAACTCGCCCTCGGCCAACAATGGCCTGGTGCAGCTGCAAAAAGAGGCCCCCGGCTTCTCGGCCACCATCCTGCGCCTGCCCCGGCCCGATGCGGTGCGCGACGCGGCCGATAACCCGCTGCGCACCTGGTGGCAGGGCCGTGCCCCGCGCTTCCGCGAGGTGGCCATCGGCAGCTACCAAATTGTGGGCGACTCGCTCATCACCCAGCCTTACCAAAACCACTCGGCCCTGGCCGACCAGCGCCAGGCCTACGCGCTGAGCGCCGTGACCGGCCGCAGCGGTTCGGCTGCCGAACTGGCCCCGCTGGCCCGCCAGAACATCATCGAGCGCACCTACTGGCTGGGCACCGACAAGGCCGGCCGCGACGAGCTGAGCCGGCTGCTGCTGGGCACCCGCATCAGCCTGGGAATTGGGCTGGTGGCGGTGCTGATTTCGGTGCTGCTGGGCATGCTGGTGGGGGCCGTGGCCGGCTACGTGGGAGGCTGGCTCGACTCGCTGCTGCTGGGTTTGATGACGGTGGTGTGGAGCATTCCGGGCATCATGCTGGTGATTGCCATTTCGCTGGCCCTCGACAGCAAGGGCGTCTGGACCTCGTTTGTGGCTGTGGGCCTGACCATGTGGGTAGATGTGGCCCGCGTGGTGCGGGGGCAGATGCTGAGTCTGCGCTCGGCCACCTTTGTGGAAGCCGGCCGGGTACTGGGCCTGCCCCAAAGCCGCCTGATTGCCCACCACCTGCTGCCCAACATGACCGGCCCGCTGATTGTGCTGGCCACGAGTAATTTTGCGTCGGCCATTCTGCTCGAAGCTGGCCTGAGTTTCTTAGGTTTGGGCGTGCAGCCGCCGGCGCCGTCGTGGGGCCTGATGGTAAATGAAGGCTTCCAGTTGCTGGGCACCCGCGCCGGCCTGTGGCTCACGCTGCTGCCCGGCCTGGCCATCAGCCTGCTGGTACTCAGCTTCAACCTGCTCGGCAACGGCCTGCGCGACGCCTACGACCCCAAAACGCCGCTAACGTAGGTACGTTGGCAGCCTTGGTGGCGCAAGTGGGAGCCGACAACTGCGCCACCGGCCCGCCCGAATTTCAAATGGCTATTTTGCCTCCCAACCCAGGCTTTCCCGCCTGCCTATCCTTCACGCCACCTCCCTGCCTTACCTTCGCTATGCCCAATACTACTCCTGAAAAAAAGTTGTTCCTGAAAGAGCGGGAGTTGGGGGCGCTGCTGGAAATCACCCAGGCCATCAACCAGGACCACACCGAAACCGCCCTCTACCGGATTTTCCAGTTCACACTGCTTGGCCAGCTCAACATCCGCCGGCTGGTGCTGTACGTGCTGGAAGAAGGCCAGTGGCAGTGTATGACCTATTTCGGGACCGGGCAGGTCGATTTCCGGCAGGTAGAGCTACCGCAACGGATTACCGATGCCTGCACCATGGCTTCGTGCCGGCTGGATGAAATTGCGGGGCTGGAGCCGGTATGGGCCAATCTCGAAGTGGTAATTCCGGTGGGCAGCAACGGTCAGGTGCTGGCCTATGTGTTTATCGGCAACGCCCACGAGGACTACGCCGGCGAAGAGGCGCTTAAGTTTCTGCAGACGCTGAGCAATATTTTGGTGGGGGCCATTGAGAACCGTCGGCTGGTGCGGCAGCGGGTAGCCTCGGCGGCCATGCGCAAGGAAATTGAAATTGCCCGCGAGGTGCAGACTATGCTGTTTCCGCAGCGCCTGCCCAACGATGCCCACGTAGCCGTGCATGCCAGCTACGTGCCCCACACGGCCGTGGGCGGCGACTACTACGACGTGGTGGAGCTCGACGGGGGCCGCCTGCTGCTCTGCGTAGCCGATGTGTCGGGCAAGGGGGTGGCGGCCTCGCTGCTGATGTCCAACTTCCAGGCCGGCCTGCGCACGCTGCTGCGCCAGGGGGCCGAACTGGCCACGGTAGTACACGAGCTCAACCACCTCATTTTCCGCAACGCCGGCGGCGACAAGTTTATCACCGTCTTTTTCGGCCTCTACGACCGCGCCACCCGCGAGCTGCAGTACGTAAATGCCGGCCATAACGACCCGCTGCTGCTACTCGACGACGGCAGTGCCAGCCAGCCGCTTAAGGAAGGCACCATTATGCTGGGCGTGATGGAGGAGCTACCCATGCTGAACGTAGGCCACCTCGTGGTGCCGCCCCACAGCCTGCTGCTGGCCTACACCGATGGCCTGACCGAAGTGTTCGACGCCGAGCAGAACGAGTTTGGCGAAGATGGCGTGCTGCGCGTGTTGCGCTACAATCGCTACGCCCCGCTGGCCACCATGCACGCCGAGCTGCTGCGCGAAATCACCGCCTTCGACCAGGCCGGCACCGGTTTCGCCGACGACGTAACCATTCTGAGCTGCCGGTTTAAGTAGGTGGTGTTGGGCAAAGGTTAGAAAACCGTCATTCAGAGCGAAGCGAAGAATCTCGCCTGAGTACATTGGCTGATTGCCGTTTAATGTACTCAGGCGAGATTCTTCGCTTCGCTCTGAATGACGGTCTTTTTGGTCAGGCTTCAGGGGCACTTCTCACTTCTAGCTTCTCTTCCCGCACCCAGGTGCCAATGCGCACCAGCATAGCCAGGTTGATGAAGAAGAACGAGCCGATTTTGTCTACTTCCACCAGCTCATTGAGTAGCAGATGGAACACGATAATGACGAAGCTCAGGCCGCAGGTTAGCAGCACGGCGCGGTATTCGGAGCCGGGCGTAGTGCGGTGGTAAAGGGTTTCAATGGTGATTAGTGCCGCTCCGACCAGCGTAATAAACAGCAGCATGCCGGGGAAACCCTGCTCGGCCATCAGCAGCAGAAAGTAGTTGTGGGTGGTTGATTTTTCGGGGTTGTCGCTCACGTAGGTGCGGAAGCTGCGCACTGTGTAACGCTGGTATTCGGGGTAGAAGGTGTTGGGGCCGCTGCCTACCAGGGGCTTGTCGGCGGCCATGCGCGCCGCCGCCACCCAGCGGTACACCCGTTCCATACCCGACACGTCTTCGAGCTTGTAGGTAGCCTCCAGGTGCTTGCCGAAGTTTTCGCCGTTGAACACGGTTTTCTCGAAATCGGGGGCGTAGAGCATGTAGTTGTTCTGGCTCATGAAATAGCCGGCTCCGGCCAGCGCCGCTACCAGCGCGCCCGCCAGCAGCAGGCGCGTCTGGCGCAGCCGCATCACCCAATAAAACAGTGCGGCCACCGGCAAACTCAGCACCGAGGCCCGGGTGTAGGAGAGGAGCAGCCCTATCAGCATCAGCCCCAGCGCTGCCCGCCAGGCCAGCCGCGCCACGCCCCCGGCCCGGCGGCTGGCATACAGCGCGAAGGGTAGCAGCAGCGCCAGCACCGTGGCGTAGGTTACGTGGTTGCGGTAAAAATCGTGCACGGCCCACTGTGTCTCCTCAAAAGCAAAACCCCGGCTGCCGTGCTTGGCCAGAACGACCAAAACGGTAACGATGGCACCTGCCGTGTACAGGCCCGCCACCCGCCAGATATGGGCGGGGCGGCGCAGCAGCAACAGCGTGCCCAGCACAAAAGGCGTCAGGTACCAGCCCTTGGCCAGCAGGTACTTGATCGACTTGGTACTATCAACCGAGAAAAAGGCCGACACTACGGACCATAGTAGCGTAAGGGCCAGAATGAGGAGTAGGGGGTGCGTCAGTTCGCGGGCCGGCAGGCGGTGCCGCCGCATCAGCAGGCTGGCCCCCACGCAGCCAGTCAGTAGGATCATCAGCGGCTCGGAGGGCACATCGAGGCTGAGACTACCGCCTACCGCAATTTCGCGCGAGAAGGGCAGCGTCAGGAAAAACAGGAAGTACAGCAGCCGCCACTCGATAAGTAGCAGCAGCAGCCCCAGGCCGGCTATCACCGGCAGCAGCGGCAGGGGCGACGCCAGCAGCAGCGCGGCTGCCCCGCCCGCCAGCAGCAGGCCTATAAGGCCCACAAATACCTGCTTGGCCGGGTCCTGGGGCAGCCACTGCATCAGGCGCGGCGGCAGTGTCATCATAGGCCCTCGCCGACGGCCAGCCGGCGTTGGGTGCGCTGAAACAGCTCCAGCAGCGTAATCACGACGATGGATGCGGCCAGCGTGAGCAGCATTGAGCCCACCACAATCAGCCAGCGAATGGGCTGGCTTTTGCGGGTAGCGGGGTAGGCTTTCTGCACCAGGTAGAGCGAAGAAATCCTGGCCCGTAGCGTGAGGTCGGCGGTTTCGTACTCGCTCTGGGCTTTCACTAGGCGGTCCTGCAAGTTGATGAGGCGGGCCGTAAACAGGTTCAGCGAGTCGGCACCCTGCACGTAGCGGTCGAGGTTGATGAGGTTCTGGCCGTCGGGGGCCGTGAGGGCGCTCAGGGCGCGGCGCAGGCCGGCGGCCCGGTTGCTGTTGCCGCTGCCCTCGGCTTCGCGCAGGCCGCTTTCCAGCTCTACTACCTCGCGGGCCATGTAGCGGCCCTGTTGTTCGAGGCCGTAAATACCGTAGCGGCGGCGGGCCTGCACCACTTGCTGGCGGGTGCGCTCAAACTCGGTATTCAGGAAATCGTAGCGGGTTTTGTAAAGGCCCAGCACGCCGCGGCGGTTTTCGAGGGTAAGCTGCTGGTTGATGGAGTCAATCACCTCTACCAGACGGTTGGCCACGTTAGCCGCCAGCTGCTTGTCGGTGTCCTGGAACGTCAGCTCGATGGCGTCGCGCTCATTGTGTACAATGCGCAGGTTGGAGCTGAACTCGTTGAGCACCGCGTTTTCGGCCACATCGTCGCCGGGGTTGCCTACTTTGTAGTGCTTGTAGAGGTTGAATTCGCGAATGAGCAGCTCGGCCACCGGCTGCGACTGGCCAATGGTGATAACGCGGTCGAGGTCTTCGCTGCGGCCGCCCAGCTCCAGCTTGCCGCCTTCCACCAGTCGGTCGGGGTCAGTGGTCTGGGGGTCGGTGGGGAAGAAAACGGCCGTTGACTTGTAAACATTAGGCATAAGCAACGCCACGCCGGCACTGATTATGCCCGCTAGGCCTACCGCAATAAGTACCAGATTTCTCCACCGACGAATAATAGGCCACAGCCCAAGCAAGGAATAGGGTGCTGACATAGGAATGAAGCGGCGGCTGCGGCGTTTAAAGGAAGAGAGGGTAAAAGCAGCCGTTGGCAAAGGTAAGGGGAAAATGCACTTCCCGGCCGCCGCAAGGCAGCCCTGCAAGCCACCTTGAGGGGCCGGCTTTTTGCGTAGTTTTGCGCCGGCTCGCCCGCTTGGGCGGCCCGGCCGGGCAGTTTGCCCGCGCTTTTAGCCGCTGCTCACATCAAACGATTTCTCGGAAATATCAGCCTCGTCGTGCTGCTCAACGTGCTGGTAAAGCCCGGCTGGGTGCTGCTCGAAAACCTGGTGCAGGACCGTGTGGGCCACGCCGCATTCGGCCTGTTCACGGCCCTCTCATCGCTCACGCTGGTGCTGGCCACGTTTTCCGACCTCGGCCTGACGCACTACAGCGTGAAGCGCCTGGCCGGCGAACCGGGCTTTTTCGCCGACACCTTTCCAGTCCTGATGCCCCTGCGCGCGGGCCTGACCGGCCTGGCGCTGGCCGCCATGGTGGGCCTAGGCTGGCTGGTAGGCTACCGGGGCCACGAGCTGGCGCTGCTGGCCGTTATCGGGGGCAGCCTGGCCCTCACGCAGTACGGGCTGTTTCTGCGCGGCACGCTGCAGGCCCGGCAGCACTTCAATACCGATGCCCTGCTCTCGGTGCTCGAAAAGGTGCTGCTGGTAGGCTTGGTGCTGGCGCTACTGCCGCTGGGGGTCACGCTGGAGCGCTACGTGGGCGTGCGGGCCGTGGCCGTGGTGCTCACTACGGCTGTGTTTTACGGGCTGATGCGGCACTTTGTGGGCCGAGTGCGCAGCCGCTGGCAGTGGCCGCAGGTGCGCACCCTGCTGCGCGAGGCGGCCCCGTTTGCCATCATCACGCTGCTGTATGGCGTGAACGAGCGGGTGGATATGGTGATGCTGGAACGGCTGGCCTCGCCCACCGAGGCGGGCTACTACGCCGGCGCCTACCGTTGGGCCGACGCCCTGATGATGTACATCTGGACGGTGCTGCCGCTGTTTTTTGCTCGCTTTGCCGCCGCCCAGCACCAGCCCGCCGAGCAGCAGCAGCTGCTGTGGTTCGGGCAGCGGGTGGTGACGGTGCCTATGCTGTTCGTGTGCGCATTCGTGCTGTTTCGGGGCGAGGTGCTGTTCTGGCAGTTTCAAAACAGCTCGGCCGCTGAAATTGCCCGCATGAGCTGGTGCCTGAAAATCCTGTTTCTCAACGTGCTAGTGCATTCGTTTTTCGCCCTTTACGCCTCGCTGCTCAACAGCACCCGCTTTGTGGGGGCCGTCAGCAAGCTGGTGGGAGCGAGCGTAGTGCTGAACGTGGGCCTGAACCTGCTGCTGCTGCCGCGCTTCGGGGCTGTGGCCGCCGCCTGGAACACGCTGGCCTGCGCCGTGTTCGTGTCGGTTTGCTACCTGTGGCTGACGCACCGGCGGGCCGAAGTGGCGGTGCCCTGGGCGCTGCTGGGGCGGCTGCTGGCCGTGCTGGCCGCGCTGTGCGCCGGCTGGTACGGGCTGCAGCAGCTGGGCCTGAGCTGGTGGCTCGAAACGGCGGTGGCCGGCCTACTGTTTGGGGGGCTGGTGTTGGGCCTGGGGCTGCTGCACCCGCGCGAGCTGCGCCAGCTGCGGGCCGGCAAATAAGCACCGCCGCACGGCATCTTCCGCCAAACCGCCGATATTTGCCCGGCGCGCCCCCAGCCGGGCGGCCGCCCCGTTCCCCTTTCCTGTCGCATGTCTTCCCTTCTTCGCCAGCTGGCGCACGTCGAAAAGCTAGCCGCCAGCACCCGCTGGCACCGCCTGCTGCACGCGCCGGCCAAATATATTTACGCCATTGGCTTCCGGCAGCTGGTGTATGCCCGCACCCGGCGGGGCGTTTTCAAGCAGGTGGATACCTTTTTTGGCGTGCCCATGCAGGTGGTGCTGCCCGCCGGAACCGACCTGTACCTGACCGGCGGCAAAACCCACGACTCGGAAATCCGGCTGGCCCGGCTGCTGCTGGAAACCCTGCGCCCCGGCGACGATTTTGTGGACGTGGGCGCGCACTTCGGCTATTTCGCGCTGCTGGCGGCCCGGCTGGTGGGGCCCACCGGGCGGGTGCGGGCCTACGAGGCCTCGGCCAGCACCTACGCCGTGCTGGCCGCCAACGTGGCCGCGCTGCCCCAGGTGCAGGCCTGCCACCAGGCCGTATCCGACCAACCCGAAGTCGTTTCGTTCTACGAGTTTCCGGTGCTCTTCAACGAGTTCAATTCCATGGATGTGAGCCAGTTTGAGGGCGAAAAGTGGTTCAAGGAGTTTCCGCCGGTGAAGATTCAGGTGCCGGCCGTGCCCCTGAGTGAGGTGTTGCGCGAAACCAGACTACGGCCGCGCATCATCAAAATTGACGTGGAAGGAGCCGAGGACAAAGTAATTGCCGGCGCCCAACAGGTCCTGTCGGAGCTTGCTGCGGCTGGGCATCCGCCCTTGGTGGTGATGGAGTACCTGAGCCCGGTGCGCCACAACGCCAGTCACCGCCACGCCGCCGCACTGCTGGCCGAATGCGGCTACGCGGCCCACACGCTCAGCGCCGCCGGCCGGCCCGTACCCTGCGCCGACCTAGATGCCTACCTGGCCCAATCCGGCCAGGACTCCGATAATTTCGTGTTCATTCGGACAGTCGAATCATAGGAACGGGTAAGATGCGGGGCTTAGCTGCGCACCTTACCGCTCGCTATCTAAGCCTCCCCAGACCTAATTATGGATATTGCTGTGAACGTCCGTTTTCTGCTGCCTGGCGACAAGCTGGAGGGTATCGGGCGCTTTACGCTGGAAACCTTGCGTGAGCTGGTGCGGCAGCAGCCGGAGCACACGTTTCATTTTTTGTTTGATAGACCGTTTGACGAACGGTATTTGCTGGGGCCGAATGTGGTGCCGCATGTACTGAGGCCGCCGACGCGGCATCCGTTGCTGTGGCTGGCCTGGTTCGAGGGCGCAGTGGCCCGCTGGCTGGCCCGCCACCGCCCGGCCGTTTTTCTGAGCCCTGACGGCTACACCACGTTGCGTACTCGCGTGCCCCGCGTTACGGTGCTGCACGACTTGGCTTTCGAACATTTCCCGCAGGATGTGAACCGCTTGGTGCGGGCCTACTACCGCTACTTCACGCCCCGTTTCGCCCGGGCTTCGGCGCGGCTGGTGGCAGTGTCGGAGGCTACCAAGCAGGACGTGGTGGCCCGCTATGGCATTGCGCCCGACAAAATAACCGTGGTGTACAACGCCGTGGATGCCCGGTTCCGGCCCCAGCCCGAGTCGGTGCAGCGGGCCACGCGCGAGCGGTACGCGGCGGGCCACCCATATTACCTGTTCGTGGGGGCGCTGCAGCCGCGCAAAAATCTGCAGAATTTGCTGCGGGCCTTCGACGCATTTAAAACGGCCACCGGCTCTCCGGCCAAGCTGCTGGTGGTGGGCCGCACGGCCTGGCAGGCAGGTCCCATTTTCGAGGTGTACCGGGAGTTGCAGCACCGCGCCGCCGTGCATCTCACGGGCCGCGTAACCGACGAGGAACTGGTGCAATTGTACGCCGCCGCCCGCGCCACCTGCTACGTGCCCTACTTCGAGGGCTTCGGAATTCCCGTTATCGAGGCCCAGGCCTGCGGCTCGCCCGTCATTACCACCAACTGCAGCTCGCTGCCCGAAGTAGCCGGCCTGGGTGCCGCCTGTCTGGTCGACCCGTTTTCGGTAGAGTCTATTACCGCCGGGCTGGTGCTGGTAGAGGAATCGGAAGAGTACCGGCAGGAGCTGATAGCGGCCGGTTTCCGCAACGGCACGCGGTTTTCGTGGGCTGAAAGCGCCCGGCAGCTATGGCAGGAAATTGAACGGGCTGCTGCGCGGACGCCAGATGAGGCATGACGTTCGTAGTTTTGCGCCTTCCTCCATCACTCCTTCACCCCAACCTAAAGCCAACTTGCACTTACACCGAATGCCGGGGCTGGTGCGGCGGTTGTTTCCGGAGTGTATCTGGGAAATGCCCGCCACCGATCCGCCCACGCTTTACCTGACGTTTGACGACGGTCCTATCCCGGAGCAGACGCCCTTTGTGCTGGAGCAACTGGCGCGCTACGATGCGCGGGCCACGTTTTTCTGCGTGGGTGAGAACCTAGAGCGCCACCCCGACGTGGCCCAGCAGGTGCTGGCGGCCGGCCACCGCCTGGGCAACCACACCCACCGCCACCTCAGCGGCTGGCGCCACCCGCGCCCCGGGTATCTGACCGATGTAGCCCGCTGCCAGCAGTTGCTCGACGCCCTGCAACCCGCCGTAACTCCCGAGGTCCGGCCGCTGCTGCGCCCGCCCTACGGTCGCATCACCCGCCCGCTGGCCCAGGCCCTGCACCCCACGCACCAACTCATCATGTGGGACCTACTCACCTGCGACTACGACCCCGACTACGCCCCCGAAGCCTGCCTGCGCACCAGCATCCGCCTCACCCGCCCCGGCAGCATCATCGTCTTCCACGACAGCCAGAAAGCCGCCCGCAACCTGCGCTACGTGCTTCCCCGCTACCTAGATTACTGCGCCGAAGCCGGCTATCAGTTCGCAGCGCTGTGAGGTTGTTAGAGGTGAGAAAGAACGTCATTCAGAGCGCAGCGAAGAATCTCGCGTGTTGACGTTGTAACCGCTTCTCAACGAATGCACGCGAGATTCTTCGCTACGCTCTGAATGACATTCCCTATCATATCTCACCTCTCACTTCTAAATAATGCTGTTCTCCCTCTACTTTATTGGCTGGTTTGCGCTGCTGGCAGTTTCGGCCTGGGTGCTGGGGCGGCGGCTGGTAGCGGCTCCGGTGGTAGGGGAGGGGCAGCCTCAGGTGAGCATTCTTATCGCGGCCCGGGATGAGGAAGCGGCTATTGCGCGCTGTCTGGCGGCTATTCGCAAGCTCGATTACCCGCCGGAACTGGTGGAAGTGCTGCTGGGTAACGATGGCTCGACGGACGCCACCGCCGCCGTGGCCGAGGCCGCCATGCGGGACTATACGGGCACTTTTCGGGTGCTCGATATCCGGGAAAACCTCGGCTCTGCGCGGGGCAAGGCCAACGTGCTGGCCCAGCTGGCGCGGGTGGCTACTTCCGATTTCTTCTTCATTACCGACGCCGATATTGCCGTGCCGACCAGCTGGCTGCGCGGGCTGCTGGCCTGGACCGGGCCGAACGTGGGCATCGTAACGGGCCTGACGCTGGTAACGGGCCCGCGGCTGTTTCACCGCTTGCAGGGACTCGACTGGCTGTTGTCGTTGGGGCTGGTGCAGGTAGTTACCGATTTGGGCCAGCCCGTGACGGCCATGGGCAACAACATGCTCATCAGCCGCCAAGCCTACGCGGCCACCGGCGGCTACGAGGCGCTGCCGTTTTCGGTCACCGAAGATTTCGAGCTGTTCAAGGCGGTGCGGGCGCGGGGCTTCGGCTACCGCAACCTGTTCCGGCCCGAGGTGCTGGCCGAGTCGCTGCCGATGTACACGTGGCGCGGGCTGCTGCACCAGCGGCGGCGTTGGATGCGGGGCGTGGAGCAGCTGCCGGGCTGGCTGCAGGCGTGTCTGGCGCTGTACGGCTCGTTTTACCTGGTGCTGGCGTCCCTGGCTGTGATGGCGGGGCCGGGCGTGGCGCTGGCGGTGTGGGCGGCCAAAGCGGCTATGCAGGGCGTGCTGGCTACCGTGTGCTTCCGCCGAGTAGGCCGCCG
>NZ_JABKAV010000006.1 GCF_013377905.1 Hymenobacter terrestris
AGAACGAGCCCCCCGTCGGCGGCGCCCCCCCCACCCCCCAAGGGAACAAACCTCCGCGCGGGGGGGGGGGGGGGGGGGGCCCGGCGGGAAGGAGTGGGTAGGAGGGGGCCGAAGGGTGGGGGGGGGGGGGGGGGGGGGCGGCTCCCCCCCCCCCCCGCCGGTAAAACAAAGGTTGTTGAACCGGGGTAAGGGGGGGGGGGGGGCCACCCCCGCCCCTACGCCGCGCGCTAACTGCCTAGCAGCAGGTATTCACCGCACCGCGCCCAGCGTATCAACCTGCGTGATGCGGGCCTGACCCCAGGGGGCGATGCTGATTTGCACGCGCAGGCGGCGACGCTGGCGCATCTGGCGGGTCATGGTTTCGGGCACGTAGTAGCGCTCCAGGCCGTAGCGCAGGCGCAGGCCGCGCCGCCACACGTCCTGCACCGAGCCGCGCAGCACGACCTGCTGGCCGGTGGTGGCGGGCGCCTCGGGGTAGATGCCCACGGCCGCGTAGTCGGTGCCCGCGGGCTGGGGTTCGAGTAGCACGTATGCGGCGTCTTTGCGGCGGGGTAGGGCAGTGCCGCGCCACAGGCTGCCAGGCAGTTCGCTGATCTGATAACGCAGCCGCAGATGGTCGCCGTAGAGTAAGTCGCGGGGGTCGACGGGCTCGGTTTGCAGCGTGATGTTGCGACCCAGCGCGGCGGTAGCGTAGCCGGCTACGGCCACGCCCAGCACAAACAGCACCTGCGCCGCCACCAGCCACAGCAGCCAGCGGCGGTGGTGAGTCGGCAGGGCCAGCGCGGGGGCCGGCACCGGACTGAGGGCAGAAGTAAGCGGCTCGGTCATGGCTTAGGGGCAGCGGTGGCGGCGGCCAGGGTACGGGCGGCGCGGCGTTGCAGCCACCAGCTTAGGCCCAGCAGCAGCAGTCCGCCAAGCAGGAAAAACAACGACTTATCGAAGAAGCCCCACGTGAGCTTAAAGTAGGCGACGGCCGTGGTGAGTACGAATAGCACGGTGCCTAGCGTTACGCGGTCGGGGTTTTGCTCCTGGTGGGCACGTAGCAGCACACTGCCCGAGTAGGCGTACAGCACCACCAGCGTAGCCACGGCCAGCGGCAAGCCACCCGTGAAGTAGAAGCCCGGCAGCAGCAGTAGCCAGTCGGTGGCGCCGCTGAGACGGCCACGGCGCTGCTTGCCCACCAACGACAGCGCCAGCACGGCCCCCAGCGCCGCCAGGTAGGGTACCAGCGGTGCCCGCAGCTGCCCGGCGTAGAAGTCCGATTCGCCAAACAAGGCCAGCCCCAGCGTGAACAGGAAGGCGGCGGCCAGCGGCGGGCCCTGCAACGCCCGGCCGGCGGGGCGGTCGGCCTGCCAGTCGCCGAGGGCGTACACGAGCATGGCCGGAATGAAGAACCAGGTGATTTTAACGTGCAGGTGGTTTATCAGCAGCGCCGCCTGCCAGAGCAGGCCGCCGGCCAGCACCCCGCCCAGCAAAGCATCGGGCCGGCGCCACCAGTAGTAGCCCAGCCCCAGGGCCGTGCCGGCGGCCGTTAGGTAGCTGAAGGCCCCGAGCTGCCCGGTGTTGTAGCCCTGCACGATGCCGCTGATGATGACGGTAAGCAGAAACAGCAGCCGGCTGCGGTAGAGCCACGTGAGGCCCATGCCCGCTGCGGCCCAGGCTACCAGCCCGGTCAGATCGTAGCCGATGAGTTGGTAGAGCTGGCTGGTGAGCACGATGCTGGCCCCGAACACCACGAGCCCCAGCGCCACCAGGCCCATGCCCAGGCTGGTGTTGCCGCGCCACCGGAAGTACTCGCCGCCCGCGTAGGCGGCCACCAGCGTGGCCAGCAGCAGCCCCAGCCGCAGCAACTCGGGCAAACTTTGCCAGTTGGCGGCCACCACGCTCAGGGCGCTAAGCAGCACCAGCAAGGAGCCCAGCAACGGCAGTAGCCCAATAGCATTGGCCTCCGAGGGATACAGGGCCAGCAGCTGCTCGCGCTGCCCCTCGCTTATCACGCCCCGCCGCACCCACTCCGGCCCATCCGTTTCCAGTAGGTTTCTACTCATAAAGACGAATGTAAGCGTCGCCGAGCCAAATGACTTATAGCAAAATACGGAACAACCCGCTGCCTGCGAAATCAAACCCCAGTCCGAGCCCCGGATTCTGGATGCAGGCCCAGCCCCTATTTCCTAAAAGCCTATTCATCCTCTCGATGTAATCAACAATAGCATTTTTGTCGTGACCCAACAGGCTGTCAATATCAAGCGCTTCGGAGAGCAGCCCGAAGTTTCCCAAATCCAACACCAGACACATGCCCGAATCAGTGGCAAAAACGGGTGTTTCCTTCGCCACGGCAGCCTCTACCTCTGCTCTCACTTCAGAATGGAAGTGGTGTATGCAGCTGACTGGAATCGTTAGGCGGTCATTGCTCTTGCTGACCTTGCTATAACCCAGCAAGACCCATCCGCCATAAGGAAAGAAAGCAGATTCAAGCTGCTGAATAAACTGAATCGGGGATTTTATTACTTCTGCCATATCAAGGGCGGCAACATTTTCCCTTATATCCAGCAGATACAGCGGGTCGACAAATAGTAGGTGGCCGGATAAGATTTCCAGCTCAACCGGAGTCCCTTCCGAAGAATATTGTTGCATTGATTTGGCAGCTTCATCCATCACTGCTTCCACGCCCGCGTCATCTCGCGCTTGCCGGGCGGGCCGGGAATGGCCTCGGTCTGCCAGCCTGTGGCCCGCAGGCTGCGCTTGAAGCTGCCCTTGGCGCAGTAGCTTACCAGGCAGCCGCCCGGCGCGGCGGCCGCGTACAACTGCCCGAACACGGCGTCGGTCCACATGTCGGGCTGCTTGTCGGGGGCGAAGGCGTCGAAGTAAATGACCTGATAAGCCTCATCGTTCAACGCCAGCGCCTGCAACTCGCCGGACAGCTTGCGCAGCGTGAAGCCGGACGTGAGGGCTACTGGCTTCTCCCAAACCGCCTCGTGCAGCTGCTGTCGGAACGCGGATAGCGGCGGTTCCTGCAGCTCGGGGGCCGTGGCCAGCCCGCGTACCAGTTCCCAGGGCAGCGGGTGCTTCTCCACGGTATCGTAGCCGATGGGCACTGCCGCCGTCAGGCTGCGCTCCAGGGTGAGCAGCGCGTTCAGGCCGGTACCGAAACCAACTTCCAGCACTCGCACCGGGCCGGTGGCAGCGACCAGAAAGGGTTCGAGGCCGGCGGCCAGGTACACGTGCCGGGCTTCCTGCACGGCCCCGTGGGTGCTGTGGTAGTGCTCGTCGAGGGCCGGTACGTAGAGCGTGCCGGAGCCGTCGGCAGTGGCGCGGAGTTGCACTTCGGGGTGCATGATTCTTGAGTAATTAGTGGATAGTGTTTCGTGCTTAGCTGAACGCAAAGAACGTCATTCAGAGCGCAGCGAAGAATCTCGCGTGCTGACGTTGCGAAGCTTGTACTGAGCCGTTTGACGGCCGTTATACTATAAGCACGCGCGGTTCTTCGCTGCGCTCTGAATGACGTTCTTTGTCAGCAAAGAAGCTCTCCCCACTAAGCTCTAACAATATGCCCCGCGTCAAGGTCAATCTGCCCGAAAAATTCCTGTTCACCGTCGAGCTGCCCATCCGCATCACCGACCTCAATTACGGGGCCCACCTCGGCAACGATGCCCTGCTGAGCCTGCTCCACGAGGCCCGGGTGCAGTTTCTGGCCCACCTCGGCCACCCCGAGTTCGACGCCGCCACCGGCCTAGGCCACATCATGGCCGATGTGGCCATCGAGTACAAGGGTGAAGGTTTCCACGGCGACATGCTGCGCATCCAAATGGCGGCCGATGACCTCAGCAAGTACGGTTTCGACCTCGTGTACGCCGTGGCCACCACCAGCGGCCGCGAAATTGCGCGGGCCAAAACCGGCATGCTCTGCTTCGATTACAATACCCGCAAGCTGCGTACGCTGCCCGAGGACTACGCCGCCCGCCTGCGCGGCGAGTAGCACCGCTGGCTCCTTTGCCTCGGCGCCGGCTTCGAGCGGTTTCAGCTTACAACTCTGGCAGCCGGAAGGTATCCAGGGCGCTGGGCTGGGCCATCAGTGCCTCGATGTCGGCCACGGTGCGCGGAGCTTCGCGCGAGAGGTTTTCGTAGCCGGTGGGCGTGATAAGCAGATCGTCTTCGATGCGCACCCCGATGTTCCACCACTTCTGGTCGCAGGGGCTGCCCGCGGGAATATAGATGCCGGGCTCGACTGTTATTACGTTGCCGGCTGCCAGCGGACCGTAGTTGCCTCGGTCGTGCACATCAAGGCCCAGGTAGTGGCTGGTGCCGTGCGGGAAGTAGCGCCGCGCCTCTTCGGCCTGATTGATAATGCCCAGTTTCAGCAAGCCCTCGGTTACCACTTTGCGGGCGGCCTGGTCGGGGGCCTGGAAGTTGGCGCCGGGCTGGCTGGCCGCAAAGCCGGCTTCCTGAGCGGCCAGCACCAGTTCGTAGATCTGGCGCTGGGCGGGGCTGAACTTGCCGCTGGGCGTAATGGTGCGCGTTACGTCGGCCGAGTAGCCGCGGTATTCGGCCCCGCAGTCCATCAGCACCAGCTCGTTGCCTACCAGTGGCTTATCGTTGGTTATATAGTGTAGAATGCAGCCGTTGGCACCCGCTCCCACAATGCTGGGGTAGCCCTCGAACTCGGCGTCGTACTTGCGGTACACAAACTCATGAATGCCCTGTAGCTCCCGCTCGCCCAGGCCAGCGTGGGTGGCCTTCATCACCTCGCGCTGGCCGGCGGCGCTGATGCGTACGGCGCGCCGAAGCAGGGCAATTTCCTCAGCCGTTTTCATGGCCCGCAGCTCGTTGAGGGCGCTACTTAAGGTGGCCGTATTAAAGCGCAACACAGGCCGGGCGGCCAGCGCCTGCTGCCGCTCGGCGTCGGTCGAGGCTTTTAGGTAACCCTGCACGTAGGCATCCTGCGCCACCGAGGGCCGCTGCCGAATCCGGTTTTCAAGCATCTGCCGGGTACGGTCGGCGCTGCCAACGCCCTGTTGCTGCATGGCTTGGTGTAGCGCCTCCTGCCGGGGGTCGAAGCCGGCGGGCACGGCGGCCTGTCGGCGGAACGTATCCAGCAGGTCGTGGAGGTCAGCTGGGTCGGAAGAATCGTCACGCACATCGGCGGGCAAGTCCAGCAGCAGCACTTGGCTGAAATCGGCCCAGCGAATACTGGTTTTGGCAAACTCCTGGTTATCGGCCGCGAACTGTAGCCCCAACTGCTGCCGGGCGCCTTCGGTACCCAGGCGGCGGCCGTTCCACTGCTCGCGTCGGGCGTCGCGGGGCTGCACAAACAGGGCCTCGGTTATGCCCGGCTGCCCGTTCAGCGTTTGGGGCTCTTTGAAGAGGACCAGCACGGCGTCGGGCTCCTGGTAGCCGGTGAGGTAGTAGAAATCAGGATTCTGGTGGTAGATGTAGTCGACATCGTTGGCCCGGTTGCGCACGGGCGCGGCAAACAGCACGGCCACGGCACCCGGCGGCAGCGCCTGCCGCAACAACTCACGCCGCTGCTTATGAAAAGCGGGGCTCAGCGCATCAGCGGGCCGGGCCGGGAGGGCAGCGGTAGCAACAGCTGTCGGCTGGGCAAAAACCGGAGCCACAGACAGCAGCAGGCCGACCGCTACACACAGCGGCCTCAAACTGGAAGGAAAGCAAAAAGCGGGCATAGCGGCCGAATCAGACAGGTTACCGGCGCGGAGTGCGGCAGCGGGGCCGGAAGTTACGGCTTCGGGTTGGTTGGACAAGTCGCACGGAGCCTACCCGATCGGCCCGGAAGCAGTAAACGGCGCAGTAAGGCATTACCATCGGCCCGCAACGACACAAAGCTTCCGCGGCAGGTCCTGATTGAGATTCAATCGGGACCTGCCGCGGAAGCTTTGTGCTAACCAGTCAGCTTATTTCTCTAGAAGAGAAACGGGAAAGCTAGTACGTGATGAAGCCTTGCTCCTTCGCCTTCTTCAGGACGGCCATAATGCCGTTCTTGTTGATGGTGCGGATGGTGCTGGTAGCTACTTTCAAAGTAACCCAAGCATCCTGCTCGGGGATGTAGAAACGCTTCTTCTGCAGGTTCGGGTAGAACTTGCGCTTGGTTTTGTTGTTGGCGTGCGAAACGTTGTTGCCTACGCGGGTACGCTTGCCGGTCAGATCACAAACTCGGGCCATGATATCAGGAACTTAGTGGTTTCAATTCGGAAAAACAGGGCCGCAAAGATCGGAATAATCTGGCAGGAACAAAACCCGCGCCCTGAAAAATAGCGGATTAGCCGCCGGATTTCTTATTTAAACCCGGCTTTTCGCCTTTTGCCCCCTGCCATGGGCAGTGCCGGCAGCCGTTGCCGCAACAAAAGCCCCGGCGGCGGTGGTACTGCTCGGTGAACACCATATAGCCCTCCGGCGTGAGGTAAAAGTCGCCGGGCTGCAGGGGTTTGCTCAGGAACGCGGCCAGGCGGGCGGCGCTCATTGGGCGGCGGCGGCAGGCAGCACGGCCACGCACTCAATCTCGACCAGCGCATCGAGCGGCAGCCGCGACACCTCGACGGTGCTGCGGGCCGGACGGTGCGCACCAAACACGTTGGCGTACACGGCGTTCATGCGTGGAAAATCAGCGAAATTCTTCAGAAAAACAGTGGTTTTCACGATGTCGGCCAAGCCCAGGCCGCGGGCCGACAGCACGGTGGCCAGGTTGGCCAGCACCTGCCGGGTCTGGTCTTCGATGGTCAGCGCTTCTACCCGGCCCGAAGCCGGAATTATGGGCGTCTGGCCCGAGCAGAACACAAAACCGTTGGCTTCGATGGCTTGGGCATAGGGCCCTACGGCCGCGGGGGCATCCGGATGATGAATGATTTGCATAGACCAAAGGTAAGTCCGGCAGCCGGATCGGGCCCGGGGCTGGGTATTGGCAAGGGCGAAGCGGGTTTTACGTAACTTTGAGCATATCACGCCTTAACATTCGTTCTGCTATGTCCGTTACTTCCCATCCCACCGCCACCGCTCAACCCACCGCCACGCTCACCCGCAGCCAGGAAATTATGGCGCTGGAAGACCAGTATGGCGCCCACAACTACCACCCGCTGCCCGTGGTGCTGAGCCGGGGCGAGGGCGTGCATCTGTGGGACGTGGAGGGCAAGCACTACTTCGACTTCCTGTCGGCTTACTCGGCCGTGAACCAGGGCCACTGCCACCCGCGCATCATCGGGGCCCTCACCGAGCAGGCCCAGCGCCTCACGCTCACGAGCCGGGCATTCTTCAACGACCAGCTCGGGGCGGCCGAAAAGCAGCTCTGCGACATCTTCCGGTACGACAAGGCATTGCTGATGAACTCCGGGGCCGAAGCCGTAGAAACGGCCCTCAAGCTGGCCCGCAAATGGGGCTACCAGGAGAAGGGCATTGCCCCCAATCAGGCCCGTATTCTGGTAGCCGAGCATAACTTCCACGGTCGCACCACCGGCATCATCTCTTTCAGCACCGACCCTGATTCGACCACCGGCTTCGGCCCCTACGTGCCCGGCTACGAGGTAGTGCCCTACGACGATTTGGAGGCCCTGGCCGAAGCGTTAAAGGACCCGCAGGTGTGCGCCTTTATGGTCGAGCCCATTCAGGGTGAGGCCGGCGTGATGGTCCCTTCAGAAGGCTACCTGTTCAAGGCCGCCGCGCTGTGCCGCGAGCATAACGTGCTGTTTATTGCCGATGAAATTCAGACCGGCTTGGGGCGCACCGGCGAGCTGCTGGCCGTCTGTTACGAAGGTGTACATGCCGATATCCTGATTCTGGGCAAGGCCCTGAGCGGGGGCGTGCTGCCGGTGTCGGCGGTGCTGGCCCGCGACGAAATTATGCTCACCATTCAGCCCGGCCAGCATGGCTCTACCTTCGGTGGCAACCCGCTGGCCGCCGTGGTTATGCGCGCCGCCCTGGATGTACTGATCGACGAGAAGCTGACCCAAAACGCCCGTGCCCTGGGCGAGGTGTTCCGCGAGCGGATGCGCCAGGTGCAGGCCAAGCGGCCCGAAGTAGTACAGCTGGTGCGCGGCAAAGGCCTGCTGAACGCCGTGGTGATTACGCCCGCCGCCGACGGCCGTACAGCCTGGGACGTGTGCGTGAGCCTGATGGAGCGCGGCGTGCTGGCCAAGCCCACCCACGGCGACATCATCCGCTTCGCCCCGCCGCTGGTTATCAACGAAGAGCAGCTCCATGAGGCCTGCGACGTGATTGAGGAAGTAATCCTGGCTTTCTAACAGCAACAGCAATTAAGCCGGGCTGTCGCGCAATTATAGAGTTACCCGACAGCCCGGGCTGCTTACCACGAACGGCCCACCTTCTGGCGGGCCGTTCGTCGTGGTAAGCAGCCCGTTCATCGGGTGGGCAGTACTGCCGCCGACAGTTTCGGGGAATTGGTGGTGCACAACTTAGGGTTGAACGAAGAAGCCGGCAGGCAGCCTGTAGGGCCGGTACTTTTGTCTCACTACCCTCCCAAAAAATTACTGCTATGCGTTCTTTCCGTCTGTTGCTGCTCGCCGGTATTGCTGCTGTTACCTCGCTGGCCAGCTGCCAAACCAGTCGCCTAGCCTTGGCGGCTCAGCCGGCCGGCACATTTGCCCAGCTGCCCGAGTACACTCCCGCCGATTCGGCCGGAACGGTGGTATTGCTGCATGATTCGCAGGGCCCACAGGCTACCCGGGCATTGCTGCCAGCCGGCGAAGCGGCCCTGTTTGGTCGGTAGCAGGCGCAGGTTGGTACTACTGCGTTATTGAACCGCGGCGGCGGCTTCCGGAGACGGGGGTCGCCGCGGTTTGTTTTTATCTTGCGGCCATGCACAAACTCCTTCGTGGGCGCTGGTGGGTGGCCGGGCTGCTACTGGCCGCTGGTTGCCGTAGCGAGCAGGCCGTATTTTCGTTTCGGCCGGCAGCGGCAGCAGAGCTCCTTTCGGTGGCGGCTCAGGTTTCGCCCGTTTCATCGGCTGCTACTTCGCTGGCGGCTCCGGCAGGGCCTGCTTCACTGGCCGCCAGCCCGCTTGCGGCGCCAGTATCCAACGCCACAGTGGTGCCCGCAGAAGGGCCCGTTCGGCCGGCAGCGCGGCAGTTAAAGCGAACCACTTCCCGCATCCGGGCCCTGATTTCGGTGCAGGCGAACCAACCCGAAACGGCCACCCACGCCGCCCACCGCGACACGCTGCACTGGGTGCTGGGCGTGGCGCTGGTAGTGGCGGGCGTGGTGGGCGGCATCCTGCTAGGCGGCTGGCTGGGGCTGGGTGTGGGAGCCGTGCTGGTGCTGCTGGGCTACTATTTCGTGGTGCTGGGCCTAGGCGGGCAGCAGGCTTGGCTGGAGGTGTTCCAAGAGTTCTTTAATATGTGAGATGATGATGCGGCTTGTCATGTGGTGGCTGATAGCCGCGCTATTTGCCGGCGGGTGCCAGGGGGCGCGGGTGCTCGTGCCGCTACCACCCACATCAGCCATTGCCCCTTCACCCCGCCCGGCTTCACCGGCCGCTGACTCTGGGGCAGCTTCCGCTACCAAGTCTTTCCTGCCGCTGCCAACGCCTTCCCCTTCGGCCCCGCCACCCGTCAGGGCTACTCTGCCTAGCCGAGACAAGCCAGCGCACTGGCCTTTTCACGAGTTGGCGTAGAAGCCAAACCGTAGCGTAGCGGGGCCCGATACGCTGCCGCCGCGACCCTCGCCACCGAGGACTCAGGAGAAGGCTATATCCAACACGGCGTACTTTCTGGGTGGAACAGGTCTGGCCCTCACAGGCCTGATACTTGGTCTGATTATCGGGAGCACAACCGGCTTGCTCGTCGGCTTACTGTTCTTCGTACCAGGGTATCTGCTTGAGGTTCGCGCATATGTTGGTAGCTGGAAATGGAAGTAACCGTGCTGTCGTGCCCCACGCAACCTTACCTTTGCGGCGACGGTTCTATTCCGTCTTATCACGCCAAACTGCCTTATGCCCCAGCTCCCCATCCACCGCCCCCGTCGCAACCGCAAGTCGCAGGTTATCCGCGACATGGTGCAGGAAACCCGCCTCACGGCCCACGACTTCATCTTCCCACTCTTTCTCATTGAAGGCCAGAACCAGCACGTGGAGGTGAAATCGATGCCCGGCATTTTCCGGTTTTCGACCGACCGTATTATCGACGAAATCGGGCAGTGCGTGGAGCTAGGCATCAACTCGTTCGCTCCGTTCCCGAGCATCAACGATGGGCTTAAGGACCGTTTAGCCCGTGAGTCGGCCAACCCCGACGGGCTGTACCTGAAGACGGTGGCCGACATCAAGCGGCAGTTCCCCGACGTGGTGCTGATGACCGACGTGGCCATGGACCCCTACTCCTCCGACGGCCACGATGGCGTGGTGGATGCCGAATCGGGCGATATTCTCAATGACGCTACCCTGGAAGTGCTCGGCCAAATGGCCCTGGCCCAGGCCCGCGCCGGCGCCGACATCATCGGCCCAAGCGACATGATGGACGGGCGCGTGGCCTGGATCCGGGAGGTGCTCGACAGCAATGCCTTTGGGCACGTGAGCATCATGAGCTACACGGCCAAGTACGCCTCGGCCTTTTACGGCCCCTTCCGCGACGCGCTAGATTCGGCTCCCAAAAAAGGCGACAAGAAAAGTTACCAGATGAACCCCGCCAACCGCCGCGAAGCCCTGCGCGAGCTGGCCCTCGACGAGCAGGAAGGCGCCGACATGGTGATGGTAAAGCCCGCCCTGAGCTACCTCGACGTGATTATGGACGTAAAAAACCACACCAATCTGCCCGTCACGGCCTACAACGTATCGGGCGAGTACGCCATGGTGAAAGCCGCCGCCCAGCAGGGCTGGCTCGACGGCGAAAAGACGATGATGGAAGTGCTGCTCAGCATCAAGCGCGCCGGCGCCGACGCCATCCTCACCTATTTCGCCAAAGAGGCCGCCGAGGTACTGCGGCGGGGATAAGGATAAAGTAATCCAGCAAAATGAAAGCCGTTCGACCCACCTTGTTAGTGGCAGTTGAACGGCTTTTACCTTTATCTTCTTCCCATTGACTCCCGCCATGCTACTCCGCCTCGCCACCCCCGCCGACCTGCCGGCCCTGCTGACCGTACTGGCACAGATAGTGCCGCTGATGCAGGCCGCCGGCAACCGTCAATGGTCGGCCGACTACCCCAACGAGGCCGTGTTCCGAACTGATATGGAGGCGGGCCATTTGTGGGCGGCCGAGTTGGATGGGCAGCTGGCGGGCTTCGCGGCCCTCACCCACAATCACCAGGACGCCGAGTACGCCCAAGCCAACTGGGACTTCGCCGAGCCGGCCCTTGTAACCCACCGGCTGGCCGTGGCGCCCGCCGCCCGGGGCCGGGGCGTGGCAGCGGCGCTACTGGCTCAGGCCGAAACCCTCGCCCGCCAGCAGGGCCTACGGGTACTCCGGGTAGATACCAACTCCGAAAACGTGGCCACCCAGCAGCTCTTTCCGAAGCTGGGCTACCGGTTTGCGGGCGAAATCACGCTGGCGTTCCGACCGGGGCTGCGGTTTTTCTGCTATGAGAAGTGGCTGAAGTAGGGTAATTTGGCAGCTCCCGCTTGAAATAGCGTTAGTCCAAAACCTGCTCCCGCACCTCCGCAAACGGCCAGCGCCGCAGCTTACGGCTCCAGAGCAAAAAGGCCACGACGCCGGCCGCCGTAACGCCCAAGCCTGATACCACAAATAACCAGCCCGTACTCACGAGCACCCACAGCCACACCACCACGGCCAGTACCACAGGCAGCGGATAGAGGGGCATTTTGAAGGGCAGGTGGGCCGTGCCATTGCGGCGCCGAAGCAGCACCAGTCCCACGGCCTGCCCCACGAACTGCACCAGAATCCGCATGGCCAGGATGGCACTGATGACCTCGCCCAACCGGAAAAGCAAACTGAACACGAAGCCTACGCCCCCGAGCAGCAGCAGCGACACGTGCGGGAAGTGCTTGGTGGGATGGGTGCGGGCGAAAAGAGGCAGAAACTCGCCGTCGGCGGCGGCCGCGTAGGGAATGCGCGAGTAGCCCAGCAGCACCGCAAACAGCGAGGCAAACGCCACCCACAGCACCAGCGCCGTGGCCATTTTGGCGGCCGTGGCCCCGTAAAGCTTCTCGATGAACAGGCTCACGATAAACTCGGAGTGCCGCGCCTCCTGCCACGGAATAACCGAGGCCACGCTCCAGTTCATGAGCAGATACAGCGTCATGATGCCCACGATGCTCAGGAAGATGCTACGCGGAATGAGCTTCTGGGGCTCTTTCACCTCGCCGCCCAAGTGGCACACATTGTAGTAGCCCAGGTACGAGTAGATGGTTTTGACCGTGGCTTGGCCCATGGCCACCGACAGCAGCACGCCCGGCAGCGCCCCTACACCGCCCTCGGGCAGCCAGTTAACGGGAATACTGGCGTGGGTGAGGCCGCCGAAAATCAGCCAGCCCAGCAGCGCCAGTACGCCCACCCAGAGCGCCACGCCCAGACGGCCCACGTCCTCAATCCGGCGGTAGAGCAACCCAATGAGCAACAGCACTACCGTGCCGGCCACCAGCTTGGGCTGCCACCACTCGGGCAGCGGCACGAGGTAGGCGAAGTACTGGGCAAAACCAATGGCACCCGAGGCCACCACCAGCGGAGCCTGCACCAGCGTCTGCCACACGTAGAGAAACGACATCAGCCGACCCCACTTATGCTCGCCGTAGGCCAGCTTGAGGAAGCGGTAGGAGCCGCCGGCCTCGGGGTGGGCCGCCCCCAGCTCGCTCCAGATAAAGCCGTCGGCCAGGCTCAGGGCCGCGCCCACCATCCAAGCCAGCAGGAAGTTGGGGCCCATGAACCCCATCACGAGCGGCAGCGTCACGAAGGGCCCGATGCCCACCATGTCAATCATGTTGAGGGCCGTGGCCTGCACCAGCCCAAGGCGGCGGCTCAGCGGGGCAGAAGGAGTAGCGGCAGGCTGAGACATAGGGAGGGCAGAAGCAGAACCGCAACGGCGGACGGGACAGGTAAGCGCCGCCGCCAGGTTTTGAAGTGGCTAAAGTTACAGCGGCTCCATTTGTTCGGGTCCAATGGGCATTTCCAACTTCAGGCGTCCCAACCACGTACCACAGCCATACTTTACCGCATTCTATGGCTGGCAATTCTTCTTCTAAACTAGTGGTCTACGGCGCTATCGGGGCCAACATGGCCATTGCCGTTTCCAAGTTCGTGGCCGCTTTTTTTACGGGTAGTGCCGCCATGATGTCGGAGGGCATCCACTCGCTCGTCGACAGCGGCAACGGCATGCTCATTCTCTACGGCATGCACCGCAGCGGCCGGCCCGCCGATGCGCGCCACCCCTTCGGCTACAGTAAGGAAATCTACTTCTGGACGGTGATTGTGGCCGTGCTCATCTTCGCGGTGGGCGGCGGCATGTCGCTTTATAAAGGCTACCAGTACATTCGCAACCCGGCCCCACTCTCCGACCCCACCTGGAACTACTGGGTGCTGGCGCTGGCCATTGTGTTCGAGGGCATTGCTTGCGCGCTGGCCTACCGCGAGTTCCGCAAAACCCAGGGCAATTTTGGCTTTTGGAAGGCCCTGCGCCACAGTAAAGATCCGGCAGTATTCGCCATTCTGCTGGAAGATATGGCGGCCCTGGTCGGTCTGCTTATTGCGCTGGCCGGCATCTATTTCGGCCACCTGCTCAACAACCCCTACCTCGACGGAGCCGCTTCAATGGCTATTGGGGCGCTGCTGGTAGGCATGGCCGTGTTCATGCTCAAGGAAGCCAAGGGCCTGCTGATTGGGGAGGGCGTAAGCGAAGCCGTACTGACGGACTTGCAGGCCATTGGCCGACAGCAGCCGGGCGTTGAAAACCTGCGCCCGCCCCTGACTATGTATCTGGGGCCAGCCGATGTGATTCTGGCCATTGATGTGGAGTTTAAAGACCAGCTTTCGGCCGACGAAGTAGAAACCGCCATCGACCAGATGCAGGATACTATCCGGGCGAAGTATCCGGAGTTTCAACGCATCTTCATCGAAGCCAAATCCATCATCAAAGAGTAACCCAAACAATGCTGCCGGCCGCCGGCTCCTGCTCGCTGCAGCAGGCCTCGAACGCGCCGGAATCAGCCTTGTTTCTACTAAATTTTAGGAATGCAGCTGGCCTTAGCCGGCCCACCAGCCGGGTACTTTACCGCCGGCTTTTCCTTCACCAACGCGCCAGCAATGCCCTATACTGCTCCTCTCGATTCGCCTTTCCAGTCGTTCTGGATGGCGGGCTTCGAGTGTACTGACCAGCTTAATGCTTTCGGCAACCGGGTCGACTTTCTGAACCTGACCGGCCATTTGCAATTACTCGATGCCGATTACGAGCTCATCCGGCAGCACCAGCTGGGCACCGTGCGCGAGGGCATCCGCTGGAGCCAGGTGGAGCGCCGCCCCTACGAGTACGACTGGACCACCGTGCAGGTACTGCTCGATGCGGGCCGCCGCCACGGCATTCAGCAGGTCTGGGACCTGTGCCACTTCGGCTACCCCGACGACCTGACGCCGTTGCACCCATTGTTTGCCCGCCGCTTTGCCGCGCTGTGCCGCGCGTTCGTGAACTTCTACCGCCAGCAGCGGCCCGACGATGTGCTCATCATCACGCCCATAAATGAGGTGAGCTTTATGAGCTGGCTGGGCGGCGACGTGCGCGGCACCGCCCCCTATTGTGTGGGGCAGGGCTGGGAAGTGAAGCGGGGCCTGATGCGGGCCTACATTGAAGGGGTAGCGGCGCTACGCGGAACCGACCCCACCGTACGGATTCTCACCACCGAACCGCTGCTCAACATTGTGCCGCGCCACGGGGCCGGGCCGACCGAAGTGCGCCGGGCGCGCGAGGCGCATCGCAACCAATTCCAGAGCGTGGATATGCTGGCGGGCCGGCTCTGCCCCGAACTGGGCGGCCACCCCGACTACCTCGACCTGCTGGGCTTCAACTTTTACTACGACAACCAGTGGCAACTGGAGCCTTACCAGACGCTACCCTGGGCCAACGAGCACCACGACCCGCGCTTCCGGCCCCTTAGCTCGCTGCTAGCTGAGGCCTACCAGCGCTATGGCCGCCCGGTAGTGCTCACCGAAACCAGCCACCCGGGCCACGACCGCCCGCACTGGCTGCGCATAGTGGCCCACGAAGCCGTGCAGGTCCTGCAAGCCGGAGTACCGCTGCTGGGCGTGTGCCTCTACCCCATCATCGACCGGCCCGACTGGGACCACCTGACGCCCTGGCACCACGCGGGCCTCTGGGACGCTGATCCGGCTGCGGCAACGCCCGGCCTCACCCGCCTGCTACACGAACCCTCGGCCCACGCGCTGGCCGATGCTCAGGCCCTGGTAGCCCGCCAACTTGCCCGGACGGAGCTTATGGCCATGGGCCCATTGTAAAACCTACGGACCAGCAGTTTACCGTACCTTCCGGCATGGCCCACTCCCCTATCACACCCGTATCTGAGCTGTTGAACCAGTTCCGTCAGGCTTTTGCCGATGTCAACCTGTCGGCTGCTGAGGCGGACGAGCTCCGCGAGCGGCTGGCGGATTTCCAACAACAGCATGGCAACCTCGAAGCGTTACGCCGGCAGCTGTTCGGGCTGGCCAAGAATCACTTCAACACCTTCAAAGACAAGGCCGTAATAGAGTGGTTGGAAACGGCCAGCGCCCTGCTGCCGGCCCCTGCAGAAGAACTGCTCGCGGCAGCCAGACCGGCTGCCAGACCGGCTGCCTTGTCGGCAACGACTTCCACGAAGGCGGCACGGGTGTACTTCAGCCCCCACGACGACTGTGTGGCGGCCATTCAAGGCTTTATCCGGCAGGCCCGGCAGACGCTGGACGTGTGCGTGTTTACCGTGGCCGATAACCGCCTAAGCGACGAGCTGGTGGCCGCCCACAAACGGGGCGTCCGCGTCCGCGTGCTCACCGATAACGAAAAGCTCTTCGACCGGGGCTCCGATGTGCGGGCCCTGCATACCGCTGGTTTAGCTGTGCACGTAGATGAGAGCCGCAACCATATGCACCACAAGTTTGCCCTCTCCGATGATAACCGGGTGCTTACCGGCAGCTACAACTGGACCCGCTCGGCGGCCGAGCTTAATCTCGAAAACCTGCTTATCAGCCCCGAACAGGCTCTTGTTGCCGCCTACGCCGCAGAGTTTGCCCGCCTGTGGGCCGAACTACCCGAATTCGCCGGATGATCTACTGGCATTCAACAGGCCCCATAAAGCAAAAAGCCCCGTTCCGGTTGCCGGAACGGGGCTTTTTGCTTTATGGGGCTTAGGGGCGCTCGGCCGCATCGTTACCTACCTCGGGGGCATCGGCGCCGGGGCGGCGGATGGACACCACTTGGCGGGTATTGCTGGCTCCCACGGTCAGGCTCAGGTAGTAGTCGCCGGCGGGCAGGCTGCTGAAGTTGAGGGTTTGATGGTGCGAGCCGGCCGGCTGCTTGCGGTAGTCGGACACGCGCACGGCCACGCCATTTTGGTTGTAGAGCACCCAGCCCAGCGGCTTGGCTTCGCTGAGGCTGTAGGCCATCTGCATCACGCCGTTGGATGGGTTAGGGTACACGCTCATGCTGTTGGAACCCACTTTGCGGGCCACATTGGCTCCGGCCAGGATGGGCTCTTCGGAGGCTTTGGCCGGCGTCAGCTTCCACTGCTGCGTGAGTTTGCCCGTGTAGCGCCACTGCTGAATGCCACCATCGACGGAGTCCTTATCGGTGAGGGCTTTGTTGCGGCCATTTTTCGAAATCAGCTTGAAGTAGCCGTCGTCGGTGGGCTCAATTTTCCACTGCTGGTTGTAGCCGCTATAGTAGGTCCAGAGGCTGGCCGGGGCCCCGTTGGAAGTGGAGCTACCCAACACCTCCAGCACTTTGTTGCTGCCGGGCACCACTATCCGGTACAGACCGCTACCAGTGGGTTCGAGCCGCCACTGTGGGTCGGCGGCGGGCGGCGCACCGGCCATTGCCAGTTGCTCGGCCAGCGTGGCCGGACGGTCCTGGGTTACTTCCAGCGGCTTACCCGTCGAGCGAACCGTGATAACATAGAGTCCTGACAGGTCGCCAACGGGGGTTACCTCGTCCTCAGCCGCCGGTTTCTTGGCCGGGGCCGCGGCTACGGCCGGAGCAGGTTTGGCGGTTTTGGGAGCAGGTGCAGGCTTGGGAGCCGCTGCTGGAGCCGGTTTGGGGGCGGCGGCAACTACCGGGGCCGGCTTAGGAGCGGCTACCGGAGCCGGCTCGGGCCGCGGGGCGGGTGCTACGGCAGCTTTTGCCACGGGTGGCGTACCGGCCGGATCGGGCGTGGTGGGCGAGCCTAGCGGGTAAAGGTTGCCGGTTGGAATCAGCTGCTGGCCCTGGCCGGGAGCAACCCAATGCAACTGAATACCAGCCATGCCGGCCGCATTGTTGTATTCGAGCTTGATGGTGGCTTTCTCACCGGCGGCCAGCGAAATGCTGTTATCCAGCTTGCTGCTCGATTTCTTCCCGTCCCAGGTATCGATTACCATCCGGCCGTTCACCCATAGGCGCACCTCGTCGGTGGTTACGGCTACAAAGCGGTAGCGGCCGGTACCTGGTGCGGCAATCAGGCCTTCCCAGCGCACCGAAAAATTATCGGCGGGTAGGCCGGGCGCGGGCGAAGTCAGGCCCCAGCGGAAATCCACGACCTCATCCTGGCGCTTGAGTACGGGCTGGCCCGCCAGCGAGCCATTGCTGAAGTAGGAAGCGGTAAGGCCCGTGCCCCAGCCCTGAGCGGGCAGCGTTTCGGTGGGCGTGAGGGCAGCCATGTACGCGGGCGGTGCCGCAACTACCGGCAACTGGCCGAGCAGGCCCAAACCGAGCGCAGAACAGAGAATTAAATGTCGCACGATAGAGGTGGCTTTGGAAGTTGGGACAGAGTAAATGGAGCGCAAATAAGCAACAGTCAAAAATCTACGCGTAGATTTATATTTTACTGCTTCGCTCCTACTAATATACAGGTTTTTCTCAGGCAGTTGCAGCGCCATCTGCTTTCCTTGCCCCGGCATACTGCAACAAACAGGCTATAAATTGCCCTGAAACCGTGTTTTTATCTAATTCAAGACCCGATGCCCGAACTGCCCGCTGCCCTGCCCGACACCAACTCCCTGGCCCGGGCGCTGCTGGCTACGCCGCTGGGCCTGCTCGAATTGCGGGGTACTGAGGCGGGACTGAGCGAGGCAGGTTTTCTGGCTACCGGCAGCTTGGGTGCAGCCACTCCGGCCGGGGCAGTGCCCGCCTGCCTGCAGCCGGCCCACGAGCAGCTTCGGGCTTATTTTGGGGGCGAACTGCGCGAGTTCACTGTGCGCACGGCCGTAGCAGCCGGCACCGAATTTCAGCGACAGGTATGGGCGGCACTGCCAGCCGTGGCCTACGGCCGCACGGCCTCCTACCTCTACCTGGCCCGGCAGCTGGACAACCCCGGCGCAGTGCGGGCGGTGGGCGCGGCCAACGGCCAGAATCCGCTGGCCATCATCTGGCCCTGCCACCGCATTATCGGGGCTAGCGGCCAGCTAACGGGCTATGCCGGCGGGCTGGCCCGCAAAAAGTGGCTGCTGGAGCTGGAAAGCCCTACGCTGCAATTAGGGCTGTTTTGAATGAAGTAGCAGATTACTCCTCCGCCCCCACAAACGGCAGCAGCTTCTGATAGATGATATTGTGCTGCCAGTACAGCTGCAGCACCATCGGAATGTGCTTTTTGCCGGGCTGCACCTGGTAGTAGGGCGTGTGGCCCAGGCTCACCAGCGCCTTGCGAAATTCGGCGCTGCTACTGCTGATGGAGGGGTAGGTTTCGCCGCCCACGAAGATGAGGAAGGGGGGCGTTTGGGGCGTGAGGTGGTGGCGGGCCGACACATCGCGCCAGCTGGCCGGGTCGGAGCCGAAGGATACGATGTACTGGTTGTCGCCGGGGTAAGCTTTCTTTTTCAGGTAGTCATACATATCGAGGCCGGCGGCATCGTCGAGTACCACGCCGCGTACTGGGTTGGTGGTTTCGCCCCAGCGCCGGAACCGGGCGTCGTCGGTGGCCAGCAGCGCCGCCAGGCCGCCCCCGGCCGAGTGGCCCATCGTAAACAGCCGGGCCGGGTCGCCGCCGTAGTCGGCAATGTGGCGGCGCACCCATACCACGGCCCGGGCACAGTCATCGGCCATCTGGGGTACGCGCACATCCGGCGACAGGCGGTAGCTGATGACCACGGCCACCACTCCCTGCTTGGCCAGCCGGCGGCCCACAAACGAGTACAGGTCTTTGCTACCGCTGGTCCAGTTGCCGCCATGAATGAACACCACCACCGGGTAGGGCTTTGCGCCCGGCTTTTTGGGCGCATACACATCGAGCAGGTGGCGCTTGGCGCTGTAGGCCGAGTCGGTGGCCGGAACGTAGGCCACATCGGCGGTGCGGCGGCTGGGGCGGGCTACGCTGTACTCGGTGGCGGCAGCCAGCAGCAGCACCGTAATCAGCAGGGCAGGCAGCAGGCGAAGAAACAAAAAGCGCATTCAGTAGAAAAAAAGGAGCAGGACCAACGCCACCCAACGGGCCACGCAATGGCGCAGGTACGACAGGGCCATCCGCCCGGATTGCCGCCGCCATGGCCACAACGGCCAAGTGGGAAAGAGGTTGGCAGAGGCGGCCCCGCGGTAGGCACGGTTAGGGCGGCGGGCGTATATTTGACAGCCCACGGCCCGGCCAAATGGGCAGCTGGCCTTTGTACCGCTACTTTACTACTCCATGAAACTCCCGATTCCTTTTTTCCTGCTGACTGCGCTGCTACTGGGCGCCGGCCTGCAGCCAACCCTGGCCCAGCGGGGCAGCAAGGCGGCAAAAACGGCTACCGCCGACACCCGCGAAGCAGTGCTTGGCAGCCGCAGCCAACCGCTTTTTGGCGGGCTATCGGCGGTGCAGGCCGAGCAGGCGCTGGGGCCGGCCACCGTGGCGGGGCTGGCCGGCAGCTTCCCCTCGCGGGCCGAAGCCAGCCAGTTTTTCAGCCGCAAAGGCTACGAGTACTTGGTGGAAAACCAGCGCGATACGGCCACCTACCGCTTCAATCTGGCCTGGGTGCTCGACCCTACCAACGCCAACGCCTACCACGGCCTCGGCGTAATAGCCAGCAGCAACCCCACACCCGAACAGTCGATTGAACTGCTGGAAAAGAGCCTGACGCTGGCTCCCACCAACTCGTCGTTTCTCTCCGACCTGGGCACCAGCTACCTGATCCGTTACGAGCAGAGCAAGAAGAAAAAGGACTTGAAAACCGGCACCGAGCTGCTATTGAAGGCCACCACCCAGGACTCCACCAACGCCAACGCCTGGCAGCAGCTAGCCCGCGCCTATTACTATCAGGAGCAGTATGCCCAGGCCTGGGAAGCCGTGCATAAAGGCCAGGCCACTAGCATTGCCTCCGTCGACTTCGGCCTGATTGCCGACCTACTGACCCACTTACCCGACCCCAAAGGCACGTACAAGTAAGCACCCCGCTGCAAGTCACTTTCGAAAGCGTGTGGCCTGTAGCGCAAAGCTCTCCAGACAATCATTTGTCGCCAGTTTCCGTTAGAGCTCTATCGGGCTACCATGCTTCTGGCGCGGCGGGCCCTTCATTTTGCTTTCTGACTTCGTGAACCTTCGCTCCTTTCTGCCTGCTGCGGCCCTGCTGCTCACTACAGCCGCTACGCATTCGGCGCTGGCCCAGTCGGCGGCCGGCCCCGAGCGCCGCCCCCGCCACTACGATAAACAGGGCCGCCTGTATTATAAAGGCCCAGTGCGCTTTACCTTGGGTGGCGGCGTGGGCTACTACAACGGCGACCTGACCAGCAGCCTGGGCGACCAGTTTCTGGGGCCCAGCCTGAGCGCGGGCCTGCTCTACCAGTTTCATCCGCACTGGCAGGTGGGCAGCGAGGTGTCATACCTGCAGCTTGGGGCTAAAGACTACTTACCGGACCGCGGCTTAGCGTTCAGGGGGAATAATGCGGTAGGTACGGCCTTCGTACGCTGGGAGCCGTTGCGCGACCCGGGCGCCTATTCGCTGCCCGCTGGCCGCTCGTCCATCATCAAGCCCTATTTTAAAACCGGCGTTGGCTTGGCCCTATACAGCCCGAAGGCGTACCGCGGCACGCAACGACCCAGCGGGAATTTCACGCCGGCCTACCTCGAGCCCGAGCGTTTCGACTACCCTGCCCTGGCGCTGGTGCTGCCGGTGGGCGTGGGTGTAACGATCCGGCTTACATCGCGCCTGAACGCAACCATCGAGGGCTCGTACTCGCTCACCACTACCGATCAGCTCGACGACATCAGCACGGTTCCCAGCCCTGGCTTCGACACGGGCCGCTCGGCTTCTTCGCTCAACGACAACTTCGGCCAGTTAGAGCTGAAATTGGAATACGCACCGTGGGCCCGGTCATTTTGAGCTGTTAGCTGAAAAACGAAGAAGGCCCCGCACTCAACCAAGTGCGGGGCCTTCTTTCATTTGTTGGGTGTTTGTAACTGAAAGCTAATAGCTCTCAGCTAACCGCTCAACCAAACTTACTGCTTCACAAACCGCTCGTGGAAAGTCTTCTGACCATCGGAAACGGTAAGCAGATAGATGCCACTGGCTAGGTTGGCTACGTTCAGCTGGCCGTTCTCGAAGGAAACATTGGCCACGCGCGCACCGCGCAGGTCGGTAACCACAGCCGACACAGCCGGAGATTTGCTGGCCAGCACAATGTTGAGCACGCTGGCTGCCGGGTTGGGGTACAGCGTAACCGCTTTTTCGAGCCTGGTGCTGCCGAGCGAGGCGCTCTGGGCGGCAACAGTAGCGCCGCCGCCGGCCGCTAGGCCAGTTCCGCCGGTGATGTTGACGGTGTAGTCCTCCGTTTCGCCGTAGCTGTAGTTGTTGCAGCTCGTGGTAGCGGCATTATCGCTCAGTACCACCCGCAGGCGCGTGGCACCGCTACGGGCCGAAGATGGCACCGTGAAAGTAGCCGTGAGCGTGCCGCTGCTGGCTGAAGAGCCCGACACGACCGTTTCACCAACTTCAGAGAAGTCACCGTCCTGGTTGTAGTCGATGTAGATGCGCCAGTTTTCGGTGTAGGCCGTCGAGGCGAAACCAGCCGAGAAGCTGATGGTCTGCGACGAGCCGGCCGCAATGCTGGTGCTGGTAGCCGTACCGTTGTAGTAGCCGGCATCTTTGCTGGAGGTGCGGGCAATGGTGCCAAGCTTCACATAATCAATCCACTCGTAGGCCACGCTGGTGCCTTTGCTGGTGCAATAGGTAACGGTGGTGGGAGGAGGCGTGGTGCCGGCCGCGGCCCCTACGCCCACAGCGTACCAGGCATTGGTAACGGCCTGCTCCTCGGCCGAGCCGGCGCCGTACAAATCTTTGGCGGCCTGAATGGAGCCCGTACGGGCAGCCGCGTAGTTTGAAGAAGCAGTGAGATATACCGTTTCGGTGCGGTAGGCAATGCGGCCGGCTTTATCTACCCCGATACCGGCGACGCTGAACACGCTGCCGATGTCGTTGGTACCACTGCCGCCCACGGCCAGCCGATAGAACCAATGGTTGAGCACGCCGGAGTTGTAGTGTACGCCGCCGTTGTCGCCGGTGCCGGTGTACCAGCTAGTGCCTTTGTAGGTATCGGGCTGGCCTTCGGCGTTGGGGTTGCTCATGGAGCGCAGAGCCGGGCGCACCTTGTCGATGTCCTCGCCAATGAGCCAAGTGGCTTTGTTAGGGTCTTTGTAGTATTCCACGCAGGCTCCCCAGATGTCGGAGAAGCCTTCGTTGAGGGCGCCTGACTCGTTGGAGTACGTGAGGTTGGCCGAGGACGAGCAGACGGCGTGGCCGATTTCATGGGCCGCCACGTCGAGCGAGGTAAGCGGGTCGAAGCGGGTCGCGCCGTCGCCGTAGGTCATGCGTGAACCATCCCAAAAGGCGTTTTCGTAGCCCACGCCGTCGCCGGGCATATCGTCGAAGTGTACGTAGTTTTTGATGACGGCCCCGGCGTTATTGTAAGAGTTGCGGCCGTGGATGTTTTTGAAGTAGTCGTAGGTGCTCTGCGCGCCGTAGTGCGCATCAAGGGCTGCGTTGTCAAAGTTGGCGTTGTTGTATTCGGTCCAGCTGTTGTCAGCGTCGGTGAAGTCAACAGCAGTCGTGTAGCTGTTGCCCTTCTTGCAGTTGTAGGTCTGGATGCCGCTGCCGCGCGAGACGTCGCGCAACCGGAACGTGCCGTTAAAGCTGTCGGTGGTGGCGGTTTTGGTGCCGCTGTACTTAGTAGCAAACGTGCCGGTAGCCGCCGCGTGCTTGATGATGGCATCCTGCGAAATAACGCGGCCCGAGTGGGCATCTACGTAAACGTAAGCCCGGCTGAGGGGAGCCTTAGCATACACGTTAAATTTCCAGGCCAGTGCCGGCTGACCAGCGGCGGCATCATGCATCACTACCAGCTCGCCCTGGGGCTTGTACGTAGCATTGGGGTTGGCTTCCTGCTGCTTCAGGCCGGCTTCCTCGCGGGCATCCTGCCACATATACTCCTTGGCGCCCACAAAAGCCATGGCCCGCTGCAGGCCGGTGGCAGCATCGAGCGAGGGCGTTACGTTCAGGTTTTCCACCTTTTCTATCTGGCCGCTGATGCTCTCCAGATTACCTTGGCGGGCATGCACCGTATATAAGGCATGTTCTACTTTAACCCCCTTGTAGTACTGCTGGTATTTTTCATGCACGAAGCCTAACTCGTCGGCCTTGGTTTCAACTGCCAGCAACTCGTCGGAGCTACTTAGGGCCAGTTGCTGGCGGAGTACGGCTGGAGCGTCGCTGAGCTTAAAAGCATTGCCAGCAGCTTTAAACTCGACCAAGTAGGGCGTGCCATTGTCGCGCATACTCTTACTTTGTACCCGCGAGTAGTCCTGGGCAAAGGCGGCCGAAGAGCTCAGGCCACCCAGCAGCAAAAGTGCTGCAACAGAGTATTTGTGGTGCATAAAAAGGGGTTGGTTGTAAAAGTGGGCGTTTGAATCAAAGAAAGATCCCCGATGCGAGAAATCCATCAGTCAAGCAACCAAATTATGCTTTTATTAACAAATAATGCTATCTGTTGAAATATTTATTATCAACAGGCTCTTTTGTTGATTTTATCTATATCGTCTACTCACAAGCTTTTTTTTCAATGACTTGACAAGCAATTACATGCGAAACAGTATTAGCATCCCCGAGTAGTGCTATTTCCTAGAACAGGCTGATGCACAGGCCTGGATTTTCATCATTTCAAGATCCATTTATGAAAAATCAATCCCAGCCTCACGTTGCCCGCTGGAGCCTTGCCGGCCAAACAGCCGTGGTAACGGGCGCCTCGAAAGGCATTGGAGCCGCGGTGGCAGCCGAGCTGCTGGCGTTGGGCGCTACCGTGGTAGCCGTGGCGCGCACCGCCGCTGATCTGGAGCAGCAGGTAGCCGAGTGGCAGCAACAGGGCTTGCCCGCCCACGCCCTGCCCGCCGACGTGAGCACGCCCGCCGGCCGCATGGCGCTGCTGGCCCAACTAGCCGAGCGTTGGCCCCAGCTACACATCCTCGTCAACAACGTGGGCACCAACATCCGCAAGCCCAGCTTGGACTACACCACCGACGAGTACCGGCAGCTGCTGGCCACCAACCTCGATTCGGCCTGGGAGCTAAGCCGGGGGCTGCACCCGCAACTGGTGGCGGCCGGGGGCGGCAGCATCGTCAACATCTCGTCGGTGGCGGGCCTCACGCACGTGCGCACCGGGGCCATTTACGGCATGACCAAAGCCGCGCTGGTACAGCTCACGCGCAACCTGGCCGTGGAGTGGGCCAGCCACAACATTCGCGTCAACTGCGTGGCGCCGTGGTATATCCGCACGCCACTGGCCGAAACGGTACTCAAGAACGAGGATTTCCGCGCCAGCGTGCTCGCCCGCACGCCCATGGGCCGCGTGGGCGAGCCCGAAGAGGTGTCGGCCGCCGTGGCGTTCCTATGCCTGCCCGCCGCCGCCTACATCACCGGCCAAACGCTGGCCGTGGATGGTGGTTTCACGGTAAACGGGTTTTCATGAGGTGATAAGGTGTCAAAACAGAACGTGTCATGCTGAGCGCAGCGGAGCGTAGTCGAAGCATCTCTACTGCAGTAGTAATTCCTGATATCAGGATTAACGTTGTGGTAGAGATGCTTCAACTACGCTCCGCTGCGCTCAGCATGACACGTTTTGGCGTACTCATTCACCCAGTCGCTCGGTCGTTCACTTCCTATTTCACCAACTAGCTCATTCGCCGTAGCGCCTGCTCGTAGCGGGGCAGGGCCTGGGGGTCGGAGGCCAGGTAGAGGAAGGGCTCGATAAGCTCCAACTCCATGAGCAGCAGCTCACCGTCCTGGTCGAGGCCATCGACGCGGGCGTAGAGGCAGCCGGGCGCGAACTGCTGCACAATGCGGTCGGCGGCCTGGCGCAGGTGGGCCGGAGCTTCGCGGGGGGCAATGGCGCCACCCAGGTAGTGCTGCACCCGGAAGTCGCCGGCTTTGGGGGTTTTAAGCACCGCGTGGCTGAATTCGCCCCCGTAATAGAGCAACGACCACTCGCCTTCCTCCTGAATGCGCGACAGGAAGGGCTGGGCCAGAAAATCTTCCTGCGCGACCAGTTCGGTTAGCTGGGGCTGGCGCACAGCCGTTTCGTTGCGGCCGATGATGAACGTGTTCTTGGCCCCGCCGCTCACGGCCGGCTTCACCACAATCTGCTCCTGCCCCATTTCTTCGAGCAGCGCGGCGGCATCTACGGCCTCGCCCCGGGGCAGCAGCCGGGTGGGTACAATGCGCACGCCGGCCCGCTCCATCTCCAGCAAGTAGCGTTTGTTGGCATTCCAGCGCACGATGCTTACCGGGTTGAGCAGGCGTACGTGCTCGCGCTCCAGCCGATCAAGCCAGTGCATAAATTCCTCCACCCGATCAAAATAATCCCAGGGCGACTTTAGCAGCACTACGTCGTAGCGGTTCCACTCCACCAGCGGGTTGCTCCAGATGCGGGGCTCTACCTCATGGCCCTGCTCGCGCAGGTAGCGCGTAAGCAGCGCGTCTTCATCGTCAACGTTGGGGGCACCGTACTGGGCCAGGCTTTCGCAGGTTACAAGGGCAATATTCATTGATTTTGAGCTTTTAGCTGACAGCTGTTAGCTATTAGCGGATGTTTTGACAGGCAAAGATGGTCATGAAAACCCATCTGCTTTTCGTATTAGAGCAGGCACCCGACAGTTGATTAAACGAACAGAAGCTATAAGCTAACGGCTCAAAACCTACTTTCCACTCAAATAGTCGAGGGCGAGGGTGGCGAGGGTACGCACGCCCAGCGTGAAGCCGCTTTCGTCTACGAAAAAGCCGGCGGTGTGGTGCGGGGCGGTGGTGGCGGGGTCTTTGCCCACGGGCATGCCCCCCACGAACACGAACAGGCCGGGCACTTTTTCCTGGTAGAAAGCAAAGTCTTCGGCCCCGGTTACGGCTTTTTGCACGGTTACGTTGGCCGGGCCGGCGGCGCGTTCCAGGCTGGGTACCATGCGGCTGGTCAGGGCCGGGTCGTTGTAGGTGATGGGGGCGTAATTGGTGATGTCCACTTCGGCCGTGGCGCCGGCGCTTTCGGCAATACCGGTGGCCGTGCGGCGCACGGCGGCCCACACCTTCTGCTGCATGCCTTTGTTGAGGCAGCGGATGGTACCAGTCAGCTCCACCTGCTCGGGAATGATGTTGTTGCGCACCCCGCCATGCACCATGCCCACGGTCAGCACCACGGCGTCCTCTGTTAGCTCGGCCTGGCGGCTGACGATGGTTTGCAGCCCCAGGATAATCTGGGCGGCCGTTACCACCGGATCGACTGAAAGCCAGGGGTAGGCGCCGTGGGCCGATTTACCCTTCACCTTGATGCTGAACACATCGGAGGAAGCCATTTCGCCGCCCGGCCGATAGCTCAGGCGGCCCACCTCGGTCTGGGCCTGAATGTGGAGGCCGAAGATGGCATCAACCTTGGGGTTTTCGAGCACGCCCTCCTTTACCATGAGCCGCGCACCGCCCTCAATGCCCGGTAATGAACCCTCCTCGGCGGGCTGGAAAATAAATTTCACAGTGCCCGGCAGATCTTTCTTCATCTTCACCAGCACATCGGCTGCGCCGAGTAGCATGGCTACGTGGGTGTCGTGGCCGCAGGCATGCATCACGCCCACCTGCTGGCCGTTGTAGTCGGTACGCACTTTAGAGGCGAAGGGCAAGTCGGCGCTTTCAGTTACCGGCAGCCCGTCCATATCGGCCCGTAGGGCCACTACCGGGCCGGGCCGGCCCCCTTTCAGAATGCCTACTACGCCGGTGCGGGCTACGCCCGTTTGCACTTCCAGGCCCAGGCTGCGCAGGTGGGCGGCCACTAGGGCAGCGGTGCGGGTTTCCTGGTTGCCCAGCTCGGGGTGCTCGTGCAGGTCGCGCCGCCAGGCAATTACCTGGGCTTTTCCCTGTTCGGCCAGCTGGGCTACGCGGGTTGTTAAGGCAGAGGCGGCGGGCTTGCTTTTCTGGGCGCTGGCCGTTCCGGCAGCCGAGAGCGTGAGGGCCAGCGCGGCGGCCAAGGAGTAGCAGTTCTTCATGGGCAGCAGGATAAGAAGGGCGAGTAACAGCAGCCGGATACCGGGGGCTCCGGCCAATATACACCACCCGGCGCGGCCCCCGCAACTACCAGACGCGCCAACTCCCCACTGGCTGCTTTGCGCTACTTTTGCCGGCTATGCTCACCCCCGATTTCCCCGGCGCACCAACAGTCCCTAACCGGGCTGCTAACCCGGCAGCCGCGCCGCTTACCTGGACCGTGGCCTGGCAGCAGCCTGACTTCCGGGGGCGGTTGCTGCTGGTACTGGCGCTGCTGCTGATGCTGGCCAGCCAGCTGCCGGGCTACTTTGCGTGGGTGCAGGCGCGGCCCGGCTACCACCTGCCCGACCCGCTGCTGGCCTGGTTGCCCGCCCACGATGTTTCGGGGGCCACATTTGCGGTTATTTATTTGGGGATTGTGCTGGGAGTGGCCACGCTGCTGCCACGGCCGGGGCGACTGTTGCGGGCACTGTGGGCCTACCTACTGCTGCACCTGCTGCGCTGCGCCACGCTCTGGCTGCTGCCGCTGGAGCCGCCGCCGAGCCTGCTGCTGCTGCGCGACCCGCTGGTAGACATGTTTTTATACGCCGCACCCACCCCCATCACCAAAGACCTGTTTTTTTCGGGCCACACGGCTACGCTGTTGCTGCTGGCGCTGGCCGTGCCCGCCGGCTGGCGTCGATGGCTGTTGCTGGCCGGCACCGTGGCAGTAGGCACCCTGGTCCTCATCCAGCACGCCCACTACACCTACGATGTGCTGGCCGCCCCGCTGTTTGTGTGGTTGGCGTGGAGAGGCAGTCGGGTAGTGGTTAGTGGTTAGTGGTTAGTGGTTAGTGGTTAGTGAAAGAACGTCATTCAGAGCGCAGCGAAGAATCTTGCGTGCTGAGGCTGCAACACTAACCCAACATCAGCACGTGAGACTCTTCGCTGCGCTCTGAATGACGTTTCTCTAGCCCATTACCTCTCACAAATACTTCTCGTAAATCCCGGCGGCGATGCGCTCAGTGAGGCTTTTGGGCACAACGCTCGTAAGGGCCGCCGATACTTTGTTGAGAGCCCCAGGAATGACTTCAGCCTCGCCGGCCAGCAGCGCCCGGATGCCAGCCTGGGCCACCTGCTCAGGCGTCATGGCTACTTTGTTGGCGGTGGCCTGCAGCTCGGCATTCATACCGGCACGGTCGGCAAAGCCGGTGCTGGTGGAGCCGGGGCTGAGGCAGCAGACGGACACGCCCGACTCGCGCAACTCGAAGCGCAGACCGCGGCTGAAGCTGAGCAGAAACGCCTTGCTGGCCGCATACAGCGCGAGGGTAGGTACGGCCTGGTAGGCAGCGGTGCTGGCTACATTGAGCACATAGGCCTTTTTGGCGCGGTGCAGCGTGGGCATCAGCAGGTGCGTGAGCATCACTGGTAGCTGCATATTGAGCTGCAGCATGTTCAGCTGGCGCTCCAGCGGCAGCTCCTCGAAACGCCCCCACAGGCCGTACCCCGCGTTATTTACCAGCACCGCCAGTTCGCCGGGCTGGGCCTGGGCCCAGGTGGCCAGCGCCGCCGCCGCATCGGGCATGGCCAGATCGAGCGGCAGCGTGCGGGCCTCACGGCCGAGTTTCCGGGCTTCGGCCGCCACCTGCTCCAGGTCGTCGGCCGAGCGGGCCGTGAGCAGCAGATTGTAGCCCTGGCGAGCTAGCTCCAGGGCCAGCGCCCGGCCAATGCCGCGCGAGCCACCGGTTACAAGGGCAGTTTTCATGTCTTGGTTTAGGGTTTAGTAATAAGAGAATGGTCATGCTGAGCACAGCCGAAGCATCTCTACTGCTATGGTAAATTCAACAACGAAATTAGCGTTGCGGTGGAGATGCTTCGGCTGCGCTCAGCATGACTGTTCTTTTATCATTGTACTGTCTCACCGCCCTACTTTACCAGGTGCAGGAAACGTAGGTAGAAGGGCGTGGGGCTGTTATCATGCTTGGGCTCGTACTTGCCGGCCAGAATGGGCACGTACATCACCCGGCGGCGCGAGGCCTCGCCCACCAGCGGCGAGCGGGCCACGCGGTGCCACATGCGGCCGTCGTGCACGGTCAGGTCGCCGGGCTCGGTTTCGATGACGATTTCGTCCGGGTCTGGGCTCACGTCTTTGTAGTATTTCTTGCGGAACAGGATGTCGCGCAGGCTCTGGCGGTGGGTGCCGGCCAGCACCCGCAGGCCGCCGTTGGTAGCCGGCGTACCGTCGAGGTGTACGCCTACGTTCAGCATCGGCCCTATTTTCTTGCCATAGAACACGTCACGCAACGAATCGGTGTGCCAGCCCATCTGCGAGAACTCCGAGCCCGTTACGTTCACGTAGTGGTTGATGACGAGGCCATCCTTCTCATCTTCGCCCACCCGGCCCCCACTGTTGGTTTCCAGCAACGGAAACAGGGCCATAAAGCGCGGATCCTGCAAAAACTCGTGCAGTGTAGGGCTGTGGTGCGAGGCGAAGGCAAAGCGCTGCACGATAGGCGCCCCGTCTACATCTTTACCGTACTTAATGGGCACGCCGTTTACCTTCTTCACCTCGTCGGCCAGCCAGCGCTGCTGCACCTGCTCGGAAGCCCGCAGCAGCTCGGCTACGGTATCGGGACCGATAAAGCCGCGGAAGTGCAGAAAGCCGTGTTCCTGGAAAAAGGCCAGCTGCTCCGCCGTCAGCCGGTCGGCCAGCGCAAAGCGCGGATAAGGAACAGATAAAGGCATAAAGTAGAAAGAAGTGGATAACTGCTCGGTTAAGCGGGTGCAAAGATACTTCGGCCGGCTGCTTAGTTGTAGCGCCACGCTAATACTGGCTTGGCGCAAGCCGGTAGGCTAGCGGGCAACAGGTGAATAGCAGGCAGATCAACCAGTTGGGCAGGTCTTGGTTTTAGCCAAAGTGGTTACCTTCGTCAAGCAAGGCTTTGGTCTGCTCTACTTCCCCTATCCATGAAACGAGTGCTGCTTTTGCTACTGGTATCGGCGCTGCTGGCATCGGCGCTGCCGCTGGCTGCCTGGGCGCAGGCGGTCGAAGCCCGGCTGGTGCCCTTTCGGCAGGGCAGCCAGTGGGGCTACGCCGACCACCGGGGCCGGCTGGTGCTACCCGCCCGCTACGACGAGGCGGGCCCCTTCGCCGATGAGCTGGCTTGGGTGCGAGTGGGCAACCGCTACGGCTACATCGACGGCAGCGGCAACCCCATAACGCCGGTGCAGTACGAACAGGCCGGCAATTTCCAGAACAACCAGGCCACCGTAACACTCAACACTGAAACCTTTAGCATCAACCCCGCCGGCCGCCGGCTGCCCCCCGCCGAAGTGGCAGAGCCAGCCGATGAGGACCCCCTCGAACAGGGCGACCTGGTGCGCGGCCCCGATGGCAAAGTAGGCTTTCGCTTTACCGTTGGCACGGCGCGCATACCGGCCATCTACGACGAGATAAAGGACAACTACAACGGCCTGCTGCTGGTGCGCCAAGGCCCGAAATGGGGCGTCCTGGATAATCGGGGCAAGCTGGTGCAGCCCCTGCAATACGACTCGGTGCGCCGGGGCGGCAGCCCGCTACTGCCGGCCGTGCGCCAGAACGGCCGCTGGGGCTACCTGGGCCTCGAAGGCCGCCGCCTCATCGAGCCGCGCTACCTGCAGGCCGCGCCCTTTTTCGGCGGCGTAGCCCGCGTGCAGGCGCCCTCGGGCTCCTTCGGCTACATCGATACCGAAGGCCGCGAGTTCTGGAGCGATAAGGAGCCGGTGAACTCCAAATAACTAGCCGGCAAGGTACGGTTGGGCAGCAGGGCGGCGTTATATTAATATCGGCTTGCTGCGGCCGGCGAGTTGCTGAACAGTTGCTGCAGGCCCGGCCGGCAACTGTTCAGCAACTCGCCGGCCCGGAAGCTGCTCTTGTGTGTTCCTATCACCTTCACCACCGAATAGCTATGACTGCCCGGTTCCTGATGTGCATGTTGCTGCTGAGTAGCCTGTCTGCCGCTGCGCAAGTTGTAGAGCCATACCGGGTGCCCCAGGCTGCTATTGATGTGACGGATTTGGAGAGCGACTACGCCCAATCTCCGTCTCGCAATTCGCACCATATCGGCGAGTATGCCGAGCAAATGCCAACATTCGCGGGAGGCCTGGAGGGTTTGCTCTGCTTTCTGTACCGCCACAACCGGTTTGCTGCTCCAAGCGCCGCATACCCAGCGGGCCGGGTATTCGTGAGGTTTTTGATAGACGAGGGGGGCCGGGTACGTGACGCGCGGCTACTGAAACCATTGCATCCAGAGCTGGACGCGGAGGCCCTGCGGCTGGTGCGGCTGCTAAGCGGGCACTTTACTCCCGGCTATAACAATAAGCGTCCAGTCGCGGTGCCGTTTAGCATGCCCGTCCAGTTCCCGGCGGTGGTACCGGATAAAAAGCAGCTGAAGCGGTGCCAGTAGTTTTCGATAACCGCTCAGCTTCTATCCGAAAACATTCCTACTTTACTATCGGCAAATCCCAACTCCCTAACGCCTTCCCTATGGTTTTCACGCCCAGCCCCATGCTGCTGAAGCTGCTCTACACCCGCGGCAGCCTGCGCAACACGCCCGAGGGCGTCGCCTTCAGCATCAAAAACCGCCTCGATACGGTGCGCATCACCCGCATCGACTTTGTGCAGATTGACGATGTGCGGCTGGGGGTGAGTGAAATTGCTATTGATTTGGGCGAGGGCGACGTGCGGCCGGCCGTGGTGTTCAACGCCGACAGCGCGGGCTTTACGCTGCCGGTGGGCCAGTCGGCCACGTTCTACCTGGCCACCAGCCAGCTGGCCGAGGGCCTGCACACCATTCAGGTGCAGTTTGCCTCCGACCCCTTCGGCGACCTGAACGTGGAAGTGGAGGACAGCATCACGCTCGTGCCCGACAACCGCCCCCGCATCCCGCGCGACTCCCACGACGACTACTCCGACGAGGCCATTAAGAAGCGGCAGGAGTTTGCCGAGGAGTTCTCGGGCCAGCAGTTCGAGCACCTCAAGCAGTTCTCCTTCGATGCCCACGCGCTGCAGGGCAACTGCGAGCATTTTACGGGCATCGCCCAGATTCCGGTAGGGTTGGCCGGGCCGCTGCACGTCAACGGCGAACACGCTCAGGGCGACTTCCTGATTCCGCTGGCCACCACCGAGGGTACGCTGGTAGCCAGCTACAACCGCGGCATTCAGGTGCTCAACCTCAGCGGTGGCGTTAAATGCACCGTCATCGGCGACGCTATGCAGCGGGCCCCGGTATTTGTGTTCGATGATGCCCGCGGGGCCCGCGACTTCGGACGCTGGGTGGAGGAGGAAATCGGCCGCATCCGGCCCGAGGCCGAAAGCACCTCCAGCATCGCCAAGCTACAGTACATTGATACCTACCTGAGCAACAAGTTCGCCTTCCTGCGCTTCAACTACAGCACCGGCGACGCGGCGGGCCAGAACATGGTGGGCCGCGCCACTTTCGCGGCCTGCTCCTGGATTCTGGAGAACTACAAAGGTGCCCCGGTGCGCCACTTCTACCTCGAATCCAACTTCGCCACCGACAAAAAGGCCTCCCAGATAAACGTGATGCGCACCCGCGGCAAGCGCGTGGTGGCCGAGGCTATCATTCCGCGCAACCTGTTGCAGCAGCGCATGCGCGTAACGCCCGAGCAGCTGGCCTACCACGGGCAGGTGAGCAACGTGGGCGCGTTTATGTCGGGAGCCAACAACAACGGCGCGCACTCGGCCAACGGTATCACGGCCATGTTCATCGCCACCGGCCAGGATGTGGCCAACGTGAGTGAGTCGTCGGCGGGCATCTTCTACTCCGAAATCACCCCCGAAAAAGACCTGTACATCAGCATCACCATTCCGAGCCTGATTGTGGCCACCCACGGCGGCGGCACCGGCCTGGCCACCCAAAACGAGTACCTGCGCATGCTTGGCTGCGTGGGCCGCGGTACCGTCAACAAGTTCGCCGAAATTGTGGCCGGCGTGGTGCTGGCCGGCGAGCTGAGCCTGGGCTCGGCCATTAGCAGCTCCGACTGGGTGAGCAGCCACGAGCAGTACGGCCGCAACCGCTGACCCACTAGCAGCAGTCCACCGGCTACATACAACAGCCTCCCCCGCTTTGCAGTAGCTGCGAGGCGGGGGAGGCTGTTGTACGTAGCCGATAGACCGGCACTTCTTACCGCTGTACTAGAGCGGGTCGGCGGTTACTTTGAACTTGGAGTCGGAGCGCAGTGTGAGTTCGCGCGCTACGTTGCCCCGGAGCGTCACCTCGGTGTAGAGCGTGTAACTCTCGGCTTTCAGGTACTTATCGAGTTTAGTGTTGCTGGACTTCATCTCGATGCTTGATACCCCCATTGGCACGTCATCCAGCGAAGCCAAAGGCACTTTATCATTCTGGTCAGTGCCGATGGAAATTTTGATGCTGCGCAGGAAGTTGAAGTTTTCAGCAGCCGGGTCGGTGATGGTAAGCGTGAGCTTCGTCAGACTGACGTCCTTCACCAGATCGGCGCGGGTGTTATTGTTTTTGAAGTTCTGCTCGGAGCGCGCCGGCACGGCTATCGGCGAGATGAAAGGAGGCGTAACCAGGCCACTGGCCGGAATCTTGATGTTCTGCGAGTCCGAGATTTCGAACGTCAGTAGATCATTAACTTTCTTGCAGCCTGAGAAAATCAGGAAGCCCAAGAGGGGCAGCAGAAACAGTATTTTTTTCATGGAAGTTGAATTTTACCCGCAAATATACGGGCTGCTAATTAACCCGGATTCCACTTCACTTTTATGGGACTCGAAATAATATCCCAATAGCCTGCCACGCCTACAGAAGATACATACCAAACAGAACCAGACTCAATTAACCATATAATACAGCTGTACCCGCAAGAGGTGAAGACTTCGGCCGAAGCCCGATTGGGCTATCAGCACGAAGTCTTCACCTCTTTTTTATATGCGCTATTCTTTTCCAGTCAACTACATCAGCAGCTGCTCGGGCAGGCGCATGAGATAGTCGCCGTAGCCGCTTTTGCGCAGCGGCTCAGCAATAGTGCGGAGCTGGTCGGCGTCGATAAAGCCCTGACGGTAGGCCACTTCTTCGATGGAGCCTACTTTCAAGCCCTGGCGCTGTTCCAGTACGCGCACGAACTCGCCGGCCTGCATCAGGCTCTCGAAGGTGCCCGTGTCGAGCCAAGCAGTACCACGGCCCAAGATGCCCACTTTCAGCTTGCCCCGGCGCAGGTATTCTTGGTTGACATCGGTGATTTCGTACTCGCCGCGGGGGCTGGGCTTTAGGTCGCGGGCAATCTGCACCACGTCGTTATCGTAGAAGTACAGGCCCGGCACGGCGTAGTTGCTCTTGGGCTTTTCAGGCTTTTCCTCGATGCTGAGCGCCTTGTTGTTGGCATCGAACTCGACTACGCCGTAGCGCTCGGGGTCGTGCACGTGGTAAGCGTACACCACGCCGCCTTGAGGGTCGTTGTTGCTCTTAAGCAATTCCTCCATGCCTTCTCCGTGGAAGATGTTGTCGCCGAGTACCAGCGCCACCTTGTCGGAGCCAATGAAATCGGCACCTAGCACAAAGGCCTGGGCCAGCCCGTTGGGCACCTCCTGCACCACATACTCGAAGCGGCAGCCCAGCTTGGAGCCATCACCGAGCAGCTTTTTGAACTGCTCCTGGTCGTGGGGGGTGGTGATGATGAGGATTTCGCGGATGCCTGCCATCATCAGAATCGACAGCGGGTAGTACACCATCGGCTTGTCGTACACCGGCATCATCTGCTTGGATACGGCCAGCGTGAGCGGATGCAATCGGGTGCCGGAGCCGCCGGCGAGGATAATACCTTTCATATCTGGGGTGTTAGAGTTTTGAATGAAGAAACGTCATGTTGAGCGGAGCCGATGCATCTCTACCACCTCGTAGAGTAATTCCAACGAAGCGGTAGAGATGCTTCGGCTCCGCTCAGCATGACGTGCTATTAGTTTCGCTCGGCAATGAAATCTGGGTGTGCTTTGAACCACTCCAGCGTCTTCTGCAGCCCTTCCTGAATCCGCACTTTGGGCTCGTAGCCGAGCAGATTTTTGGCCTTGCTGATATCGGCCAGCGAGTCGCGGATGTCGCCGGCACGGTCGGGGCCGTACTCGGGCACGATGTCGGAGCCGGCTTCGGCCTTGAGGATGTTGAACAAGTCGTTGAGGGAAGTACGGTCGGCCACGGCTACGTTGTACACCTGGTTCACCGCTTCTTTGCTGTCGACCAGTGCCGCCTTAATATTAGCCTGCACGCAGTTCTCCACAAACGTGAAGTCGCGGGTCTGGCCGCCGTCGCCGTTCATTTTGGGCGGACGGCCCTCCAGTACAGCATCGATGAAAAGCGGAATAACGGCCGCGTAAGCACCGTTCGGGTCCTGGCGCGGGCCGAAGATGTTGAAGTAGCGCAGTCCGATGATTTCCATGCCGTAGGTCTTGCCAAACACGTCGGCGTACAGCTCGTTGGCATACTTGGTTACGGCGTAGGGCGACAGCGGCTTGCCGATGCGGTCCTCCACCTTGGGCAGGGCCTGATGGTCGCCGTAGGTCGATGATGAGGCGGCGTACACAAAGCGCTTTACGCCCGCCTCTTTGGCGCCCACCAGCATGTTCACGAAGCCACCTACGTTCACGTCGTTGCTCGTAATGGGGTCGTTGATGGAGCGCGGCACGGAACCCAGCGCGGCTTGGTGCAGCACCACATCAATACCCTTACAGGCATCAATGCAGGTCTGCCGGTCGCGAATGTCGCCTTCCACCACATGCAGGGCGGGATTGTCGGCAAATAACGCTACGTTCTTGCGGAAGCCATTGGAGAAGTTGTCGAGTACGCGCACCTCTTTGGCTCCGTATCTCAACAGATATTCTACCAGATTCGAGCCGATGAAGCCGGCCCCGCCGGTTACGAGGAAAGCCAGGTTATCGAGCGGCCGGTCGTGGAAAGGAGTTTCGTACATTCTGTTTGGGGTAATCAGCACGTCATGCTGAGCTTGTCGAAGCATCTCTATCGCTTCGCTTGAATAGTAATCAAACGTCAGCGGTAGAGATGCTTCGGCAAGCTCAACATGACGTTCCTTTTACCCTAGCCTAACGGTTGTACTGCTTCTGGTAGTAGTCCTGGTAAGAGCCGCTGGTCACGTTGTCGAGCCACTGCTGGTTTTCGAGGTACCAGTCCACAGTCAGGCCCAAGCCCTGCTCGAACGTAACAGACGGTTTCCAGCCTAGCTCGTTCATAATTTTGCTGCTGTCGATAGCGTAGCGCAGGTCGTGGCCGGCGCGGTCGGTTACAAACTTGATGAGCTGGCGGGAGGTGCCCTGGGGCTTACCGGTTTTCTCGTCGAGCGTGTCGCAGAGCAGATGAATCAGCTCCAAGTTGGCCCACTCGTTCACACCGCCGATGTTGTAGGTTTCGCCCACGGTGCCCTTGTGGAATACGGCATCAATGGCGGTGGCGTGGTCTTTCACGAACAACCAGTCGCGCACGTTTTCGCCCTTGCCGTACACCGGAATGGCCTCGCCGTTCTGGATGCGGTGAATAGCCAGCGGAATGAGCTTCTCGGGGAAGTGGTTGGGGCCGTAGTTGTTCGAGCAGTTGCTCAGCTTGATGGGCATGTGGTAGGTGTGGTGCCAAGCGCGCACAAAGTGGTCGGAGGCCGCCTTGCTGGCCGAATAGGGCGAGCGGGGGTCGTAGCTGGTGTCCTCGGTGAACATTTCGGGGCCGAAGTCCAGCGAGCCATATACCTCGTCGGTGCTCACGTGGTAGAACACCTTGCCCTCATAGCCCAGCGGTTTCCACAGGTTTTTGGCGGCATTCAGCAGATGTACCGTGCCCAGCACGTTGGTCTTCACGAAGGCCAGCGGATCGGTAATGCTCCGGTCCACATGGCTCTCAGCAGCCAAGTGAATCACAGCGTCAGGCTCCTCGCGGGCAAATAGCTCGTCCACGAAGGCTTGGTCCGTAATATCACCCTTTACCAAGCGGTAATTGGGCGCAGTCTCGATGTCGCGCAGGTTCTCCAGGTTGCCGGCATACGTCAGCGCGTCCAAGTTCAAGATCTGATACTCCGGATACTTGTTTACGAACAAGCGCACCACGTGCGACCCAATGAAGCCGGCCCCGCCGGTGATGATGATTTTCATATTCTTGCGCTTTTAGCTGACAGCTGTTCGCTGCTCGCTTTCTGTTGAATAGTTTGTTTGAACGTAGCGCTAACAGCTATTGGCCATCAGCTAAAGACAACTGCCACTTCCAGGCACTGGCCAGCGCCTCTTCCAAGGAGGAAGACGTCTGGAAGCCCAGTTCCTGCACCGACTTAGTGACGTCGGCGTAGATGGCGGGCACGTCGCCGGGGCGGGGCGGGCCGATGCGGTAGTTGAGCTTGACGCCGGTGGCGCGCTCGAAAGCCTGCACCACTTCAAGCACCGAATTGCCGCGGCCGGTACCTACGTTAAAGGTCTGCACCATGTCGCCGGTACCGGCCAGCAGGCGCTGTACGGCCACTACGTGCGCCTTGGCTAGGTCTACCACGTGTACATAGTCACGGATGTTAGTGCCATCGGGCGTGTCGTAGGTGTCGCCGTTGATGGTCAGCTGCTCGCGGATGCCGGCGGCGGTCTGGGTCACATACGGAATCAGGTTCTGGGGTACACCCAGCGGCAACTCCCCAATTTTGGCTGAAGCGTGCGCCCCAATCGGGTTGAAGTAGCGTAGCAGAATGGTGCGCAGCTTGTTACCCGGCGCTACGGCTACGTCGCGCACAATGTCCTCGCACATCTGCTTGGTGGCGCCGTAGGGGGAGCTGGCTATTTTGGTAGGCGTCTGCTCGGTTACCGGCAGCGCGTCGGGAATACCGTACACGGTGCACGACGACGAGAACACCAGCGCCTCTACCCCGAACTCGCGCATCACCGTCAGCAGCGTCAGCAGCGAGCCGACGTTGTTCTGGTAGTACTCCAGCGGCTTCTCCAACGACTCGCCCACCGCCTTGTAGGCGGCAAAGTGAATAACACCACGCAGGCTGCCTTCCTCGGCAAACACGGCCCGCAGCGCCTCGGCGTCGTTGCAGTCGATGCGGTGCAGCGGCACTTTCACGCCCAGAATTTCTTCCACACCCCACAGCGCCGACTCCTGAGAATTGGCAAAATTATCCACGATAACCGGCTGAAAACCGGCCTGATACAACTCTACTACCGCGTGCGAACCGATATAGCCCGCGCCGCCCGTTACCAGTATTTTCGTTCGATTCATTTCTGTTGGCGTCTGTCATATTGAGCTTGTCGAAGCATCTCTACCGCTGGCTAGCTTCTTTGATTAGCACTGCGGCGAAGATGCTTCGACAAGATTAGCATGTCGTTGTGTTCATTCAACAAATCAACCGATTTACAGGCTCCAGTACTGCATTTCCTTCACCTTGCCACGGAACAGGCCCTTGATATCGACCAGCACGGCGTCGTCCGACGTAATGGACTGAAAGTAGGCTTCGTCGTGCTCGGTGTAGGGCTGGTGGCTCACGGCTACTACTACGGCGTCGTAGTCGGTGCGCACCTCTGCGGCAGGCGTCAGGCGGAAGCCATACTCGTGGAACAGCTCGTCGGAGTCGGCATGTGGATCCACGATGTCCACGTTCACCGAGAAGTTCTTCAGTTCCTGAATTACATCGGCGACTTTGGAATTGCGGATGTCTTCCACGTTCTCCTTGAAGGTCGCGCCCATTACCAGCACCCGGCTTTTGGCCACGTCCTTGCCTTTTTTGATAATCATCTGCACCGTTTTCCGGGCGATGTAGGCGCCCATGTTGTCGTTGGTGGTGCGGCCGCTCAAAATCACCTTAGCATCGTAGCCCAGCTCCTTGGCCTTGTAGGTGAGATAGTAGGGGTCGACACCGATGCAATGGCCACCCACCAGACCGGGCGAAAACTTGAGGAAGTTCCACTTGGTGCCAGCGGCCTCCAGCACTTCGTAAGTGTTGATGTTCATGCGGTCGAAAATCATCGACAGCTCGTTCATCAGCGCAATATTTACGTCGCGCTGGGTGTTTTCGATGATTTTAGCCGCCTCGGCCACCTTGATGGAGCTGGCCCGGTGCACGCCGGCCTTTATCACCAGCTCGTAGGTTTTGGCAATGTCCTCCAACGACTCGGCGTCGCAGCCGGCCACCACTTTCACAATGCTGCTGAGCGTGTGTTCCTTATCGCCGGGGTTGATGCGCTCGGGCGAGTAGCCCACCTTGAAGTCGCCGTTGGCAAAGCTCAGGCCCGAGTGCTTTTCCATCACCGGAATGCAGTCGTCCTCGGTGCAGCCGGGGTACACGGTGCTTTCGAACACCACATAATCGCCCTTCTTGAGCACCTTGCCCACCGAAGCCGAGGCGCCGAGCAGCGGCCGCAGGTCGGGCTGGGCGTGCTCGTCGATGGGCGTGGGCACGGCCACGATAAAGAACGTGGCCTCGCGCAGCACGTCGAGCGAGTCGGTGAAGGAGATGTCGCAACCGTCGAAGTCGGCAGCTACCAGCTCGCCGCTCGGGTCTACTTGGTTGCGCATCATCTCTACGCGCTTGGCATTGATATCGAAACCGATAACCTCGATTTTGCGGGCGAATTCGAGGGCAATGGGCAGGCCCACATAGCCGAGGCCGATAACGGCCAGCTTGGCCTGCTTGTTAACTAGTTGGTCGTACACGGTATAGGGTCTTGGGAGCTTGAAATCTGAGAGTCTTGCATGACTTACTATCTGTTCTTCTGAAAACGGACACTAACTATTGAGCCGTGAAACGTGGCCGTTGGTAAGCTGGTATTGCTGCCGGCTTTCGGGACAAGTAGCCCAGCCGGCCGCATCGAAGTTCAGCCGATGACCGTGGGCACTCATCCAGCCGCGGGGCCGGGCGGGGTTGCCGTACACCAAAGCATAGGGCAACACGTCGCGCGTTACCACCGAGCCAGCCCCTACAAAGGAGTACTCCCCCAGCGTAACTCCGCACACTACGGTGCTATTGGCTCCAATGGTTACCCCTCGCCCGAGGCGGGTGGGCAGGTAGTGGTCGTCGCCGCGGCGGGGCACGGCGGCGCGGGGGTTGCGCACGTTCGTAAACACTACGGAGGGGCCTACAAACACGTCGTCGGCGCACTCTACGCCGGCGTAGAGGCTCACGTTGTTCTGCACCTTTACATTATGACCCAAGCTCACGCCGTCGGCTACGAAAACGTTCTGGCCCAGGTTGCACCCTTCGCCCAGCACTGCCCCGGTGCTTACGTGGCAGAAGTGCCAGATACGGCACCCTGCCCCAATCCGGCACCCCTCGTCGATGACGGCGGTTGGGTGGGCGTAGTAGGCGGGTATCGTTTCGGTCATACGGGCAGGCGGGGCCGGCAATAATTGAGCCGGCAAAGGTAAGGTTTTGAGCGGGGAAGTTTTTTGCCTTAAAAACCCGAGGGGTTTATAGCTCAGCGGGTCAGGGACTGAAAGCAGGTGTACAAAGCGCCGCTTCATGTCGCAGCAGTTCAAATTTTTAGCTGGTAAAAGCCCCCGTCCAGGTTCCTCGCACCAGGCGGGGCCGGCCGAAAATATCCTCGTGGCTCCCTACGGCAGAGTAGCCCAGCCCGCGCAACAGCTCCTCCGTCTCGGGTGCAAACTGCTCGTTGATTTCGAAGTACAGCACCCCGCCCGCCGCCAGCAGCTCCCGGCCCAACTCAGCAATGCGGCGGTAGAACAGCAACGGATCATGATCGGGGACAAACAGGGCGGTGGCGGGCTCGTAGGTCAGCACGTTGGGCCGCATCAGGGTCCGCTCATTTTCCAGCACGTAGGGCGGGTTGCTCACCAGCACGTCCAATGGCGCATCCAGCCGGGGCACGGCGGCCAGAATATCTACTTGTTGAAAGTCCACTGCTACGCCGTACCGCGCCGCATTGCGCCGGGCCACCGCCAGCGCTTCGGCCGATACATCAACGGCCGTGAACCGGGCCCCAGGCAGCCGGGCGGCCAGCGCCAGCGGAATGCAGCCCGAGCCGGTGCCCACATCCAACACCCGCAGCCCGGAGCGGCCGCGCTGCTCGCGGGCAATCAGCTCTACCAGTTCCTCGGTTTCGGGGCGCGGAATGAGGGTGGCGGGCGTTACGTCCAGCTCCAGCCCGGCAAAGTGGGCCACGCCCAGCACGTATTGCAACGGTTCGTGGCGCAACAGCCGCGCCTGCATAGCGGGCAGCGTGTCCAACCGAACGTCTTCCCCAAGCGGCTCATCAGCCCGCATGCGGCGTTGCAGGGGTGTGAGGTCAAGCAGGTGTTCGAGCACTTGGGCAGCCATAGCCTCGGCTTCCGGGGGTTCGTAAATTGCCTGCAGGGCAGTGCGAAGGTCGGCGGTGAGCTGGCGGAGCGTGGGCATGGGGCAAAAGTACGGCCTCTGCCCCAGCCGCCGGCTCCATTTAGGCCGGCCGCGCATCTTCACCCTCCCACCCCTTGCGCTTGCCCCCCCCACTTGTGTTCTCGCCTACACCCAACTTCCACCCGCTGATGATGCGCCGCGCCCTCGATCTGGCCCGGCTGGGCACCGGTTTCGCCCGGCCCAACCCATTGGTGGGCTGCGTTATCACCCACGAAGGCCGCATTATCGGGGAAGGCTGGCACCGGCAATACGGCGGCCCCCACGCCGAAGTAAACGCCATCAACAGTGTGGTGGAGCCGGAGCTGCTACCCCGCAGCCGGGTGTACGTGACGCTGGAGCCCTGCACCCACCACGGCAAAACCCCACCCTGCGCCGACTTACTAATCGAAAAGCAGGTGGCGGAAGTTGTTATCTGCAACGCTGACCCCAACCCGCTGGTGGCTGGCCGGGGCATCACGAAGCTACGCGAGGCCGGAATCAAAGTGGAAACCGGCGTACTGGAAGCGGAAGGTCGTTGGCTGAACCGGCGCTTCTTCACGGCCCAGGAACAGCAACGGCCCTACGTGGTGCTCAAGTGGGCCGAAACTGCCGACGGCTATTTGGCAGGACCCTATTACCAATCGGTGGCCATAAGCGGCGAGCAGAGCCGGGTAGCGGTGCACCAGTGGCGGGCCGAGGAGCAGGCCATTCTGGTGGGCACCCGCACGGCCCTGCACGACAACCCCCGCCTGAATGTGCGCGAGTGGCCTGGGCAGAACCCACTGCGCCTAGTCATCGACAAAAACCTGAGCCTACCGCCTACGCATCACCTCTTCGACGGCGCCCAACCCACACTGGTATTCACCTACCGCGAGCGGGCCAGCCGCCCCAATCTCGAATTTGTGGTGCTTTCGGAAGCGGAAGACCTTTTCCCGCAGATGCTGCGCCAGCTGTACCAGCGGCAGGTACAGTCGGTGCTGGTAGAAGGCGGCACCACAGTACTCAACTCGCTGCTCAAAGATGGCCTCTGGGATGAAGCCCGCGTTATTCGGGCTCCCAAGCGGCTGGGCGGCGGCGTGCCTGCGCCCAAGCTGGGCCTGTGCGGCCTGCACGAGCAGTTCCGGCTGGGTGAGGATGAGGTATTTGTGTTTTTACGAGCTATTGGCTAGCTGGTCGTGCTGTAGGGGCGGGGCTTGTCGCTGCCCGCCGTTCGCGCTACTGCAACGGTTCCGTTCAACGGCACAACCTATAGCACAAAAGCCCCTGCCGGCCCTCCTCCCTGAGAGGAGAAGAGCCGGCAGGGGCTTTGCTTTTTGAACCGAGCTAACAGCAGAAAGCCATCAGCTAACGGCTCAAAAACTATGCGTTGTCGTGCGCTTCGGCTGAAGCGGGAGCCGAGGTGTGAACCTCCGAGGCAACTACGTTGCCGGCTACTACCGATACGAACGAACGGTCTTTGCGGCCCTTGCGGAACTGCACCGTACCGTCGATCATAGCGAACAGAGTGTGGTCCTTGCCCATACCCACGTTCTGGCCGGGGTGGTGCTTGGTACCGCGCTGACGCACGATGATGTTGCCGGAGATGATGGACTGACCACCGAAGATCTTAACGCCTAAGCGCTTGGATTCCGATTCGCGGCCGTTATTGGAGCTACCTACGCCTTTCTTATGTGCCATTTTGTTTGAGCTATAAGCTGCAAGCTACAAGCTGCAAGCTTTATGGTGGAATTGAGCCCGATACTTACTAAACAACAGGCTTGCAGCTTGTGGCTTGCAGCTTGCCGCTCAATAATTACGCGATGCTGTTGATCATTACTTTGGTGAACTGCTGACGGTGACCGTTCAGCTTCTTGTAGCCCTTACGGCGCTTCTTCTTGAATACAAGCACCTTGTCGCCCTTCACGTGGGCGAGGATGGTACCGGTTACGGTCACGTCCAGCAGCGGCGAGCCGATGGTGAGGGTTCCGTTATCATCGGTCAGCAGGGCTTTGCCCAGCTGCACCTCGTCGCCAACGTTGCCAGCCAAACGGTGGGCGTATACAAATTTATTGGCTTCGACCTTGGTCTGCTTACCGGCTATGTTGACAATTGCGTACATCGGCGTCTAGGTGTTTCTGAAAATTGGAAGGCAAAAGTACCCGTAACGTTTCACATATCCAAACTCTAACTGACTAAATAGCAGAGCGCCTATCCAAACAGCCGCTAAACGCACTTATCTAAGGAACACGCTGACGGGTACGCGAATAACACTCTGTGGATAACTATCATTATCCACAGGGCAAATGTGGATAACTATTTCACTTTTTTCACTTTCAGGCTATAAAAAACCCTGATTTGGGCCTTTCTGTCTCTCCACTGCTCCGGCGGCCCCAGTTCGGAACAGGGCAGTAGCTGGCCAGCGGTGGGATGGGCAGAAAATGTTAGCACGAGGTCGCCTTTCCCAAAGTGGTGGGCTATCTTTGGTTTTGAGCCGCGCTGAGAAGCCGGTAAACATTGTTTCCGAGCCCGAGTTAGCCAAGTGCGGCCTTCCCCGCACTGCTATTTTCCGCCTTTCACCCCGTCTGCATGGAACCCTTACTCACCGAAAACCCCAACCGCTTCGTTCTTTTCCCGATTCAGCACGACGACGTGTGGCAGTTCTACAAGAAGGCGGAAGCGTCGTTCTGGACGGCCGAGGAAATTGACCTGAGCCAGGACCAGAAGGACTGGGACAACCTCAACGATGGCGAGCGGCACTTCATTTCGCACGTGCTGGCTTTCTTCGCGGCTTCCGACGGCATCGTGAACGAGAACCTGGCCATCAACTTCATGCAGGAAGTGCAGATGGCTGAGGCCCGCTGCTTCTATGGTTTCCAGGTGATGATGGAAAACATCCACAGCGAGACCTACTCGCTGCTGATTGACACCTACATCAAAGACCCCAAGCAGAAGGACTACCTCTTCAACGCCCTCGAAACGGTACCCTGCGTGAAGAAAAAAGGCGACTGGGCCATTAAGTGGATCAACTCGGAGAACTTCACTGAGCGCTTGATTGCCTTTGCCGCCGTGGAGGGCATCTTCTTTTCGGGTTCGTTCTGCTCCATTTTCTGGCTGAAAAAGCGCGGCCTGATGCCGGGCCTTACGTTCAGCAACGAGCTGATTTCGCGCGACGAAGGGCTGCACTGCGACTTCGCCTGCCTGCTCTACAAAGACCACCTGCAGAACAAGCTGCCCGAGACCCGGGTACAGGAAATCATCCGCGACGCCGTAAGCATCGAGCAGGAGTTCGTGACCGACGCGCTGCCCGTGAACCTGATTGGCATGAACGCCAAGAGCATGAACCAGTACATTGAGTTCGTGGCCGACCGCCTGCTGGAATCGTTAGGTTACAGCCGCATCTACAACGCCACCAACCCCTTCGATTTCATGGAAATGATTTCGCTGCAGGGCAAAACCAACTTCTTCGAGAAGCGCGTGGCCGAGTACCAGAAAGCCGGCGTGATGAGCGAGCGGACCGAAAACGCCTTCTCGCTCGACGAGGACTTTTAAGCTGAAAGTCAGCACTGTCATACCTAAAAAGGCTCCGCTTCCTGTCTGGGAAGCGGAGCCTTTTTGGTTGGGTTACCATTGCGCTAGGCGCTGTATCAAGCGCATGAGCTACTCCCTTGAACCCCGCGACCAATGGCCCCTGCCGGGCCAGGTAGACCCCAGCCTGTCGCCCTGCGCCTTTTGCCGCCGCCGGCTGCGCCTCAACGGCAAGCCTGTATTTACCTCTTGCTCCTGCAAAGACTTCGGGCCGGGCGTAACGGTGGGGGCGCTGGCTGTAGGGGCGCTGCTGGTGCTGGGCGGCGCGGTGTGGCTGGGGAAGCGGAGCCGGTAAGACGGCCCCATTCGCCAGGGCGCACTTCCCCAAACTGAGCCGGCAGCAGTTTCCGATTGATTAAAGCCCGCGTTCTTCCGCGCCCCGTGCGCCGGAAAGCGCGGGCTTTTGGTTGTCCTACCGGCCGCCGCGTCCGGCCCCGATACCACATCGGCACCAATCCGCCAACTTAAAATTTCGGCCGCCTGCTATTCTATATAGTAAAAGCCGAACGCCAAAAACCGCCTGAACTGCACCGTTTTAGGCTAATGTGGAAAACTTATGAAAAGAAGGTTTGTCCTAGCCGACAGATAGGAATATCTTCCGGTATCAATGCCTGCGTCCGACCGCTTCGCCCGGCTTGATTGAACCAGACTCCGCGCCTCGGCTGACTGCCAACTGCAATCAGCCGGAGCCTACTTCTACTCCATTACCCTTTCAACCAGTACGCTTATGTTGGTACTCAAGCGCGACGGCCGCCGCGAATCCGTGAAGTTCGACAAGGTTACGGCCCGCATCGAAAAGCTCTGCTACGGCCTGAACATGAACTTCGTGTCGCCGATTGAGGTGGCCAAAAAGGTGATTGACGGCATTTATGACGGCGTAACGACGGTGGAGCTCGACAACCTGGCTGCCGAAACCGCCGCCTCGCTCACCACCAAGCACCCCGACTACGCGATTCTGGCCGCCCGCATTGCCGTGAGCAACCTGCACAAGGTGACCAGCAAGTCGTTCAGCAGCACCATGAAGCGGCTGCACACCTACGAGGACCCCAAAACGGGCGACAACGCCTCGCTCGTGGCCCAGGATGTGTGGGACATCGTGCACGCCAACGCGGCGACGCTCGACTCGGCCATCATTTATGACCGAGACTACAACTACGACTACTTCGGCTTTAAAACGCTGGAGCGGAGCTACCTGCTGCGCCTCGATGGCAAGGTGGTGGAGCGGCCTCAGCACATGCTGATGCGCGTGGCCGTGGGCATTCATAAGGAAGACATTGCCTCAGCCATTGAGACGTACGAGCTGATGAGCGAGCGGTGGTTTACCCACGCCACGCCTACGCTCTTCAACGCCGGCACGCCCAAGCCCCAGCTGAGCTCCTGCTTCCTGCTCACGATGAAGGACGACTCCATCGACGGCATTTACGACACGCTGAAAAACTGCGCCCTGATTTCGCAATCGGCCGGCGGCATCGGGCTGGCCGTGCACAACGTGCGCGCCACCGGCACCTACATCAAGGGCACCAACGGCACCTCCAACGGCCTCGTGCCCATGCTGAAGGTGTTCAACGACACGGCTCGCTACGTGGACCAGGGCGGCGGCAAGCGCAAGGGCGCTTTCGCCATTTACCTGGAGCCCTGGCATGCCGATATCTTTGACTTCCTGGACCTGAAAAAGAACCACGGCAAGGAGGAGATGCGCGCCCGCGACCTGTTTTTTGCCCTCTGGACGCCCGATTTGTTCATGAAGCGCGTGGAAGCCAACGGCGACTGGACGCTGATGTGCCCCCACGAATGCCCCGGCCTCGACACCAGCCACGGCGCCGAGTTCGAGAAGCTTTACCAGAAGTACGAGCGCGAAGGCAAGGGCCGCAAAACCATTAAGGCCCAGGAGCTGTGGTTTGCCATTCTGGAAAGCCAGACCGAGACCGGCACTCCCTACATGCTGTTCAAGGACGCCGCCAATGGCAAGAGCAACCAGAAGAACCTCGGCACCATTAAGAGCTCCAACCTCTGCACCGAGATTATGGAGTACACCGACGAGCACGAAATTGCCGTGTGCAACCTCGCCTCGTTGGCTCTGCCCCGCTATGTGCGCCCCGACGAAGCCGGTAACCTGTTCTTCGACCACCAGAAGCTCTACGACGTTACCTACCACGCCACGGTGAACCTGAACAAGGTCATCGACATCAACTACTACCCGGTGCCCGAGGCCGAGCGCAGCAACCGCCGCCACCGCCCCATCGGGCTGGGCGTGCAGGGGCTGGCCGATACGTTCATTGCCCTGCGCATGCCCTTCGAGAGCGACGAAGCCACCGGCCTGAACAAGGACATCTTCGAGACGCTGTACTTCGCGGCCATGACGGCCTCCAAGGACCTGGCCCAGCGCGACGGCCACTATGAAACCTTCCCCGGCTCGCCCCTGAGCGAGGGCAAGTTCCAGTTCGACCTCTGGGGCGTAACGCCCGACTCGGGCCGCTGGGACTGGGACGCGCTGCGCGCCGAGGTGATGGAGCACGGCGCCCGCAACTCGTTGCTGGTAGCCCCCATGCCCACGGCCAGCACCGCCCAGATTCTGGGCAACAACGAGTCGTTTGAGCCCTACACGAGCAACATTTACGTGCGCCGGGTGCTCAGCGGCGAGTTCATGGTGGTGAACAAGCACCTGCTCAAGGACCTCATCAAGCTCGGCCTCTGGAACGAGCAGATGAAGACGGCCATTATTGCCGCCAACGGCTCGGTGCAGGATATTCCGAGCATCCCGCAAAACATCAAGGACCTGTATAAAACGGTGTGGGAGATTTCCCAGCGCCGCATCATCGACATGTCGGCCGACCGGGGCGCGTTCATCTGCCAGAGCCAGAGCCTGAACCTGCACGTGCTGAACGTGAACTTCGGCAAGCTCACCAGCATGCACTTCCACAGCTGGAAGAAGGGCCTGAAAACGGGCATGTACTACCTGCGCACCAAAGCCGCCGCCGACGCCATCAAGTTCACGGTGCAGAAGCAAGCCGCCGAAACCCTGGAGCCGCTCAACGTATCGGCCCAGAACGCCTCGGATATGGCCTGCTCGCTCGACGACCCGGAAGGCTGCGAAGCCTGCGGTTCGTAATTGAAAAGAGGGCGAAAAACATTTGTTTTTCGCCCTCTTTTCAATTACGAATAGTAACAATGGCTTGTTCTCGGCCTTACCTCAATACATTCTAATTAACACCATTGCCTATGCGAAAACCTAGGGCTTAGTATGTATTCGTCAGTCGGGAGCCGATTGGAGGCTGCAGCCCATTCTAAGGCCTTAAACGCAAAAGACGGAAGGTTGCCGCCTTCCGTCTTTCAGCGAGGCTGTTTGCCTCATACAACCAACCGTAGTGACACTATGAATTGGAATGCTTTTTTGCGCTATATGCGCCGAGTAGCGACTTTCCTTTCTAGCCTCGCAACCATCAGTACAGCCGGGAAAAAGCTGTGGGATGCTGTAAGCTGGATGAGAATGTTTCTCTAAAGTGGTGATAACCATAGGCTAATGAATTAGCCCCAAAGATCCTCGGTAACGGGCTATCCATTTATGGGTGGCCCGTTTTCCGTTATAACTTCAGTAAAAGTGGTAAAGTTTTCGCACTCTTCCTCAAATCTTAATGAATTTTCTCGAATAATCCTATCACAACACAGGTATACCATAACTGATTCTAAAACAGAATACCACCCAGGAAGAATGGCTATCTTCTGTCATGAAATGAGTTAAGAGATTCAAGATACGTACGCGCCTTCCTCAGCTCGTTAAATAAAATACTATCTATATAGTTGTGAATTTCTCAAGAAAACTCAAGTGTAATTACTCTATATAATTTGAGTCTAGCAGGACTCGATTTGTGTACTGATTTCAGGCAGAATCAATCTCCACTGCCCCGATGCAACAAACCACAACCGTGCCGCCTAGAGCAATCTAGGCGGCTTCTTTCGTTCGGGGCGGGGGAGACATTGGTTGTGCTCCGCTACACTCGCGCCAGAGGTAGCTATGGGAAGCTGTTGGATCACCGAACCATTCGTTTTAGCTTCGCCAACCGCTGCCGCTCCCGGTAGTGGTTGGTTGGCGTTTGGGGCGGTAGCCGCTACCTTGCCGCCGTGCGCTACCGAACTGCTTCCGCTACGTCTTACACCTGGCCCGTCCGGGTAGTGCTGGTCATCTACTCCGCTTGCTTCCTGATTGGCAGCTACACCCACGCGGCGGGCATTTTGCGGCGGGGGCTGCTGGCGTCGCCGGTGCCGGTGGGCATTGGGGTGTTTTGGGATGTGCTGACGCTGCTCGACCCCTTGGCGGCGGTGCTGGTGTGGTGGAGGCCGCGCCTGGGCCTACCGTTGGCCGTAGCCATTATGGCGGTTGATATCAGCGTGAACAGCTACGTGTATGTGGCGGGCTACTTCGGGCCGCCGGTAGCGGGGCTGGTGCCGCTGAGTCTGCTGGAGCAGGCGCTGTTCGGGTTGTTCGTGTTTGTGACGGCGCCAATGGTGTACCGGCTGGTGGCGCGCCCAATAAACGGCGGAACATAAGGGAAAGCCGTATGTTGGTTTCGGTACCCTCCCACTTACTTCCTGCGCCATGAAAGCCCTGCTCCCGCCTACCAGCTACGAATACGCCACCGTGCGGCAGGTGCGCGGCGAGCAGGTGCAGGATGCCACCGATGTGCTGGCCGCCGAGGAGCCGCTCGAAATTCGGGTGGGCTTTGGGGCCGTGGGGCAGCGCGAGCACCGCACGCTGGCTATCACCATGCGCACGCCCGGCCACGATTTTGAGCTGGCCGCCGGCTTCCTGCTTACCGAAGGCCTGCTCACCGGCCCCCAGGATTTGCAGGGCATCCTCTACTGTCCCGACGTAACTAAGGACGAGGAGCGCGAAAACGTGGTGCGGGCCGAGCTGGCCCCGAGCGTGCAGCCCGATTTGCCGCGGCTGGAGCGCCACTTCTACACCAGCAGCAGCTGCGGCGTATGCGGCAAAACCAGCATTGCGGCCGTGCACGCCGCCGGCTGCCCATACCTGCCCATGGGCACGGTGCAGGTGCCAGTTGACGTGATTCATCAGCTGCCCGAGCGCCAGCGCCAGGCCCAGGAGCTGTTCGAGCAAACCGGCGGCCTGCACGCGGCGGCCCTGTTCTCGCCCACCGGCGAGCTGCTGCTGCTGCGCGAAGACGTGGGCCGCCACAACGCCCTCGACAAAGTAATTGGCGCCGCGCTGCTCGCCGGCCAACTGCCGCTGCATAACGCGGTGCTGCTGGTCAGCGGCCGGGCCTCGTTTGAGCTGGTGCAGAAGGCGGCCGTGGCCGGCATCCCCGTGATGGCCGCCGTGGGCGCGCCCTCCTCGCTGGCCGTTTCCGCCGCCCGCGACTTTGGCCTCACGCTCTGCGGCTTCGTGCGCCAGCAGCGGTTCAACATCTACACCCACCCCGAGCGGATAGTGTGAGATTAGGTTCCTTACGTTACGCCTCACCCCCTAGCCCCCTCTCCGAAAAAGGAGAGGGGGAACTAGCCTAAAAATTGAATTCGATTCTAGCTCTAATCCGTTGCATCTAGCTCTAGTTCCCCTTCTCCTTTTTCGGAGAGGGGGCTAGGGGGTGAGGCGCCACAGAAGAACAACCTAACCCCATCAGCCCATGAAGCTCCGCCTCGATGAAACCTCCCTCCGCCTGCGCCTCGAACCGGAGGAAACGGCGGAATTCGGCCGGACCGGGCACCTGGAAACGGCCGTGCCGCTGGGGCCGGGCGCGGCAGGGCTGCTGCGGTACTCGCTGGAGCGCGCCGCCGACGTGCCCGCGCTGACGGTGCGCCAGGAGCTGGGCCGCATCCGGGTGCTGGTGCCGGCGGCGCAGGCGGATAGTTGGGCGGGGTCGGATGAAATCGGTTTGCGCACAAAAGTGGAAGTGGCTGAAAACCAATTCCTGCTTATATTGGTAGAGAAGGACCTGGGCTGCGCGCACTGATTGCTCCGCTACGGTTCTTCCTGCCTCTTCCCTCCCACCTCTGCTATTCGCCTTCTCATGGAAAACTCTCCTGCCAACGACCCCACCAAAGCGGGCCAGGCCAACGCCCAGCAAGCCGAAAATGCCCCCAAAAGCGGCGAACGGCCCGATCAAGGCCAGGCACCGGTGCCCGATAACTACAACCCCACCAACCGCGACACTGTGCCCGACCCGATAAAAGCGCCCGACGTAATCAACGCCAAGTACAACCATCCGATTCTGGCCCAGCCGCCCGAGGCCCTGACCGGCCTGCGCCTGGAATCCCGCCAGACGGTGGCCGCCGGTGTAACGGCCGTTATTAAAAGCATGTCGTTTAGCTGGGGTGAGGGTGGTCTCGACCGCGGCACCCGGGGCCTGCTGAAGATGAACCAGAAGGATGGCTTCGACTGCTCGAGCTGCGCTTGGCCCGACCCCGACCACCACCGCTCCATTGCCGAGTTCTGCGAGAATGGCGCCAAGGCTACCGCTTCGGATGCCGACGACCAAGCCTGCGGACCCGAGTTTTTCGCCCGCCACAGCTTGGCGCAGCTCTCGAAGATGACCGACCGCGACCAGAACAACGCCGGCCGCCTCACCCACCCCATGGTGCTGCGCCACGGCGACAACCACTACAAGCCCATCGAGTGGACTGAGGCCTTCGAGCTGATTGGTAAGGAGCTGAACGCGCTGGCTTCGCCCGACGAGGCCGCGTTTTACACCTCGGGCAAGGTGCCCAACGAGCCGGCCTTTTTGTTCCAGCTCTTCGCCCGGCAGTTCGGCACCAACAACCTGCCCGACTGCTCCAACATGTGCCACGAAAGCAGCGGTGCGGCCCTGAGCAGCACCCTCGGGCTGGGCAAAGGCTCGGTTACGCTCAACGACATTCACGAGGCCGAGGTCATCATGATTATCGGCCAGAACCCGGGCACCAACCACCCCCGGATGCTGAGCGCCCTGCAGGAGGCCAAGCAGAACGGAGCCAAAATCATCAGCGTAAACCCGCTGATTGAAGCCGGCCTCAACCACTTCAAGAACCCCCAGGATTTCATGAAGCCCTTCAAGGCGCTGGGCGCACTGCTGGGCAACGGTACGGTTATCACCGATGTGTACCTGCAGGTGCGCATTGATGGCGACATGGCCCTGCTACGGGGCATCATGAAGCATCTGCTGGTGGCCGAGGAGCTGAATCCCGGCCAGGTATTCGACTTCGAATTCATCAATCAGTACACAAAGGGCTACGAGTCGGCCATTGCCAACATCAAGGCCACGAGCTGGGAGGATATCGAAACGGTGAGCGGCATTTCGCGCGCCGAGCTGCTGGAGGCGGCCAACCTGCTGGCCAACAAGAAGAAAATCATCATCTGCTGGGCTATGGGCCTGACGCAGCAGCGTCAGGGTGTACAAACCATTCAGGAGCTGGTGAACCTGCTGCTGCTGAAGGGTGCCATTGGTAAGCCGGGCGCGGGCACCTGCCCGGTGCGCGGCCACTCCAACGTGCAGGGCGACCGCACGATGGGTATCTGGGAGCAGATGCCGCAGCCCTTCCTCGACAAGCTGGGCGAGGAGTTCAACTTCACCTCCCCCACCGACCACGGCCTCGACGTAGTGGACACCATTAAGGCCATGCACCGCGAGGAAATTAAGGTGTACTTCGGACTGGGCGGCAACCTGCTGGCCGCCGGCCCCGACACCGAGTACATTGCCGAGGCCATGCGCAAGCAGAACCTGACCGTATTCGTGGGCACCAAGCTCAACCGCGGCCACCTCATTACGGGCAAAACCTCCCTGCTGCTACCCTGCTTCACGCACGCCGACATCGACATGCAGAAGAGCGGCCACCAGATGACTTCGTGCGAAAACTCGATGGGCGTGGTGAGCCAGAACAAGGGCGTACTGGAGCCGTTGCGCGGCCAGATGCTGAGCGAAGTGGCTATTCTGGCCGGCGTGGCCATTGCCACGCTGGGCGAGAAAACCAACATTGCCGACTGGGTAGCTATGACGGAGAACTACGACGTTATCCGCGACCACATTGCCCGCGTGATTCCGGGCTTCGAAGGCTTCAACGAGAAGCTGCGGCGGCCCGGCGGGTTCTACCTGCCCAACGGCCCCCGCGACCGGAACTTCACGACCAAAGACGGTATGGCGCACTTCACGACCACCGAGCTGGAGCGCTACGAAGTAGGGGCCGACGAGCTGATTATGATGACGGTGCGCAGCCACGACCAGTTCAACACCACCATCTACGACTACAACGACCGGTACCGCGGCGTGCATAACGAGCGGCGCGTGCTGTTTATGAACGAGCAGGACATGGCCGACCGCGGCCTCAAGGCCAAGGACCTCATCGACATCACCAGCCACTTCGAAGGCCAGGACCGTACGGTGGAGAAGTTCGTGACTGTGCCCTACGACATCCCGCGCGGCAACGTGTCGGCGTACTTCCCCGAGGCCAACCCGCTCATCCCCATCGGCAGCGTGGCCAAAAAGAGCAATACGCCCACCTCGAAATACGTGCGCGTAACCGTGGTGCCCACCCGCAAAACCACCGGTGCCCCGGTAGAGATGCGCCTGGAAGCAGAAGCGAAAGCCTAAGCTGTTAGCTGCAAAAATGAAGAAGGCCCCGCACTTGGTTAAGTGCGGGGCCTTCTTTTTTATGGGATGATGAGTCTATTTAAACGGCAGTTGTTGCCTTGCTGACCTCCGTAATCTGGGTCTGCTAGGCGCTTAGAACGGATACCCGATACCGATATTCAGGCGAAGGCCATCCAAGCCGATGGGGGACTTCTTGTAAAAGTTCTCAAAGCCAGGCGGAACCGAGATTTCAGGGTTTTGGCGTGCTCTGATGTCTTCGTTGGCGTAGGGGTAGCGGATGGGCACGGCGGCATCGAGGCGGATTACGAAGAACTGCACATCAATACGCAGGCCCACGCCCGCGCCCACGGCCAGCTCCTTAAAGAAGGTGTTGAACTGAAACTGGCCGTTTTTACCATCGGGCACGCCGTTTACCGCACCCTCCTCGGTGGTGTTGCCGTTGCTTACAAAGGTGGCGCGGGCGGGGTCGGGGCTTACCAGCCAGATGTTGCCCGCGTCGATAAACAAGGCCCCTTTTACGTAAGGAAACAGATCCTGGCGATACTCCAGGTTGCCTTCGAGCCGGATGTCGCCTACCTGGTCGTAGAAGCCGGCGTCGGCGTTTTCTTCGGGGGTGCGGTAGGTGCCGGGGCCCACGCCGCGGGCCGCAAAGGCCCGTACGCTGTTGGGTCCCCCAATGCCAAATTGCTTCAGGTAGGGCAGTACGCTGGAGTTGAGGTAGGGCAGGCCAGCCCCAACGAGCAGGCGGCCCACAAGTTTGTTGCCACTAGTGGGATTGGCAGACGTGCGGTAGTAGTTGCGGAACTCCAGGTTTACCTTGGAGTACTGCGAAAACGGTCGGTTGAGCAGCGTGTAGGAGCTCTTGCCGGTTTCGGCGTCGGTTTCCTTGGGTGCTCCGCTCAGACTTTTGAGCAGGTAGGCCAAGTTGCCCGAGAGCTCTACTCCGCCGCTGAAGAAAATCTGGTTGCGGCGCTGCTCCAGCACCTGCTGGTTGTAGGTGTAGGTATAGTTGCTGCCCAGAATGAACTGTTGGCGGAAGCTTTGGCGCAGGAAGGGTTTGGTGGCGAGCAGGCGCTCAAACACGGGCTCGTTGGTGCTGCTCACATACTGCAGATCGATGGGTTGCAGACGCTGCTCATTGGTGAGCTTGGTTTTCCAGGTGTAGCCGTAGCCCAGATTGAACACGTTCTGCTGGAAGTAGGTGGTGCGGTTTACGTATTTCACGCCCGCCTCGAAAAACGTGCGGGGCTGGAAATCGGAGTTCAGCAGCCGGAAGTTGAAGGGCGGCGTAATCAGGCGGGGCACCAGCAGCTGGGCATCGAGGCTGTACTGGGTCGAGGTCACGCCCGACAGGGCGTCGCCCTGCCCGGTTTCGATGGAGGCCTTGGCGTTGATGAGCAGCTGTTCGGCCCCACGCAACGCCGAGCGGTTGCGGTACTGCACCACCACGCCGGGCCCCACAAACAGGCTCGACGTGTTCATCTGCAGCTCGGCCCGCAGCGACTTCTTGGGCACCTGCGTCATGCGCACAATGGCATTCAGGAAACCATACTGCAACGAATCGGGCTTGTTGCGGGCGGGCCGGAACTGCTGGTCGACGAAGCGGAAAGTGCCCAGGCTCATCAGGCGGCTCAGCGTCTGATCGGCGCGGCGGCGGCGGTACAGGCTGTCGGGGTAGAGGAAGGTGGCGTTGGCAATGGCCTTGGCCTTGAACATCGACTCGTCGGGGTAGTAGCGGTAGCCGCGGTAGTTGATGGGCGTTTTGTTGGTCGTCGTGTCTTCCAGGGTGTAGTCGGTGTTGAGCACGACGCGGTTGAGCACGTAGGGCTGGGCCGCCTTGGCCGGAATGCTGCCCTTCACCTTCAGGTACACGTTCAGCTGGTTATCCAGCGTGCTATCTACCTGAAACAGCAGGTAGTCGGGCGCGAAATAGTAGTAGCCCCGGTTTTTGAGCTCGTTGTCGATGCGTACCCGCTCGTTCACGAAGGTTTGCAGATTGTAGGGGTCGCCCACTTTCAGCAATGAACCGGCCTGGGTGGCCCGGATGTCGCGGTCGAGCAGCGTATCGCGCTCGGGGAAGAAGATTTCCTTGATGCGGTATACCTGGTTCACGCGGGCCTCGTAATCGACGGCCGCCGTACGCTCCTCCAGCTTGATGTTGCTGCGCACTTCGGGCTTGAAAAAGCCGTCGTTGTTAAGGCGGTTGAGCATGAGGCCGGCTACGCGGGCAGTATCAACTTCGCTGAACAGCACCGGCTCCTCGCCGTATTTGTTGGCCAGCCAATGGCCCAGGCCCTTAGTTTTGCCCACGCCCATGTGCCAGAAATACAGCTTGGGCCGCATGCCCAGAATGGAGGCGTTGGGCTGAGGCGAAATTACGGCCTCCAACTGCGTCTGCACCACCGCCTCGTTCGGAATCGGGGTGCCGGTGTTCGATTTGAGCGTGACCGTGCTGCCGGTGTACAGGCGGGCACCGTCGGGGATAAACTTGAGGCCGCTGCACCCGGCCAGCCCGGCCAGCAGCAGCCCGGCGACCAGCTGGCGGCCGGAGCGGGTAAAGCGGGAGAACAAAGGGCGGAGAGGTTGAAGTTGGGGCACGGATGAGGAATTCTTTGGTATGACGGCTGTCATGCTGAGCGTAGTCAAAGCAGCTCTACCGCTTCGTTGCTGACAATGGAATTACCACTGCGGTAGAGATGCTGCGCCTTCGCTCAGCATGACGTGTCCTTTTTTAGTACTCTATTTACTGCTTGTCGGCCGAGCTGCCACCCGCGCCGAGTCGCGGCGCGGCGTAACGACGGTGGTTTTTACCGAGTCGGCAGCGGCTTTTTCTTCCTGTTTCTGCTTCTTCTGGATTTCCTTGTTGCGCTGCTTTACATCTTTATCGATTCCCTTGAACAGGTCGGCGAAGTTCTGGTAGTCGCGCTGGTAAATGAGCGAGGCACCGCTACGAATGTACTGGCCGTCGATGTCGCTGAAGCCGTTGTTGCGGTAGGCGCGTAGCCGTAAGCGGCCGTTGGCCAGCACGTCGTACTCAATGCTCACGTCGCCGGCGAAGTTGCTCGGGCTCTGCTGGCCGCTGCTGGCCTGGTTGCCACCGGCCAGGGGCACATCGGTGCCCAGGCGTACAGTTATGCGGTCGTTGAACAGCTGGCGGCGCACGGCCACGTTCAGGTCGGTGCGGGTCTGCTCGGAGCCCGACGAGAAGTCGGCCGTCGAGTTTACGCCCAGCTCTATACCCAAGTTGGAGAGGTAGGAGCCAGTTAGCTTGTTGAGCTGCTCGGTGAGCACCTGGCTGGCACTGCCCCGCAGTTGGTCGGCCACGATGCTGCCGCCACTGCTTTCAAAGGGATTTTCGGCCAGAAAGCGGTTGAGCACCAGCAGCGAGAACACCTGCTTGTTGAGCTCGTCGGTTTGGCTGGGCTGGCGCAGCTGGGCCAGGCGGGCCTCAATTTGTGGCTGCAAGGGCGAACGGGAGCTTTCGGGCAGCTGAATATCGAAACTGATGGCCGGCTGGAGCAGCGGCCCGTCCACATTCAGGTACACGTTGAACGGCAGCGCATTGCGGGCCGTCGACTTCAGGTCCTCACTGCTCGCGCCCTGGCCCGAAAGCAGCTCGGCCGGTGCGGCCTTGGCTACATAAATGGCCGATACATCGGCAATGCCATTATACGGGTCGCCCGACCAGGTAATGGTGCTGCCCTGGGCAATTTCGAAGTCGCGCTCGGTTACGTCGTAGAGCGAGAGGTGGTAGCTGCCGCTCTCCACGGCCAGCCGGCCAGTGAGCGTGATGTTGCCCGCCGGGTCGATGGCCGTGTTGAGCGTACCGTTGGCCCGCACCTTCAGGTTGTCGCCCGAAGCCTCATCAATAACGACGGTAAATGGCGTTTCGTCGGTCACCGTAATGGTGGCGGCAATGTCGTAGCCGGCGGCCGTTTTGGCCGAGTCCTTCTGGGCCAGCTGCCGCAGTAGCATGGTATCAATCGGGGCGCTCTTGTCCACAAACTCCACAATGCCGTCGGTGCTTACTTTGTCGGCCGCCTCATTGGGCACGGCCACGAAGAAGTTCGAGCCGTCCTCAATGCTAGCCGTGGTGCGGATGCGCATCAGGTTCAGGTCGCCGGTAATGCGCGACTTCGAATCGACGATGAGCTTGCCCCAGAACAGCGGGTTGTCGCGCTGGCTGCTCTGCACGGCAATAAAGTCGTTGGTCGTGGCATCGAGCCGGAAGCCGTAGTCCACGAAGTTCTGGGTCAGCACGTAGCCATCCACCACGGCCCGGTTCTGCAGCGAGTCCAGAATTACGAAGTCGTTGAGGCGGATGCCCTGCTCATCAAACGTCAGATCCTGGCGGGGCAGCGTGAAGGGGGCACCGAGCTGGCTGAGCGTGAAGCCCGCGTCGTTGGTTGTGAGCGTGCCGCGCACCTCGGGGGCTGCGGCGGTGCCGGCAATGTCGAGCTGGCCGCTCAGGTAACCGGTGGTTTCCTTGATTTCGCCCAGCGAAAACGGCTCGACAGTGCCTAAGGCAAAGCGCGTTACATCGGCCTGCATATCGAGCGCGCCGCTGGCCAGGTAGTCGCCACTCACGCGCACATCGTTGTTGTTGGGGCCGCCGGTCAGGCGCAGGTCCACGTTGTAGCGGTCGGCAGCGGGGTTGCTGGCTTTCAGGGCGAGGTCGCCGAGCAGGGTTTTGCTGTAGGCCAGCCCGCGTAGTGTGGCATCGGCCGTAAAGCCCATGTTTGGCTGGCCCAACGACTTTACAATGGCCTGGCCGTTGAGCGTGCCGCCCACCAGCGAATCCTGGAGGCCGCCGGCGGTGGCCAGCGCGTTTAGGTCGAGGTTGCTGAACTGGGCCTGCAGGGGGTAGCCAGCGCCAGTTAGCGTCTGCAGAGCAATGCTTTGGTCGCCCTGGCTCAGGCGCACGTTTTCGGCCCGGATGGCGCCCGTATTCGCGTTATAGCGCAGCTCGTTGTTCGGCTGCACGGCCCACTGCTGGTTGTTGAGGATAAGCTTGGGGTCGAAGCTGAATCCGTAGGCCTCGCCCTGCTCATACACCTGCAACACGCCGCCCAAATCGAGGTTCACGGTGCTGTCGTTGCGGGCAATGCGCAACTCGGTACCCACCTTGTTGTCGGCAATGCTGCCTTTCAGGATGGGGTTAGGCAGGTTGAGGGTGGTGTCCTGGGTTATCTGGTCGAGCCGCAGGCCATAGTCGAGCTTCTGGGGGTCGGATGATACGGCGAAGCGCAGCGAATCGAGCTGGTAGCCGGCGTACTTGATGCGGGCAATGCGGGTGTTCAGGCGCAGGTCGGCCTCGCGGCTGTCGAAGCTACCCGTAAGCTTGAAGGGCGTGAGCTGCTGCAGGTCGGGCACAAAGGCGCTGAACACCTTGGGCTCTTTCACCTGGGCCGCAAATGTAAACTGCCGATAAGGCCCGCCGGGGCGGTACTGCACGCCGGGCAGGTTGAAGTAGCGGTCGATGTGCTGCTCCAGCGCCGTAGCAATATCGCCGAGGCGAGTGTTGCCGCGCAGCTCCAGATCGGCCACTGAGCTGGCGAAGTCCACCTCGGTGCGGCCGGTGCGCTGCAGAATCCGCCCGCTCACCGAGTCGAGTACAAACGGCTTGCCGTCGCTGACAATGGCGATGCGGTTGCCCGAGAACGTGCCGTTGAGCGTGTTCAGGTCGGAGCCGCTCAGGTTGGCCTGCAGGTCGCCCTGCACGCTTAGGTTGCCGCCGGTATAAAAGCCCAGGGCCGTGAGGTTAGCTCCGCGCAGGTTCAGCCGGTCGACGGTGTAGGTGGGGTTCGAGGCGTTGCGCAGGTCAATGGTGGCCAGCAGATCGAGGTTGAGATTGGGGTCTTCTTTGCTGCTGGCATCCACCACGTAGCGGTTGCGGTCGATGTCCACCTTGGCCACGATGCCGCGGTAGGTGTAGCCGTTGTAGGTGGCCTGCTGCACCTTGGCAGTCAGCTGGCCGCGCAGCTGGTTGGGGTCGAGGCCGCCGCGGCCGTTAAGCGTGCCGCTGGCCGTTACGGTACCGATGCTGGGGTCGCCGATGAGTTTGCCTACGTTCAACTGCTGAGTGCTGAACACGGCCTTTATGGGCTCCTGACCCACAGGCCCCGCGCCCACGTTCACCTTGGCAGCCAGGTTGCCGTAGGTAGTCGTGGCCCGCAAATTGGTGTCGAACACCAATGCGGTGGGCCGGCCCTCAAATGTGCCGCTCACACGCATAAGCGGCGGCAGCGAGTAGCCGGCCGGAATGGTACCGCTCGGCACCAGACTCCGGATATCCGCGGCGGTGGTCACCAACTTTTTAATGTCGAGGTCGACATAAAGGCGGCGGTCGGTTTCGGGCAGACCCTGAATCCGGCCGCTGGCCACGAGCTGGGTGTTGCGCAGGCCCACCACCTCCAGGCCCTTGATGCGCAGGTCGCTTACCCGGCCACCGACCTTACCGCTCAGCAGCACCGACTGGTTGGGGCCGGTCGTGAAGGGCGGCGTGTCGATTAGCTCGGGCGCCAGGTACAGAATGTCGCGGAAGCCCAGGCGGGTATCACGCAAATCAGCTTCAATCTGCAGGTTGGCAAGGTCGTCGGCAATAGCGTCGAGGCTGGTGTACTGCATGGCCAGCGTGCGCCGGATACGGGTGTGGGGCGTAACAAGGTCGAGGTTATCGAGGCGGGTCTGGGTCGAGTCGAACACCACGTCGGCCTGAGCGCGGGTTACGGCAAAGCCGCTCTGCTCCTGGCCCGAAAGCTGCGTAATACGGCCGGTGGTGCTGTTTTCGGAGTAGCGCAGGTTCTCGGTGTTCAGCGTGAGGTTGCTGAACTTGAGGTGGTTGTAGTCCATGCCGCGCACCTTGGTTTTCTGGCGCGGCTCGTCGAAATTATCGAACGCCACTTCCACCCCGCTGATGTCGGATTCGTTGAGGCTCACCACCCAGCTCGATTCCTGGCCGGTCGCGTTTTTCACCGAACTATCGAGGTCGCGCACTACTTTGGCGGGGTTCACTACGCGCTGCTCGGTGGGCACGTCCTCGTTTTGGGCGTAGGCGAACGTGGTATTACGCAGCATGAGCTTATCCAGCGCCACGCGGCTGTTGATCAGGTCAATATCATCGGCCGTTACTTCGGCCTCGCCGATGCGGGTGCTGATGTACTGGGCCGAAGGAGCGTTGCGGTAAGTAAGGGCCACGTTGTCGAGCCGGGCCTTGCGCAGGCCAAACTGCAGCGCCAGGGCCGCCGTGTCGGCGGGGGTTTCGGGCGGCACCTTGGTCTGCACAAAGGTGATGGTCGTGTTCTTCAGCGCCACCTCATTCACCTTATAGATGGAGTTATCCACATCTACCTCGTCCATACTCAGGGCCAGCGCGCCCACTTTGGTGCGCAGGTCGAGCCCGTCCACCGCATCCTTATACGTAAACAGAATGTTGGTCAGCTTGGCGTCGCCGATGTCGTAGGTAAAGCCCGCACTGGTGGTGTCGGCGGCGGCGGGGGTTACGGTGGCCGTGTCGCCGGTGGCGAAGGCGTTGAGGATGAAGTCGTAGTTGGAAATGCTGTCGGGCTCGGTGCGGCTGATGGCAATGCGGCCGTCGTTCAGCTCCAAGCTGCTGATTTTAATTTTCGACTTGAGCAGCGCGAAGATGTCAATGTTGACCCCCAGATGGCCCACCGACACGAGCGTATCGCCCTGCTGGTCGGCCAGGTACACATCGTCGAAGCTGATGGTATTGCGAAAATCGGAGCGAAATTTCCCGATGCGCACGTCGGTCTGTAGCTTGTCGCGCAGATACTTCTGAGCCTGGTTGGCCACAAAATCCTGCCCCGAAGGCGTCTGGACGTATAAAAACAGGCCGACCAGCAACAGCAGAATCAGCCCGACAAGCCCGAGCAGGGCATAGAGGATACGACGCAGGTAAACCGGCAAAGGAAGAAAAGTAGAGGTCGAAAGAGATACGTGCCCCAATGAGGGCTGCAGGTTGAAGCCAGCCGAGGGTTTTCCGCAGTTGGCCAGCCGTTAAGTCAGCCAAACGGAAAAAATGAGCGTCGGGTTGGCCGGATTTACCCGGTAGCAAGTCCGGCCTGACATCAGTCGCAGCTTGGCCAGAGAAGCAGGGCAACTGAACCGTGGCTAGGCGCGTTGGCGCGGCCTACTATCGGGCGTGACCCGGCAACCCGGTATCAGCCCGCAATCCGATAGTCTGCCTACGCGGCCCCCGTGCCGGCTGGGAAGTAGTTTTCCGGTCCCTGTCAACCGGGCACCGTCCGGCCGATAATGCGGCATTGGCAGGCTGGGTCGCCACGCTTTTCGGGAACATAATACACGGATTTCCGGGGCGAGAACCCGCCGCTCCAGCCTATTAACCTGTATCTTGCGGGCCGGTTTTTACCTGACTACGCTATCCGATGATTCTTCGCTTTACCCTCCCCTACCGCACCGAACCAGGCCAGCGGCTGGTGGTTTGCGGCTCGCTGCCTGCCCTGGGCCAGTGGGCTCCCGAGGCCGCCCTGCCTTTGCACTACGATGGTGCTTCCGGCCACTGGAACCGGGAGTTGGAGGTATCTGCCGACCAGCTGGCCGGGGCTACCTATAAGTACTTGCTGCTCGATGAGCGCGACGGCGGCCGGCACTGGGAGTGGGGCCCCAACCGCGAGCTGCCCGCTGTGGCAGCGCCCTTTAGCCGGCTGGTGCTGGCCGACTGGTGGCGCGCCCCGGCCCAGCCCGAAAACGAGCTGTTCACGGCGGCCTTTACCGAGGCACTGTTCCGCCGGCCTGCCCCGGCGGCCCCGGCAGCGGCAGCTACGGCTGGCCCGGCCGTGCGCTTCCAGCTGGCGGCCCCGCGCGTCGAGCCCGGGCAGCAGCTGTGCGTGCTGGGTTCCGATGCGGCCCTGGGTGCCTGGGATGCCACCCGGGCCGTGGTGCTGTCGGATGCCGATTACCCTACCTGGACGGCCGACGTAACGCTGACTACGCCCGCCGCCGAAACCCGCTACAAGTACGGCATTTGGGACGCCGGCACCGGCCAAGTCGTGGCCCTGGAAGCCGGCGACGACCGGGTGCTGGCTCCCGAAACCGACCCGCAGACGCTGCGCGTGCTCGCCGACAACCAGTACCGCTACCCAACCGCGCCCTGGCGCGGGGCCGGCGTGGCGCTGCCCGTGTTTTCGCTCCGCAGCCACCAGGGCCTGGGCGTGGGCGAGTTTCCCGACCTGAAGCTGCTGGTGGATTGGGCCGTGGCCACCGGCCTGCAAATGGTGCAGGTGCTACCCATCAACGACACCGTAGCCACCCACACCTGGGTCGACAGCTACCCCTACGCCGCCATTTCGGTGTTTGCCCTGCACCCGCAGTACCTGAACCTGGAAGCGGTGGCCGAGCTGCGCGACCCGGCGGCCCGAAAGGAGCTGGCAGCACTTCGCGAGGAATTGAACGCCCGCGACTTCGTAGACTATGAGCCGATGATGGCCGCCAAGTGGCGCTTCATTCGGCAGCTGTATCAGCAGGAGAAAAAGGCTTTTCTGGCCGATGCGAACTTCCACGCCTTCCGCGCGGAGCAGGCGGCCTGGCTGCTGCCCTACGCGGCCTTCAGCGGCCTGCGCGACCGGTTCGGCACGGCCGATTTCCAGCAGTGGCCCGCCGAGTACCGCACCCCGGTCCAGGTGGAGGCGCTAACGGATGAAGCCAGCGCCGACTTCGACGAGTTCGGACTGTTCTTCTTCATTCAGTACCACTTGGATAAACAGCTGCGCGACGCGGTGGTGTATGCCCGCGAGCGGGGGGTGGTGGTGAAGGGCGACCTGCCCATCGGCATCTACCGCCACTCGGTGGATGCCTGGACCCAGCCCGAGTTGTACCACCTGCACCAGCAGGCCGGCGCCCCACCCGACGATTTCTCGACCACCGGCCAGAACTGGCGCTTCCCGACCTACAACTGGGAGCAGATGGCCCTCGACGGCTACCAGTGGTGGCAGCAGCGCATGGGTCACCTGGCCCGCTACTTCGACGCGCTGCGCATCGACCATATCCTGGGCTTTTTCCGCATCTGGGAAATTCCGGCGCACTCGGTGGAAGGCCTGCTGGGCCACTTCTCGCCCGCGCTGCCCTTCTCGCAGCAGGAAATTGAGCAGCGCCTGGGCTGGTTCGACTACGGCCGGCTGTGCGAGCCCTACATCCGCTGGCACGTGGTGCAGGAGGTGTTCGGCGGTCAGGCGCAGGCCGTATTCGATGAGTTTATGGAGGATGCCGACCACGGCAGTATCCGCCTGAAGGAGTTCGTGCGCACCCAGCGCCGGATGGAGGCCGTCATCAACGAAAAGCTGGCCGCCGACCCGGCCCACGAGGACTACTACCGCTGGCTGCGCACCGGCCTTTTCGGGCTGGCCAACGAGGTGCTGCTGGTGCCCGACGACCAGCAGCCCGACCATTACCACCCGCGCATCACGCTGCCGCTGAGCCGCTCGTTCCGGGAGCTCGACGAGGCCGCCCGCCCCCGTTTGGAGGCCCTTTACAACGACTTTTTCTACCAGCGCCACGAGGGTTTCTGGCGCGAGCAGGGCCTCACCAAGCTGCCGCCGGTGCGCTGGGCCACCAACATGCTCATCTGCGGCGAAGACCTGGGCATGGTGCCCGCCTCGGTACCCGGCGTAATGCGCGACCTGGGCATTCTGGGCCTGCACATCCAGCGCATGCCCTCCGACCCGACCACCGAGTTCGGCCACCCCGGCTCCGCGCCTTACCTGAGCGTAGTGAGCCCCGGCTCGCACGATATGAGTACGCTACGCGGCTGGTGGGAGGAAGACCAGGAGCAGACCCAGCGGTTCTTCGAAACCACGCTGGGCCACCACGGCCAGCCGGCCCCGGCATTTTGCGAGCCCTGGGTGGCCCGCGAAATCCTGGAGCAGCACCTGCACTCGCCGGCCATGTGGGCCATTTTCCCGCTCCAGGATGTAGTGGCGCTCAGCGCCGAGTTGCGGCGTGAAGATCCGCTGGCCGAGCAGATCAACGTGCCCAGCAACCCCACCCACTTCTGGAAGTACCGCTTCCATATGCCGCTGGAGGAACTAGCCGGGCAGGCAGGTTTTAACGGGGAAGTGCGCGGGCTGGTAGAACGGAGCGGGCGGGGGTAGGTGTAGCAAGCGAAACCTCACTGTCTGTTCTTAACCGAATATGACTGGCCACTGAAACAGCATTTTGAGAATATCGCCTGCGACAGAACCAGTTACACAGTGGTGTGCCTTCTCTTTCTTGTTCCGCCCGCAATCCGACAGTAGCAACCGCCTCGTAAGATCGGGCGCCACCAATAGCTGGTGACCTATCTGAGCATCAGGGCTGAACTTCCCAGCGCGCCGTTTTTTCTACCCGCTAACTGCCCGGTTTACCGAGCCACCAGCTACGTTTACCGAATAAAAAGGTTTTATCCTTTCCTCGCGCAGTACATTTGTTCACTTATAGCTGGACACTAACTGCTGCTTTTCCTTCATTCTCCGAAACTTCTACTCTTTTTTCTTTTCGTGAAAACACTCCTACGTTCTTTCCTATTGGCATTGCTGCCGTTGAGCGCCTGGGCTCAGGCACCGCTTAATGACTCTCCTACTGACGCCTCCGCAGCACTTAGTCCGGAAATGCGTAAAAAAGCAGTAGCGTATCAGCAGCAGCTCACGGCGGCGAAGGTGGCCGCCGCCTGCACCAATACTACCACGCTTAATTTCGCAGGTAACGGCAGTGGCGACTGGAAAAACCGTGCGCCTGTAAAGGCGGGTGCCGCCTCTACCAATACGACGATTGAAACAGCTGGCTCATACGTGGAACCGGCGGGAGGTGCCCAAACATCATTGGCTACAGGCACATATAACGCTAAAACGACTTTGATCTGGTCTGCGGATTATGCCACTTCGCAGAACGTTACCACCCAGATCAAATTCTCGTTCAATCGGCCCGTCAACAACCTCACGTTGACGATCAACGACATTGATGTGGGCGCAAACGCGTGGGTTGACAAAATAACTTATGATGCTGTCCAGGCAGATGGCTCTGTTCTCAGTCTTGCCAGCGCTGAGGATGCTACTGTTACCCGTAATAATGCGTTTGTTTCGCAAAGCGGAAACGCCTTAACCGGCTTACAGGATGTACCTCCTAGCTCCCTAGATGGTACGGCCACAGTTACGTTCAATAAACCTATCACTTCGCTGACGCTTACCTACCAGAACACAATTACCAATGTTGCTGATCCTAGATTTCAGTTCGTTGCTATTGACAACATCACCTGGTGTACCCAGGCCAACGTGGCCACTACCCTCAGCGGCCCGGCCCGTGCCAATGTAGGCTCGCCGGTAACCTATACCGCTACCACTACGGCCTCCGGCGACTTCGACGCTACCGGCGTGAAGCCTGTAGTGCAACTCATTCCCGGCCTGAACTCCCAGAGCCCCGTGTTCCCGGCTGGCAGCTCCTACAACAACACCACCGGTCTGCTCACGCTGGCTACCATCCCAACGCTGGCAGTAGGTACGACCAGTACTGCGCTCATCACGTTCAATATGCCGAGCGCGACGGTAACGGGCAGAGCCAGTAGCACCATCGACACCGACGACGCCGACCCCTCGGACAACAACGGTTCGCTGGCCAACGCCAATGTAACAACCACCACAAACCAAGCCCCGACGGCCCAGGCCAAATCGGCTGCGGTTTTGTTTGGTACCGCTAGTATCACCAAGCTGCCTGCCATGACGGGCACCGACCCCAACAACGACCCGCTGACTTATACCATCTTGGGTTCGACTATTGTGGCACCGGGCTTCGGCGTGGTTTCCTATGTTAATGCTAGTGGCACGCGAGAAGATATCAGCGGCACCAGCAACGTAACCCTAACCGCCGCCCAGGCCGCCACGCTGGAATTCAAGCGCGGCACTGGCGCAGAAACTTCCGGCACATTCCAGTATTTCGTGTCGGACCCTTTTGGGGGCGTTAGCCTAGCTGTGAACTACGAGCTGTTTGTAGGCGACCAAGCGGCCGTGTATTCGTCGCCGAACGCATTCCGTACGTCTGCAGTGGTAAATGGAAGAGTACTAGCAACAGTATCGGATCCTGATGGCAGTATCACCTTAACGACCTTCACGCAAACCTCTGGTAATGCTGTCAACGGTGGTATTACGTTCAGCGCAAACGGAACAGCAACAGCTGTAGAAGTTACAAATGGCCCTCAATCGGGCAGAATATCTCTTCCTCCCGCAGGCACTTATGTTTTTTCGGTAACGACAACGGACAGCCGAGGTGGGCAAACCATTTCCAGTGTTACTATCACAATCGTAGGCACTGACAGAGCGGCAACTTACACCACGACCAACAGCTTCAACCGGGATGCCCTGACCAGCGGCATGACACTCGCGACGGTTACCGACCCCGATGCACAGCTTACCGCTGCCACGCTGGCCACAGGTAGCACCCTGCCTTCGGGCATGAGTATTAACGGTACCTCAGGCTTGGTCACCGTTGGCTCGAGCATACCGTTTGCCGGCACGTACACCTACAACGTAGCTACCACCGACGCGGCTGGCGGCAACTCTTCCCCAGCAGTTACCATTACCGTTTTCAACGACACTGAAGCCATTTATGCGGTAGCAGCGGCCCCCACCAACGGGGGGTATGCCAATGGGGCCTCTCTGGCTACCGTGTCAGACACTGATGGCGCAGTTAATACCGCCACGGCGCTTAGCGGCACCTCGGCTTTGCCTCCCGGCGTGGGCCTGAACCCGACTACCGGCCAATTCTTCGTAGCCGACCGCACGCAACTGGTGAAAGGCACCTACCCCGTCCAGGTTCGTACCACCGACGCTACCGGCGGCATCACCACCCAAACGGTCAACCTCATCATCAGGAACAACCCCCTGCCCGTAACGCTAGTAGCCTTCGGTGCCCAGGCTTCCGGCCTGAATGCCCAGCTAAACTGGAAGACGGCGCAGGAGCTCAACAACGACTACTTCGTAGTGGAGCGTAGCTTCGATGGCCGCAGCTTTGTGGCCGTGGGCGAGGTGAAAGGCCAGGGTTCTACCCAGGCTACCACTTCCTACGACTTCACCGATGCGCGGGTAGCTGCCCTGGCCCCTGCCGGGCTGGTGTACTACCGCCTGCGCCAGGTGGACACCGATGGCACTACTGCCCTGAGTGAAGTACGGACCGTACGTTTCCCACTGACGGCCCGCGTGATGATTGACGTGTACCCGAACCCTGCCACTGCTACCCAGGATGCCAAGCTCGACCTGAGCGGAGCCCCAGCCGGCACTTATCAGGTAACGCTGGTAGATATGACAGGCCGCGTACTGCGCACCTTCCGCCAGAACGGCGGCACCGTGCAGGAGCTACAGCTGACCAACCTGCGCTCCGGCACCTATTTGGTGCAGGTGAAGGGCAACGGCCAGTCATTCAGCCGCCGCGTTGTCAAGCAATAGCCACTCACTGGTTGTTTAGTAAGCAAGCGTCCTCCCGCCACCCGGCGGGAGGACGCTTGCTTTTTGGGGTACCCCGCACCTTTGGGGTACCCCGCACCTAGTCGCACAACCAGCAGGCCGCTTTCAGGTTATAAAGCTTCCGCGCTTAGGCAGTCGGCACCGATGCGAGAAGCTGGAGCTTCGCGCTACAGCCGTTCTTCGGTTTGTGCTATATACCCAAAGCCTATTTTGCATATGTTTGAAGTGGAAGCTATTTACAAAGTTCAAAGACCGTCATGCTGAGCCTGCCGAAGCATCTCTACCGCTTCGTTAAACGACTGCTACGAAGCGGTAGAGATGCTTCGACTTCGTTCAGCATGACGGTCTGATTGATTCCGGGGACTTTGTAAATAGCTTCCGTGTATAGATTTACCGGCCGTATCAGGCTGCCGGCGCTTTTCCTGTTTTCTTTCTTGCTCCCACTACTTATGCCTTCTGCTCGCTGCTCCGTACCCGGCCGGGTTCCTACTGATTTCGATGTAGCCGTTGTGGGGGCCGGCAGTGCCGGGCTGAGCGCCGCGCTGGTGCTGGGCCGCTGCCTGCGTCGGGTGCTGGTGCTCGATGGGGGGCCGCCCCGCAACGCGCCCTCCCCGGCCGTGCAGGCCTTCTTCACCCGCGACGGCACGCCACCCGCCAAACTCCTGAACCTGGGCCGGGCAGAGCTGCAGGCCTACAAGTCGGTAGAAATAAAGGAAGCGAAGGTGGTGAGCCTGGCCCGGTGCGGCAAGCATTTCGAGCTAACGTTGGAGGCACCTACTGGCCACCGCATCATCCGCACGGCCCGCAAGGTGCTGCTGGCCACCGGTGTTGAAGATGAGCTACCACCACTGCCGGGCATGCGCGAGCTGTGGGGCAGCGGGGTACTGCACTGCCCCTATTGCCACGGCTGGGAATACCGCGACCAGCCGCTGGCCGTGTACGGGCGGGCCAAGCTCGTAACCGGGCTGGCGCTGCTGGTGAGCCGCTGGAGCACCGATGTGGTGGCGTGCGTGGAGGATCCGGGCAACCTGACCCAGAATGCCCGCCGCCGCCTGCGCCGCCAGGGCATTGCCGTGCGCGAAGAGCCACTGGTTAGCCTCGAAGGCACGGCCAGCGGCGAGCTGCGTCACCTCATATTCGAGTCGGGCGAGCCGCTGGCGCGCAAGGCGCTGTTCATCCATGCCCACCAGCATCAGCGGAGTGCGCTGGCCGAAGAAATGGGTTGCCGGCTCAATGCCAAAGGAGCCGTTTGGGTGAGCAAGCAGCAGCAAACCACAGTGCCGGGTCTGTACGCGGCCGGCGACAATACGCCCGGCACCCAGCAGGCCCTGCTGGCCGCCGCCGAGGGCAGCGCCGCCGCCATCAGCATCAACGAAACCCTGACGCGGGAGGAGTGCCCCAGATAGGCCACGGCTCCCAGTACCGGCCGGAGCGGGTTGGGTTTTCCCGGCCAGGGAACCTATCTTACTGCGGCTAGCCTTATCCGGGGCCAGCTGTTTTGTTGCCTGCCTGTTTATGCGCTTTGTTATTCCGCCCGTTTTGCTGCTGCTCCTGCTTCTGATGGGGCCGGCATGCTGGGCCCAGCGTATCAGCTTCAGTGGGCGCATCACCGAAACCAACGGCCAGCCTGTGCCTTTTGCCTCGGTATTCGTGCGCGGCACCAGCCAGGGTGCCACCGCCGACGAAAACGGGCGCTATCAGTTTACCCTCACCGGCACAGTGGATACGCTCACGGCCTCGGCCATTGGCTTCGCCCCGGTCGGGAAAGCCGTGACCGGCACCGCCGCCCGCCAGACGCTCAACTTTGTGCTGGGCAGCGGCAGCGTGTCGTTGGGCGAGGTGGTAGTGCGGCCCCGCGAGAATCCAGCCTACCGCATTCTGCGCCGGGTGGATGCCAACCGCCGCCGCAACCAGAAAACCAGCCTCACGGCCTACGACTACGACAGCTACGCCCGCAATGAGCTGCTCATCAACAACCTGCCCGACCAGCTAAGCCGCCGCAAGCTGCTGCGCCAGATTACGGCCGTGGCCGATACGCTGGGCCTGGAGCGCGACGCCAATGGCCGGCCGGTGGTGCCCATCTTCGCCTCCGAAGTCCTCTCGCACTACTACCAGAACAACGAGCCGCTGCGCCAGCGCGAGGAGGTCAGCAAAACCCAGATGCACGGCGCGGCCCCCCGCGAGGGCTCGGTGGTGTCGCAGATTATGGGTTCTTCGTTTCAGGACTGGGATTTTTACCGCAACTGGATTCGCATTGTGGGCAAGGACTTCGTTTCGCCCATTGCCGAGGGCTGGAAGTTTTCCTACGAGTACGAGCTGCAGGATTCGCTCATGGTCGGCGACGACTACTGCTACAAGCTGAAGGTAACGCCCCGCCGCCCCCAGGACTTAGCGTTCAAGGGCACTATCTGGATAACCACCGACACCTACGCGCTGCGCAAGCTCGATGTGGAAGTCAGCACCCAGGCCAACCTCAACTTCATCGAGCAGATTGCCGTGCGCCAGGAGCTGGCCCCCACCGAAGCCGGGCCCTGGCTGCCCACCGTCACGCGCTTCGTTATCGGCATCCGGCCCAGCAAGGGCAGTACCGGCGTGCTGGCGCGCATCAGCACGGTGTACACCAATTTCCGGGTGAACCAGACTCAACCGCTGGCGTTCTACGACAAGCCCCTGGAGGTGGCCGCCGACGCCTACGACGTGCCGCCCGGCTACTTCGCCGCCAACCGGCCCGACTCGCTCAGCCGCCAGGAGCAGCTCACGCTAACGGTGCTCGATACCGTGCGTCAGCTGCCAGCCGTGCGCTCGATGATGGAGCTGGCCGATATTGTGGTGAACGGCTACTATCCGCTGGGCAAAGTGGACCTGGGCCCATTGCTGGCCACGGTGGGCTACAACAACATCGAGGGCCTGCGCCTGCGAGTGGGCTTCCGCACCTCCACCGAGTGGAGCCGCGACTGGCAGCTGCGGCCCTACCTGGCCTACGGCACCCAGGACGGCCGCTTCAAATACGGCCTGCGGGTCCAGCGCATCATCGACCGCCGGCACTGGACGGTGGCCAACTTCGAGCACCGCCACGACATCGACCAAGTGGCTCTGCTCGACAACGACTACGCCCTCGAAAACCCGCTGTTCGAAGCCGCGGCCCGTCTGGGCAACATCAGCAACAGCCGCCCGCTGCTGCGCGACTTGACCAGCGTGTCGGTGCAGTCCGATTTGTTCCGTGGCTTTACGCAACGCGTAATGCTGCGCCGCCAGCAGTTTGAGCCGCTCTACCCCTTTCTCTATTACACGCAGGAGGCCCGCCTCGGCAGCCCTACCACCGCCAATTTTACGCTCTCGGAAGTGATACTGGAGTCGCGCTACGCCCGCGACGAGGTGCTGGTGGCCAACAACCAGAACCGCCGCACGGCCGTGGGCCTCAAGCGCTGGCCGGTGTTTACGGTGCGCTACACGCTGGGCCTCAACAACCTGCTGGGCTCCGATTTCCGCTACCAGAAGTTCAACCTGCTCATCGACCACAGCCTGCGCCTGGGTCAGCTGGGCCGCACTACTTACCGCATTGATGCCGGCTACATTCCGAGCACCGTGCCCTACCCGTTGCTTAAGAGCCACCTGGGCAACCAGTCGTTCTTTTACAACGCCGGGGCTTATAACCTGATGCGCTTCTTCGAGTTCGTGAGTGACCGGTACGCCGGCCTGCAGCTGGAGCATCAGTTCGGGGGTTTTCTGCTGAACTCGCTGCCGGCTATCAAGCAGCTCAACTGGCGGCTGGTGGGCACCACCAACCTGCTCTGGGGCAGCGTCAGCGACGCCAACCGCCGCATCACCCCCACCACCGACCCGGCTACCGGCCAGCCGCTGCCCGCCTTCCAGTCGTTGGGCCGCCTGCCCTACGCCGAGGTGGGGTACGGGGTCGAGAACATCTTCAAAATTGTACGGGTCGACTTCCTGCACCGCCTCACCTACCGCAACCGGCCCGATGCCCGCACGTTCGGGGTGAAGGTGAGTTTGAAGTTTAGTCTGTAGAACGATGTAGGGGTGGGGCTTGTCCCCGCCCGCCGTTGGACGACCCGCCCGCTCCGAATTGCAACGATTCCGTTCAACGGCGGGCGGATACAAGCCCTGCCCCCACGTCGCCCAGTGCGTATAGCACCGGCTTGCTGGGGCTGGCATCCAGCTCCAAGCTGGTTATCTGCAGGTTGAGCAGGTATAGGCCATCCTCCACGGCATCGGGCACGAAGATGAGCTCGGTGATGGTAGCCTGCTGGCGGGTGGCCTGCGGGTACTGCCAGAACGCGTGATGGGCCAGCAGCTCGCCCTCATCCTCTTCGCGGTCGACGCTGGGCAGGTCGAGCAGTAGGTGCTCGATGTGCTGCTGGGCCAGGTACTCGGCCAAGGCGGGTTCGAGGTAGGTGGGGTTGGTGCCCGAGTACTGGCGGGTGCGCTTGGCGCGGTGGTTGGGCAATGTGCGCAGAATCAGGGCCTCGGGCCGCACGGCGGCTTCGGGGCCGCCTTCCAGCTCGCGGCGCACATCGGCCAGCAGCACCACTTCGTCGCCGTTGGGCTGGGGCCGCGGCTGCACCGATACCAGCCGGGCCACGAACAGAAACCGGCGTAGGCAGCGGTTGAGCGTGGCTTCCGGCGCGGCCGAGATATGGCCGTAGCACTCGGTATGCGTGCCGTTGCCGTGGGGCGTAACGTGCACGCGCTTGTAGTTGGTGCTGCCACCCGCGGCCACGCTGCCCACGAAGTCGCCCACCCGAATCACGTCAAACGCCACCGGCTCGGCCCAAAAGCAGTTCACCTGCCCCTCACCCGGCGCCAGCGGCAACGAAATATCCAGCGGTGCCTGCGGGTTGAAGCTGAACGAGCGGCCGTAGTGCGGATAAGTGGCGAGCATGATTTGGAGGTGAGGAAGTGGTGGGGTGGAAGGTGTTACAAAGGAACGTTATTCAGAGCGCAGCGAAGAATCTTGCGTGCTGATGCTGCAATGCTACCCCAATGGTATCACGCGAGATTCTTCGCTGCGCTCTGAATGACAGTTCTTCTATCGGCAAGAGAATACTACCGCCCCTAATCCAGCCCGTTCAGAATATGTGCAATTTCTTCGGCGTGGCTGAGTACCATGAAGTGGCCGCCACCCCGGATACGGTAGTCTATGGAGCGGTTGCCGGGCGGGAATACCCGGTCGCGGGTGCCCAGCAGCTGCACGGCGGGCGCTACGCCCGTGCTGTTCCAGTGCAGCAAACTATTGATTGCCCAGCGAGTGTAGCGCGGCTCCATATCAAGCAAGATGTGGCGGAACAGCCGGTACTCTGCCCCGTTGCGCACCCCGAAATACAGCTGTCCGGCCCTCGGAAATAGCTTCAGCCACTGCGGCGGCACCAGTCGGTACAGTCCTGAGGCCCGCACCAGCCGCAGCAGCAGCGGCAGACTCTGAGCATCGGGCAGGCTACTGATAAGTACCGGGCGCAACCCCGGCCGCAGCCGCTGCAATTCCAGCGCAACAACCCCACCAAACGACACGCCCCCCAACCAGCCCGTAGCCCCCACCGGAATAGCCTCAGCCATCCGGGCCGCATAGTGCGGCAGCGGCTCGTCGGCTGACTCGGGCGGCAGCCAGGGCAGCACCTGGCTTTCTGCGCGCAACAACGGCTGCAGCCGCTGAAACACCCGCTCGTCGGCTCCCAGCCCCGGAATCAGATAAAATACAGGCTTGCTCATGTTGTGTGCGGAGGCCGGATCAGGGCCACCAAATAAGGCCACTAAAATAAGCACGCCCCCTACCAAACCGGTAGGGGGCGTGCTTATTTTAAGCAACTATCGCAGTTTCAAAGGGGCTTACTGCAGCAGGGTGCTGCCGATGTCCGTCAGCTGGTCGTTGGTTACGGTGATGCCGGTACGAATTACCTGCTTGTAGCTGCCCTCGTTGGCCGGGGCGGTAGTGGTGGGGAAGAACTCGACCCGGTAAGTACCCGAGGGCAGGGCACCCAGCTGGAAGGCACCGGCTGCATCGGCGGAGGTGCTGAACGTGTCGGCGGGCGTGATGGACGAGCGGATAGCCAGTACCTGTGGCAGCGCCGCGGCCGGAGTTACGGTGCCGCGCAGGCCGCCGCGAATATCCTGGGCCACTACCCGAATAACGGGCTTGAGCAGGTAACGCTCCTTTTTGTCGTTGCCGGGCTTCCAGTTGCCGCGCTCCACAATGGATTTGGCTACGTCGAAATCGAGCAAAAGCTGGTAGTTGCTGCTCTGCTGGTAGAGGTCTTTCTTGTTGATCTTGAGCTTCACGCCCGACGACTGGCCGCTGGGCGTTTTCAGCTCGTAGCGCTGGCCGTCGCGGCCGGTCACGTAGCTGTCGGGACCAAGAATCAGGCGGATTTCCTTCAACTGGCCCGGATCGAAATCGGAACTGACCAGCAGCGCCGAGCGGCCATTCACGTATTCCAGCACGTTGATGGGCTGCGCCTGGAAAGGCAGCAACTGCCAGCCATCGGGGTTGCCTTCTTCCTTCAGGTGAATCTCAATCTGACGTACATCGAGAATTACTGCCCGAAAATCACCGGGCGCATCCGTCAGGCGCACTTCGAGAGTGCCGGTAGACAGCGCATTGTCCGCTTTATCGTTGTCGCTACAGGAAGCCAGCGCCAGCGGCGCAGCCACGAGGGCATAGAACAAAGTGCGTTTAAACATGATAGCAGAGAAGAAAAAAGTGAAACAGATGACGTTGGTCTATGCCTACTCAGGCTAGCTGTTGCGGCCCTGCAAAAATGCAACCAAAGTTTGTACTTCTACCAGATAGCCCGAATTAGCTGCCGGCCTTGGCCGTATCGGCCGGAGCTTTGGGCTCGGCGGGCTTGGGCGCGGGGGCCGGCGCCGGAGCAGGCGTTGATGCCGGAGCAGGCTTCGGTTTCCCGAAAAGGCTGTTGAGACCTTTTTTGGCCTGTTCGCGCAGTTTAGCTTCGGCTTCGAGGCGCTTCTTTTCCAGCTCCAGCTGGGCCCGCACCTCTAGTTCCTGGCGCTTCACCAGGGCTTCTTTTTTGAGGCTGTCCTGGGAAAGCAGCAGTTTGGCGGCCAGCCCGGCCTTGGAGTCGTCGAGCTTGCTTTGCACAATGCCGCTAACCAGCTCCTTGGCCATATCCTTGGCCTGGCCCTTCACGCTGCCACTGCTCAGCTTCACCTGGGGGTTGCTCATGGTACCGCCGATGGTGAGGCCCAGCGTCACGCGTTCGGTGCTTTTCAGGTTCGATACGCCAGTGAGGCGCGTAAGCTGGCTGCTGAGGGCGCTGCCGACCTGGCCTGTGGGCACATCGAGGGCCGCTATGTACTCCAGCCCGCCGCCGTCGATGTTGTTCGAGCCGCCGACTGTCATCTTAATCTGGCCCACGTTCAAATCAAACGGCTTCACCACGAAGTTGCCGTTGATGATTTCGGCGGCCACATCCTTGTTGGTTACCACAAAATTCTTCAGCTCCTGCAACTGCGTGAGGTTGCTGATTTTGGCCAGCACCGGTGAGCCGGTTACGGCCGCCCGCACAATATCGAACACGCCCTTGCCGGTGAGCGTGCTGAAGCGGGGCATCATGTCGGGGCCCATTTCGCCACTCACGTTGAAGTTGGTCGAGAAGATGCCCTCCAGGTTGGCCGCCAGCGGCACCAGCTTCTTAATCGAGTTGAAGGCGGAAAAGGCCTGCTGGAAGTTCAGCTCCTTCACGTTCAGCCCGAAATCGAACTTGGGGTGCGCCAGGTTCTGGCTGCTGTACGAGCCGTTGGTGGCGAAGCTGCCGCCAAGCGTATTAAAGGTGAGGTTGCGCAGCGTAGCCACCTGGTTGCGCACCGTTACGGTGCCCTTCACGTCGTTCAGCTTCAGGTTGTCGTACAGCACCTGGCCCGCGGTGGTGTTCATGGTCAGGTCAAATTCCTTCGGAATCTGCAGCACCCCGTCGGCTTTGGTAGTGGCGGCGGCGGGGGCTTTGGTGGCGGCCGTTGCGCCGGCGGTGGGCTTGGCGCTTACCTCGTCCACCATCCACTCGTTCAGGTTGAAGCGGCGCGAGTTCACCGTCAGGTCGCCGCGTAACGGCTGGCCGGGCACAAACAGGTAGGCCAGGTAGTTGCTGATGGTGCCCGAGGCCGCCACGTCCGACGAGCCCACGAAGCCCTGCATGTCGCGCAGCACAATCTTGTCATTGTTGAATGTAGCCGTGGCCTGGCTCACCTTCATGCCCTGCGGAAAGTCGGGGCTCTTGTAGTCGATGTTGCGAGCCTGCACAGTACCCGAGGCTACGACCGACTGGTAACGGCCGGCCTCAATGTCAGCCATGTTGCCCTTGGCGGCCACGTTGCCGCTCAGGCGCCCGGCCACCGTCATGCCTTCGAGCGGGAATATTTTGGTGAGCTTGGTGAGGTCTACCGTGCCCCTTACATCGGTGTCAAAGGCCAGCTTATCTACGCCTTGGGTGGCCACACGGCCCTCCAACGGCTCACCGTCGAGCAGCATCTTGAACTGCGGAATGTTGACTTTGGTATCGTTAATCTGGCCGGTGGGGTTGGTCACAGTGCCGGTCAGCGTCAGGTTCTCGATGGGAGCCGGGAACTGCTTGCTCTTCACGTAACCGTTGGTCAGGTTCATTTTGGCCTGAATAACCGGCATTTGGGTAGCCGAGTACACGCCCTTGGCAGTGGCATCCACGAATAGCTTGCCGCGCAGCAGCAAATCCTTCACCGGATACACCTTCATCATCTCGGCCAGGTCCACGTTGGCTTTCACGCGGCCGTCCACCTTCATTGGGGCCAGCCCATCAATGGCTACGTTGCCGTCAATGGGGTTCTTGCCCAGGTCCAGGTGAAACTGCTTCACGTTCACTTTCACGTTGTTGGTGAAGCCCGACGGGTTGTCCACCACCATATCCACGTTGATGTTGCGGGCGCGCTCGGGCAGCGCCGGGTACTGGAAGCTGCCGTTCTTGATCTGCAGGTTCACGCCGTAGCCGGGCATCTGCAGCGCGTTCTGCACGCCCTTGTAATAGCCGTCGAATGCTACTAGTCCGTCGGCCTTAATGTCCTTGAACTGCTCGGTATACGCGCCCGGCACCAGACTCAGGATGTTCTTGAAATCGGTTTCCAGCGCCTTAAACGTGAGGTCGTACACAATATCGGTGGCGTTGGGCAGGCCGATGGTACCCTGGAAGGTGGCCGGAAATTCGTTCAGCTTTACCTTGTTGTCCTTGAAGGTGAACAGCATCTTCTCCAGGTTCATGGCCATCGTCACGTCAGCATCGAGCTGCTTGTCGCTCACATACTGCACGCCGTCGTAGCTGAGCGAGGCGGACTGCGCCGTGGTCTGGCTCACCATATCGAAGATGTTCTGCTCGAAGTCGCCCGAGCCGGTGTGCTCAATGCCGCGCAGCTCCATACCGAACGGGATGCTCCGGTCGTCGTAGCGCAGGCGGCCCTTGTTGATCTGCCAGCCCTTAATGGCCAGGCTCACGGCCGTGGTATCCTGCCCCTTGGTAGCGGCGGCCGAGTCCGACACGAATACGTCCCAGTTGGCGCGGCCGCTTTTGAGCACCTTTATATTGATGTCGGGCTCTTCAAGCGTGATGTTCTTAATTTTTATCTGGTCGCCGCTGATAACGCTCATCAGATTCAGGCCCACCCGCATTTCGGGCAGGTAAGCCAACGTGTCGCGGGCAAACGAGTCCTGCCCGATAACGCGCAGCTGGTTGATGCGCAACGCCAGGTCGGGGAAGGTGCTCAGCAGCGTCACGTCGACGTTGGCCGGGTCGTACTGCACCTCGGCCCGCACGCGCTGGACGAGCTGCTTATCGAAGGCGGCTTTAATTTTATCTTTGAACAGCAGCGGCGCCAGAGCCAGAAAGGCCACGACGACGACCAGGAAAATCCCGAGGCCGATAAAAAACTTGCGCATAGAATGAATGCTTAAAAGAGGTAAATTCCGGCAACCGAACTGACTATCAGAATAATCAGTTCGGTTGCCGACCCAGGCAAAAGTAAGGAGAAACTCAACCGGACTGCGGTTGTGATAAACGCTGTACAGACGCACTATCTTGCCCCTCGTCGTTACCGACGTTGTCTATATTAGTCATCCGGCAACGAAGTGGTATTGCTGATGGTGGCTATGCAAGGACGAATACCACTGCCGCTTAACGACGAAACGCAAGCTGTTGCGCGTCTACACCGACCAACGCCCCTATAATTTCTCCCGGCCGTCGGGTACCAAACCCAACCGCCCGCTCGTTAGCAGCCCACGTATGCGAAGCACCAGCACGTCAGCAGCAGCAGCAGAACCCAGAAGGCGGCGGCGGTGGCTGGCCGCGGCCGGGTTGCTGCTGGCCGGGCCCGCCACCCAGGCCCAAGACCTGTACTTCGCGCAGCCCTTCGCCAACCGCATGCAGCTCAACCCCGCCTACGCCGGCCTGCTCGACGATTATGGCGTAACGCTCAGCTACCGCAACCAGTTTCCTACCCTGGCCGGCACCTTCCAGACCACCCAGCTGGCCGCCGACTACCGCCTCCTTAACCAGCGCAGCGCCTTTGGCCTGCTCATAAACCAGGACCGTACGGGGGCCGTGGGCTACACCCGCCTGCAGGCGGGTGGGGTGTATGCCTATCATGTGCGCCTCAACCGCCAGCTTAGCCTCAGCGGCGGGGCCACGCTCAGCTACGGCCGCCAGCGTGTCGGCTACAGCAACCTCGTCTTCGGCGACCAACTCTCCGACGACGGCCAGGTGCGCAACCTGAGCCAGGAAGCGGCCGATTATGCGCCCGTCAACTACCTCACGGCCGGGGTAGGCGGGCTGCTGTTCGGCCCGCAGTTCTGGCTGGGCGTGGCGGCCCACCACCTCAATCAGCCCAACCTAAGCTTTGCGGGCCAATCGGTGCTGCCCATGCGCCTGCATGTGCAGGGCGGCTACAAATTCTACTTCGCCCAAGTGAACACCGTTCGGGAGCAACGCGAAGTCAGCCTCAGCCCCACGGCCGGCTACACCCGCCAGGGCGGCTCGGAGCGCACCGACCTCGGATTGTACTTTACCACGACTCCACTAACGCTTGGAGCGGTGTACCGGGGGCTGCCGCTACCCGGTGCGCCCCGGCCCCAGCAGATACTTACGGCCGTAGCCGGCATCAGCGCGGGCACTTTTCGGCTTGGTTATAGCTATGATGTCAGCCTCAGTCAGTTCAGCGCCGATTTGGGCGGAGCGCACGAGCTTTCGCTCACGCTTCGCGAGTTCGACGCGCTGGAAGCGGCCTGGCGCCGACTAAAGCGACGCAATTACCCGAAAATTCCTTGCCCGGCTTTTTAAAATGTTGTATTATTGCACCCGACTTGCCTCGGCTAAATGCTTTCTTAACAGGTAGTTTCAACTTGATCATGAATATTTCCAAGTACCTGGGCCTGGCCCTCGTCGGAGCCTGCACCCTGACTGCCTGTAACAAGGGCGGACGCTCGGCTACCAACCCCGGCAAATACAGCTCGACCACAGGCATCGAGTACAACACCGATGAGGGCATGAAGGTGTCTGATTATCAGGGCATCCCCGAAGGTCCGGGTTTGGTGTTTATCGAAGGCGGCCGTACGGTGCTGGGTTCGGCCGAAGAGGACGTGGCCATGAGCCACGACAACCTGGAGCGCACCGTTACGCTAGCCTCCTTCTACATGGATGAGGTGGAAGTAGCCAATATTCACTGGCTCGAATACCTGCACTACGTGCGCAAGGACTCGGCCGAGGAGTTTTACATGTCGGCCCTGCCCGACACCACCGTATGGGCCCGCGAGCTGTCGTTCAACGACCCGTATGTGGATTACTACCTGCGTTACCCCGGCTTCCGCTACTTCCCCGTAGTGGGCGTGAGCTGGCTGCAGGCCAACGACTTCTGCACCTGGCGTACAGCTAAAGTGAACGAGGTGCTAGCTGGCGAAGCATCTGATGATGGCGGCGGCTCCCGTAGGGGTGGTCTGTTTGGCCGCAAGAAAAACAAGGGCGGCGACGCCGCTGAAGGTACCTCCGAAGATGGTGGCGGTGTGAAAATCGCCATCGAAAACGGCAACACGCTGCCCAACTACCGTCTGCCCACCGAGGCAGAGTGGGAGTACGCGGCTCAGGCCCTCATCGGCACCCAGGAAACCGGCAACGAAAACCAGGAAAACAAGCGTATTTACCCTTGGGACGGCCGTCAGGTACGTAACCCTTACGGTAAGAACCAGGGTCAGTTCCTCGCTAACTTCAAGCGTGGCCGCGGCGACTACGCCGGTATTGCCGGCTCGCTCAACGATGGCGCCATGATTACCGAGCAGGTATTCTCGTACCCACCCAACGACTACGGCCTCTACAACATGGCTGGCAACGTGAACGAGTGGGTGCAGGACATCTACCGTCCGCTTTCCTATGAGGATGTGGAGGATTTGAACCCCTTCCGCCGCAACGGCTACCTCGACCCTTCCGAGAAGTATGACAAGAAAGGTTACCAGTCGCTCATCGACGACCACGTACGCGTGTACAAAGGCGGCTCGTGGCGCGACGTAGCCTACTGGCTCTCGCCCGGCACCCGCCGCTTTATGGCCGAAGACTCGGCTACGGCTACCATTGGTTTCCGCTGCGCTATGATCAACGCCGGCTCGAACAAATAACATCATAGATGTTACAGATGATAGGGTGTCGTAGATGACGGATAACTAGAATCAGGAAAACAAAGCAGCCACCTCTCACGGGGTGGCTGCTTTGTTTTCAGGGCATTGACAATACCAATCCGGAGTGGCATACGGCAGTAATTACCCGTCATCTACAGTAGCATATTCATCTGCAACATCTGTGATTCTAGGCCACGGCGATGGTGGCTACGCTGACTTCGCGCGCTCCGGCAGTGAGCAGCATGGCGCAGCAGGCTTCGAGCGTGGCCCCGGTGGTCAGCACGTCATCTACTATCAGCACATGCTGGCCAGCCACCAAATCGGGGCGGGCGGCCTCGAACACAGTGGCTACGTTCTGCCAGCGCTGCAGGCGGTTTTTGCGGGTCTGCGATTCGGTGGCGGCGGTGCGGCGCAGGGCCTCGGGGTGCCAGGGGCAGCCGAGGGCCGTGGCTAGGCCTTCGGCGAAACTATCGGCTTGGTTGTAGCCGCGGCGGGCCAGCTTGCGCGGGTGCAGTGGCACGGGCACCACCAGCCCAAAAGTTTCGGTGTAGCCCGCCTCGGCCAGCTCCTGGCCGAAGTGGCGGCCCAGCACCCTGCCGACCTGCTGCTGATTGCGGTATTTTAGCTCGTGGAGCAGGTGCTGCACCCGCCCGTGCTTCTGAAACGTGAGGTAGCCCAGCACATGCGTAACCGGCAGCTTACCCCAAAACCGGCGGGCCAACGGGTTATCGGCCGGGGGCAGGCGGTGGTAGTCGGTGTAGGGTAGCTGGGCGCGGCAGTCGGTGCACAGGTCGTCCTCGCCGCGGGCCAGCGGCTCCTGGCAGGCCAGGCACACCCGCGGAAACAGCAGGCTCACGAAATCGGACAGCACGACGGGCAGCGGCATGGCGGTGGGGCAGCGGGTGGGCCTGGGGAAACTTCTGCCTAATTTTAGCGCTTAATGCTGAAACTTCCACAGTCTTATTTTTCCGGAGCGTTGGCCAAGTGTTTGCCTGACTGCAGACTATAGCCCAACCTGTCAGCAGCGCAGCGCTAGCAGCCCACCGGCCCATCCATTCATCAGTTCTTCAACCCATGAGTATCGTCACCGAATTCAACGATTACCGCCAGCGCATGAATGAGAAAATCATGGCGGCCGACAACAAGGTTATCAAGCGGTTTTTCAACCTTGACACCAATACCTACCAGGATGGCGCGCTCGACGTGAAGACCAAGGAACTGCTGGGCCTGGCCTGCTCGATGGTGCTGCGCTGCGACGACTGCATCAAGTACCACCTGGGCAAATGCTACGAGGAGAAGGTGAGCGAGGAGGAAATCTATGAGCTGTTCGCCATTGCCAACCTCATCGGGGGCAGCATCGTGATTCCGCACTTCCGGCGCGCCGTGGAGTACTGGGAGGCCCTCAAGGACGAAACGGTAACCCCGCCGCCTGTTCATCCGCACGCCGTTTAAGCATGCTCGATCCTCAGGAAACCGAAGCTCAGTTTGAGCAACGCTGGTGGGAGCTGATGACGGAGATGAAGACCCGCTTCGGCAAAAAGCCCGACATGAACGCCCTGCTGCTGCTCATCGGTGTGCAGGAGCTGGGCCAGGGCGCTGGGCCTTTCACCAAAGAGCAGAAGCAGGACCTGATGCACATTGCCACCTGCCGGCTGTTCAGCATTTCGGGCTACTACGAGCGCGAAAACATGGATGAAGAAGGGTGGCCCCACTATCGGCTGCTGCAGGCGCTGCCCTTCTCCAACCTGAAGGAGCAGGAGCGCATGCTGAAATGGCACGTGCTGGAATACTTCGACGAACAGAACCAGGAGGAGTAGCGGTAGCAGCTACAGAAAAGAACCGTGTCATGCTGAGCTTGTCGAAGCATCTCTACCGCAATGGTAATTCCGAGGTTCAGGCAGCTTAGCAGCGTCAGGATTACCATTGCGGTAGAGATGCTTCGGCTGCGCTCAGCATGACGTTCTTTTCTACTGACCCGCTTGCTCTGGAAAACCAATCAGATGAACATCATTTCTTACAACCTCAACGGCCTGCGCTCGGCCCTGAGCAAGGGCTTGGCCGACTGGGTGGCCACGGCCCGGCCCGACGTATTATGCGTGCAGGAAATAAAGGCCAGCCGTGAGCCGCTCGATGTAGCGCCGCTCACCGATCTGGGCTACATCGCCTACTTACATCCGGCCCAGAAGCCCGGTTACAGCGGCGTGGCCATTTTCTCCAGAGAAAAGCCGCTGGCCGTAACCGAGGGGTGCGGGCAGGAGCTTTATGATACCGAAGGCCGGGTGCTTCGGCTCGATTTCGAGCACTGCGCGGTGCTGAACACCTACATGCCTTCGGGCACCAGCGGGCCCGAGCGGCAGGCGTTCAAGGTGGAATGGCTGCACTTTTTCCGGCGCTACGTGGCCGGGCTGCAAGCGGCCGGAGTGCCGCCGCTGGTTATTGCCGGCGACTTCAACTGCTGCCAGCGCGAGCTGGACCTGCACAACCCCAAGGCCAACCAGAAAAGCCCGGGCTTCACGCCCGAAGAGCGGCAGTGGTTCCAGGATTTTCTGGCCGACGGCTTCACCGATTCCTTCCGCCACCAGCACGGCGACGCGCTGCAACGCTATTCCTGGTGGAGCTACCGCGCCGGCTCCCGCGCCCGCAACGTGGGCTGGCGCCTCGACCATCTGCTGGTCGACAACCGCCTCGCGCCCCACATTCGCCACGCCGACCTGCTACCCGACGTCATCCACTCCGACCATTGCCCGGCTTCGCTGGAACTCAGTTTTTAGTAGAAACGAGACGTAAAAAGGTACATCATTCTGAGCGCAGCCGAAGAATTTCTACTGCAATGGTAACACTATTATTGGGTTTACTTCACGGTAGAGGTTCTTCGGCTGCGTTCAGAATGACGTTCCTTTTTTTCAGTCAATTCTCAATTAGAATCATTTCCGCCACCTCGCGGCCGGCGGCCAGGGCGGCATTTAGCGAGGGATAGGCAGCATAATCGCCGCAACGGTAGAGGTGGGCACCGAGCCGAAGCGACTGACGGGCTGGCTGGCCAGCGGGGTATTCGGGCAGGGCGAAGGGCAGCTCGTAGGTGCGCAGGTGCGGCCAGCCGGCGGCTTCGGGGCCAAACCAAGCAGCCAACTCCCGGCGCAGCTCGGCCGTAAGGCCAGCTTCCGAAAGTCCATGCTCGCCGTGGGTGCTCACCGATACCAGCCGCTGCCCGGCCGGGGCGTAAGCCGGGGCCACATCCGAGGGGAAAGCCACATTATGGGCCAGGCCGGTGGGCGAGGCATTAAGACGCAGCAGCTTATCGGGGCGGCTGGCTGAAGCGGGGGCGGCGAAATAGGTGCAGGTGGTGCGCCGCCAGCGCAGGGGCGCGGGGGTGGACACAAGCGCTTCGTCGGTGGCCTTTGGCAGCAGGCGGGCCGCCGCTTCACCATCAACGGCTACTACTACGGCGGCGGCCTCAATGGCTTCGCCGCTGGCCAGCCGGACGGTGAGGCCCTCCACGGTGGCTACCGGGCTGTTCAGACGCACGGTGCCGGCGGGCAGGCGGGCGGCCAGTTGCTCGGGTATCTGCTGCATGCCCAGGGCCGGTACCACGGCCTCGCCTATCACAAACTGCTGGAATACGAACTCGAAGAAATTGGCCGCCGTGCTCAGGCTCCGGTCGAGGAACACGCCCCCGAAGAAGGGCCGGAAGAAGTTGTCGATGATCTGTTCACTCCAGCCGTAGTGACGCAGAAAGTCGAGGGTAGTTTGCCTGTTGGTGGAGTTGCGGCTGATGAGCTGCCCGGTGGTGTAGCCGTGAACGTGCTTTACCAGACTCAGAATCCGCAGCTTGTCGGGCAGCGTGCCGATGCGCGAAGTGAGAGCCGAAAACGCGGCCATGGGCCGTTGCAGCGGGTTCTGCAGGGTCGTCTCCTTGCCGTCGGGCAGCCGGATAACGGCCCCCGAATTAAAGGCCTTCAGGTCGAGGGCGCCGTAGTCAATCAGCCGCTCGACCTCGGGGTAGCGCGTGAGCAACACTTGGAAGCCCCGGTCGAGGTGGAAGCCCTCGGGCGTCACATCAGTCCGGACACGGCCACCCACGGCGTCGGCGGCTTCGAGCAGCAGCACGGGCCGGCCGGCACGGTGCAGGTAGTTGGCGCAGGCCAGTCCGGCCATACCGGCGCCGATTATTATGGTGGGAAGCGGATCGGAGGAAGCAGTGGTCATCATAGACCCAACAAACTGCAAACGCAGCGCGAAGGTTGTTTTTTGAGAGAGGTCAGGAGTTGAGCGGGCCGTCGTTCTTTGCTTTGCTCTGAATGACGATCCTCCCAGCTGCTAAAACAGCGGCTTGCGTGGCTTCATTATTTTGCGGGTTTTCTGGGTCCAGAGCTCGGCCGCACCGTTTCGGGCGAGGCTGACGCGCCACACGCCCATGGCTTGGCCCTGCTGGTAGCCGGTGGCCTGGTCCTGCGGGTACTGCTGCCTGATGAGCGCGTAATCGGCGGCCGTAATGTCTTTGCCCACTTCGCCGTGGCAGCGCAGGCAGAGCTGGTCGTTGAGTACTAACGGGCGCTGGTAGGTGAAGACTTCCTGGCTGGGCCGGGCCACCTGCCGGGCGGTATCGGCCGGGTTCAGCTCGGCGGCACTCAGGGTGGCCTGGCTGAGGGGATTGCGCGGGCGGTTGCTCACGCGGGTTAGCGTAGCCTGCATCGCCTTGGCCAACGAATCGGTGCGGGGCAGGCGCTCGGGTCGGCAGAATGGCAGGGCTGCCGCTACGCCGCCCGCGGCCAGCTTGTCGGCCAGCACTTGGCGCAGCTCCCGCTCGGCCCGGCCCGTGAGCGAGTCGCCGGCCCAGGCTGTGGCCCGCAGTAAATCGTTGGGCATAATGCGCTTCACTTCCCAGTTAGCGGATTCTTTGGCTAGCTCCTTGGTATTACTCAGGTGCTCCACCTGGTCGGGGCGGCAGGCGGAAAACAGCAGGAGTAGCAGGGCAGCAACAGGCAGGAGTGGGCGCATAGGGAAGTGTTATAGAGACGGGGCAAACGAGGTAGGGGCGGGGCTTGTCCTCGCCCGCCGCTTAAACGATATACATCCAACGAACCGGGTTGTTCCCGTTTAACGGCGGGCGGGGGCAAGCCCCGCCCCTACCTCATTCTTACTGACCGGTTAAAGGTACAGCTTGCCAACACTGCAAGACGTATTTCCAGCCGGCCGCGTTTCCGTATCTTTGTAGCCCTACTACAAATTTCAGAAGGCAAGATGCTAGATAAACTGGAGGCCATCCAACGGCGCTACGAGGATGTGAGCGAGGAGCTGACCCAGCCCGACGCCATGAGCGACATGAAGCGCTTCAAGTCCCTTAACAAGGAGTACAAGGACTTGGGCAAGATTATGGTCGAGTACAAGGCCTACCAGAACGTGCTGGCCAACATTGCCAGCTCCAAGCAGGTCATCTCCACCGAAAAGGACGAGGATTTTCGCCAAATGGCCAAGGACGAGCTCGAAGAACTATACCCCGAAGAGGAGCGCCTGGAAGCCGTTATCAAAGAGCTGCTGATTCCGAAAGACCCCAACGACAGCAAGGACGTCATCATGGAAATCCGGGCCGGGGCCGGGGGCGACGAGGCCGCCATTTTTGCCGGCGACCTGCAGCGCATGTACATGCGCTACGCCGAAAAGCACAACCTCAAAATGGACCTCATTGACGCCACCGAAGGCACTTCGGGCGGCTACAAGGAAATTATTCTGGCCCTCAAGGGCGAGGACGTATACGGCAAGCTCAAGTTTGAATCGGGCGTACACCGCGTGCAGCGCGTGCCGGCAACCGAAACCCAGGGCCGCATCCACACCTCCGTGGCCTCGATTGTGGTGATGCCGGAGGCCGAGGAGCTCGACGTGCAGATTGACATGAACGACGTGCGCAAGGACTTGTTCATGTCGTCGGGGCCCGGTGGCCAGTCGGTAAACACAACCTACTCGGCCGTGCGCCTCACCCACTTGCCCACCGGCCTCGTGGCCCAGTGCCAGGACCAGAAGTCGCAGCTCAAAAACTTCGATAAGGCCCTCGGCGTGCTTCGCTCGCGGATTTACGAAATCGAGCTGGCCAAGAAGAACGAAGCCGAAGGTGCCCAGCGCAAAAGCATGATTGGCAGCGGCGACCGGTCGGATAAAATCCGGACCTATAACTACCCCCAGGGCCGCGTAACCGACCACCGCATCGGCTTCACGGTGCACAACCTGGCCAACGTAATGGATGGGAACATCGACGATTTCGTGGAGCAGCTGCGCCTAGCCGAAAGCGCCGCCCGCCTGCAGGAAGGCGTCGGATAATTTTTCTGGCTGAACTGACGTTGGGAGAGGAAAGCAAGACGTCAGCAGAACATAGATAGAACGTGTCATGCGGAGCGTAGTCGAAGCATCTCTACTGCAATGCTAATCCTGATGCAGGGGTTACCGTTGCGGTAGAGATGCTTCGACTACGCTCCGCTTCGCTCAGCATGACATGTTTTATTGACATCCTATCAAAAACCAACAACCTCATGCGCTACCTGCTTCCGCTGCTGCTCCTGCTTTCGGCCCTGGCCACCACGGTGCTGCTGCCGGGCTGCGAGCCGAAGGAAGACCTGATAACAACAGACAGCAGCGCGAAGCTGGAATTCTCGCTCGACACGGTGAAGTTTGACACCGTGTTCGTGGCTACCGGCACCGTAACCAAACGCCTGTGGGTGTACAACCGCAACGCCCGCGCCGTGCGGGTGGCCGAAATCAGCCTGCAAAGCCGGCCGGCCGTAACCTACAGCCTGCTGATAAATGGCGACGCCGGTGCCAGCGCCCGCAACGTGGAAATCAGGGGCAAAGACAGCCTGCTGGTACTGGTGCGGGCCACCGTTGACCCCACGCCAGCCGCCGGCAAGCCGTTCCTGGTAGAAGACGATTTGCGCTTTGTAACCAACGGCAACGAGCAGGCTGTGAAGGTGCTCAGCTACGGCCAAAACGCCTACTTCCACGACAACGAAACTATCAGCACCAGTACAGTCTGGAAGGCCGACAAGCCGCATGTAATTTACAATTCGGTGCTCGTGAAGCCGGGCGTTACGCTCACTATCGCGGCCGGCGCACGTATCTACTCGCACTTCCGCTCCTATCTTGTGGTAGAGGGCCGCCTGCTGTGCAACCCCGACTATCAGCCTGCCGGCCCCATCAAACCCACCGACCCCAACATCGTGCGCTTTTCGGGCGACCGGCGCGAAGCCGAGTACAACGAGCGGCCCGGCCAGTGGGGAGGCATCGAGTTCGACTTGGGCAGCCAGGGCAACGTGATCCGCTACACCGAAATCAAGAACAGCACGTTGGGCCTCTACCTCTTCAACCCATTTGATGAGCAGCCGCGCCCTCAGGTGCGTGTCGAGAACGTGGAGCTGCGCAACATATCTACCCTCAACAGTGGCTTGGGCTTCGATGGGGCCGCGCTACTGAGCCTGAGCGGGGATTTCACGGTCAGCAACACGCTCATAAGCAACTGCGAGCAGTACGCAGTGTACGCCGTGCAAAGCAGCCAAGTTCAGCTCGACTATTGCACCATTGCCAACTACAGCCTCGGCACCCGCGACCAGCCTTCAGTGCTGATTTCGCCCGAAGCGCCCTTTGGAGCCATCAATGACCAACCGCTGCCCGTGGTTGCGCCCCGTGGCCTGACGGTGCGCAACTCCATTATCTGGGGCAGTATCCGTGATGGGGATGAGTTGGAGTTCGTAGCCGGCGAGCAGTATGCGAGCAATATCAGCATCCGCAACAGCCTGCTCAAAACCAAAAAGTACGACAACACGGGGCCACTGGGCCAGCAGAAAAATGGCAACGTGCTCAACCCCGACGAGTTTACTGGCCGGATTTTCAAGAACCCGTTTCTGTCGCCTAAGCCCAACTTCGAGCTCGACACTCTCTCGTCGGCCAGCAACCGCGCCCTGCCTTTGCCGGGCCTGAGCACCGACCTACTCAACCGTCCCCGCAACCCCACCACGCCCGACATTGGTGCTTACGAGCGGGTGAATCCTTAAGGAGAAGTATTGAGTAATCGGTAGTGAGTAGTTAGACGCTTGCTCTATCATCCCTATTTGCGCTGTGGAGTGAGAAAGTCTATCTACTTACTACCAACTACTCACTTCCAACCAATGCACTGCTTCCAGAAACGACTGCGGCTGCCGGCCCTGAGTCGGGGCTTCCATCTGATTACCGATTTGCTGGTGGCCGAGCTGCCCGAGTTGGAGCAACTGCAGGTAGGCACGGCGCACTTCTTTATTCAGCATACCTCCGCCAGCCTCAGCCTCAACGAAAACGCCGACCCCACCGTGCGGGCCGATTTCGAGCAGTTCTTCCGCCGGCTGGTCCCCGAAAACGCGCCCTACTTCCAGCACACCCAGGAAGGCCCCGACGATATGCCCGCTCACCTCAAAGCCAGTTTGCTGGGTCACGCCGTCAGCATCCCCATCAGCCAGGGCGAGCTACTGCTGGGCACCTGGCAAGGCATTTATTTAGGTGAGCACCGCACCCAAGGCGGCCGCCGCTGGATAGTAGCTACGTTGATGGGGAGTTAAGAACGTCATTCAGAGCGAAGAGTCTCGGGTGAATCGTTGAACAACAACTGTTGTAACGATTCACCCGAGACTCTTCGCTCTGAATGACTGTTATTCTCCTATCGTTCCGCGCACCGCATAACGCACCGAGTCGAACAGAATCAGCTTTTGTACGCCCTGCACGTGGTAGCTTTTCAGCTGGCCGTTTGGGCTATCCAGCTCCAGGGTTTTGGCCGAGTACACCAGCGGGTTATCCTGAGAAACTGTGGCGCGCACCTGTTGCACCTGCCCATCGCGGCTGATAACCAGGAGCTGGCGCACCGGCTGCTCCACGCCGGGGCGGCGGCGGTAGGTACGCCGCAGCAGCCCGTCGCGTGTGGCCACCGAATCGACGAGGTAGAGGCCGCGCAGGGCAGGCTTGTCGATATCAGCCTGCTGAAAAATCTGCAGTTCCTTGGCCCAGTCGGTGGGCGTGAGGCGCTCGGTTTCCAGGCCGCCGTCGCGTAGCAGCACCTGCTTTTCTACGGTGGGTTTGCGGCGGTTGAGCGCGGTGCTCTGCTCGCTCAGGAAAGCCGGCAGGTTGAAGTAGCTGGTGTGCTGGCGCAGGGCCTCATTAGGTGCCGGCGCATCAGTCGCCGGCCCGCAGGCCGTGAGCAGCAGTGCCAGGGCAACCGGCAGCACGAGCCCGCGCTTACGCATTCGGGCCAGTGGTTTGGGGGTGCAGCAGACTCTGGCCGGTCATGATGGCAGGCTTTGGGATGCCCATCAGCTCCAGCACGGTAGACGCAATGTCGCCGAGCTTACCGTTCGCTATCGGGCCACGGGGCTCGTTGGTGGCCAGAATGCAGGGCACCAGGTTGGTGGTGTGGGCCGTGTTGGGCGAGCCGTCGGGGTTCACCATCATATCGGCGTTGCCGTGGTCGGCAATAATAATGCAGGCGTAGTCGGCGGACAGCGCGGCTTCCACTACGCCGCGGGTGCATTCATCAACGGCTTCGGCGGCCTTCACGGCGGCCGCAAAAATCCCGGTGTGGCCTACCATATCGGTATTGGCGAAGTTGAGCACCACAAAATCGGCCGACTTGGCCAGCAGCTCCGGCACCAGTGCGTCGCGCAGCTCGTAGGCGCTCATTTCGGGCTGCAGGTCGTAGGTGGCCACCTTGGGCGAATTGCGCATGATGCGGCTTTCGCCCGGAAACTCCACTTCCTGCCCGCCCGAGAAAAAGAACGTGACGTGCGGGTACTTCTCGGTTTCGGCAATCCGAATCTGGCGCTTGCCGTGCTCGGCCAGCACCTGGCCCAGCGTGTGCTCCAGGTTGTCCTTCTCGAAGACGGGAATGACGCCGGTAAAGGTGGCGTCGTAGTTGGTCATGGTCAGGTAGTGCAGGTTCAGGCGCTGCATCTGGAAGGCGTGGAAATCCTGCTGAGTGAGGGCCTCCGTGATTTCGCGGCCCCGGTCGGTGCGGAAGTTGAAGCAGATAACCACGTCGCCCTCGGTAATGGTGGCCAGCGGCATACCGTCGGCGTCTACCTTCACAATGGGCTTCATAAACTCATCCGTCGCGCCCTCCTTATACGAGTCGAGCATGCTCTGAATAAGGTTCTGCGAGGGTGTGCCGATGCCGTTTACCAGCACGTCATACGCCACCTTTATTCGCTCCCAGCGGTTGTCGCGGTCCATGGCATAGTAGCGGCCTACCACCGAGGCAATTTTGCCGCTGGCACCCCGCTGCAGATGCTGCTCTAGGTCGTTCACGTAGCTCACGCCGCCCTTGGGGTCGGTATCGCGGCCATCGGTGAAGGCGTGAATGAACACGTTATGCACATCTTGGTCGTGGGCGATGGAGCACAGGGCCTTGAGGTGGTCGATGTGTGAGTGCACGCCGCCATCGGAGAGCAGGCCCATCAGGTGCACGGGCTTATGATGCTCGCGGGCGTAGGCAAAGGCCTGCTGCAGGGCAGGCACGGCGGCCAGCTTCCGCTCGCGTACGGCCTTATTGATGCGCACCAGATCCTGGTATACCACCCGGCCGGCCCCGATATTCATGTGGCCTACCTCCGAATTGCCCATTTGCCCGTCGGGCAGGCCCACGGCCTCACCCGAAGCCTGGAGCCTGCTGTGTGGAAAACGTGCGAACAGCGAATCAACGAAGGGTGTATTGGCTTGGTCGACGGCCGAAACTTCCTTATTCTGAGCCAGGCCCCACCCGTCCAGAATCACCAGCAATACCTGTTTGTTCATGACCGCAAAGATACGGCAGACCCGGCAAAAAGGCCGGCCTCTTCTGTACCTTGCCAGCCAGCCTACTCATTTGGCCCAATCTTGCTTCAGTCGGTGGCAGCTTGGCACTATTTTCGCACCTTGCCGATCAAACTCTTTCTGTTTTTACATGAAACGTCTAATTTCTTTTGCTTCGGTGCTGGTCCTGGGGTTGCTGCTGGCTGTCGGTGCGATGGCTCAGGCCGACTCCTTCGGGCCGGTGCGCAGCGCCATCCGGAACAGCAATGCCCGCGAGCTGGCCCAGCTGTTCGCCCCCAACGTGGAGCTGAGCTTTGACGACGGCGACAAGCAGAGCTACAGCGCCACGCAGGCTGAGTTTGTGATGAAGGATTTCTTTGCCAAGCACTCCCCGGCTTCGTTTGATTTCATCCACTACGGCGGCAGCAACGAAGGCACACCCTACGCCGTGGGCAAGTACGTCGGCAAGGACGGCACCTACCGCATGTTCGTGAAGATGAAGCAAACCGGCGGCAGCCTCAAAATTGACAACATCGCCTTCACTAAGGAATAACCCCGGCCCTGGCCGGCTCACTATTAGATACCGCGCCTTTGGGCGCGGTATTTTTTTTGTGCGGTAAGAACCCTGGTATAGTAAGCAAATAGGCTCTGTTGAGGCCGAATCGAAGAGACTTGGGCGGCGCTGCCCGGAACCGGGGCGTTTTTGCTATTTTTGTGCCGTGCAAACGCCTTCCTACCTTACTCCTGAAGCCCTAACGGCCTTCATTCAAGCGGCCCTGGCTGAAGACGTCGGCGACGGCGACCATTCGGCGCTTTCCTCCATTCCGGCTGAAGCCCGCAACCGCGCCCACCTGCTCATTAAAGATGCCGGCGTGCTGGCCGGGGTGGAGTTGGCCCGCCACATTTTCACCTTCGTAGATGCCGATCTTGTGCTGGACGTGCGGCTCCAGGACGGCGCCCGTGTAAGCTATGGCGACGTGGCCCTCGTAGTGGAGGGCCGGGCACGCAGCATTCTTACGGCCGAACGGCTGGTACTCAACTGTATGCAGCGCATGAGTGGCATTGCTACCCATACGGCCCACCTTATTAGCCTGCTGGCCGGCACCAAGGCCCGCCTGCTCGACACGCGCAAAACCACCCCCAACTTCCGGCTGCCCGAAAAATGGGCCGTGCTGATTGGCGGCGGCGTCAACCACCGCTACGGCCTCTTCGACATGATTATCCTTAAGGATAACCATGTGGATTACGCCGGGGGTGTACGCCAGGCCATCGAAGCCTCGCGGGCTTACTTGGCTCAAACGGGCCGGCAACTGCCCATCGAAATTGAAACCCGCTCGCTGGCCGAAGTGCAGCAGGCGCTTGATACCGGCGGCATCGACCGCATCATGCTCGACAACATGGCGCCGGCCCAGCTCCGCGAGGCCGTGGCCCTGGTAGCTGGCCGCTTCCCACTCGAAGCCAGCGGTGGCATTACCGAGGAAACCATTGCCGATGTAGCCGCCACCGGCGTCGACTACATCTCAGTTGGGGCCCTCACCCACTCCGTCCGCAGCCTGGACATGAGTTTAAAAGCCTTTTAATGAGTTGGTAGTTGTTGGGTGTCAGTTGGTAATAGCGGAGTGCCAGAAGAATTTGGCGCTATTACTATCAACTGATACCCAGCAACTACCAGCGAACAACGAACGACCAATGCAACTACCCAACCAGCGCGGGAGCTACCGGCAGCAGCAGGGCCCCTCACCGATGGCCATCCGGACCAAAAAGCACCAGCTCGACACCAATACCTACACCCGCATAGCCATGGGCCGGGTGTGGCGGCGCGAATGGTGGTATGCCCTTATTCCGTTTGCGGTGGGGCTGCTGCCGGCTATCATCTGGCATTCGTGGTGGTGGCTGGCCCTCTCGGTGGGCCTCACGCTGCTTTACGTTCTCTTCCGCTCAGCCCAGGTAACGGGCATGACGCAGGTGGAGCAAAGCAAGCCGCTGTTCGAAAAAATGGCCTACGAGTTTGATAACAAGCAGATTGTGCTGCGGCGCAACGAAAAAGAGGGTATGCGCATCACCTGGGATATGATTGGTGAGGTGAAGCGCGAGCCGGCCAGTTATCTGCTGCTGCTCAAAACGCCCGAGCTGCCGGAAGAAATCAAAGGATTTAAGCGCTGGATGGCCCGCACCTTTGATGCGCCTATCTTTGTAGAAGTACCCGACCGCATTTTCAACTCCGGCAACGACCAGAAGCTGTTCGAAGCTATGCTGCGCCGTAAAAGCCTTTTGGTATAGCGTTGCGTAGTTGGTACTGCACAAGGAGGATCGGATAGGCACCAGAAGAGCCCCGCCGACTTCCTTACTGGACACCAACTAACTGCCCGATACCAGGTACCTAATACCAACTACTCATTACTCACTACTTTTCTCATGAGCAAGCAACTCGCTATTTCCGCTTTTGCCCTGGCCGCGCTGGCCCTGGGTGGCTGCAGCGCCGAACCGTCGGATTGGCGGCCCGATCAGAAAGTGTCGTTGGATTTGGTGGAGCCCGGCACCCGCTCCAGCGGCCTGGGCAACTACGATAACCAGCACGCAGCCGGGGAACACGAGAGTGGCCAGACCGGCCTGGTGAGCGAGGAGCCGTCCAACTCAGGCGGGGCAGCCGGAGTGCTCAGCGAAACCGAGCGCGTATCGGCCGAAAAAGCCCGGAGCGTCAACGACCCTGCCGCGCCCCTGACCCGTAACAAGGAGTCTGTGCGAAGCGTGAAGAAGCCATCCGATACCACTGCCACCAAGGCCCTCGATGGCCCCATGCAGTAAACCATCCACAGTCTGTACGCTTTTCACGTTAAGCTCATGACCTATTTCAAGCAGGCTGCCTTGGCCTTTTGCCTGTTGCCCACGCTGGCCCTCACCAGCTGCGAGCAGCAAGCAGCCACCACCACCGAGACTACCACCACCGAAGCTCCTGCAGGTGCCGGTACCGAAGTAACGCCAGTGGCTACCGCCGCTTACATTTGCCCCATGAAATGCGAAGGCAGCGCCAGCGACAGCCCCGGCCAGTGCCCAGTCTGCAAAATGGACCTGGAGCCCAACCCCGCCGCTAAGCCCGCCACTACGCTCTAGCGTACGGCTCACGCCCCGCGTCTGCGGGATGCGGCCGACCTGCTTTCCCGAATGCGAAGAAGGGCGTAGCTACGCCCTTCTTCGTTTTTCCGCCCCTGTCTATGTTTGCTGCTGCTCCCGAATGGTTTAGCACCTGGTTCGATTCGCCTTACTACCACCGCCTTTACCAGCACCGCGACTACGCCGAAGCCCGGCAATTTCTGGGGCGGCTGCTGGAACACCTGCACCCGCAGCCTGGCGCCCGCCTGCTCGATTTAGCCTGCGGCAAAGGGCGCCATGCCCGCTACCTCAGCGAGCAGGGCTTTGATGTAACGGGCGTCGATTTATCAGCCCAAAGCATTGCGTATGCCCGACAGTTTGCGAATCAGCACCTGCGCTTTTACGAGCACGACATGCGCGACAAGCTGCCCTACGGCCCCTTCGATTTGGTGCTGAACCTGTTTACGAGCTTTGGGTACTTTGCCGAGGAGGCCGAAAACGTAGTGGCCCTGCGCCAAGCCGCCGATGCCCTGCGGCCGGGTGGCAAGCTGGTTATCGACTTTCTCAACACCGATCTGGCCGTCCGGCAGTTAGTGACCCACCAAACCCAGACCGTTGATGGGGTTACTTTCGAGTTGCACCGCCACCTCCAGCATGGCTTCATCGTGAAGGACATCATGTTCGAGGACGAGCAGGGCCAGCCGCAACACTTTGTGGAGCGAGTACGGGCCCTCACGCGGGAGCAGTTCGAAGAGTACTTCCAGCTGGCAGGCCTGCGTCTGGCCGAAACATTGGGCGACTACCAGCTTCGGCCTTTCGACCTGGCTACCAGCCCCCGCATGCTATTTGTACTGAAGAAACAGGGCTGATCAACTGATTATTAGCCGACTACGATATACTTGCGCATTTAGGCATCAGCCCATTAAAAATCAACTCATACGCTTATGTGGCTTGCCGTTTTCGCGCTGTTTCTGACGGTTCTGGGGGCCGGGTGGCTAACGCGCTTCGTGCCCACGGCCGGCACCGTCTGGATGAAGCCGCTGCTGGCTTTCAGCGGCGCTTACCTGTTTACGCTCACCGTAACGCACTTGCTGCCCGAGGCCTTGGAGCTGCGGGCCGGCCATCAGGTGGGCTATTTCGTGCTGGCGGGCTTTTTCGGGCAGATGCTGCTGGAGGTTTTCTCGCAGGGCGTTGAGCACGGCCATGTGCATCATCATCCCGAGCACCCCGGGCACGTCGATCAGGTCCCGTTTATGCTGCTTTTTTCGCTGGGTATCCACTCTTTTTTAGAGGGCAGCATTCTGATTAAAGACCCGGTAGCCGGCGACGTAAGTCATAATTTCTATGCCATTCTCACCGGCATTGCCCTGCACCATATTCCGGCCGCCTTCGCCCTGATGGCGCTGCTACAGCTGCGGCTCGGTTCGTTCCGGCGGGCCCTCCCCTACTTGCTTTTGTTTGCGTTGGCAGGCCCGGCGGGCATCATTATCAGTAACTACGTAGTGCTCGACCAACTGCTGGGCACCGGCCTGTATGCCGCCTTGCTGGGCTTGGTAGCTGGTAATTTCCTTCACGTCTCCACTACCATTCTGTTCGAAACCAGCCCCGACCACCGCCTTAATGTGCGCAAGCTGTTGGCCACGCTGGCCGGTCTGCTGCTGGCCCTGGCCGTGGATATTTTTTAAGTTGCTAGCTGTCAGAGCCTTATTTAAAAACCTCTGTGCCATCTTCTCACAGCAGGATATAGTGCGAGGCTGAAGCTTTGCGTACCGTTGCTGACTGTCAAACGACGTCGTTCAACGATGCACGAAGCTGGAGCTTTGCGCTACAGCTTCACAGAAGCCCTGAAACCATAAAAAAGGCCGGCCCGGGATAAATCCCAGACCGGCCTTTTTGCACGGCGCTGACAGCTAATAGCTATCAGTTATAGATTACCAAATCCGGGCGCGTTGCTGCTCCTGACGCACCATTTTTGCGGGTTCCTTGCAACCGAAAGCTTCGTAGAACTCGGGCATGTTCATGAGCGGGCCGTTGGTGCGGTACTGAGCCGGCGAGTGCGAGTCGGTGAGGACTTGCTGGCGCAGGTACTCGGGGCGGGCGTTGGTACGCCACACTTGGGCCCAGGCCAGGAAGAAGCGCTGCTCGGGCGTGAAGCCGTCGTAGCGGGGCGGCGGGGTGCTGCCGTATTTCTGCTTGAGCTGCTTTTCGAGGGCCGAGTAGGCCAGGGCCAGCCCGCCGAAGTCGGCCAGGTTCTCGCCCATCGTCAGCTTACCGTTCACGAACACCGAATCGAGCGGCGAGAAGGCCGAATACTGGGCGCCTACCATATCGGCGCGCTTCGTGAACTCGGTAGCGTCTTCCTTGGTCCACCAGTCGCGCAGGTTGCCCTGAGCATCCGACTGCCGGCCCCGGTCGTCGAAACCGTGCGTGATTTCGTGGCCGATTACCGCGCCCATGCCGCCGTAGTTCACCGCGTCATCGGCCTTAGGGTCGAAGAAGGGCGGCTGCATAATGCCGGCCGGAAACACGATTTCGTTGAGCGAGGAATTGTAGTAGGCGTTCACCGTGGGCGGCGTCATGCCCCATACCGAGCGGTCGATGGGCTTGCCGTAGCGGCTCACGTTGTCCTTACTTTCCCACTCGCGGGCCGCCAGCACGTTCTGCAGATACGACTCGCGCGAGATGTTGAGGGCCGAATAATCCTTCCACTTGTCGGGGTAGCCGATTTTTACGGTGAACGAGTTGAGCTTTTTCATGGCCTCTTCCTTGGTGGCCGGGCTCATCCATTCCAACCCCTGGATATGCTCGCCCATGGCTTCCTTGATGTTGGCCACCATCTGCTGGGCTTTCACCTTGGTTTCGGGCTTGAACGCCTTATCTACGTACAGCTGGCCGAAGGCTTCACCCAGCGAGCCATCGGTGGCGCGCAGCATGCGCTTCCAGCGGGGCTGCTGCTGCTTGGCCCCGCTCAGCACCTGCTGAAACCGGAACTGCTCATCGACATAGGCTTGGGGCAAAGCCGAAACCACCGACGACACCAGATGCCAGCGCAGGTAGGTTTTCCAGTCCTGCAGCGGCTCCTGCGTCAGGGCCGCGTTAGCCTCTTTCAAGAATTCGGGCTGACCCACAATCACTTCCTGGGCGCCGGCCAGGCTGAGGGCGGGCAGCATGGCAGGTAGGTTCAGGTTGGGAAACTGCTTGCTGGCCTCGGCCACACTCATTTTGTTGTAATTGGCGTAGGGGTCGCGCATGGCCACGCGGTCCTTGCTGGCCTTGGCTAGGCGGGTTTCAATGCGCAGCACTGCCGCGGCGCTTTTAGCGGCCTCAGCGGGCGTGTTGCCCAGCATCTTGAAGGTGTTATTGAGGTACACCAGATAAGCGGCCCGGATGGTTTTCGAGCGCGAATCATCCTTGAGGTAATAGTCGCGGTCGGGCAGACTCAGGCCGCCCTGGCTCAGGTACAGGGCGTACTCGTCGCTCTTTTTGCGGTCCTGGTTCACGCCCAGGCCAAACACCGAGCGGGTTTGCAGCTGCTGGGCCCGCACCAAACCCATCTGCAGGTCCTTCAGGCCCTTAATTTTGTCGATGCGGTTGAGCTCGGGGTTAAGGTACTTAAGGCCGGCCTTTTCGATGGTCGTCGAGTCCATGGCCGTGGCGTAGTAGTCGCCCACTTTCTGCAGGTTCGAGCCTTTCGTGGCCGTCGTATTGGCCGCCGACTCCTCCAAAATCTGGCGCATTACGGCTTCATTCTGGTTGATGAGCCCGTTCCAGGAGCTCCAGCGCGACTCGGCCGCCGGCACGGGATTGTTCTTCAGCCAGGTGCCCGAAGCGTACTGGAAGAAGTCCTCACAGGCCGACACCGAGGGGTCGATGTTGGCCGGGTCGAGGCCCACGCCGGGCATGATAGGGCCGAGCTGCGGGGCAGCGGCTGCGGGGCTGGCCGTAGTGCTGGCCGTGGTAGCCGGTGCGCTGGTCGCGCAGCTGCCCAAAGCCAAGCCGGCGGCGGTGCCGAGGGTAAGTAGTAGAGTCCGTTGTGGCGTCATGAGGTTGTGGGGATTAGGGAGTTGAGAGATGGATTATGGAGTGAGAACGTCATGCTGAGCGAAGCCGAAGCATCTCTACCGCAATGCTAATCTTAACACGAGGGTTACCATTGCGGTAGAGATGCTTCGACTACGCCTCCGGCTACGCTCAGCATAACAGCTCTTTTATCATTCTTTCATTACCAGATTTTCGCACGCTCGTCCTCGGCCCGTACCATTTTCTGGCCGGGCTGGCAGCCGAAGGCCTGGTAGAACTCGGGCATATTCATGAGCGGGCCGATGGTGCGGTACTGGCCGGGCGAGTGCGGGTCGGTGAGGATTTGCTGGCGCAGGGCCTGGGGGCGGATGTTGGTACGCCGTAGCTGGGCCCAGCTCAGGAAGAAGCGCTGCTCGGGCGTAAAACCGTCGATGAGCGGGCGCTTGCCTTTGCCGTAGGTCTTGTCGAGCTGCTTCTGGAGGGCGGCGTACACGATGGTGAGGCCGGCGAAGTCGGCCAGGTTCTCGCCCATGGTCAGCTTGCCGTTCACGTACACCGAGTCCAGCGGCGAGAAGGCCGAATATTGGGTACCTACGATGCCGGCGCGCTTGGTAAACTCAGCCGCGTCGGCCGGCGTCCACCAGTCGCGCAGGTTGCCCTGCGAGTCATACTTGCGGCCCGAGTCGTCGAAGCCGTGCGTGATTTCGTGACCCATTACCCCGCCAATGGCGCCGTAGTTCACCGCGTCATCAGCAGCGGGGTCGAAGAAGGGCGGTTGCAGGTAGCCAGCCGGGAACACGATTTCGTTCATCGGCGGGCTGTAGTAGGCGTTAATGGTGGGCGGTGTCATGCCCCACTCGTTGCGGTCAATCGGGCCGCCAAACTTGCTCACGTTCTGCCGGAAGTTCCACTTCCGGGCAGCCAGCACGTTTTGCAGGTATGATTCGCGGCTGATGTTGAGAGCTGAATAGTCCTTCCACTTATCGGGGTAGCCGATTTTCACCTGCAAGGCGGCCAGCTTTTTCAGGGCTTCCTGCTTGGTGGGCGCGCTCATCCAGGTGTTGGTCTGGATGTGTTCAGCCATGGATTCGCGGATGTTGGCCAGCATATCCAGCGCCTTCTGCTTGGCGGCGGGCGGGAAGGCCTCATCCACATACAGCTGCCCGAAGGCCTCGCCCAGCGTGTTGTCGGTGGCGCTCAGCATGCGCTTCCAGCGCGTGGGCTGCTGGCGGGCACCGCTCTGCACCTGGGCAAACCGGAACGCCTCATCGCCAAACGCCTTGGGCAACGCCGAAGTCAGCGACGATACCAGCTGCCAATCGAGGTAGGTTTTGAGCTCGGCCACCGGCGTCTGCTTCAGCACGTTGCTTAGCTCCTGGAAAAACTCGGGCTGGCCCACGATTACCTCAGTAGCCGCGCCCAGGCCGTTGGTTTTCAGCAACGCGGGCAGGCCCATATTGGGGAACTGCTTGCTGGCTTCAGCCAGCGTCATCTTGTTGTAGCTGGCGTAGGGGTCGCGCAGCGAAACCCGGTCTTTGCTGGCCTGGGCCAGGCGGGTTTCGAGGCGCAATACGGCCTTGGCTTTGGTGGCGGCGGCCGTTTCGCTCTCGCCCAGCAGCTTAAATGTGTTGGTGAGGTACTGCACGTAGGCCGTGCGTACGGCCAGCGAGCGGGCGTCACTTTTCAGGTAGTAGTCGCGGTCGGGCATGCTTAGGCCGCCTTGGCTCATGCTCACCACGTACTGGCTGCTGTTTTTGCGGTCGGGCGTTACGCCGGCCCGGAAGAACGCGCCGGTGCCGAGCGTCTGCTGACGGGCAATTTCGGTGCGCACGCCGGCCAGGTCGCGGATGGCGGCAATGCGGGCCAGTTCAGGCTTGAGGTACTTCAAGCCGGCTTGTTCCAGACCAGTCGAGTCCATGCCCGAGGCGTAGAAGTCGCCTACTTTCTGGCGGTTGCTGCCGGGGGCAGCGGCGCGGTCGGCGGCGGCATCATCGAGCAGCTGGCGCAGGCGAGCCTGGGTGCGGTCATTCAGCAGGTTGCGCGGGCCCCAGCTGGAGGCGTAGCCCGGCACCGGGTTGTTGCGCAGCCAGTTGCCGCCCGAAAACTGGAAGAAGTCCTCGCAGGGCTCCACCGAGCGGTCGACATCGGCCAGGTTGATGCTGCGGCCGGGCCCCAAGTCCTGGACGGCGGCGGCGGGCGTTGGGGCAACGGGGGCAGTTTGGGTAACGGCCGCGGGCTGGGAGGTAGCGCAACCGGCCAGCGCCAGCAGCAGAGCCGCTGTCCCGGCCCGGTGAGGGGTGGAAAGGTTGTTCATGCAGGAAGATAAAGACAAAGAGTGTAATAAGGTCGTGGAATTGTGCTGCAAGCTGCAAGCCCCACTAAGCAATCTGTCATTCTGAGCAGCGCGAAGAATCTCGCGGGCCAAAGTAATCCTGTCGTCAGGAGTTAGCATGGCCCGCGAGATTCTTCGCGCTGCTCAGAATGACAGATTGCTTAGATTATGGCTTACTACGGCTTGGATTTCGCCCGCTCGTACTGCACCGGCCACTTCACATCAACCCCTAGCTCGTGGGCGGCGTGGAGCGGGAAATACGGGTCGCGCAACGACTCGCGTCCCAGCAATATCACGTCGGCCTTGCCGGAAGCAACAATTTCCTCGGCCTGTTGGGCATCGGTGATGAGGCCGACAGCGCCAGTGGGCAGGCCGGTTTCGCGGCGCACCTGCTCGGCGAACTGCACCTGGTAGCCGGGGCCCACAGGAATATCAGCCTTGGGCACATTGGCGGCTGTCGAGCAGTCGAGCAAATCCACGCCGGCCTCCTGCAGCAGGCGGGCCAGACGCACTGAGTCGTCGCCGGTCCAGCCGCCTTCGGTCCAGTCGGTGGCCGAGATGCGCACCCACAGCGGCAGCGAATCGGGCATTTCGGCACGGGTGGCCGCCACCACATCCAGCAGTAGCCGAACGCGGTTTTCGAATGAGCCGCCGTACGCATCGGTGCGCTCGTTGCTGAGGGGCGACATGAATTCGTGCAGCAGGTAGCCGTGAGCCGCGTGCAGCTCAATCACCTCGAAACCGGCCTCAACGGCCCGGCGGGCACCCTGCCGGAAATCTTCTACTACCTGCTCAATTCCGGCTTTATCCAGGGCCTGCGGAGTGGGATAGTCGTCGCTGAAGGCCAGGGCGCTGGGGCCCACGGTGGTCCAGCCGCCCTCGGCCGGGGTCAGGGTGTGGCCGCCCTGCCAAGTGTTGGCGTGGCTGGCTTTGCGGCCGGCGTGGGCCAGCTGAATGCCCGAGGCGCCGCCTTGGGTGCGGATAAAATCGGTGATGCGGCGCAGGCCGGGCACATGCTCGTCCTGCCAGATGCCGAGGTCGTCGGGGGTGATGCGGCCGATGGGCGTGACGGCGGCGGCTTCGAGCAGCACCAGCCCGGCCCCGCCCACGGCCCGCGAACCCAGATGCACCAGATGCCAGTCGGAGCTGAAGCCATCAACGGAGCTGTACTGGCACATGGGCGAGATGATGATACGGTTGCGGAGCGTGACGCTACGCTGGGTAAAGGGCTGAAACAGATGAACCATTCGGGAATTTATTGTTGAATCGGGGTGAAAAGAAGTGAGGCTGGAGCCCGCCGTAATAACAAAACGGGCCGTAAACGTTTTATCCGCCGCCGCTTCGCCTCTCCTACGGCCCGGCCGGTCTTTCAACCAAATCACCCTCTATTTCTCTGCCCATGCGTACCATCAAAGCCGTTCATCAGGCCCAAAGCGCCCCCATTGCCGATCTGACGACCTTCCGCGCCCTGCCCACCAGCTTGTTGCAGCACCTCGACCCGTTTCTGTTTCTCAATCACCACGGCCCGCAAACCTACCCGGCCCGCAACCGGGGCCTACCCTTCGGCCCTCACCCCCACCGCGGCTTCGAAACCGTTACGTTCATTCTGGAAGGCGACATTATGCACCAGGATTCGGGCGGGCACCGCAGCGTCATCGGGCCGGGCGGCATTCAGTGGATGACGGCTGGCCGGGGCCTGATTCACTCCGAAATATCCTCCGACGAGTTCAAGCAGGCTGGCGGCCCGCTGGAAATCCTGCAGCTCTGGGTAAACCTGCCGGCCCGCCTGAAAATGACGGAGCCCCGCTACACCGGCCTGCAGAAACCTGAAATTCCGACCGTAACGCTCGATGAGGGCCGCGTGACCATCCACGCCGTATCGGGCGAGTGGGACGGTACTGCCGGAGCCGTGCAGCCGCTCACCAACATGGCGCTGGCTACCGTTAATTTCCGGCAGGATGGTCAGCTGCACCTGAACATTGCGGCCGAGCGCACGATTTTCTGCTACGTGATTCGGGGCCGGCTACGCATAAACGGGCAGGAGGCCGAGGCCCGGCAGCTGGTCGAGTTCAACTACGATGGCAATGAGCTGGAGGCACAGGCCCTGACCGATGACGCCATACTTCTGCTCGGCCACGCCACGCCGTTCGGGGAGCCCATTGTAGCCGCCGGACCGTTCGTGATGAATTCCGAAGCCGAAATACGGCAGGCCTACCAGGATTATCAGGCGGGGCTTTTCGGTACCTGGACCGAGTAAGCAGCCGAAAGATGAGCTATGCTGGCCTATAACGCAAAGAAAATGATTGTGTACAATCATTTTCTTTGCGTACATTTGTAACCGAAGCTGTTACTTACCTGGTTATGAACACCCGTTTTGCCGTTGCAACCCACATTATGGCCTACCTGGCGCACTCTTCTGGGCAGCCGGTGTCGTCGGATGTGCTGGCTGGCAGTGCTGGCACGCACCCGGTAGTGGTGCGGCGGCTGCTGGGCACGCTGGCGGCGGCTGGGTTGGTACGCAGCCAGCGCGGCAGCGGCGGCGGCACGCTGCTGGCCCGCTCACCGGCCGACATTTCGCTGCTCGATGTGTACCGGGCCATGCAGCAGGCCGAGCCCGACCTGTTTCAGGTAGGCAGCACCACCCCCAACCACCAGTGCGACTTGGGCCGGGTAATGCAGCAGACACTCGAAGGACTATTCGGGCCGGCTATTGAGGCCATGTACACGGCATTAGCGGCCGTTTCGCTGGCTCAGCTGCAGCAGCAGCTACACCAGCGGCTGGCAGATTGCTGTTCCCAAAGCTCGGCCTGACCAAAAGTGTTGGCCCATATTTGGGCAGCTTCTCTTTTATTCAATTTTACTTCTGCTGGGTTTCGGCTCTCTTCGCAGAAGCGCCTTTTTTACCGGTTACTGGCCCAAACAGGGCCGTCCGACTCAAGAGTCAGCTGGTTCCAACTCATGAAAAAATCAATTAGCGCGGGGCTACTCCTGCTTGCCTTCGCGGCTGGCGGCACTGTGCTCCCCCGCTGGCTGGCTCATCCTCGCCCAACTCCGGTTTCTGTTGTGGTGCCCCCGCCAACGCCTGCTTCGGCAACGATAGCAGGCGAGCCACTGCTGGCCGGCCACAGAGGCCGGGTTCACGAGGTGTTCTACTACGAAGGCCAGCACGTGCGGCGCGGGCAATTGCTGCTGAAACTACTCCAGAAGCAGCCCAGCGTACAGCAGCAGCAGTTGCAGCTTCGGCTGGAGCGGCAGCTGCAGGCCTATGCAGCGTTGCAGCACCAAGCGGCCCCAACCGGGCAACTGGAGGCAGCGCAGGCTCAGCTAGCTGCCACCCGCGAGCAGCTGGCGCGGGCCGTGCCCATGCTCCATTTCGTGTATGTAACGGCCCCAGCCGATGGCCAGATGCTGGCGCCTACCGCCCACGCCGGCGACCAGCTCCGGCCTGATTCGCCGGTGGCGCAGCTGGTTGCGTTGCCTACTCCCGATACTACGCCGCTACTCTCCCACGTTGAGTAGGGCCCCAATAGTCTGTTTTTTTGCTTTCTGATTCTCTCATGGAAAATATCATTCGTTATCAGGTAGAGCGGATGCTGCTGCGCAAAGGCCGCAACCCGGCTCTGGTGATGCAGCCCGGCACCCGACTGCAGCAGGACATCGGCCTCGACTCCATCGACCTGGTGGAGCTGGCTATCAACCTGGAGCACCGCTTTCACATCGAAATAACCGATGCCGAAATGGAGGCCCTGCGCACCGTGCAGAACGTGCTCGACTGCGTAGAACACCACCTGACCGAGACTACGATGGCCGTAGCGGCGGGCGGCAGATAGTCGTTTGCCACAAGCCAGTGCAGCGGCCCGCAAAGGCCCCCACCGAAATCCAGCTACACCCTAATCCGGCTTGGCTGCGTATCTTTTTTCATGATTCCACTCATTACCTACACGCCCCGCCTGACGCTGGTTGCTGCCAGCCGGGCCTTGCTGATTGCTGAAACCGCCAAGCCGCAGTACTTCCCGGTGCTGCTGGGGGCCCAGCTGCCCCAGCACTGGCCCCCGCCCGAGTACGATACCGAGGTGCAGCAGCACGCGCTGGAGCAGCTTACGGTCGGCGGCCGCGAGGCAGCGGGTTGGTACGGCTGGTATGCCCTGCTACGGGCCGGCGCCGAAGCTCCCGTCAATACGCTTATCGGTACCGGCGGCTTCCACGGCCCACCCGTCGATGAGACGGCCGAAATCGGGTTTGCCGTGGCCACCGACTGGCAGGGCCAGGGCCTGGGCGCCGAGCTGGTAGCCGGCCTCGTGCGCCACGCCGCCGACACGGATATGGTGCGCTACTTAACCGCCCGCATAGCCCCCACCAACGCCCCCGCCCGGCGCGCGCTCGAAGCCAACGGCTTCCACCAAATCAGCGAGGCCCCCGACACCGAAGGCCGGCACCTGTTTGGCCGAAATGTAACGGAGGCGGATAAGAATGAAGTCAAAGAGAAAAAATAAAGCGGCTTTTTAGAAAGGTCGAAGCACTCGAATTCGCATTCGTTGAGGTGAAGATAATAACTCAGGTGCTTCGACCTTTTACCCTTGCTCAGCTTTACTTTTTTCCTTTTTGGTGGTAGGGTACTGCATATCGAGGGCAACAAGCGTATCGCGCAGGGTTTGGGCCACAAAGTGCGCTTTGTACCAATTTTGGTCGGCAGGCACAATATGCCAAGGGCAGCTGGCAGGGCTGCAGTGGCGGAATACGTCTTCGTAGGCGGCGCGGTAGGCGGGCCGCTGACTGGCTTTCTTCTCGTCGCCGGCCTCGTATTTCCAGCGTTTATCGGGGTCGGTAATGCGCTCCTGCAGCCGGTCCTGCTGTTCTTCCTCCGATACGTGCAGGTAGAACTTGAGTATAGTGGTCCCGGCCTGCTGCAGCAGCTTTTCGAAGTTATTGATGGCCGTGAAGCGCCGCCGGGCCTCGGCATCATTAATCAGCCCTTCCACGCGGGTAATGAGCACATCTTCGTACTGCGAGCGGTTGAACACCTGCATCATACCGCGGGCGGGCGTCTGCTGATGAATGCGCCACAGGAAATCGTGGGCCAGTTCGGTTTCGGTGGGCTCCTTAAACGAATACACCCGCACCCCCTGGGGGTTGATGCCGCTGAACACGCGCCGGATCAGGCCGTCTTTGCCGCTGGCATCCATACCCTGCAGAATGATGAGCACGCTGTGGCGGCCCTCGGCGTAGAGGCGGTCCTGCAGCTCCACCAGCTCCTGCCGGAGCTTTTTATTGGCGCGTTTGGTGGCCGCTTTGCGGGCGTTGGCCGGCGCGCGGGTGGGCAGCTGGGTAAGGTCGAAGTCAGCCATAGTCTTGATTTGCTGCTGGGTTGATATAGTCCTACTTCCCCACCGTACCCAGAGCGGCAAGCGTAAGCGGGCCTTCGGACACGTAGCGCTGCTGGGCGCTCAGGCCCACGTCCCGTAAATCCTGGAGCAGCCCTGCTCCGGCGGCCTCGGGCGTAAACGCTTCGGTGGTCGTTGAAATTAGGGTAATGGGGCGCTCGGGCAGGCCTACGAGCGTGGCGCGACGGTCGATGGAGGGTGGGAAAACGGGTGCGTACAGCAGCAGCCGGTCGTAGTGGGTGCGGCCGCTGGCCAGCCAGCGACAGGCGGCAGCCGCGCCGTGGCCGTAGCCCAGCACCGTTACGGGCACGTTGGTGGGGCAGTTGGCCAGCACTTCGACGGCCAACTCATCTAGGTAAGTGGTCAGGTCGGCCAGGTCGGGCAGCAGCGAATCAGGCGCAAACCACGAGGCGACCGTCACGGGCGTTTCGGTGGGACCAGCCGGCAGGGCGTAGCGCGAAAGGCCTTCAGGTAACACCAACAGGCGGTCGGGCGTATCGAAATTGACGAGTTGGGCTGCAAAAGCGGCCAGCGGCTGGCCTTCACCGTGCAGGCAGAACCACACGTGCTTAATATCGGCACCCGGTTCGCCGAGGCTGATGTAGCGGGCTGTGCGGGCCGTAGAAATGGTGTTGAGCTCCATAATGTGAAGGGGCTGAAATTGGATGTCTGCCCCAGTGTACGCAACGGCCGGGCTTTCCGCTGCCTGCGTGGTGGTGCACCCCTCCTCCTCTACACCCGACACAATGGCCGAAACTGCGCAAAACATCTTGCTTCAGCCAGACTTTATGACATTACAGGGACACCCGAGCCAACTTTGGGGGCTTGGTACAACTTTTGAAATAAGTCAGTCACATCATCTGTAAGGACCTATCTTATGAACCTGATCAGCAAAGAATTCATCCGTAACATTGCGCCCCAGCTCGACCTGCTCAACACCTTGGGTGGTGGCATCGCGCAGGCCCAGGTGCGCGTTGATAAGCGGGAGAAAGGCGTCATTATTCGTGTTGCCCTTCCTTCGGTTAATCCCCAGAGCTTCCACGTCGTACTCAACGAAAATACCCTGACCGTGTACGCCGAGTTCCGGCATACATCTGAGGATAAGTTGGCCGCGCCGCTCTTCAGCCGCAGCCTTAGCCTGCCGGCCGGTCTCAACGCCAGCCGCATCGATGCTGTGTTCGAAGGTTCGGAGCTGCTCGTGCGTATTCCTTACGCCGCCAACGACGAGCCGCGCGAAATCGACATCAGACAGCGCTAAGCCGCGCATTGCTCTATAACGCCGGAACCGACCGGCCCATGTCTCACCTGGCCACTGCCTCTGCAGTGGCTTTTTTCATGGATTTCCGTTTCGCTGAACACCTATCTGTTGCGGAGGAACAGCGGTAGCGCGCATTAGGAAAAGAGCGGAATAAGCAGCGCGAATCCCACAAGTAGCGAGAGATAGAACCAACTCATGAGCTGGCCCCGCAGGCGGCGCGGCAGCCGGTTGCTGAGTACCAGTACGGCCACCACCACCAGCGTCAGGTGTAGCAGCAGAAACACGACCGTCTTCACCCAGTTGCTCACAATCGTGTTTTCGGGCTGCAGTTGGTCGGCCATGCCCAGGCCCGAAGTAGCAAACTTCAGCGCGTAGTATGCGGCTATTTCGAAAACCACGAACAGCCCCGCCCCCACTAAAAAAGCCAGCGGTCCGGTTTTCTGCTTGATTTCAGCCATGAAAGGTGAATGGTGAGATGGTGTTGTGGGAAGCCGGCCTGCGCTACTTGGGCGGTTGCGGTTGAGGAAGTGGCCTGCTGAGGCAAACGATGATAACCGCCTTACGGCACCAGTAGTACCCGCAGAACATCGACCCGCCAGCTCGCTACTTGGCCTTGCGCAGTTCGGACGTGCGGGTTTCAACATAGAGTGCCTCCACTTTGGTGCGGGCCCAAGGTGTGCGGCGCAAGAAGGTGAGGCTGGATTTGATGCTGGGGTCCACCGAAAAGCAGTTGATGCGGATGCGGCTGTCGAGCCCGGGCCAGCCGTAGGCCGCCACCAGGTACTCCAGAATATGGGCCAGCGTAACGCCGTGCAGCTCCCGAATCAGGTGGCCCGATTCGTCGCGGGCATCGTGGGCAGAAGGACGGGATGGTTGAGACATGACAATGAAATTGAGAAGCCGAAGGTGCGAAAAAACCGGCGGTTGCGCGCCATTTGCGGGGTCTTTTCGGCGGTTGGGGCACCAACGGGCCAGCGTGGGTCGTTATCTTTGCTCACGTACCGTCGGTTCTATGCCTCTTACGTCCTCTTCGTCGGCCCGCTCGCGTCCGTCGCGCCCTACCCGGAGGCGGAAGCCCGGGCGGCGATGGGTAGGCTGGCTGCTGGCCGGACTGCTGCTGGCGGGCCTCGGCATTTACGGTCGCTATTCGGCCCAGCTGAACCGCTACGCCCGCCGGGCCTACGCTACCCTGCGCACCAGCTCGCTCACGGGCCAGGAAAAAACCCCTCTGCGGGCCGGCTACGCGGTGCATGGCATCGATGTATCGTCGTACCAGGGGCGCATCGACTGGCCAGTAGTGGCCCGCAATGAGGTCCGGTTTGCCTTTATCAAGGCCACCGAAGGCGGCACCCTGCGCGACCCACGCTTCGGGCGCAACTGGCGCGGGGCGCGGGCAGCCGGTGTTTTTCGCGGGGCTTACCACTACTTCCACCCCAAATCCGACCCAACCAAGCAAGCCAACTTATTCACGCGCACCGTGCCCCTTTCTCCCGGCGACCTGCCCCCGGTGCTCGACGTGGAGCACGCCAATTTCCATGATGTGGCCCAGATGCGGCGCGGAGTGGCGCTGTGGCTGCGGCTGGTAGAGCGCCACTACGGCGTGCGGCCCATTCTGTACTCCAATTACGGCTTCTACCAGCGCCACCTGGCAGGCCACTTTGATGAGTATCCGTTGTGGCTGGCTCACTACGAAGTCGACCAACCCCGGCTGCCAGCCAGCCGCTGGATTATCTGGCAGCATTCCGACGAGTCGTACGTGCCCGGCATCCGTGGCCCGGTCGATTTCAACGTGTTTCAGGGTAGCTTTGAGCGGCTGCGGGCCCTGCGGATTTCGCCAAAACGGCCGTAGTGCCCCGGCCAGTCCGTTTTCACGCTTTTAACTCTACTGCTATGCGCTGCTTTTTCCGACTTGGGCTGTGTTGCGGGGCCGGGCTGCTGCTGGCCGGCTGCGCGGGCACCGGGGCCTTCACCGAGTCTGGCAAGGCCTCTTTCTACGCCGACAAGTTTGAGGGCCGGCGCACGGCCAGCGGCACCGTGTACCGCTCCGGCCAGCTCACGGCAGCCCACAAAACGCTGCCCTTCGGCACGCAGGTCCGCGTGACCAACCCGCGCAACAACCGCTCGGTGAAAGTAGTCGTAACCGATCGGGGCCCGCATGTTAAAGGCCGCATCATCGATTTATCGAAAAAAGCGGCCCGCAAAATCGACATCATTGACGACGGCGTGGCCCCGGTAACGCTGAAAGTCATTCGCAAAGCCCGGTAGCTAGGCCTACCTTACCACTCATTACTATGCGCATCCGTAAAAAAATCCGCTGGTCGGCCCCCACCGAGGCTGACCGTTTCACGCAGCTCAGTTCCTTCATTCAGGCGGCCGAAGACGAGGGCTGGAGCGAGGATGAGGTGCAGTTCGTTATCAACGAAATCGTGGAAGCCCCCAACGAAGCCGAGGTGGCTCTCATCTTCCAGGATTACAGCCATTAGCGGCCGGCATAAAATACCAACAACACGAAAAAGGGGCCGGCAATGCGTAAGCAAAGCCGGCCCCTTTTTTTTAAACAGTACTAAGTCAGCATCTCGAAGCCTTGATTACCGCTTCTTTTTGCCTTTAGCCTTCATTATCTGCACCTGCTGGAGGCTATCCTGCTCAGCCTTCATGGCGCGGGTGGTCATGCGGCCCGTCAACGACATATAGTCGCCTTCCTGCAGGCGAACCGTGGTGCCGTCGGCCATCATAATCGTGCCGTCGGGCTGCACTTTGGTGCCGTTTACCAGGGCCGACTCAGCGGTAATGGCGCCGGTGTGGGCGTTGCGCGTTTCGAGCACCTTACCGTCTTTCATCAGAAAGCCATCCTTCATGGTGGCCCCAGTGGACACCACGCGGGCCTTGGGCTGTACGGCGCGACGCACGGGTGGGGTTTTGGTTTGGGCCTGAGCAGCAAGTGTGCCGGCCATCAGCATAACAGCCGCGAGGGTAACAAAAAATTTCATAAAGCAAGCAGTATGGGGGTGGAGGGAAGACCGGCCGACGCCGGCAATGTGACGGTAACCCACAACGGGCTGGGTTCGTTCTAAAGTATTGACTGGCCTGACCTCTACCAAATTCGGGCCGATTTTTCTTCTGTCCTTCCGCCCTACCCGCTCGTGGATTACAAAGACTACTACAAGACGCTGAGCGTCGACAAAAAGGCCACGCAGGACCAGATAAAAAAGGCCTACCGCAAGCTGGCCCGTCAGTATCATCCGGATGTGAACCCCAACAACGCCGAAGCCGAGCAGAAATTCAAGGAGGCTAACGAGGCCAACGAGGTGCTCAGCGACCCCGAAAAACGCCAGAAATACGACCAGCTGGGTGCCGACTACCAGCGCTACCAGCAGGGCGGTGGCCGCCCCGGCGGTAGCGGCGGCTTCGATTGGTCGCAGTATTCACAGGGTGGCGGTGGCGCGGGTGGCGCCGACCCATTTGGCGGGGCCGACTTCTCCGACTTTTTCGGTTCCATGTTCGGGGGTATGGGGGGCAGTGGTGGCGGCGGCAGCCGCCCCCGTGCCGGCCAAGATTACCAGGCCGAGTTGGAGCTAACGCTGGAAGACGCTTACCGCGGCGGGCCGCGCACGCTTACCGTCAATGGCAAAAATCTGCGCCTCACCATTCAGCCGGGCGTTGAGGATGGGCAGGTTATCCGGCTGCGCGACCAGGGCGGCCCGGGCCGCAGCGGGGGGCCGGCGGGCTCGCTCTACATTACGCTCCACATCCGGCCCGACCCGCGCTACGCCCGAACCGGTAACGACCTGACCATGGATGTGCCAGTGGCCCTGTACACGGCCCTGCTGGGGGGCGAGCAAACGGTGGAAACACTGTCGGGCACCGTCAAAATCAATATCAAGCCCGAAACCCAGAACGGCACCCGCCTGCGCCTGCGCGGCAAAGGTTTCCCGGTGTATCGGCAGCCAGATCAGTTCGGCGACCTATACCTGCGCCTCTCCCTCAACCTGCCCCAGCACCTGACGGAGCAGGAGAAAACGCTGTTTCGCCAGCTGGCAGAGCTGCGTTCCTGATTTTAGGCTGTTGACCAATGGCAGTTAACCGATGGCGCTGTTCCGATTGGATACCAATCAAAAGCAAAACGAACACCTTAAAAGCCCCAAGATTATGGAAGCGGCTATTATTACGATTACTTTCCGTGAGTGCGGGGTGCGCTATGGGTTGAGCGAAACCGAGGTGCGCGAGTTTGTGCGCTTCGGGCTGTTACATTCGGCCCCCGATATGCCTGACGCGGTGCGCGAAGAACCAGAGCGCGTAGCCCGTCTGGCCCGTTTGTACCAGGAACTGGGCCTGGGCAAAGCCAGCCTCGACGTAGTGCTGAACATGCACCGTCAGCTGGAGCAGTTGCAGCAGGAAGTGCGCCGGCAGCAGGCCCGGGTGCAGCAGCTGGAAGCTTTCTTGGGCGGCAGCGCGCCCCTGCTCGATTTTGACAGCCAGGGACCGGCTAGTTAGTTGGGCCTCGACTCGAACCACTCATTATCTTTTGATTTACAGATCATTGCAACAACAATCTTGATTATATACAAGCTCATCTACAGATAGACAACTTTTTCGCTCCTAGGCAAGTATAGAAACTCATTCTGCGTCCGCAGAACGCTCTCCCGTCACTTTTTCCCTATCTATATGCTTCCACGCATCCCCTTTTCGAAGGTGCTGGCGTTGGGTATAGCGGCCTGTACCCTGGCCCCCCAACTGACCCAGGCCCAAACGGCCGACCGTAAGACCAACATCAGCGTGTACTACAACTGGCTGCAGTACCACGGCGACCTCGGGTCGGAGTGGTTCAAGCAGGACAAGGTAGAATACGGCCTGGGCCTGACGGTGAGCCGCTACATTGCGCCCGGCCTCGACATTGGTCTGGACCTGAGCTATGGCGACATGAAGTTCTCGGCCGACTATCCGAAGAACACGCAGTACGCCGTCCGGCGCTTCGATGCCAACGTGGTGAACGTTGGTATTCCAATCAAGCTGAAGCTCAACAATGGCTGGGCTCTGAAGGAGGATGCGTTTATCGCGCCTTACCTGGTGGTGCAGCCCGGCGTATTCTTCGCCAGCCCCGACCTGTACGACATCAACGACCGGCTAATCAGCAATTCAGACGTGTATGCGTTTGATATTCAGGCGGCTGCCGGTATTAAGTTCAACTTCTCGCCCGCTGTTGGCCTGTTCATTCAAACCGGCCAGCACTACCCGCTCACCGATCAGGTGGACGGCATTACCAATGTTGGCGAACTCAACGACCGGTACCTGCAGCATAAGCTGGGCCTGAGCTTCAACCTCGGCAAGATGGCCGATGAGGATGGCGATGGTGTATCGGACAAGAAGGACAAGTGCCCCGGTACGCCGGCTGGCGTAGCCGTTGACCTGACCGGTTGCCCGCTTGACGGCGACAAGGATGGCGTTCCGGATTACCAGGACAAGTGCCCGACCGAAGCCGGCGTAGCAGCCCTCGAAGGCTGCCCTGACCGTGACGGTGACGGTGTACGCGACAGCGAAGACAAGTGCCCCGACACCCCCGGCAAAGCGGCCCTGCAGGGTTGCCCCGACGCCGATAACGATGGTGTAATCGATAGTGTAGACAAGTGCCCCGACACGCCAAGCGGTGTGCAGGTAGATGCCACTGGTTGCCCGCTCGATGGTGATGGTGACGGCGTTCCGGATTACCTCGACCGTTGCCCTGCCCGTCCGGGCCCAGCCTCGAACAAAGGTTGCCCCGAAATGAAAGTAGAGGAGAAGAAGCGTCTGGAAGAAGCCACCAAGTTCATCCAGTTCGAGTTCAACAAGGCGGCCCTGAAGCCTTCGTCGTATTCGACCCTCGATGCTCTGTCGCAAATCATGCAGGACTACCCCGACTACTTCCTGAGCATCTCGGCCCACGCCGATAGCAAGGGTGAGGACAACTACAACCTGCGTCTGTCGGATGAGCGTGCTGCCTCGGCCCGCGCTTACATGCTGAGCAAAGGCGTACCCGCCGACCGTATCGTGTCGAAAGGTTACGGTGAGGCTAAGCCAATTGCCAGCAACACCACCGATGCTGGCCGCGCCCTCAACCGTCGCGTCGAGTTCGATGTGTACCTGCCCGGCGACCCGAACCCAGCCGTTGAGAAGTATGGCCAGGCCCCCGAAATAATGGAGGCCCCGGCTGTAGCTCCCAAAGCTGCTCCGGTGAAGAAGGCTCCGGTTCGCCGGCCCGCCCCGCGCCGCAAGTAATTTCGGCTCAAGTAAAGTAAAAAGCAGCCCGCTCGTATGAGTGGGCTGCTTTTTTGTGGGGTATTGGGAGGGTTGATAAAGGCTGATGAAAAATATTTCAACAGAACATTATCTATTATTACGAATTATTCGTACAATTACGAAACAATCGTACTTGCTCTTATGGAACGACTTACCCAACCCGAGGAAGATGCCATGCGCGTTTTCTGGGACCTTCAGGGCGGCTTTATCAAGGATGTGCTGGAGCAACTGCCCGAGCCCCGGCCGCCCTACACCACGCTGGCTTCCACGGTGCGCAACCTGGAGCGCAAGGGCTACCTCAGCGCCGAGAAGCTGGGCAACACCTTCCGGTTTACGCCCGCCATTGCGGCCGAGGAATACCGGAAGCGGTTTCTGGGCACTTTCGTGGGCGACTACTTCCGCGACTCCTACAAGGAGTTGGTTTCCTTCTTCGCCAAGGAGCAGAAAATAAGTGCCGAAGAGCTGAAGGAGATAGTGCGCATGATTGAAAACGGCCCACCGAAATGAGTGCGCCCGAGCTGTTGCCCTACCTGCTGAAGGTGAACGGGGCGCTGGTGCTGTTCTGTGCCGTGTACTATCTGGGGCTGCGGCGGCTCACATTTTTCGGGCTGAACCGAGCCTTCTTGCTCTTCGCGCTGCTGTTTGCGCCCACCTACCCGCTCCTGGATTTTAGCGGCTGGCTGGCCCGCACCGCGCCGCGCCCCGCAGAGCTGCTACGCCTGCCGGCCGAGTGGTCTGGGCTGGCGCTACCTTCCCCAACGGCTGCTCCGGCCGCTACCGACTGGCTGCTGGTGGCTTACTGGGTCGGTGTGATAGTGTTTGGGCTACGGCTACTGATACAGCTGCTGGCCGTGCGCCGCTTACACCGCCAATCCCGGCCACAGACGCTGCAGAGCTGGTTTTTTCGACGCCTGAGCGGGCCGGTCATGCCTTTTGCGTTCTGGCAAACCGTGTACCTGAACCCTGACCGGCACCCGGCTGCCGAGCTGCCCGCCATTCTGGCCCACGAGCATGAGCATGTGCGCCAGTGGCATACGATTGATATCCTGCTGGCCCAGCTAAGCCTAGTATTCTACTGGTTCAATCCGGGTGGTTGGCTGCTGCGCCGGGCCCTGCACGAAAATCTCGAGTTCCAGGCCGATTACCGGGTACTGCAAACCCGGGCGCACGATGCCAAAGCCTACCAATATTCGCTGCTGCACCAGAGTATCGAACACAGCCCCACTAACGAAATAGTCTGTCACTTCAACTTCCACCTTCTTAAAACCCGCATTGCCATGATGAATACCCAACCTTCGGCGCCCCGTCAGCTGCTGCGCTACATCGCCGTGGTACCACTGGCCGCCGGCCTGCTGTTTGCCACTGCTGCTTCAACTGCTGCGCCCACGGAGGCGCCGGTTGCTGCTCTGAAAGCGGCAGTGATTGATGTAGAAAAGGAAGCGCCTATAAGCGCCTTGCCGCCGGCGGCGCTGGCCTACATCGTTCAGCAATACCCCGGCTACCGGCTTATCGGCCTGACTGAGGTGCGGGCCAATGATGGCAGCAACCTGCGCTACAAAGCCCAGATTGCCTTTGGCCGCCGCCCGACCGATGTGCTATTCGATGAAAAGGGCCTGCCACTGCAAACCGGTGATGCGCTGATTTTCCTCGACGGTAAACGCATCAGCCAGGCAGAGATGAATAAGCTTGACCTGAAGCTGATTGAAAGCACGAGCGTACTCAAAGGCAATGCAGCTCTGAAGGCCTTTGGCCAGGATGCTGCCAGCGGAGCCATTCTGATTATTACAAAGCAGAACAAGGATTCACCGGAAGTGCGAGACTTTGTGCGCAAGTACGGCATTGTAAATACCCCGGCTAGTCCCGCAGTTGAGCAACTTACGCAACTGGTCGTTTCTGGTCAGGGGCTGTCGACCAACGACCTGCAGGGGCGACTACTGCTAGTAAACGGCCAGGAAGCATCAGTTGAGCAGTCGAAGGTAGCAACGGACCAACTACAGAGCGTGTTCGTAATGGATGCCGAGCAGGCCACTAAGAAGTACGGTGCAAAGGGGGCCAAGGGGGCCGTACTTATCGAAACTAAGTAGCGCATACCGCTTGCGCATATTCTGAGTCTCAAGCCGCCTGAGCTATAACGCCTTAGTGGTTCAGGCGCGGCTGCCAACGCATTATCGGCGCTATTGGTTTCATATCAGATGGCGCTAAAAAGAAGGAGCGCGTCCAAAAGGGCCTGATTTTCGTAGGGATTAAAGACCACACAAAATAAACTACTGCTTTAGGAGTTTATCCCAGCGTCGCGGGGGCTCGTGCAACCGCGGCGCTGGCGTTGGTATCCTTCGGGTATATTCCTCATTCTTAGCGCTTATCTATGTCGTTTTCCTTATTAGTCGGCGCGGTGCTCGTAACGGCCGCCCTCAGTATAGCCGGTGTTGCGCGGGGCCAGGGCCAGTTGGTTGGTGCGGCCGAAACCCGCGTAGTGGCTGCGCCTAGCCTTTATTTTCTCGATGGGCAGCTCACGGACAAAAAAACTATTGACGAGCTCAACCGCCGAACCATTGCCTCGGTGAATGTGGTGAAGGGCGCGGAGGCAGTCCGGATTTTTGGGGACACTGCCGGCGAAGGCGTAATGATTGTGGTAACCAAGCGCAACGTGACTTCGGCCGGCGTAGCCGAGTTCAACCGCCGCTACGACATCCGGCCCGTAGAGGTGCCGGCAACCCCTCTTCCGCCGGCCCCGCGCGTGCAGCACTAACCAAGCAATGGGGTCCGGAGTATCAATTTGGCTCCCGGCAACGTATAAAGGGTTTTCAACCATTTGATTTACAACCCTATGCTTCGCTACATTATCCTACCCCTATTACTGACCGGCGGTGCGATGTCTGCCGCTACGGCCCAGACCACTGAAGTCGAAACTCATCTTGCCCCTTCTGACACCACAAACCGGGTGGAAGGAATTTATGTAGCCCCTGGGATGACCGGGGCTCCTAAGCAGCAAGTAACTACCGACTACGACAACCAGCCACTTAAGCGGGCAAAAAAAGCGAAGAGCAAGCCCTCGACGCTTATTTCAAATGAGCCGCGTAAGCCGGCCAGCCGGCCCTAATCTGGTACATCAGTAGTGTCCCAGTCAACGCTGGGCGTGGTGGCCGCGTATGGCAACAACCCGGCTGTCTGACCGGGCTTACCTGTTTCTGCCCGCATGACCATCGACACCACCTCGCTCGCCGATTTTCTTGACCTCAGCCATCGGCCCGATTTGGGCATTATAGCCGCCCGTTGGCTGCGACCCACTACTTCGGGCGAGCTGCGGGCAGGCTACCAGTTGCTGCTGAACCATGCGGGTACCTGTAGTGCCTGCAACTGCTGGCTGATTGATGCCCGCCGCCGCGTTCGGGTAGATTTGAGCGATGTACATTGGCTGACTGAGCAATTTTACCCGACGCTACGGCAGCACCTGGGCCACCATGTGTTTCTGGCATTTCTGGTGGCCCCCTACCAGCTCGAAGATGCCCAGGACGATACACTACCCGCCATGCCTCATACCCACGGGGACTACTGCTCAGTGCACCAGTTCACTGATGAGGGGGAGGCCGTGCGCTGGCTTCGCTCGCGCCGGTAGGCTACCGACCGTCCGATCGTACGTTTTTTTGCACTCTGAGAAGCAAGCCAATTCAGCAAAGTCGAAAAAAGCCAATTATTTACTGGTTATATAGGCTGTGCAAAATATTCGTGGAAAGATGAATTTTTATAGTGCCTGATTTTCGTTTACCTTCATTGTGAGCTAAATACTCCGCACCCGAAGAGACGAAAATACTTTCAGCAGGCCTTTCCATTCACTCTTTCCTTCCTCTATATGTTCAAAACGCTACTTTTCCTTTTGCTGGCTTTTGCCATGATGCTGGATCCGGCACCAGCCCGCGCTACAATCAAGGCGCATGCTACCACAAGCACTACCCTGCTGTTGGCTCCTGCCGGGGCCGAGGGAGGCTTTTTCCGGCGTGCCCCACGCAAGGGTCGTCCCAACTACATGAGTTACAAGGGTGGTGCCCGCAAAAAAATGAAGAAGCTCGGCCCCGTGCGTCGCTGGAAGCTGCGGCGTAAGGCCCAAGCCAAGCGTCGCATGCACGGGCCAAGCGTGAAAGCCGGTGTCCCAACCCGGGTGATGAAGAAATAGCCAGCCTTCCTACTGGTCTGCCAAAGCCGCTTCCTGCCCGGGAAGCGGCTTTTTTGCGGTAGGGGCGCAACCACTGCCCGCCAACCAAACGCCACAATGCGCGTTTAGCCAGCGAGGGTACCATCAAAACCCATCCTGCTCAACTCACCTGTCCGGCCGCTGGCTGCTACTGCCCGGCGGCGGTTAGCTTGCGTTTCTGGGCGGTTAATGGCAGCCGTACGGGAGCCCCTTTCAACCCACATTTGCATGAACGAAGTAATTGAAATCCGCCACCTGCAGGCCGAAGACTACGAATCATTTGACGCGGCTATGCGGCGGGCCTATCCCGAAATGGGCAGCTACTGGCCTGCCAAGTCGCTGGAGCGGCTCCAGGAGCTGTTCCCAATGGGGCAGTTGGTTGTAACGATAAACGGGGCGGTGGTAGCGGCCGCGCTGGCCATTATTGTAGAGCGCGCCAAGTACCCCGATGAGCATACCTACCGCCAGATTACCGGCGAGTACACCTTCAGCACCCACGACCCGGCCGGCGACACGCTCTACGGCATCGAGGTGTTCGTGGACCCCGATTACCGCGGGCGGCGGCTGGCGCGACGGCTCTACGAGGCGCGCAAGGAGCTGTGCGAACGGCTCAACCTTCGGGCCATTACGTTTGGAGCCCGTATTGCCGGCTACCGCGAGTACCAGGAAACCATGACGCCCAAGGACTACGTGCAGCGGGTAAAAAACCGCGAAATCGTGGATCCAGCCCTCAATTTTCAGCTCTCCAACGACTTCCATCCGGTGCGCGTAATTCGGGGCTACCTGCCCGGCGACGAGGCCTCGGGCAACTATGCCCTGCTGATGGAGTGGGACAACATGCTCTATAGCCAGCGCCCTGCCACCGCCGTAGCGCCCAAAACGCAGGTGCGGCTGGGCCTGGTGCAGTGGCAAATGCGCCTCTACGACAGCTTCGACGACCTGTTCCAGCAGGTCGAATACTTTGTGGACGCGCTGTCGGCGTACCGGGCCGACTTTGCCCTGTTTCCGGAGCTGTTTCATGGCCCGCTGATGGCCGAAACCAACGAGCTGGCCGAAATAGATGCCATCCGCAAGCTCAGCCAGTTTTCGCCCGAAATCCTGCGCCGTTTCACGCAGCTGGCCGTCAAGTACCATATCAACATCATTACCGGCTCGATGCCCGAGCTGGCCCCCGATGGCCAGCTGATGAACGTGGGCTATCTGTGCCGCCGCAACGGCACCACCGAGCGCTACGAGAAAATCCATGTAACGCCTAACGAAGCCAAGTACTGGGCCCTGAAGGGCGGCACCAGTCTCCAGACCTTCGACACCGACAGCGGCCGGATAGGTGTGCTCATCTGCTACGACTCGGAGTTTCCGGAGCTGGCCCGCCTGCTGGCCGACCAGGGCATGGACATTCTGTTTGTGCCCTTCCTCACCGACACCCAGACCGCCTACTCGCGGGTGCGACACTGCGCCCAGGCCCGGGCCATCGAAAACGAGTGCTACGTGGCCATTGCCGGCTCGGTGGGCAACCTGCCCCGCGTAAAAAACATGGACATCCAGTACGCCCAGTCGGCCGTACTCACGCCCTGCGACTTCTCGTTTCCGACTACCGGCGTGAAGAGCGAGGCCACGCCCAACACCGAGATGATTCTGGTAACCGACGTGGACTTGTCCATTCTCGACAAGCTACGCCAGCAGGGCAGCGTGCAGAACCTGCGCAGCCGCCGCCACGATGTGTATTCGCTGAGTTCGGCCCAGCTAATGCCCAAGCACTAAGTCCGCTCCCAAGCAACGTCGGCCACCTGGCTGTCGTACCACAAGCGGCGGGCGCCATGCCCGTTTCTCACGCTAGCGTCTCCTGTTTATGTTCCGATTTTTGACCGTTGCCCTGCTGCTCGGGGGCCTGAGTGCCCCGCTGGCCGCCCGCGCCCAGAACCGCGCCCCTGTTACGCCTACCCGCCACCAGCCCACCGAGCGCATCAGTCCGGTGCCGGGGGTGGTGCTGCCCACGGGGGCAAGCCAGCGCACGGCCGAGCCGCTGGCCGTACCCACCGTCGAGCCCAACGCCCAGCTGCCCATGCCCCAGGTGCAGTTTGGCCAGGTAAGCGCCGATTCGGTGCTGATGGAAACCGTTGCCCCGGCCCCCAAGCCCCCTCTGCGCAAGCGCAAGCGTAGCGCCCGCCAGTAGAACGGCAGCTGATCGGCTTTAGCGCGAACCGAAGGACTGCAAAGCGAAGCTCCAGCTTCGCGTATCGTTGAACGAAGCTGTGTAGTGCAGCCGTCGGCAACGATACGCGAAGCTGGAGCTTTGCGCTATGTTCGGGTATTGGGGCGGGTTTTACTTCACCTTCACGGTGCCGTCGTCGGCGTCGCGCTTTACTTTGTTGCCGTTGGCGTCCTTTATCTTGATGTCGCCATCGGCCTGCTTCTTGATTTTGCTGCCGTCGTCGCCCTTAATGGTGGTGCCGGCGGGCAGGTCGGCGGCACGCTCTATGGGAGTTTCGGTGGCGGGTGTCTCGACGACGGCGGGCTGTTCGGTGGTTTGCGAGCAGGCGCCGAACAGCAGCAGCAGGGCGGTGGCGGTACTCAGAAGCAGGGAAACGCGTTGCATGGCGGGGAGAAGTTGATGAGTGATGAAAGCCGGCGACCCCGCCCGGGGCCGTCGTGTCCCTGCTACGTGTTGCGGGGCAGCCGCGTTGGCCGGCCCCGCGCTTTCCGTAGCTTTGTTTTCTAGCTTATTCGTCATGCTCTCCGATACTCCCGCCGAGCTACTCCAGCTCACCTTCCGCGCCGACCTCGACCTACTGGTGGGCCGCTGGACCCACCAACCCGAGCCGGCCCTGCTGCCGGCTGCCTACCAGCAGCTGACCCACGCGGCGCTGGCCCACAACTGCCGCTACTGGCTGCAGGATATCCGCCGCCGCATCGTCAACGACCCGGCCATTACCCGCTGGCTGCTGGCCGAGTATTTCCCCGACATGGCCCGCCGCCTCGCAGGCCTGCGCGTGGCCTACCTCACCAGCCCGGCCCTGCTGGCCCACATCATGGCCGACCCCACCTTCAAGCCGGTGGAGTATTACGACAGTCAGCCCTACCAGATCCACTTTTTCGGCGACGAGGGCGCGGCGGTGGCGTGGCTGAAAGAGGGGCAGGCTACCCGCACGACGCAGAAACGCAACGGTTGACGTCTCGTTGGTGCTGATGTTGTCCGTTCTGTGTTATCGTTGCTGACATCCGTCATTCCACCTCCGCGACGCCGAGACGCGAAACATTGCGTTTCCACCCCGTTCAACCCAGAAGCCCCGCCTCCATGCTTACCCCCGAAGAAACCCGCCGCTACCGCCGCCACTTGCAGCTGCCCGAAATTGGCGAGGCGGGCCAGCTGAAACTAAAGGCGGCCCGGGTGCTGGTGGTGGGCGCGGGCGGGCTGGGCTGCCCGGTGCTGCAATACCTGGCCGCCGCCGGCGTGGGCACGCTGGGCATCGTGGATGCCGACACCGTGGACGAGAGCAACCTGCACCGCCAGATACTATTCGGGCCGGCCGATGTGGGGCGCCGCAAGGCCGAAGTGGCCGCCGAAGTGCTGGCCCGCCTGAACCCCTTGGTAGCCACCGAAGTACACGCCCGGCGGCTCGACGTGGCCAACGTGCGGGCGCTGGTGCAGGCCTACGACGTGGTAGTAGACGGCACCGACAACTTCGCCACCCGTTACCTACTGAACGATGCCTGCGTGCTGCTGGACCGGCCGCTGGTATCGGGGGCCATTTACAAGTTTGAGGGGCAAGTGAGCGTGTTCAACTACCGGGGCGGGCCCACCTACCGCTGCCTGTTTCCGGTGCCGCCCGCTGCCGAGGAGGCCCCCAACTGCTCGGCCACCGGGGTGCTGGGCGTGCTGCCCGGCGTGGTGGGCACGGCCCAGGCCACCGAAACGCTGAAGGTGCTGCTGGGCCTGGGCGAGGTACTGTCGGGCCGGCTCTGGCTGTTCGATGCCCTCACGTTTGCCACCCGCATCCTGCGCTTCGCCCGCCACCCCGAGCAGGCCGCCCTGCACCTGGGCACCGCCGACCCGGCCGCCTACGCCGAGCTGTGCCAGCCGGCCCTACCCACCATCTCGGCCGCCGAGTTGCGCCACGAACTGGCCGGCCCCGCCGCCCCGCTCCTGCTCGATGTGCGCGAGCCTCACGAGTACGCCGCCGGCCACCTGCCCGGCGCAGTTTCGCTGCCCCTGAGCCTGCTGGATGCCCGCGCCACCGAGGTGCCCGCCACTGGCCCGGTGGTAGTGTACTGCCAGGGCGGCACCCGCAGCGCCCAGGCCGTAGCCCGGCTGCAAACCGGGTTGGGGCTGCTGAATTTGCGCAGTTTGGAGGGCGGGATACAGGGCTTCGGGGAAGTTTAGCGGCTGGCGCCAACCAGCCCGTCATTGCGAGCGGAGCGAAGCAATCCGTGGGAGCAACGAGCTAAGCTCCGATAAGCGCCAAGCCCCCGGTAGGCAAAGCCCCCCGTCATTGCGAGCGAAGCGAAGCAATCCGTGGGAGCAACGCGCCAAGCCCCGATAAGCGCCAGGTCCCTGCCTCAACGTGCGAACAGCCTGTCATTGCGAGCGGCGCGAAGCAATCCGTGGGAGCAACGAGCTAAGCTCCGATAAGCGCCAAGCCCCCGGTAGGCAAAGCCCCCGTCATTGCGAGCGGCGCGAAGCAATCCATAAAGGCATCAAGCCCAACCTAATGCAGCAAAAAGCCCGGTCGCGAGCTTGCTGCCAGCCTCTGCCTCACCCTATATTCAAGCATGAAAACCTACTACGTTTACCTGCTCACGAATAAAAACAAAACGGTGCTCTACATTGGGGTGACCAACGACCTGCAACGCCGGGTGGGTGAGCATAAGGTGGGGCTGCATCCGGGCTTCACTAAAAAGTATAACCTGCACTATCTCGTCTATTTTGAGTCGTATCCGGATATAAAAGCGGCTATTGCGCGGGAGAAGCAACTCAAGGCGGGCTCCCGGCAAAAGAAGGAAGCCCTGATTATGGCGGAGAATCCGGAGTGGCTGGACCTGGCCGCTGACTTCTGAGACGTGCGTGGCATTGTTTCGCCTGCCGGGGGCTGGGCGCTACACTGGGCTGGGCATGCTGCCTTTATGGATTGCTTCGCTCCGCTCGCAATGACAGGCTGTTCGCACGTCGAGGCAGGGGCTGGGCGCTACACTAGGATGGGCGCTTTGTGCCCACGGATTGCTTCGCGCCGCTCGCAATGACGGTTCTTCCCGCTTTCCGGCCCTATCTTCCCCGCCGCCCCACACTCCCAACCCATCCCTGCTCCCGCCATGCCCTTCTCCCTGGCCGAACTGCGCCACCGCGCCGCCGACTTTGCCCGCCTGCACGCCGACGACCACGACGAGAAGTCGCAGGCCCAGGACTTTCTGCGCGATTTGTTCGACGTGTTCACCCCCCAGGGGCGGCGGCGGGCGCGTTTCGAGCAGCGCGTGAAGAAGTCCGACGGCGCGCAGGGGTACATTGATGCGCTCTGGCCCGGCACGCTGCTCGTGGAGATGAAAAGCCGGGGGCGCGACCTCGACGCGGCTTACCAGCAGGCCCTCGACTACCTGCCCAACCTGCCCCAGGGCGCCCTGCCCGGCTACGTGCTGGTATCCGACTTTGCCCGCCTGCGCCTCTACGACCTCGATGCCGGCCTGCGCCACGACTTTGCCCTGGCCGAGCTGCCCGAGCACCTGCCGCTGTTCGGGTTTCTCACGGGCTACCGGCCCGCCGGCCAGCAGCGCCCCGAAGACCCCGCCAACGCTGAGGCCGCCGAGCTGATGGCCCAGCTCCACGATGCGCTGCTGGCCGAGGGCTACGGCGGCCACCCGCTGGAGGTGCTGCTTGTGCGCCTGTTGTTTTGCCTGTTCGCCGAGGATACGGCCATCTTCGACAAGGACGAGTTCCGGGCGCTGCTGGAGGAGCACACCGCCCCCGACGGCCACGATGTGGGCGGGCGGCTGCTGGAGCTGTTCGCGGTGCTCGATACGGCCGCCGGGCAGCGGAGCGCCGCGCTGCCGCCGTTTCTGGCCAGCTTCCCCTACGTGAATGGGGCGCTGTTCCGGGAGAACTTCCGGCCCCCAGCCTTCACGCCGGCCACCCGCCAGCGCCTCATTGATTGCACGTACTTCGACTGGAGCCGCATTTCGCCCGCCGTGTTCGGCTCGCTGTTTCAGAGCATTGCCGACCCCCGGCAGCGCCGCACGCTGGGGGCCCACTACACCTCCGAGCCCAACATACTGAAGGTGCTCGGGCCGCTGCTGCTCGACGGGCTGCGCCAGGAGCTAACCCAGGCCGGGCAGGGCCGCCCCGCCCTCACGCGGCTGCAAAACCGGCTGGCGGACCTGCGCCTGCTCGACCCGGCCTGCGGCTGCGGCAACTTTCTGGTAGTCGCCTACCGCGAGCTGCGCCTGCTGGAGCACGAGATTCTGGAGCGCCTGTATGCCGGCGAGGTGGCCCGGGGGCGCAACGTGAATCTGGCCCTGTATCAACAGGTGGGCGTGGGGCAGGTGGCGGGCATCGAGATTGAGGAGTTTGCCGCCCGCATTGCCGAAGTGGCCCTCTGGCTCATGGACCACCAGCTCAACCTGGCCCTGTCGGCCCGCTTCGACCAGCGCTACGTGCGCCTGCCCCTCACGGGCGGCGCCCGCATCGTTAACGACAACGCCCTGACCCTGGACTGGAACGCCGAGTTTCCGGCCCTCGACTACATCGTGGGCAACCCGCCGTTTGTGGGGCAAGCTATGCAGACTACCGAGCAGAAGGCCGCCGTGGCCGCCGTGGGCAACAATCTGAAAGCTGTGGGGGCGCTGGACTTCGTGGCGGCTTGGTACTTGAAGGCCGCGCAGTACACGCAACAGCATCCGGCGCAAGTGGCCTTCGTTTCTACCAACTCCATTGTGCAGGGCGAGCAGGTAGCCATCCTCTGGGGTGAGATGGTGAACCGCTACAACGTGGACATTCTGTTCGCGCATCGCACCTTTAAGTGGAGCAACGAGGCGCGGGGCAACGCGGCGGTATTCTGCGTGATTATCGGCTTCGCGCAGGCGGGCAAATCTGGTCCCCGGCTCTTGTTTGATTACGAGAAGCCCACCGCGGAGCCATTACGGCGAGTGGTGAGCCACATCAACCCATATTTGGTAGATGCGCCCACGGTATTTGTGGGCAACCGTACCCGGCCCCTCAGTCCCGATGTGCCGCCGATGGTTTGGGGCAACAAGCCTACTGATGGCGGTAACCTGATTATGCTGCCCGAAGAAAAGGCGGAGCTATTGGCGGCCGAACCGGGCGCCGCGCCTTGGGTCCGGCGCTATGTGGGCGGCGACGACCTTATCAATAATAAGGAACGGTACTGTTTGTGGCTGAAAGACATCAGCCCCGGCCAGTTGCGGGCGCTTCCCCAAGTGTTGGCACGGGTAGAAGCCGTGCGCCAGACGCGCCTCGCCAGCAAAGCGCCTTCCACCCGAAAGAAGGCCGACTCGCCCACCTTGTTCGTGCAAATTGCCCAGCCCGCCACTGACTACCTCGCCGTGCCGGAAGTGTCGTCGGAGCGCCGCAAGTACATTCCGATTGCATTTCTTCCCAAGGAAACCATTGCCAGCAACACAATACAGGTAGTCCCCAATGCTACGCCTTACCTGTTTGGGCTGCTGACTTCGGATATGCACATGGCTTGGATGAGGCAGGTATGTGGCCGCTTGAAGTCTGATTTTCGATACTCAAATTCTCTCGTCTACAACAACTTCCCCTTTCCCCCGAACCCCACGGCGGGGCAGCGGGCGGCCGTGGCGGAGGCC
>NZ_JABKAV010000060.1 GCF_013377905.1 Hymenobacter terrestris
CAGCAAAAGCGCGTGAGGGTTCCTCAACCGGGCTGTGTGGGCCTACATGGCAAAAAGGGTATGGCTCGCCCCTGCCGAGTGCCTACTCCGAAAACAAGTCCCATCTTGCCCCTTTACGCGGATCAACTGCCGCCAGCGTCTTTGTTTCCTTTCAAATTCCATGCCTTCGCACGCTCTTTCCATCCGTCCCTTTATCGGCGCCCGGGACTTCGCCGTGTCGCGCCGTTTCTACCGCGCCTTCGGGTTCACCGAAACGGTTCTCTCCCCCACGATGTCGCTTTTCTCCCGGCAAGGCGCGAGCTTTTACCTACAGGATGCCTACGTGCCGGACTGGGTGGACAACACCATGCTGTTTCTGGAAGTCGCGGATGTGGCGCAGTACTGGGCCGAACTGGCGGCCCTGGACTTGCCCGGTCGGTTCGAGGGGGTCCGCCTCGTGCCCATCCGGCAGGAAGCCTGGGGCAAGGAAGGGTTCGTCCACGACCCCTCCGGCATCCTGTGGCACATCGGCGAGTTTAGCAACGGATAACGGATTTCCGACGGCCGTGCAAACTGGTGGCGTTTCCGGGCGCGTGCCGTCAGTACAGGTGACACCGCTAGATACAGCTGGCGTTCAGCCAAACGGTCCGAAGCTAAACTTAAGCCCATTCAAAATAAGGAGCCTAGTTAACGGAAGAGATGCGATGCAGGGCTACTTTTACGGCCGTGCTAAAATCGGCACTTTTACCTTCCACTGCTTATATGAGAGGTGTTTTTACTCTGTTGCTTTTTGTCTTGACTTGCTCCTTTGTGGGGTGCACTTCCGCAACCGAATCCCGAGGCGTGGACGACGTGTTGGCTTTCTACGGCGGGCAAGTGGTGTATGCCAAGGGGGTGTCGTCCTCAACCGAAGACGAAGTGCAAGGCAAATTTTACGAACTCAAGCTAAGTGGTGCTGCCGACAAGCTCCGGCAACACTTTGCCACCTTTGATTTACCCGCGTCCAACTGCGCGTACTTGTTTTTTCATGCACTCTCGCCGGCCGAGAAGAAATCCTATGCCTTCATTCGCATCAAGATTGAAGCCGCGGGCGGCGGCAAGACCTACGAGTTTGCTACTCAAGACTTAGCGCGGGTAGAACAAGCCATGTCGTTAGTTGCCCCGGCCGTGGACGACCTGCGCGCCGGGGAGTATGACCGCTTTTTGACACGCGGTAACCCGCTCGCTGCCTCCCAGCAGGAGTGGCAAAAGACCAAACCGACATTGGTCGCTGTCAGCCGCCAATACGGTCCAGTGAAGGCGTTCAGTTTGCAGGGCTTTGAAACGATGCAGCGCAATTTGGACGACGGCGCCCACCAGCTAGTCCGGCTGGCTGGGGTGTTGGTCCGGGAGGGACAGAATACAGATTTCACCTTCGTGGTTGAACCCACTGCATCTGCCCAAAGCAAGTACCTGTATGGCTTTAGCTTCTCAAAGGAGTAAGCTAATGAAGGGATGATACTACCTTCCTCCCGTTCACGCAAACGGTCCGAAGCTAAACGTCCGTTGTTTAAAATAAGGAGGGACACTCTGCTGGACTTCTAGTCGTCATAGGTGTAAAACACGTCGAACTCCACCCCGCCTTCTTCTTCCACTGTGCTGGCTAGGGCAGACAGCCGTTCGAAGTCTGCGGTAGTTGGCCTGGCAAAGGCAAATTCTTCAATATCCTCAATTTCCACCACGTCGAGTCCGTACTCGCTAACAGCTTGCTCCACCTGCTGCCGATAGGACGCGGCCGAATCAGCTTGGGCCAGAACATTGACCACGACGCCCTTCGCTCCTGCGAAATCGGGGTTTCCGTTTCTAGGAATGGCGTGAACACTGGCAATCCAAATTCCCATGTAACTGTGAGGAAGTAGGTGTTTATTGAAACGGTAGTACTCTAAACTTAAGCCCGATTGAGGTAAGGAGCATTATTTTGATATCATGAATCGAGTCATCTGGGCTGTAGTGCCCTATTTCTTTGAAAATAATTATGAAATTAGTACTGATTTTACTTGTGTCAGCCTTTTTGTCGAATAGCTGCGCGCCCCGTATTAGCGTAGGAAAGAATAACGATAGTTACCCATACCAAATTGAAGTTTTTGCTAAACGAATGAATACTATATCTAGGGGTATGATTGATTCATTAAACATAAAATCATCTAATAATGTTAGTAGCACTGTTAATATAAAAAGATTTTTTAGAATTGTAGACAAAACAATAAACGATAAGAAAAATGTTAACAGTACAGAAAAAGATATTAACTATAAACATATTAGTGTCATGTACTTAATCTATTACAATGATCATTCGGAACGTCTATTAATCGATTTTGGAAAAAAAATGAAGTGGAAGGGTAAAGTTTATAAATTGAATGAGAAGCAATTTCAGGACATGCTTTTCCCTTTTACAAAAAATACAAGAAAGAAAAAGCTTGGTATTTATCCTGACCATCATGTATAAATCGTGTATAACTCTTTGAAAGGAAAATTGATGATTTTTTTATTGACTTACAGTGAACCCAATAATATTTCATAGTAGTTTCACGAAATACTGGGGTGGTCCAGTGAAAATGGATAGTGGGCTAAGGTAGGTTGCTTTTTAGGTCGGAAGCTAAACTTACTGCGTTTAGGCAAAGGAGGATGCAGGCAATGGTCAAACCTCCTTGTTCACATCTCCCAAGATTGCTTGTTGCGCCTCAAGGGTTAATTCGGTGAGAGCAATCGCCGCCAGGTGCCCGCGGGAAGTGACCCCTAGCGAGAAATTGCGGCCCACTTGGTAATAAGTCAGCGGTTGAGTGGCTTCGGGATAGTAGAGAATCGCATGGTCGACCGTGGTGTGGAGGCGCAACGGAAGGGTTGTAAGCGGGCTGTCCGGCTCGGCCAACTGGCACCGATAGTAGGCGTGCGGGTCGTAGACCAAGGGATGCGAAACGGCTTGGTTTAGGGGACCTGCCAGCGTGACGATGACGAACTCCTGCAGAACCAGCGTGGGGTGGTCAAAGTAAAATTCCAGCAGGCTGTGTCCCTCGTCGTGGTTGCGGCAGTAGAGCCAGTCCGGAACGGCGGGCTGCTCGCCCATGGTGAGCGTGAGCGGAATCCGGGTGAGGGAGTTGTAAAGAGCCCAGTGCGTTGTAACGGGCGCGGACAAGGGGTGAAAGCGCAAGGAGAGCACTGGCGTAGGAGAAAGTAAGGAGTTTAAGAATACGGTCCGAAGCTAAACAGGCTTCGTTCAAAGTAAAGAGCGTTACAGGTTAGGTGCTTGGCCGACCCACACCAACCCAAGCTGTACGAAGATGCAGGGCTCACCTTGGTCCGTACTTCCTACCTTATGGGGTGTATTTGCCAACCAAGTGGCCTGTGCAAATTCCTCGAGCGAGTATGAGCTGCTCCACTTGATATACGCTTGCCATTCGAGGGCCTCTATCCCTGGTATGGTCGCGTATTCTGCAGGCAAAGGACTATCCTGTGCGACACCATAAGTATTCTCGTAGAGCCGTCGGCGCTCATTTACCGCCGCCGCCAAGCGCGATTGGCAAAACCGGTCGGGTGTTGGCTCATGGAGTTGAATGGCCAAATAAAAGGTCGGATACCGGCGCTTCAACTGCGCGTGCCAGTGCGGAAAGGTGTACAGCAAACGCTGGACCCAAAGTGCCCGGAATGCCTGGTAACGCGGCACTTCTTGGCAAGAGGCCCAAGGGCCGGCCGTGACCGTCAGAAAAGTCTGTTGAAAGCGAGCGAGCCAGGTTAAATCGACGAGCCGCATTTTACTGGCCCTCGTGGCGCGTTGCTGCAAATGGCGGAAGTGCCGACGTAAGCCCCGAATGCGTTTTCTAGTCCAGTTCATAAACGGCAAAGTTGGATGCCTTTTCTCGTACTTCCGTTCAGGAAAACGGTCCGAAGGTAAACAAGCCTTTCTAGGCTACTCTGCCCATTTCTTAATCACACAGGTTTGCTTGCGGCGCCACCAGCGTTGGAACCAAGTGGACGGCACAGGACTCTCCGTGGCGTCAATGGTCCATGACGAAACTAGCTTCGTTCCTTCGTACCACACCAGCACCCCGAGTTCGCCAGCCCGCAGCGACCGGATGTAAGCGGCCGCGTCGGCGGCGTCATCAGCGGGGTCGCCCTCGTGCCAGCCAAAGTGCCGGTGATGGTCGGCAAAGTACACCGTGACTTCCTCCTCGGCGGAGGACACCATCAATTCCCACCCGGCGGGCCCGACCTGCGTCAGCTCAAAGTGGTCCTGCTCCATCCTGACCAAAGGCGCTAAGTCCGGCAGCAACTCTAACAAGATGGACAACGCTTTTGTAGAATAGGGCGACAGCATGGTACAAGAGTAGTACACTTTAATGGTCCGAAGCTAAACGCGCTTTGTTAAGAATTACGAGGCTCTTACTAAACCGCTCTTACCGGGTCCAATTAAGAGGACAGTACGGTTTAAGTTGTTGCATATTGCGCGTCCATTCCTTCCCCACCCCCCCATGAAAGCCTTTTCGCTCCCGCTGCTGGCCACGGTCGCGCTCTTCGCCCAATGCGCCAAAACCGCGGGGCCTGCGCCGACGCCGAGAGTAGATTACGACCAAAAAAGCGCGGAGATTGTGCAAGCCCTGAGCCCCTCTGTGCCTGGCAATTGGCAGCTTCGCGGGTTGTACATCAAAGCCCAGTCGTATAACACCGGCCAGAAAGAACTGGGGTTGGTACGCGACACCGTTTTCCAGGATTTTGCGACGCTGTCCATTCAGCCAGCCCCTTCGGGCCGCTCGATTCCGGACCCGCGCTATGCCAGCTTTTCCGGCCTCTTGCATTTTCGGACCAAAACCTACCCCGTTCGCTTTGAAGTCAGTGCCAGCCCCGATCGCCTAATTAACGACCGGGGACCCCAAGGTACTTTTGTTATGAAATACAACTTTCCTGCTGGCTCTCACCTCACGGAGCCGGAGGAACAATATCTCACTTATCTGGGCTTTATAAACGAGAACTTTTCGCTGGACGTCGTGTCCGGACAGCCTACGATGACCTGGCGGGGGTTAAGCCGGGGCATCGACCGGATTGAATTGGTGAAATAGCGCGGCGCAAAGCGGGCGCCTCTCGGCAAGCAACCCGGTTCAAGAAAAGGATGGCAAGGTAAACGCGCTGTGTTCAAAATAAAGCGCTTAGTGAATTGATATAGGTGCCCCGGGGCGGACCTATCTTTGGGGCATGCTGCCTTCTATTGAACTGCCTTCACGCACGCTTTCCTTTCGAACGGACCTGAACATCCTGGTGGTGCGCTGGCACCCCGTAGTAGAGACGTTAGCGGCGGTGCAGGCCGATTACGCACAGATGCTGGCCTCGGCCAAAGCGCATGGCCTGAGCGCCTGGCTGCTGGACGTGCGCCGCCGCCAAGTCGCGGCGCTGGAACTGGGGCCGTGGGTGAACACCACGTTTTATCCGGAAGCGGTGGCGCGGTTAGCGCCCCAACGGCTGCGGGTGGCCGTACTGAGTTCGCCGGCCCTCACGGCCGCGTACACCACCAACCCCGGCCACCAGAAGGAGGTAGCCTATGCCCTAGACCCGGCCCGGCCGTTTGACATGGCCTTGTTTGAGGACGAGGGGCGCGCCATGCAGTGGCTGGGCCGCGCGTAACGGCGCACCCAGGAACGATTCCGTCCGTTGCTGCCGCAGCCCCGCTGACGCTCTGGAGCGAGCGGGCCGCTTCAATGCTTGATTAGCGTGGGGATTGGGGCCCGGTTAATAGGATACCTTGTCCTAAAATACGTTGATGGTCTACCTATTTTGGGACAAGACACAGTCGTTGAGCGAGACAGAATAGGGGGGCCAGGTAAACGAGCGCTGTTCAAAGTAGGGAGCGTTCTAGTTTTACCATTGGGTGGTATTGCCCGGGCCCGGCATGACCCGAAAGATGAGCGGGGTTTCGCTGTCGTCGCTGTTGGATTCCGTTTCGAAGTTGTAGAGTTGGGCGCGCCAGCTGCGGTTCAGGTGCAGTATGGTGGCCAGCTTGGCCAACGGCCCCTCGTGGTAGCGCACGTACTGATACACGAACCATTCCTCGCCCATGACCACGTAAAACGGCCACTCGGCGCAGACACTCGTTACGGCCGCAAGAAACCCCTCAAAAGCGGAGGGGCGTCCGTCCCAAGCGCTTTTGGCCACGTCCTCCGTAATCCCGTCGGACGAAACTTTCAAAGACGGGCGGGAGGGGCAGTTTAAAAATACCACGCGGGTAATGCGGCGACTCTGGACGAAGGCGGGCAACCCGTCCCCCGCCATTTCCAGCCAATCGGCGCGGGGGCGGTAGCCGGCTGCTTGCGCCAGGGTCAGCACCTCTTGCGTCAGGTCCGTGAGTTGGGGTTCGGGCGTGTCGAAGGCTAAAGCAATGTACTGCATGGTGTGCGAGAGATGCCCAAAGTACGTTCACGAAAAGAGTCCGAAGCTAAACGTGCTCCGTTTAATTGAAGGAGCGTTATTTGAACCTTCACATTGGACCCCAACAATAGGCCATGATCGGAGCGAGCATTCTCTTAGCAGGCAATGCGACAGAGGCAGTCGCAGCATATCTGCGCGAAAAACTCATGGGGGCTCAATCGCAGTCGGAAAACATCTACTTTGCGGGCATCACCATTGCTGTCTTGGACATCAGCGACGAGCAGCGCTACACGCGGGCGTTTATGACCGAGCGCAACATAGAGGAAGTGGGCAGCAAATACGACGCCTATGTCGACCAGCTCAATTTGCCGACGATGGTGATGATGGATTGTAATTTTTACTCCCTGTTCTACCGGCACTTCTTGTCCATTGTCGAACTGGTAGCACTGGAGCTGAGTCAGCACTTCCGGGGCTACGCTTTAGTCTTGCTGGACGGGGCCGACGAGCAGTACGCCTTGTATGAAAAAGGCATACAGGTGAAGCCTCGCGATATCAATGAGCAGCCAGAATAAGGTTTAGGATAACGGTCCCAAGCTAAACGTGGCAATTCAGTTGAAGGAGCCCAATTGCAAATGCGGTACGCTCTTTTTTAGGGTGCTGCTGACATTCACCGGTATCTGTATAGCAGTAGCCCGGCAGCCAGGGCACTGCCAAGGGCCAGTAGACCAGTCAGCGCAAATAAGTTAGCCAAGAGCAAGAAAAGAAACAGCCCAACCACGATGCGCAAGTAGGAAGTCATGTGTTGGCCCGTCCAGTAGAGTAAGGTGCGCAGGAGCAAGGTGACGCTCAGCAGCAAACCGGCAGCCGTTAGGCCGGTGCGAAAGCCGCCCGCCGCCAGCAGCCACACCAGTTCGGGCAGTAACAGGACACCATACAGCAGTACTTGCTGGCCGTACGCCTGTCCCCGTCCGTATGGCAGGTTGCGCGCGAAGGGCAGATAGAACAACTCGAACTCACTGGCTTGGAAAATTAGGATGAAGTGCCCGACCGCGCAGCAGAGTGCTATCATGCCCGCTAACCGAACATCGGTGCGCGAGTCCGAGAAGGCCAGGAGCAGCAACGCAATACTCGCCGCTGAGGCTCCCTTAGTAAGGAAATAGGTGACGCGCTTTGTAGCGATGATTTCGTACAAAAACAGGCTAAATACTGGTTTAGGCCAGTTGCGCGCCCAGGTGAGTCCCGCCCGCTTGTCCGGCTTGACCACCGTGTCGTTGAGCAGTCGCGTGTAGTAAGCAGCGCCGGTTACCGTGAGCAGCAACAGGTAGACGGGCAGGAGCAGGGGAACTAGCCAGTGGTGAAAAATAACGCCGATGACCATGGCGTAGAGGCACAGCACCACCACCGGCAACAAGATAACTCCTTGCACCACTGACCACGACGTTACCTGCTGTCGCCACGGCAAGGCATTGCTGCTGTAGGCCAGGAACTGCACGTCTACGCTTTTCAACCGGCCGGCCACGTAGTTCCAACTCTTAAGGCTGTAGACAAAGCAGACGCCGAGTAGCGCGGCCACACCGATGGGCTCGCTTACCGACAGGAGGACCAGCCGAAAGCCGTTCTCGAGAATTTGCGCCTCCGTCAGGTGGTTTTGGCTGGGCACCCGGGTCCAGAAGAAGTTAACGAACACCACCAGGAACAGGGAAATCAGCCAGCCCGTATGCTCTTGGTAAAAGCCTCTGGCCACGACTTTGAGTAAGACGCGAGTCAGGGGGTTTTTCATTCAGGGTAGTGCAAGGTGGCGTGTTCGATGAGCAATTGTTGCATGGCAGGCAGCGAACCCGCCGCAAAGGCCTGATGGGAGGACAGCAGGAAACTCGTGCCCTGCTGGGCTTGCTGGCGGACCATCCACGAACACAGCACCGGAATGGCCGCCGCGTCCAGGGTGGTCAGCGGCTCGTCGAGCACGATGCAGGTTGGCTGGCCGAGAAAAGCCAGCACCAGGGACAGCTTCTTGAGCATCCCACTCGAATAGGTGCCGACTGGTTCGTGCACGTAGGAGGTCATGTGCAGGCCTTCCAAATAGAAGTCCTCTTGGTGGGGTGGGCCGTTCTTGGCCGCCCGGAACAAGTGAATCAGTTCGCGGCCGGTCAGAAACTCGGGAAACAAGGGCTCGGCTTCGGCAAAGTTGACGAGGCGGCGGTAGGCCACCGCCTGCTTCTTAACGCTCAACTGTCCCGCCAGCAGGATATCTCCCTCAAAAGGAGTTACGCCGGCAATCGCTCTGAGCAGGGTGCTCTTTCCCGAACCATTGGCCCCCTGAATCCAGGAGGTACCGGGTGAGAAGGCAAAGGAATCGATGCGCAACACCGCCCGTCCCCGATAGGACTTACTAAAATTGTGGAGTTGTAGCATTCATCAGCGGAAAAAATGATAGCCACCGCAAGGTCGTCATCCCAGCCCGCAACAAACCAACGGCCAGCAAGTCGACTGTTTGACTTTTGGACCAAACTTTCAATCAAGACCAAAAATATTCTATTTCAGAGCCTTTTATGTTTCATAAACGGTCATCTATAAAAAGCTATAAGAGCTGCCCAGCCTACTGAAATTACCGTTTACAATCTAGTTGCCGCTCACTCTGCTCGTAGGCTCAGCACGGGGTTGCGGCGGGCGGCCCGCCAGGCCTGCACGCTTACTGTCAGCCAGGCAATGAGTAGGGCCCCCATCCCGACGGCCGCGAAGTACCACCACTGCCACGCCACGCGGTAGGCAAAACCCTCCAGCCAGCGCTGCATCAGCAGGTAGCTCAGGGGCAGCGCCAGCCCGATGGCCCCGACCACCAGCCAGGTCAGGCTGCTGGTCAACAGCCACACAATGCTCAGCTCGCTTGCGCCCAGGGCCTTGCGGATGCCGATTTCCTTACGCCGCCGCTCGGCCGTGAAGGCCGCCAGCCCCAGCAGGCCCAGGGCGGAAATGAGAATGGCCAGCCCGGCGAAGTAGCGCGCCAGCACCGCCACCCGCCGCTCGGCCGCGTACTGGGCCTGGTAGTCGGTATCCAGAAACGTGTAGTCGAGCGCAAAGCCCGGGTTGTAGGCGGCGTACAGCTGCTGGAGCCGCGCTAGCGTGGCCTGCTCCGCGCCCGGCTGTAGCTTCACGAGCACCGTGTTCACCTGAGGATCGAGCTGGAGAACAAGGGGTTTGATTTTTTCATGCAGCGACTCGTAGTGGAAGTCGCCGACTACGCCCACGATGCGGGCGCCGTCGAGCTGTTGGCCCACGGGGTCGGTCATCCCCAGGCCGGTTACCAGGGCCTGGTTGACGAGGATGGCGGCGCTGTCGGCGCGGTACTGGGGCGCAAAGCTGCGGCCAGCGACCAGGCGCATACCCATCGTTTCCACCAGGTCGTAGCCCACGAGCATCGTCGCTACGGGCAGGCGCTTGCCCCGCCAGCTCCTCTCGGCCACGTAGCGCCCGCCCAGGAAGCCACCCAACACGCTGGACGCCTGCCCGACGCCGGGCAGTTTCTTCACCTCGGCCAGAAAGGCCGCCTGCTCGCGCGCCGCCTTGCCGCCCGTATCAAAGCGCACCACGTGGGCTTTGTCGTAGCCCAGCGGCTGGCGCTGCACAAAGGCCAGCTGCGCGTTGACGACCACCACGGCCACGATAAATAGCACCGAGAGCGTGAACTGCAGTACGACCAGGCCCTGCCGCGTCCATACCTCACCGGCCCGGGTGGGTAGCTTACCCTTTAGCACGGCCGCCGGCTGGAAACCCGACAGGTAGAAGGCGGGGTAGCTGCCCGCCAGCAGCCCCGTACCCAGCGCCAGGGCCAGGCCGGCGGCCCCCAGCGGCCACTCCCAGTGCAAGGCCAGGGGCTTGCCCGTCAGCTCGCTGAACTGCGGGAGCACGAGTTGCACCAGCCCCACGGCCACGACCAGCGCCAGCAGGGCCATCACCACCGATTCGGTCAGATACTGCCCCACCAGCGAAGCGCGGCTCGCCCCCAGGGCCTTGCGAATGCCCACTTCCTTGACCCGCCGCGAGGCCTTGGCGGTGAACAGGTTCATGAAGTTGATGCTGGCAATCACCAGAATGAGCCCGGCAATGAGCGCGAAGAGCCGCACGTAGGTGATGCGCCCCCCGGTGGCGACGCCGTTTTCGTAGGTGCCGTGCAGGTACCCCGCCGCGAACGGCCGCACGAACAGCGTGCGCCCCTGGGTCTGGGTCTGCGCGCTTTTGGTCTTCAACAAACCCGCCAGCTTGGCTTGAAATTGCGCGGGGTCAGCCCCCTGCTTCAGGGCCAGGTAGGTGGTGAAGGGGCCGTCATCGTCCCACTTGATGGTCTCGCTCATCTGCATCCGGTCCCTGAACGAAGCAAACGGCAGCACGAAGTCAAACTGCTCAGACGAGTTGCGGGGCACCCCGGCAAACACCCCGGCCACCAGACTGGTCTGCGTGCTATCGGCGGCCAGTTGCCATTTCACGGCCTTGCCCAGGCTGTTCTGCGGCGACCCAAAGAGCCTGGTGGCCAGGGCTTCGGAGAGGACTATCGCGTGTTTGTCCCGCAGCACCGTGGCGGGGGTGCCTACCAGCAGGGAGTAGGAAAACAGCTGGAAGAAGGCCGGGTCCGCGTATTTGGGGACAGCGGTGAGCTGCTGGCCGCCCGCCGCCAGCGTGAACGGGGGGAAGAACGGGACCGGCGTGGTGGTGGCCACGAATTCAATCTCCGGCATTTCCCGCCGCAGGGCCTCGGCCAGCAGCGGTATAGTGCCGGTCTGCGTCTCGATGCCGGCGGCCGTGCGCCGGTTTTCCAGCACCTGGTAGAGCCGGCCGTCCAGGGCGTGATAGCGGTCGAAGCTGCGCTCGTCGCTTATCCAGAGGTAGATGAGCAGCGCGCCGGCCAGGCCGGTGGAGAGGCCAATAAGGTTGATAAGGAACGTGCTTTTGAACCGCTTGAAGTTGCGGTAAATAAGCAGCAAGGGGTAGGGAAGCATGAGCAAAAGGAGAAGGAATCGGTTAGAACTGGTGGCGGCTGTGTTCCAGCACCACCTGCCCGTCGAGCAGGCGGATGACGCGCCGGGCGTAGCGGGCGTCGTGCTCGGAGTGCGTGACCATGAGCACGGTGGTGCCCGCCTCGTTGAGTTCGGTCAGCAGGCCCAGCACGTCGTGGCCGCTGGCCGAGTCGAGGTTGCCGGTGGGCTCGTCGCAGAGCAGCAGCGGCGGGGCGTTGACCACGGCGCGGGCCACGGCCACGCGCTGCTGCTGCCCGCCCGAGAGCTGCAGCGGAAAGTGGTTGCGCCGGTGCAGCAGCTGCAGTTTCTCCAGCACCTGTTCCACCCGCTGCCGCCGCTCGGCGGCCCCCACGCCGAGATAGCGCAGCGGCAGCTCCACGTTCTCGAACACCGTCAGCTCGTCAATCAGGTTGAAGCTCTGAAATACGAAGCCCAGGCTGCGCTTGCGCAGCTCGGCCCGCTGCCGTTCGGAGTAGCGGTTGGTTTCGGTGCCCAGCAGCTGCAGGCTGCCGCCGTCGGGCTCATCGAGCAAACCCAGCAGGTTGAGCAGCGTCGATTTGCCGCAGCCCGAGGGGCCCATGATGGCCACAAACTCCCCCTGCTCCACGCTCAGCGAGACGTGGTGGAGCGCCTTGGTTTGCACTTCGTCAGTGCGGTACACCTTCTCCAGGTTTTCAGTCTTAATCATGCGTACGCGTCATTTAGGGCTAAGTCGAGAGTAAAGTACCTATGGCTGGCGGTTGTCGAGCACCAGCTCCTGCTGGTCGGCGTAGCCTTCGTAGCTGGACGTTACGACCTGGTCGCCGGGTTGCAGGCCAGCCAGCACTTCGTAATAATCGGGGTTCTGCCGGCCCAGCCGGATAGCCACCCGTTGGGCCCGGCTGCCATCGGGTCCCAGCCTGAAGGCCCAGTTGCCCACAGTTTGCTGGTAGAAGCCACCCCTGGGCAGCAGCACCGCCGGGGTCTTCGCACTCAGTGCCAACCGAATGGGCAGCGTCTGGCCCCGCCGCAGGCCCGGTGGGGAAGCGCCGGTAAAAGCTAGGTCGATTTGCAGACCTTTGGCCACCTGAGCGAAGATTTTGGTCACGCGCAACGGGTAGGCCTGGCCCTCCACCACCACTTCGCCCGCCTGACCAGTTTCGATGCGGGCAATGTAAAACTCGTCCACCACGGCATGTAGTTTCACGCCTTCCAGCGCGTCAATCTGCCCCAGGCGCTGGCCCCGGGTTTTGGCCTCGCCCACTTCCGCGGCCAGCGAGCTGAGTTGCCCGCCGACCGGGGCCCGCAGCAGCAAATCGTCCAGTTTGCGCCGCATCAGGGCCAGGTTGCTGCTCATGCGCTGCACCGATTCCTGCATCGTGCCCAGCTGCTGGAGCATGGCGATGGAGTCCTGGCGCAGGGTCTGCTGGGTGAGCTGGCGCCGCCGCCGTTGGTAGCGGTAGGCGTTCTGGCTCTGCAGGTAGTCCTGCCGCGCAATCACCTGCTGGTCATACAACAGCTGGTTGGTGTCAAATACCCGCCGGGCCTCGGCCAGCTGGAAGTCAATTTCGGCCAGCTGATTCTGGCGCAGGATGCGGTTTTGCAGCAGCTGGTTGCGGGTGTTGCGCAGGTTGTTCATCAACTCGTACACGGCCGTTTCGCGGTTCACCATCTCCAACTGCAGGTCGGGGTTAGCTAACCGCAGCAGGGGCTGGCCCGCCGTCAGGGTCACGCCTTCTTCTACTAGTACCTGCTGCACCGTGCCGGCCTCCGCCGCGTCCAGGTACACGGTACGCAGGGGCTGCACCACCCCATCGATGGCCGTGAATTCCTGAAAGTTGCCCCGGATTACGGGGCTGATGGTCAGTCGGCTGGCCGCGACGTGCAGCCGCTGGCCCGGCCGGGGCCAGTACATAACGGCCAATCCCATGGCCGCCAGCACCAGGGCCACCAGCCACCACCAGCGAGTGACAAACGACCATTTCTTCTTGGGTATCAGGACATCCATTCAGCTCGCCGCGGACAATAACAGAAATAAGCTACTGCCCAAGAGTGCCAAGAACGGTGCCTTACGCGAAAGCAGCTGTTAATCAACAGTGTGAGCCGATAACCCACCAACTCACTGTTGCCAAACGTCCGGTTTCGATACAGTTGACCGTTCGGTTCTGATACATGGAGAACAAGCCGCTGGGCGAAGCACGGGCTGGCAGATTGAAAACCAGTATTTTCCAGGGCCTGCACGGTTTATGTGGCGGGCATTGGCACAGACGCCTGCCAGTCCCGACTTTTACATTTCACCAAGCCCCTTTTCATGAATCTGAAGCACGCCCGCATCCTGGTGGTAGACGACGAGCCCGACGTGTTGTTCGCCCTCCGACTGCTGCTCAAAACCGAGGTGCGGGAAGTGGTGACGGAGAAAAACCCGGAACGGCTGCTGTCCCTGCTTGGCCAGCAGCCCTTTGACGCCGTGCTACTCGACATGAACTACCGTAGCGGCCAGACGACGGGCAACGAGGGCTTCTACTGGCTGGACCGCATCCGCGAGCACGCTCCCACCACGGCCGTACTCCTGCTCACAGCCTACGGCGACGTGCGCACGGCGGTGCGCGCCCTCAAGGCCGGGGCCACCGACTTCCTGCTCAAGCCCTGGCACAACGACCAGTTGCTGCAAACGCTGGCCGCCGCCCTCCAACCTAAAACCGGCAGCAAAAGCGGGAGCAGCCCGAAAAAACCAGCCGATCCGGCCGCTACTACGCTACTGGGCGAGTCAGCCGCCATGCAGGAAGTGCGCGCTATTATTGAAAAAGTTGCCCCGACCGAAGCCAACGTGCTGCTACTCGGTGAGAACGGCACCGGCAAGGAGCTGGCCGCCAAATCCCTGCACGAGCAGTCGCGCCGCGCCGCCCGGCCCTTCGTGGCCGCCGACGTGGCCGCGCTCAGCGAAGGGTTGTTTGAAAGCGAGCTGTTCGGGCATACCAAGGGCGCGTTCACGGATGCCCAGGCCAGCCGCATGGGCCGGTTTGAGGCGGCCAACGGGGGTACCTTGTTTCTGGATGAGATTGGCAACATTGGCCTGCCCCAGCAAGCCAAGCTGCTCACGGCCCTGCAAAACCGCCAGGTGGTGCCCGTGGGCAGCAACGTACCCGTACCGGTGGATATCCGGCTGCTGTCGGCCACCAACGCGCCGCTGCACGCGCTGGTCGCCCGCGGCACCTTTCGCCAGGATTTGATGTACCGCCTCAACACGGTCGAAATCACGCTGCCGCCCCTGCGCGAACGGGCCGACGACGTGCTTCTACTGGCCCGGCACTTCGCGCAGGTGTACGCCGCCCGCAACCGGCAACCGGTGCCGGAATTCAGTGCCGCCGCCCTGCGCAAGCTCCAGGAGCACGCCTGGCCGGGCAACGTGCGGGAACTGCAGCACGCCGTGGATCGGGCCGTCATCCTGGGGGCCGGCCCCGTGCTGCTTCCGGCCGACTTCTCGTTTAGGAGTCCCGAATCGGCTGCGGCTTCCACGACGGCTGCGACCGTGGCGGAGCAGCCGCTGCCGTTGCTGGAAGTAGAAAAAAACACCATTCAGCAGGCCATTGCGCGCCATCAGGGCAACCTCACTAAAGCGGCCAGGGAGCTGGGCCTCACCCGCACCGCCCTCTACCGCCGGCTCGACAAGCATGCTATTTAACCGCTTGGACGTGCGCCTACTGGGGCGGTTGGTAATGCTGGTGGCCGCGCTGGCCGGGGGCGGGTACGCCGCGCAGCACCACGCCTACGGGCAGGCCCTGGGGGCCCTGGTGCTGCTGCTGGTGCTGGTGCTGAACTTAACCCACTACCTGACACGCGGCCAACAAGCCCTGGCCGACTTTACCCTGGCTCTCAAGTACCGGGACTTTTCGCGGCAGTACCCGGCGCAGTCCGGCCCGGCGTCGCTGCGGCTCCTGTACGAAGCCTTCAACCAGGTCAATGCCACGTTTCGGGCGTTGCGGGCCGAGCAGGAAGGGCAGTTTCAGTACCTGCAAACCATTCTGGCCTTGCTCGATACCGGCATCGTGTCCTACGACGCGGCGGGCACCGTGGGCTGGGTGAACGAGGCGTTCAAGCAAACGCTGCACCTGCCGTACCTGAAAAACATCCAAGCGCTACAATCCCGGCAGCCGGTGCTCTACGAGGCCATCTGCCGAGCGGTGCCCGGCCAGCCCGTGGTAGTCAAGCTGACGGTAGGCCCGCAAGCGGTGCAGCTGCTCGTGTCGGCTACCCGGTTTACGCTGCGGGGTAAAGCGTTTACCCTCCTGGCCTTTAAGAACGTGAGCCAGGCCCTGGCCGACACCGAAACGGCCGCCTGGCAGCAACTGCTCCGGGTCATGACGCACGAAATCATGAACTCGGTCGCCCCCATTGCATCGCTGGCCGATTCGTTGGGCCGCCACGTGCAGCGCGCCCGGCAACTGGAAGTTTCCACCGAATTGCTGGACGATGTAGGCACGGGCATTCGCATCATCCAGCAACGCAGCGAAGGACTGCTGCGCTTTGCCCAGGTCTACCGGGACTTTAGCACCCTGGCCTCGCCTCAGCGCACGACCCTTTACGTGCAGGAATTGCTGCAGGCCACCCGGCAACTACTGGCGGAGCAGCTGGATGCGCAAGGCATTGAGCTCACCCTCAGCGTCCGGCCTACCCACCTCACCCTGCACGCCGACGGCCACCTGCTGGAACAGGTGCTCATCAATCTGGTGCTCAATGCGGCGCAGGCGGTTGCGCAAACTCCCCACCCACGCATTAGCCTGCTGGCCTGGCCTGATGAAGAGCAGCGGGTGGTGGTGGAGGTGAAGGACAACGGGAGTGGTATTCCTGCTGACGTGCTGGACAGCATCTTCATTCCCTTTTTCACTACTCGCTCTAACGGCTCCGGGATTGGGCTGAGTCTGGCCAAGCAAATCATGCAGCTGCACCAGGGCAGCATCCAGGTCCATTCCGTGGAGGGGGCAGGCAGTGCGTTTCAGCTGTGGTTTCCCTCGTCGATTCTCTAGGATGTCCGGGAAGCAGCATTACGTTAAGCAACCCTTTTAAGACAGGCTACTTAGATGACCCAGCTTCCCGACGAAGAACCAGCAGACGCCGGCCTGATTCAATCCAAGCCGCCAACGGCGAAGGAGTTGCAGGAAATTTCGCGTTTCATTGCCCGGAGCAAGCAGCGGAATGCGGGCCCGCGCAACGCATTGCCGCTATCCCCCAAGCACCAACAGTCCCGAGAAGAAGAGTCATAGTTTGGCCGAAGCCCGCCTGCTACTCAGTTGCTGAGTACGCCCAGCGTTGAATCGGTCCACGAGGACGGGCCGAGCCGCTATCTGTCGGGGAGGCGGGCCTTCACCTGCCCGCTTCGGATGCGCGCCACGACGCTTTCAACCGATTGGTCATACTCGGCTTCTGAGGCGAATATCGGGTGCTGAAAAGGAGGAGATGAACCAGCCGGCGAACCCGCGTCAGCAGCCTGTTTCCTTTCCATACCAACGACCCGAAGACGCTTTTTGGTTGACTTTGTCATGGCGTGAGTTGCCCGAGGTGCGATGGTTCAGAGGCAGGCGGGTGATGTATGTAATCAACCGTATAAAGCCCCCCCCGGCTGGTGGAACAACCGGGGGGCCTGAAGCGGGTGCTGGTACACCCTGACTTCTACTCACTGAAACGGGAGTACCCAAAGCTAACCCGCATTTTTAGATTCGGTTAGCGATTATTGGGTATTGTTAAACAAATAGATAAAATTTCCGAGTCCGTGGTCAACTGGCTGGGATGCTCGTGATAAGGTGTGAACGCGACGTAAGGGTATCGGAAGACAAATAGCCTTACATGTTGCTTAACGCAATCGAAGATGATGTCGAAAATGAACGTTTGCACTATCACTCACGCGGTTATATCGGCTTTTATTTGATTTACAGCACTTTACACTTGCAAAGTGGGCTTCTGTACTCCTAGGTCGGAGGTTTTACCCTATTTTTTTAACAACACCCTACGCTGCCGCAAGTGTGCGTGCGTTGCGGAGCTACGGAGGCCATCACCCTCGACCACATCATCCCCCGCGTCTACGAGGGCACCAACAAGCGGAGCAACTTTCAGATCCGGTGATTGCCCTGCAACTGTCCTTTCTTCAAAGAATAAGTGGCCGTTGCAACCCTGTTAAAAACCGCTTGTAAGGGCAAGCTCCGGCCGCTGTCTTCAACCGCCAGCGTTCTGCTTTCTAGTCGCTTTGCTAGCTAGACCACCTCAACTCGACCCCGTCCTGATTTCTACAGGCCCTGAAAAAATTCAGCCAGGGAAATTTCGTAGTACTGGCACAGCACCGCGAGCGTCGCTACCCGCATATTGGCCTTGCTGGCTTCCAGTCGAGCGACATGAATGCCCGTGGCATCATACACCTCTTGCAACGTGTGCCCCCGAGCCCGGCGCAGGCGCTGCAACCGGTGCACTATTTCCAGCGGAAGGGTATCTGAGAGGGGGGGCAACATGCATCGCCAAAGTCCGGCCCATCCCATCAGGTTACAATGACATATTTGTCATTATTATTTTTGTGTGGCTTATCTTTGGCTGGTCTGTAATATCCCTGTCCCGGGTATATTCCTGGCTTTGAGTAACAATTTGGTGCAGCGGTTAATCGGGCTGCTCCTACCGTCTCATTTTAATAGCTGCTTTCTTCTTAGCTGATGTTACGCACCACCTTAGCGAGTAGCTTGGAAAGGGCGTTTTCGGGGAAAGTTGAAGTGGTGTTCTGACGCATAATCAGTTCTTAATGGCTACTGTCTCCCCTCAGCTCATCGTGTTTATCTTCATCGGGGTATTGCTGGGCAGTTGTACCGATTCCGGCTCCCCAGCCCAAAAGGCGGGCAGGGATCAATCAGCACCAGCCGAAGCAACGACAACTACCTGGGCCACTCGGGTGGACTCGCTCAACGGCATCCCTGGTCACCACTTCGGCGAGCCCCTAAGCTCCTTCCCCGGCCTCGTGCCGATAAGCGGGAAGGAATTTGGGGCCCAGTCCTACTACTATGTCCAGCAGGGAGAGACTGGTTGGTTCGGCAAGTGTACCAAAGAGCATTCCAACGACTTTTACACCCGCTACACGTTCTCAGGAGGCAAATTCGTCTCCTTTCTGGCCAGTGGCAGAGGCGAAATGAGCCAAGCCTTGCAGCAGCAGGCCGAATACCTGTACGGCCCTGGTACTCCGACAAACGATGGCTCCCGCTGGGCAGGCAGCCGGACGGAGGCCTGGACGGCGTCAGATACTCAGAATTCAAGCCCTGTTAACACGCTGATGGTGTGGAGCAAGGCCTTCGCACGCCAGCAGGCGCAGGCACGGGCTGCACAGCTCAGAAAGCAGAGCACCCAATGATGGCTGGAACCGGGGACACGCCGTGGCGTTGTTCACCGTCTCCTACCACAATTTTTAGGCGGGCGATTTGCCTTGCCCGGTGCGGCGAGCATGTTCCCTACCTGGCCCTTAATCCGGTCCTCGAGCAGGTGCCCACCCACGACCAATACAAGGCCTGCCGGTCCCGGATGGACACACTTTTACACGCGTCCGTGCAGCCCGCAGCATAGAACACCCCATAAAGTCCCTTTACATGAGTTCAAAAAAAACCGCGCCAGCCAAACCGGCCCCCGAGCAGGCAAAAAAGCGTTCCTTCAGCACGTCAATCACGGAGCAGAACTACCAGCGGCTTGCAAACTACCAGGCCAACAAGCCCGGCGGCGCCCACACGACCGACGTAGTGAACCAGGCCCTCCAGCGCTTCTTCGATGCCAACCGGCAGTACGCCGATATGGAACCGGGCAAAAGATAGCAGCTAGGGGCAGCACAGGGCGAGCCAAACCATCTCGCCGCGCCGTAGTGGTTTGGCTGACCCGCCACGGCAAGTCCCGACGTGACGCCCCCCGGCAGCAGGGTCAGCCAGAGTTACGGGAGTGGGCATGCATACACCCAGGCATACGCTATGTACCGCTACATGCCTCAACTGCCGGCAGCCCAAAACTGATTACACGGCGAACCCGGAGTGATCGTAAACACCCGCCACACCATTCCGAGCCATGAGCGGCGCCAGCTTATTGTGCAGCAGGGCCAGCGCTGCGCGTATTGCCACACGATGGACAAGCTGACGGTGGACCATAGGCTGGCCCGGGCCCTCGGGGGCACCAACGCGCGCAGTAACCTCCACGTGCTATGCAAGCCGCACCGTCCCCTGCCGCCGGGCCACCCCCGCCAGCACGCGCCGGCCGTGCGCTGGGCGTCGCAGCAGCTCCACGACCATTTCCCCCACCTTGCCCGTGGCAGCGTTTGCGCAGGCTTTCCACTCGTTTGAGCCCGATTTGTGGGAAGACTGCAACGGCCTCTGGCTCGACTACGCGGACCTGGTCCGGCTTACCCAGCGAGTGGCCCGCGCATCGCTGGTGCCGGACCTCGCCCCACCGCTCTGCTGCGCTGCTGCGTACTACCTGGCCCACGTCTTA
>NZ_JABKAV010000061.1 GCF_013377905.1 Hymenobacter terrestris
GGTAAGCTACAGCAGCCAGTACAAGCTGGTGCAGGCCCAATGGCGCGGCCGCTTCGATGCGGCGCTGGCGCAGCAGCAGTGCCAGCTTATGCTTGCCAGCCTGCCCGCCACGCAGCCCGTGCACCGCATGGTAAATGACAGCAGCGAAGTATTTGGCGAGTGGCTGGAAGCCGGCGACTGGATTGGACAGGTAATGGCCCCCGCGCTGGCCGCCCGCGGCGTGCGGGCCGTAGCCTGGATAAATGCCATGGACTGGCCCTCACGCGAAGCGGTGGCCTGCAGCGTTTCGCTTACGCAGAAGCTGCCCATTAAAACCTTCGATTTTGACGAAGCCGATACCGCGCTGGCCTGGGTGTTGAGTATCGAGGACTGATGGTGGCCGGGCAACTGCAACCCCTGCCATCTACTCAGGGGCGCTTATCTTTCGGCATGAACGTCCGTCGCCCCCTGCTGCCCCTACTTTTTCTGCTACTATCGGCGCTACCGCTGGCGGCCCAGCAGCCCGCCCGGGCGCAGCCAGTGCCCCGGCCGGTTGCGCCCGCGCCATTTTTCGGCACCTACACCTACCTCAGCTACACCATCCTCGACCGGGAAAGCAGCCCCGAGCCCATATCGGCGCAGGGCGTGGGCGGCACACTCACGCTGCGCTCCGACGGCACCTACCAGAAGCGCCTGACGCTGACGGCCAACGGCGGCCCTATGCGCTTCGACCAGGACGGCCGCTACACGTTCACGCCCGGCCGCATCAGCTTCACGTACACCGCCAAAAACGGCCGCCCGCGCACCGATGAAGGCACTTTCCGGCTGGACAAAGGCCAGCTTACCATTGTAGTGGCGGGCTTTCCGGTGGGCAACCAGAGCACCTACACACTACGGCGGCAGTAGCAGCAGGCGCCCGGACCGAGCTTCTTTAAAACATGCGTAAACGTTTAGCTTACCTCTTCTCATCTGATGCAGTCAATCGTTATTACCGGCGTATCGAGTGGAGTAGGTTTAGCGGCGGCGCGGGCGTTTCTGGCGCGGGGCTACCGCGTGTTCGGCAGCCTGCGCACCGAGGCTGATGCAGCCCGGTTACAAGCCGAATTAGGTCCCGGTTTCACGCCCCTGCTCTTCGATGTAACTGATGCCGAAGCCGTGGCCCGGGCGGCGGCCGAAGTGAGCCGCGCTCTGGGTCCGGAGCCACTGACGGGCCTGCTTAATAACGCCGGCGTGGCCTTTGGTGGGCCGCTGCAGCATCAGCCGTTGGAGGTTATCCGGCAACATTTCGAAGTGAATGTGCTGGGCCTGATTGCCGTGACGCAGGCGTTTCTGCCGCTGCTGGGGGCGCGGCCGGGGTTCGTGGGCCAGCCGGGCCGGGTGCTGAATATGGGGTCGGTAAGCGGGCAGGTGGCCTCGCCGTTTCTGGGGGCTTACGTGGGTAGCAAGCACGCGCTGGAGGGCATCACGGGCAGCTGGCGGCGCGAGCTGAAACTGTTCGGCATTCCGGTGGTGCTCATTGGCTTGGGCGTTACGCAAACGCCCATCTGGGACAAAGGAATCGACCTCGCGCCCTATGCCCACACGCCTTACCACGGCCCGGCCCAACGCTTCCTGAAATTCGTGAACAAGACCCGCGCCCAGGGCCTGACACCCGAATATGTAGCCGGCCGGCTGGTGCAGATACTGGAAACGCCCCGACCCAAACTGCGCTACACCATTGCCGCCGACGTGTTTCGCGCCTACATTGTGCCCCGCCTGCTGCCCGCCCGCGCCCTCGACTGGCTGCTGGCCCGCGGCCTGGGGCTTAAGGTGAAACAGTGAAGGAGTCACTTGGTGAACGAGTGAAACTGAAGCTCGTTTTCGCCTGCTAATTTGCTCCTCGATTTCAGCCCCGGCTGGGTTTCTGCTAACTTGCACCTCGTTCCGGCCTAGCGCCAGCACGATACCCTACTCCTTACCATTTCACCAAACCACCAATAGATGGGACGCGCATTTGAATTCCGCAAAGGCCGCAAAATGAAGCGCTGGGACCAAATGTCGAAAGACTTTACCCGCATCGGCCGCGAAATTGTGATGGCCGTGAAGGAGGCCGGGCCCAACCCCGACACCAACTCGCGCCTGCGCACGGCCATCCAGAACGGCAAGGGCGTGAACATGCCCAAAGACCGGGTAGAAGCCGCCATTAAGCGGGCTTCCTCGCGCGAGGAAAAGGATTACCAGGAGGTGGTGTACGAGGGCTACGCACCCCACGGCGTGGCCGTAGTAATTGAAACTGCTACCGACAACCCTACCCGCACCGTGGCCAACGTGCGCATGTACTTCAACCGGGGCAACGGCGCGCTGGGCACCGCTGGCTCCTCCGACTACACCTTCACCCGCAAGGGCGTGTTCAAGCTGGCCGCCGAGGGCCTCGACGTGGAAGAGCTGGAGTTGGAGCTGATTGACGCCGGTGCCGAAGACGTGTACGCCGACCAGGAGGAGGACGAACAGGGCCAGATAACAAACTACATCGTAGTGGAAACGGCCTTCACCGACTTCGGGCAGATGCAAAAGGCGCTGGAAGAAAAGGCATTCAACGTGCTGTCGGCCCAGTTGCAGCGCGTGCCCAATACCACCGTCAGCCTCGCAGGCGACGAGCTGGAAGAAGTAATGAACCTGATCGAGAAGTTCGAAGAGGACGACGACGTGCAGGCCGTGTACCACACGCTTGGCTAATCACAGATTAGCCTGATTTTTAGCGGATTTCACGGATTTCGTGACCGATTTCGCTGGTCTGATGGGCTGCTCCAGGTGGAGCAGCCCATTTTGCTTTTTGTTGGGACAACCGCTGCCCCATTTCCCGCATCTTCCGAAGTACCTATCCCGACTGCAACCCCGCTTCCAGCCTTCCCGAGTCCTATGAAACTGCTGCTCCTGTTGTCCCTGCTGCTGTTTAACCTGAACGCCGCTGCTCAGCAGACCGAGCTAACTGCCCTACTGGCCCAACACAACGTGCCGGGCCTCCAGCTCGTGCACACCAAAGGCAGTAAGGTTACCACCTACACGGCAGGACGACTCCGGCAGGATTCGGCCGTGGCCGTAACGGCCGAAACCGTGTTTCAGGCGGCCTCGCTGGGCAAAGTGGTGCTGGCCTACCTCACGCTCCGGCTCCACGATCAGGGCCGATTCGAGCTCGACCGACCGCTGCTCAGTTATGCACCGTACCCGCGCGTGCAGGGCCAGCCCCACGCCGCCCGCGTAACAGCTCGCATGGTGCTCACCCACACCACCGGCCTGCCCAACTGGGCCGATAACCCACTGGGGCCCACCTGGGTCACTTCGCCCCTGGCGTTTCGCTTTGCCCCCGACAGCTGCTGGAACTACTCAGGCGAAGGCTTTGTGTGGCTGCAGCAAACGCTGGAGCAGCTTACCGGCGAGTCGCTGGAAGTACTGGCCCAGCGGGAGGTTTTCGGGCCGCTGAAGATGCGCCGCAGCAGCTTCCGGTGGCAGCCCCGGTTTGCAGGCAACGCCGCTACTGGCCACGAAAAGGCCGGCCAGCCTACTCAGGTACGCCGCTTTGCCCAGCCCTACGCAGCCTACAGCCTGCTCACCACCGCACCCGACTACAACCGCTTTGTGCAGGCCCTACACGCCGGCCGGGACCTCAAACGAACCACTGCTGCCCTGCTGACTACGCCCGCCAATGAGGCCCGCCGCTGCGGCCGGCCAACTGGCCCCACCGACCCGTTTGTGGCCTGGGCGACAGGCGTTGGCTTGGCTACTACCAGTACTGGCCCCGCCCTCTGGCACTGGGGCGACAACGACGACTTTCAGGCCTTTTTCATGGTACTGCCCGGCCGCCGCGAAAGTCTGCTTTTCTTCACTAACAGTGCCAACGGCCTGCTTCTCACCGACGAGTTGCTGCGCCTGTTTATCGGCCCTGGCGAGTACCGGACCCAGCAGTGGCTGGCGGAGTAATTGAATGACGTAGGGGCGGGGCTCGTCCCCCCCCCCCGTTGCCCCGGCCCGGTTCTGAATCGTTCAACGGTGAGCGGGGGCAAGCCCCGCCCCTACGTCATTCACAACTGACAACTGACAACTGAATATATTGCCGGATGCTGAAACGCCTCCTCGCTGTCACCCTGCTGGCCCTCACGGCCGCCGCCTGCTCCCCATCCGCTACCGAAGTGCCCGATGCCGCCGCGCTGGCCCTCACGGCTTACTTCCCCGCTCCCGACACCACTGCGCTGGCCGATGGCGGCGTGAAGATGGTGCCCATCACCACGCCCAAGGGCACGTTCAACGTCTGGACCAAGCGGTTTGGCAGCAACCCGCGCATCAAGCTGCTGCTGCTGAATGGCGGGCCGGGGGCCACGCACGAATATTTCGAGTGCATGGAAAGCTTTCTGCCCCGCGAGGGCATCGAGTTCATCTACTACGACCAACTCGGCTGCGGCAACTCCGACAACCCCAAGGATACCGCCATGTGGAGCCTGCCGCGCTACGTGGAGGAAGTGGAGCAGGTACGCCAGGCGCTCAAGCTCGACAACAGCAACTTCTATTTGCTGGGCCACAGCTGGGGCGGCATTCTGGCCGCCGAGTACGCCCTCAAGTACCAGCAACATCTCAAGGGCCTTGTCATCAGCAACATGATGATGAGCATTCCGGCCTACGGGAAGTACGCCGAGGAAGTATTGGCGCCCCAGTTCAAGCCCGAAGTGCTGAGAGAAATTCGGGAAATTGAGGCGCGCAAAGATTTCCAGAATCCGCGTTACATGGAGCTGCTGCTGCCCAATTTCTATACCCAACACATCTTGCGCCGCCCTTTGGATGAGTGGCCCGAGCCGGTGAACCGCTCGTTTGCCAAAATGAACCAGTCGCTGTACGTGACCATGCAGGGGCCAAGCGAGTTTGGCGTATCGGGCAAGCTGCTGAACTGGAACCGCGTGCCCGACCTGCCGAAGCTGGCGGTGCCCGTGCTCAGCATCGGTGGCAAACACGACACCATGGACCCCGAGCACATGCGCATGGTGGCCGAAAAAGTGCAGCACGGCACCGCCCTCATCTGCCCCAACGGCAGCCACATGAGCTTCTACGACGACCAGCAAACCTATATGCGCGGCCTGACAACGTGGATGAAAGGCGTAGACCAGGGCGAACAGGAAGTAGAGTTATAGAGACACAACATTTTGCGTTTCATCGTTGAACGGTTATTCGACAACTGGAAAATAAACTGAACGTGCACGTAGAGCTGGTACCCGTTATCGAAGTAAATATTCAAGAGGAGGAAGTAGCTCAGGCGTTGCGAAAGATTTCCCCCATTGCGCCCGGAACCTACTTTTACCGGATTTCCGATTTGGATTCAGCTATTCTCATAGTTCTGGCCAAATCCCACTTGAAGGGTTACTTTAATGGCATGTGGACACTGGAAGAGGTATACCCTTTCTTCGGCGGCTATGTCCTGCGGATCAATGACCAGAATACCCTTTTTCCGCAGTGCTGCGGAGAGTTGAGTGACATCATCTACTGGAAGCATTTGGCTATTTATGCCCGTAGTGCCTACTACCACGGCCATCCAGAGCCTAGTATTCGTTTCACGAATACTGAAGTAATTTTTACTTGTCAAGATGAGAGCGAAGAATTCCAGCCGACTACTCCCGTCGAAATCCGCGTAGCCAAGCCCGCCCTAGCCGATGCGTATACACGGGTGCTAGTAGAATTGGTCAGTTTTGCCCGTAAGCTTGATTTAGTGCAACAAGCGTTACAACTCCCGGTTGAGAGCATATCTGGCCTATTGATTTACCACAATGCTGAGCTACCCGGCGAATCGCCTTCCTCGTAGCCTCTCACGAAGTCCACTTTAACATGGTGAGCGGCTCTGGCAAGTTAATGGTGAACCCCTTGCTTCTATTTGGCGGTTGGGCCAGCTTTTGGGAGTAGGTTTGCCAGTGCCTGTCGCCTCATGTAACTCTCCTCATGCCCCTTCCTCCTGCTACCATTCCCTCCCTGTATTCCCAGCGTAGCATCCGGCTGTTTTCGCTTGTGTTCACTACCATTGCGGCCAGTTTTCTCACGGCCAGCAACTTGCGGGCAATTGGCAGACCCGATCAGGCGCGTAAGGTTATCTGGGCGAGTGTGGTATATATGGTCCTGATGGGGGTGTTGGTGTCGTTTCTGCCCAACACTTCTGCGTACGGGGCTTACGCCGCGGGCATCGGGCTGGCGGGCGGCTACGGCCTTAATGCCTACGCCGATTCGTTTATTCTCAACAAAAAGGACCACCCGGCCCGGAGCATCTGGCGGCCGCTACTATTGTGCCTGCTGGTTTTCGTGCCCCTGCTCGGGCTGCTCGTGTACGTGTTGTAAGCACTCTTTTCTCTGACCCTATGCGTTTCCCCTACCGCTCCCTGTTTCTGTTTGAAGCCGATACGGCCACCGTTTTCGAAGTAAAGCGCCTCGACATCCAGAGCAAGAACCCCAGCCACCTGTACTTCTGGCTGTACCTGGATAACGCAAGCGGCCAGCTCAGCCAACTCAATTTCGAGGATATGAGCACGGAAGCCGGCGAACACTTGCGCGAATTCACGCAGGGCCAGTTACGCTTCAACACCAACGAGGGCAGCTTTTCGCCTACCGAGGGCGACTCGCCGCTGCAGCTGCGCACCATCACGCCGCCCACGCTGCCCGCTGCCCTGGAAACGGCGCTGTTCGCGTTTTTCGATTAGGTTCCGGTTCAGATCTAAGCGTGCCCGCTGGCTATCAGCTGAGACAGTATCCCTCTCCTGAATACGGCGTACCTTTGCAGGCTGCCGACCCACCTCGGGCCGGCAGCCTCTTTTTTTGCCGCCGGCCTAAGCGGGTGTTAAGGATGCCTTTGTGAGCAGCACTGCTTTTGCTTCGACAGGCTCAGCCTGCCAATTCCCTGACACCCTTTCAGTACCCGGCACTACATTTTACTCTTATGGCAACCCGACTCAATAAATACATCAGCGAAAGTGGCGTGTGCTCGCGCCGCGAAGCCGACCGCCACATCGAGCAGGGCAACGTAACGGTGAATGGCAAGCGCGCCAGCGTTGGCGACCAGGTAACGACCCGCGACCGGGTAGTGGTGAACGGCGCCCACATAGAGCCCCGGCCTGAGGAAGAGGCGGTGTATCTGGCCTACAATAAGCCTCCCGGCATCGTCACGACCACCGATCTGGGCGTGAAGGACAACGTTATTCGCGCCATCAAGCACACGGTGCGCATCTTCCCCATCGGCCGGCTCGACAAGGAGTCGCAGGGTTTGCTGTTGATGACGAGCAACGGCGACATCGTGAACAAAATTCTGCGCGCGGGCAACCAGCACGAGAAGGAGTACATCGTGATGGTGGATAAGCCCATCAAGGACGATTTCATCGAGGCCATGCAGAATGGGGTACCCATTTTAGGCGTAATGACCCAGAAATGCAAGGTGGTGAAGGATACGCCCTACATTTTCCGGCTGACGCTGGTGCAGGGCATGAACCGCCAGATCCGGCGAATGTGCGAGCATTTCGGCTACGAAGTGGTACAACTGGAGCGCATCCGCATCATGAACATCAGCATCAAAGGCCTCGGGCCCGGCGAGTGGCGCGAGCTGCGCGACAAGGAGCTGAAGGTGCTGTTTGAGATGATTGAAAACTCCAGTGGCACCGACGACGGCCGCACGCCGCGCCGCCGCAAAGTGGTATCCACGGCCGAGCAGTGGGGCGACCAGCCGGGCCGCAAAACGGCCCGCCGCGCCACCACCCGCCCCGACATCGTACGCCTCCCCTCCGACCCCTCGATGGGCGACGAGGCCCCGCGCAAAACCAAGGCCCTGCCAGCCGGCACCTGGCTCGACAAAGATTCCGTGCGTCCCGGCGCCAAGCCCAAGCGGCTGGTAACGGCTGGCCGCACCGCCGGCTCAGGCCGCCCCACCGATAAAGCCGGTCCCCGCCCCGGCAAATCTGCCGGCCCGAAAAGTGGTCCGAAAGGAGCCACCAAGCGCCCAGCCAAAGGTGCCAGCGGCCCTGCCAAAGGCAAAAGCAGCAGCCGCGGCAGCCGTGGTGCCAGCCGCAGCCGGTAGTACCAGCCGAACGCAATTTCAGCAGCCCCCTAACTTTCAATAGGTCGGGGGCTGCTGTTTTTTTTGGCAGATAACCGACTGGTTCTCGACCAGCAACAGGCCTTACTCCTGCTGAAACACGCCTGTCAGGAAGTCTGATATTGCACTTGTCGGGGCAAATTTTAGGAGGCGAAAATACAGCATCACAATGGCTTAAAATGTCCTTAAACAGCCTTTTTATGCCTACGCATTAGCCAACGCTACTCCAACAAGGATGGTTTACTAAAGTCTGAACGTACGGAATCTTGGGGCTACCCGCTAGGAATGGACGCGTATGTTTGGAATGTCGGACGGGTTGCCGCCGGCACTTCTTTTACCACTTCACTGCCAGTGCCATGAACGCTCCCCTCGCCAAGCCTTCCAACGCTTTTGTCGCCGCCTCTTGGTTTGCCCTGCTGGCCGGCATGGTCGCCTTCATTATCGGCCTTTGGAACGCTCAGATGCTGCTCAACGAGAAAGGCTACTACTTCACCATTCTGATGTATGGGCTGTTTTCGGCCATTTCGCTCCAGAAATCGGTACGCGACCAGCTTGATGGCATTCCGGTAACCACCATTTACTATGGCCTGAGTTGGTTTTCCACCATCCTCTCCATTGCCTTGCTCACGGTGGGCCTGTGGAACGCCACGCTCACGCTCAGCGAAAAAGGCTTTTACGCCATGTCGTTTCTGCTGAGCCTGTTCGCGGCCATTTCCGTGCAGAAAAACACCCGCGACGCCCGCTTCGACCAACCTGCCACCTCGGCCCCGGAAAATCGGTTCAGTGCCGAATAGCCAGCAATTCGGCAACCTAAGCAGCGGATACTCTGGCGCCGCTGAGTATCTTGCGGCTACATTTTAGCTGTTAGCTGTTGGCTACTGGCTGTTGGCTTTCCGCCTGACAGCAATGCCCCGCAAGCTAACAGCCATCAGCTAACAGCTAATAGCCTAAAACATGCTCCGCACCGACTGGACCCTCGCCGAAGTAACCGCCATTTACCACCAGCCTGTGCTGGAACTCGTTTCGCAGGCTGCTGCCATCCATGCCGTAACCCAGGCCACCGGCGAAGTGCAGGTATGTACGCTGCTGAGCGTGAAAACCGGCGGCTGCCCCGAAGACTGCGCTTACTGCCCCCAGGCCGCCCGCTACCACACCGGCGTGCAAGCTCACAAGCTGCTGCCCGACGCCGAAGTGCTGGCCTCGGCCCAGCGCGCCCGCGACGCCGGCTCGACCCGCTTCTGCATGGGGGCCGCCTGGCGCGAAATTCGCGACAACAAGGACTTTGACCGCGTGCTGGGCATGGTAGAGCAGGTAAACGGCCTCGGCCTGGAAGTATGCTGCACGCTGGGCATGCTGAACGAGTACCAAGCCGAGCGCCTGAAAGAGGCCGGCCTCTACGCCTACAACCACAACCTCGACACCAGCCGCGAGAAGTACGACGACATCATTACCACGCGCACTTACGACGACCGGCTGAACACGCTGGAGCACGTGCGCAAGGCCGGTATTTCGGTGTGCTCGGGCGGCATCATCGGCCTCGGCGAAACCGACGAGGACCGCGTGGCCATGTTGCACACGCTGGCTACCCTGGAGGCCCATCCCGAGAGCGTGCCGGTAAATGCCCTGGTGCCCGTAGAAGGCACACCCCTGGCCGAGCAGCCCCGCGTGAGCGTGTGGGAAATGCTGCGCATGATTGCCACCGCCCGCATTCTGATGCCCAACACCATGGTGCGCCTCTCGGCCGGCCGCCAGGAAATGCCCGTTACTGAGCAGGCCCTGTGCTTCCTGGCTGGTGCCAACTCTATCTTCTCGGGTGAGAAGCTGCTGACCACCCCCAACCCCGACTTCGACGCCGACCAGCAGATGTTCGCTTTGCTCGGCCTCAAGCCCCGCAAGTCGTTCAAAGATGTGCCCGAAGGCGCCGTACTGATGGGCCGCGGCAAGGCACCCGTAGAGGCATAAGCGCTGCTCTACGCCAACAGCAGAACAGACCATCCAAACAGTGTCATGCTGAGCGAAATCGGAGGCGTAGTCGAAGCATCCCGCGTGACGTAGTAACTCTGATAGTAGGATTTACTTGTTGCGGTAGAGATGCTTCGACTACGCCTCCGGCTTCGCTCAGCATGACACTGTTTTTTTTCTCTAATTCTCCCTCCATGGAAATTCCTTTCGACCTCAACCTCGACTACACCTACGCCGAGAGCATCCGCCAGCAGCATGAGGCCCGCGCGGCCCAGGACCTGATTTCAGAGCTGGAGGATAAGGTTGGGTCGGCATTGGGCCTAGTGATGCAGCGCCACGGCGTACTGCCCGCCGTCGGCGACCGGGTAGAGGTGGATTCTGAATGGCTGGTTGTCAGCGCCCGCACTTTCGGGCAGGATGGCAGCGTGTGGCTCTCGGTGGGCCCGTTTGCAGGATAAGGTTTCCGTGTCATCCTGAACGAAGCGAAGGGCCAACAGAGAAGCTGACTGCTTTTGCAGTTCCCTTCTGTGAAGTTCTTTTGCTTCGCTCAGGACAACCGTTTTCCGCGCTACCATGCCTACTTCTCTGCACCAGCGCCTGGCCGCCGAGCTGGCCCGGCGCGAGGCCGCAGGCACCCGCCGCCGCCTGCCTGCTCCGCCCGCCCCCAGCCTCACCGATTTCAGCTCCAACGACTACCTCGGTCTGAGTAGACACCCACAGGTACTGGCAGCAGTGAAGGCTGCGGCCCAGTTGCCTGCGGGCAGCACCGGCTCACGGCTGCTCACTGGAAATTCGGTTGCAGCTGAGGCGCTAGAAACCCAGTTGGCCAATTTCCACGGGGCCGAAGCGGCGCTGCTCTTCAATTCGGGCTACGCGGCCAACCTAGGCTTCTTCGGGGCCGTACCCCGGCGCGGCGACACCATTATATACGACGAGGCCAGTCACGCCTCCGTCAAGGATGGCATCCGGGCCACGCCAGCCACCGCCTGGAGCTTCCGCCACCACGATTTGGCCGATTTAGAACGCAAGGCCGCCCGTGCCACCGGGACCGTATTTGTGGCTGTAGAAGCGCTGTATTCCATGGATGGTGACGTAGCGCCGCTGGCCGAGCTGGCGGCCGTTTGCCAGCGCCTTGGTCTGCATCTGGTGGTTGATGAGGCGCATACCAACGGCCTCTACGGCTCCCGCGGCGAAGGGCTGGTAGCCGATTTAGGTCTGCAGGAAGCCGTATTTGCCCGCATCCTCACCTTCGGCAAGGCCCTCGGCAGCCAGGGTGCAGCCGTGGCCGGCTCGGCCCTGCTGCGCGACTACCTACTCAATTTCAGCCGGCCTTTCATCTACACCACGGCCCTGCCTCCCGCCACCGTGGCCAGCCTTGCGGCGGCTTACGAGCTGCTACCCGAATTGCAGCCGGCCCGCGAGCAGCTTTTCCAGCTGTCAGACTACCTCAAAGCTACGCTCAACGCCGTGCCCGGGCTGCATGTGCCGGCCACCAGCCACGTTATCCACCCGGTCTTCTTCACCCAAAACCCCGGCCCCGCCGCCGTGCGCGCCATTGCCGCCGCCGCTCAGTCCGCTGGCTTCGATGTACGCGCCATCGTGGCCCCCACCGTGCCCGCCGGCACCGAGCGGCTCCGGCTCATCGTGCATTCCTTTAATACCGAGGCTGAAATTGATGCGTTGGCGGCAGTATTAACTGAATGTATCGGAGTTATCAGCACGACGTAGGGGCGGGGCTTAGCTGCGCTAGTTCAGATAAGCGGGTACTTCGCTCAGCCGCTCGTTGGTGCGGTTTACGGCATCTACGCGCCAGCAGTAGTGCTCCAGGCCGTTGCTGAGCAGCAGCAGCGGGGCACCGATGGTGAGATTATAGGTGGCAATCTGGTGGGCGACGGCGGGCGTGATGGGTACGGTGGGGCGCTTGCACTCAACCAGCAGCAAGGGCTGGCCGGTGGCGTCGAGGGCCAGCAGGTCGGTGCGCTTCTGGCGCTGGTTGTACTGGTGGCCGCGCTCCAGGCTCAGCAGCCCTTTTGGGTAGCCGCGGTGGTTGATGAGGTAGTGCACCAGGTGCTGGCGCACCCATTCTTCGGGCGTGAGCACTACGTGGCGGCGTCGCAGCACGTCCCAGATTAGCAACTTTTCGCCGCTTTGTGTAACTTTGGCTTCGAAAGGCGGCAGATTCAACTCTTGCATCACCTACAAAGGTACGGCCCCGGGGTTTCTCCCGCTTTTCATTCCGTGCCGTCGATTCCCCCTTCCGGGCACCGACGGCTTTTTTGTACCTACCCTTTTCCGGCCGACTGAGCTGGCCGCTGCTCCGGGCTGCTGCCGGCTGCGGTGTAACCCTATCTTTCGCAACCCCAACCATTTTGTATGAAGACTAAAGCTGACATTGTTAAAAACTGGCTCCCGCGCTATACCGGAGTCGAATTAGAGGAATTCGGACAGTACATTTTGCTGACCAACTTTGCGAACTACGTGACCATGTTTGCCGAGCAGTTCGGCACCGAAGTGCGCGGCCTCGACAAGCCCATGCAAACGGCCACGGCCAACGGCATCACCATTATCAACTTCGGTATGGGCTCGCCAATGGCGGCCACCGTCATGGACTTGCTTTCGGCCATCGAGCCCAAGGCAGCCCTGTTTCTGGGCAAGTGCGGCGGCCTGAAATCCAACACCAAGCTCGGCGACCTGATTCTGCCCATCGCCGCCATCCGGGGCGAGGGTACTTCTGATGACTACCTGCCGGCCGAAATTCCAGCCCTGCCCTCCTTCCGTTTGCAGCGCGCCGTGAGCAGCGTAATTAAGAAGTTCGAGCTGGACTACTGGACCGGCACGGTATACACCACCAACCGCCGCGTGTGGGAGCACGATGAGGCATTCAAGGAGTACCTGCGTCAGGTGCGGGCCATGGCCGTGGACATGGAAACGGCTACCATCTTCACCGTGGGCTTCGTGAACGGCATTCCGCACGGCGCCCTGCTGCTGGTGAGCGACAACCCGATGACACCCGAGGGCGTGAAAACGTCGGAGAGCGACAAGAAAGTAACGGCTGGTTTCGTGCTGAATCACCTGAAAATCGGTATTGAGTCGTTGCTGGAGCTGAAAAACTCCGGCGAGTCGGTGAAGCACATGCGCTTCGACTAGCACGCAGCAGCGCGAAGCTCCCGCTTTGCGTATTGTTGCCGACTTTCAAATGACGCCGTTCAACGACACGCGAAGCGGGAGCTTCGCGCTACGGCCGTTCAATGAAGTTCCCAACTAAAAACCAGCACCCCTCCTTGCCCAGGAGAGGTGCTGGTTTTTTAGCTTCCGCGCTACTTCGCGCAACAACTCCGGCTTTTCCCCGACCTTGTCGTTCTTAACCCTACACTCCCGCCACTATGCACCCACGTTTCCGCCCGCTTCTTGCCCTGCCGCTGCTGGCCGCTGGCTTCAGCGCCTGCCAGTCCACATCGAGCGGCAACCGCCAGCCGGCCGATTTGCTCGTCTACAATGCCACGGTGTACACCGTCGATTCGGCGTTTAGCTCGGCGCAGGCATTTGCCGTAAAGGACGGCAAGTTTGTAGGCGTGGGCACGGCCGAGGAGCTGCGCGACCAGTTCGAGGCCAAAGAGGAAGTGGACGCCAACGGGCAGTTCATCTATCCCGGCTTCTACGACGCGCACTGCCACTTTTACCGCTACGGGCTGGGCCTGCGCGACGCCGAACTGGTGGGTACCAACTCCTGGGGCGAGGTGATTCAGCAGCTGCAAAAGCAGCGGCAGCAGTACCCACAGGCGGCCTGGCTCACGGGCCGCGGCTGGGACCAGAACGACTGGCCCACCAAGCAGTTTCCAACCAAAGACACGCTCGACGCGCTGTTTCCGAACACGCCGGTGTTCATTGTGCGGGTAGATGGGCACGCAGCCCTCGTCAACCAAAAGGCACTGGATATGGCCGGCATTACAGCCCGCACGCCCATCAGCGGGGGCAGCATTGCCAAGGATTCCCAGGGCAAGCTCACGGGCTTGCTGGTGGATAATGCCGTGGACCTGGTATCGGCCAAGATACCGGCGCCCGGCGCGGCCGAGGCCGAAGCGGCCCTGCTCGACGCCCAGCAGCGCTGCCTGGCCGTGGGCCTGACCAGCATGGCCGACGCCGGTCTGGAAAAGGCCAACGTCGACTTCCTCGACCAACTCCAGGAGGCTGGCAAGCTTAAAGTACGCCTGCACGCCATGCTCGCTCCTACTAAGGAGAACAAGGATTTCTACCTCAAAAACGGTCCGGTGCTCAAAGACCGGCTTACCGTCAGCTCGTTCAAGGTGTACGCCGATGGGGCGCTGGGCTCGCGCGGGGCCTGCCTGGTAGACCCGTACGCCGACAAACCCAAGGAAACCGGCTTCCTGCTCTCCACCGAAAAGGAGTTCCGCGAACTAGCCAAGCTGCTGGCCGCCAGCAAATTCCAGATGAACACCCACGCCATCGGCGACTCGGCCAACCGGCTCATTCTCAACATCTATGGTGAGGCGCTGAAGGGCCAGAAGGACCGGCGCTGGCGCATCGAGCACGCCCAGGTGGTTACGCCGGCCGACATGGGCAAGTTCGGGCAGTTCGGCATCGTGCCTTCGGTGCAGCCCACCCACGCCACTTCCGATATGTACTGGGCCGGTGAGCGGCTGGGCGCCGAGCGGCTCAAAACAGCCTACGCCTACGAGCAGCTGCGCAAGCAGTACGGGCAGGTGGCCATCGGTTCCGACTTCCCAGTGGAGGATATCAACCCGCTGTTCGGCTTTCACTCGGCCGTGGCCCGGCAGGATGCCAAGAACTACCCGGCCGGTGGCTTCCAGCCCGAAAACGCCCTTTCGCGCCCCGACGCTTTGCGCGGCATGACCACCTGGGCCGCCCACGCCGCCTTCGAAGACAAGCAGAAGGGCAGCATCCGCCCCGGGATGGCCGCCGACTTTGTTATCCTCGATACCGACCTAATTAAAGCGCCTAACGAAAAGCTGCGCAACGCTAAAGTGCAGCAGACCTGGATTGCGGGCGAGAAGGTGTTTTCGGTGAAATAAAACAGGAAGGCCACCCGTCATTCAGAGCGAAGCGAAGAATCTCGCGTGCTGACATGATGATAGTAATCCTAACGCAGGGCTACTACTACAATGTCAGCACGCGAGATTCTTCGCTTCGCTCTGAATGACGAGTGGCTTCGTAATGCCCTCTTTTACCAGTTAGGTTCGTCGGCTGAGGGGCCGTACATGGCCGGAATCGGAACGTCGAGCAGGCGCAGGTATACGCTGAGCTGGCCCCGATGGTGGATGCTGTGGTTGAGGCCCATGATGCGGATGGCCGTGGCTTTGGGATACTCCAGCAGCGTCTGCTCGCCGCGGTGGAGGCGGAAACTGTGGGTCAGCTCCTCATCGGTGGCTTGCTCCAAGGCCACTCGCAGGCTGGCGCTGTATTCCTCGAAGCGGGCCATCAGTTCCTCGTGGTTCGTGGGCGAAGGGCCGGGCTTGGGGCCGTTAGGGTCGAGGAAGTCGCGGCTGGGGTGCTGCACGAACAGCTGCTTAAAAGCCAGCAGGTTCACGATGTGGGACGCCAGTTGGCCCAGCTTCATGCTTTTAGGATGCGGCTGATAATCGGCCTGCTCGTAGGGTACCAGCGCCAGCAGCTTGCGGGTGGTGGCCAACTCGTGGTCGAGCTCGGCCAGAATGTTCTGTTGCAGCGAAGAGGTGTGCATGAGGAATTAGAAAGCAGAGTTGAAATAGTTGTGAATAACTGAAGATTTTCAGCCCGTCATGCTGAGCTTGTCTAAGCATCTCTACCGCTTCGTTGACTGTTGCAGAGAAGCGGTAGAGATGCTTCGGCAAGCTCAGCATGACGGGCTGCTTTGAGGCCGTTTTCACTTTCGCTTTTGATTCCCCTGATTTCCTACAGGGGCGTGCTGCTGGTGGGTGAGGCGGGCGGGGGGCCCGGAAAAGTGTCGGGGCCGGTGGGCGCGTCTTCGCGGAGCTTGCGGCCGCGCAGTTGGAGCAGGAAATAGAGCCCAAGAATGAAGAACACGATGAGCGCCAGGATGCTGTAGCGCATGTTGCCGCCCATGAGTTGCGAGATGCCGCCGAACACCATCAGACCGATAACGATGCCCACCTTCTCGGTCACGTCGAAGAAGCTGAAATAGGCCGCCGGGTTGGGTGTGTTCTCGGGGATGATTTTGGAATACGTAGAACGTGAGAGACTCTGCACTGCTCCCATAGTAAGGCCGATAACGGAGGCCAGCGCGTAGAAGCTCCAGCCGGCCTGCACGAAGTAGCCGGCAATACAAATCAGCATCCAGATGAACACGGCCCAACTGAGGGCGCGGGTGTTGCCAATGCGCTCCGAGAGCTTGGAAAACAGGTAAGCGCCCAGAATACCCACTATCTGCAGCAGTAGAATGGTGATAATAAGTGAGGTGGTGTCGAGCTTGAGTTCCTCATCACCGAAGAGTGTGGCCACGTACATCACCGTTTGCACGCCCATGTTGTAGGTGAAGTAGGCCAGCAGAAACCGCTTGAGGTTGGGCTGCTGCTTGGTTTCTTCCCAGACCTTGCCCAGCTCGCGGAAACCGTTGAGCAGCCAGCCCGAATCGTTGGTGGCACCAGCGCGGCGGCCGGGGTCGGCGGGCAACGTGGCAAAGGGAATCTGGGCAAAGCCAGCCCACCAGATGCCCGTGAGCAGGAAGCTCAGGCGGGTCGCCTTTTCAGTAGTCAGCCCAAATAGCGGCGTGCCCGACAGCGTGGGCCCCTGAATGAGTATCAGGCAGATAACGAGTAATAATACCGAGCCGATGTAGCCCATGGAAAAGCCGCGGGCCGAGAGCGAATCAAACTGCTCCTCCGATGAAATATCGGGCAGGTATGAGTTGTAGAACACGATGGAGCCCGAAAAGCCCACCGTGGCCATGATGAAGATGAACACCCCCATCGTGAACGTGCTGGCCTCGAAGAAATACAACCCGGCGCACGAGGCTGCCCCGAGGTAGCAGAAAATCTGCAGGAACAGCTTGCGCCGGCCCGAATAGTCAGCCAGAGCCGTGAGCACCGGGCTGATGAGGGCAATGATGAGAAAGGCCGCCGACACCGAATAGTTCTGGAGCGAGGTGCCCGGAACATTCATGCCGAGGAATTCGACGGGCGTTTTACCGCTGTCGGTGCCCGTAAGACTTTTCACTACGGAGCCCCAGTAAATGGGGAAGATAGAGCTGGTAATAACCAGCGGATAAACCGAGTTGGCCCAGTCGTAGAACGTCCAGCCGCGGGTGATGCGCTTGTCGTCTTTGGGGATGGTTTGAACGCCGGGTTCGGCGGACGTAACGGCGGCGGTAGCGTCGCTCATACAGGCAGGGGCTTGGGCAGTAGTGCGGGCAAGATAACGGGATTTCACGGCTGTGGTTGTGGTGGCCCGACAACGCGGCGGTTACGCTCCGGCACCACTCCCCGGCTCGCCCGCCAGCAGCGCCGCATATTGCGCCTCGGTATCCACATCAATAGCCCCGGCCGGGAAGGGCACGGCGGCTACCAGGGCCGGATGCTGCCGAAGCAGCTGCCCAGCCCCGGCCGAATCGGGCAGCTGCCGGAGCAGCGGCAGGGCCTCGGCGCCAAACAGCACTGGTACGCCCAGCGTGTCGCCGTACTGGCTGGCTACTATGGGGCGGCCGCTGGCGGCGTGGGTTTCGGCCAGCTGCCCCAGCAGCGCGGGCGTTACGTGGGGTTGGTCGCAGAGCATGACCGTTACTGGCGTGAAAGCAACCTCCAGGCTTTCGAGCAGGTGCAGGCCACACCGGATGGAAGCGCCCATGCCTACAGCCCAATCAGGGCATCGCACCACCTGCACCGGCAAGCCAGTCAACTCGGGCAACAGCGCCTCATGTTGCGCCCCGGTTACTACCACTACCGGCACGCCGGCCGCAGCAGCCACGGCCGTTTCGGCGGCCCGGCGCAGCAGCGTCTGACCCTGGTACATTAGCAGCTGCTTGGGTCGCCCCAAGCGTGAGGAAGAACCGGCAGCCAGGAGCAGAATGGCGGGCATATGGCAGAAGTCGCAAGCAGTAGTGCAGGGCTCAGCTAAGCCCCGCCCCTACAATTCGCAGGTAGCATCTACCCTACCCTCGGGCACAAGCGGGGCGTCGGCGTGCAGGGTTGGGTGGATGGGATGGGGCGAGTCGCGCAGGAAGCCGGCGGGGCGGCCCGTTAGCACCGCCTGGATTTCGGCCACAATGGAAAGGGCAATTTCCTCGGGCGTTTCGCCGCCCAGGTTCAGGCCGATGGGGCTGTGCAGGCGGCTGTGCAGTCGTGCGGCGGCATCAGGAGTTTCCTTTACCAAGTCCTGCAGCAGCCGCTCGTACTTCTTGCGCGGGCCCAGCAGCCCGATATAGGGCGTAGTGGCGTCGGGAAGCAAATGGCGCAACACTGCCAGGTCGTAGTAGTAATTGTGCGTCATCAATAGTGCGAAGGCACCATCGTAGGGCTGCTCTGCTACCTTATCCAGCGGCAGCACCCGCACGGCGTGGGCCTCGGGAAAGCGGGCTGGTTGCACCTGGGCCGGGCGGCCGTCAACTACCATTACGCGCCAGCCCAAGCTGGCAGCCAAGCGCACCAGCGGCTGCACGTCGTTGCCGGCTCCGTACACGGTCAGGCGCACGGGCGGGCGCAGGATTTCCAGGCTCACACGTACAGCCCTGGAGCCGGCCGGATAATGGCGGGTAGCGGGGCGGCCGACAGCTAATGCGGCATGGGCATCGGTTAATAGTGACTGCCGGAAAGCCGCCGTGGCAGGCAGAGTACTTTCCACGGTTCCATCGGCCAACATCAACAGCCGCTGGCCAACCTGCACCTCATCCGAAGGCCCTACTCCGGCAAACACGGTGGCTACCACGGCCGGGGCGTGCGCGGTGGCAACGGCCCAGCGGCGCAGCAGCTCCATCGGGTTATCGGGGTCCTGGAAGTCGAGCGGTTCGAGCAGAATCTGCACGATGCCCTGGCAGCCCAGCGCGGCACCGAACTGCAGGTCATCGTCGGGATCGGTCGAGTCGTAGGTGACCAGCGCGGGGCGGCCTTGGCGGATGGTGCGGCGGGCCCGGCGGCGGGCGTCGCCTTCGAGACAGCCTCCACTGATGGCTCCGGTCAACTGGCCTTCGTCGGTTACCAGCATCCGGGCTCCGGGGCGGCGGTAGGCCGAGCCGGCCACATCCACTACCGAGGCCAGCGCGCAGGCTCGCCCCGCGACGCGGTGCTGGTCATAAGCATGGAGCAGGCGTTCGAGTTCAGTCATTTTATTAAGCTGTTAGCCATTAACTCATAGCTTTTTATTAGGATAACTCAAGTTGCGGGCACGCTGTAGGGGCGGGGCCTGGTCCCGCCCCCCCCCCCACCACTACCCGTTCAACGG
>NZ_JABKAV010000062.1 GCF_013377905.1 Hymenobacter terrestris
TTTACTTTGAACGAAGCCTGTTTATCTTCCGACCCTTTTCTTAAACGAAGAAACTAGCTTTGCCAGATGGGCCTTGTCGTCAAACGCATCAACTGGCAGTTGCTGCTCATTCATTTCCTGGCCCTCCCCTGCTTCATCGTAGGGGCGCAATTATTGGAGCGGATTCGGTGGGTACCCCTACGGCAGGCGTACCAAAACGGCGGCCTAGCAGGGTTCCGCCAAGCGAACGCCCCTGAGGACTTGAGTCCACCGTTTCCGCTATGTTGACCGGGCCCCTGTATGCGTGGTTCGTAGCCGTCCTGCTTGGATGCGCGTTGTCGGCACTGGTGGTGCGCTGGCAGCGGGAAAGCGCGTTCGTCCCGCTGTTGCTGTTCGGCCTTGCTATTGTCACGTCGTGGACACACTACTACGAAAGCGAACTGCTGCCGACAGCCGCGCCGCCCGAAGTCTACGACGATGCCGGCCATGATCCGGCCGCCAACATTCTACGTGCCCTGGCCGAGTCGCAGGCCGATTTGCTGCTTCTCATCGCGCGGCCCCGCAGCTTTTTGGGGCGGCTGTTCCATCACAGTGTCACGGCGCAGGTGCTGCACGGCTGTGCCGTACCGGTGCTGCTGCTCCCGGCCCACGGCCCGGACCAGCCTGACTGGATGCCGTCCATGTGTTGACGAGTGGCGCGGCCACTCTCGCTTATTGTTTTTCTTCACCCTAAGCTTTTCCTGGCTGTTTTTTTCCATCAGATATTCCTTTCCATTATCCTGCTTTCAGCCCTTTTTATTGGCGCGTTGGTCGTATTACGCCTGCACCAATTCGCCATCCGGTTACAGCCAGTACCACCCCGCCGCTAAGCCCCACCGCACGACATCTCCTCCCCAACTTTCGGTTAGCCGGGAGTCGGGGAGTTTTGGTTTAAGGCGGCCGAGGCTTGATAAAAATCACCTGTTCCAGCAATTTTCCTCATGCCAAAGCCAGTGGTTAAGGCGCACTTTTGCCTATGCCTCTTCGCGGCCGTCATAGACCGGAAGGCTTCGGCAAGCGTCCGTCGGCAGAAGCAGCTGTGCGTCCAGGCGCTGCGCCGGCCCAACGCCGGGCAACCTTGGGCAGAGAAACCACCGGCTTGTCCGGCGTCATCAACCACGACCATCGGGACGGGTTGATGACTATCATCGGGCAACCCAGCCAGCGTTCCTCGTCTACTCCGTCTCGCTATGAAACCTAACCTGCTCGTTCTCACCGATTCTTCGCCCGCCGCCGGCCGGGCCCGGGCCTACGCTGCCGTGCTGGCCGCCCCGTTGGGAGCCGTGGTCAACTTACTGCACGTTTACTCCATTCCACCCACCACCGCGCGGGTAAGCGCCCTGCGCGCCACCAACGCCGATGACGTAGTCAGGCAGCGTAGCGCCCTGGAAGAAGTGGCCGCCGCCCTGCTCAAGGAGCGCAACGCCCTGGAAGAGATAGCCGCCGCCATGCTCGTGCCCGCCACCGCCACCACCGTAACCGACCGCTGGGATGAGGCCGTGCGGGAAGCTTTGGCGCAGCATCGGCCGCTGCTGGTTATTGCCGGCCTCACGGCTACCGCCGGCCAGCTGGATGAATGGCTTAGCAACCGGGCCCTGCCGCTAGCCCACGAAACGGGCTACCCGCTGCTGCTCGTGCCCCAATACCTGCCCACGGCGGCCCTGCGCCCGCCGCGCTGCCTGGCCCTGGGCGTGCGCGACCAATCCTTTACCCTAACGCCCGAAGCCCTAACTCTGCGCCCGCTGCTGGCGGCGCTGGGGGCCACCGTGGTGCCTACCACCGTTGCCCCCCCCAACGCGCCCGTTGCCGGCCAGCGCGGCTTCGCAGCAGCCCAGGAGTGCGGCCTGGTTCAGGCCCTGGCTGGCACTAGCCTGCACCGGGTGATAGACGAAGCGCCGGCCGCGGGCTTGCGGCAGGCCGTGATGGAGCTGGCGGCCGATGTGCTGGTGCTGCTCGACCCCGGCCACGGCTGGATAAGCAAGCTGTTGGGCGAGAGTGTGATTGATGAAGTGCTACGGCACACCACGGTGCCGGTGCTGCTGCTGGCCACCCAGCACAGCAAACCAGACTAAGCGGCCAGTTCTGCAGCGCCCGTCCCACCGTAGCGCCTTCCCCTAACCCGCTTACCTAACCGCTATTCCGCATGGCTCTTTCCCTCATCGTTTTCGCCGGTTTTTACCCGCCGGCCCGCCGCGCCATTCAGTACGCCGACATTCTGGCCCAGGCTTTGAGCGGCCGTTTGGTGCTGCTGAATATCAACCGCGCCGCCCTAGTCGACCCCTACGCTACAGTGGGCCAAGTCTATCACCAGCAGGAACTGGCCCGCCAGGCGGATACGGCGGCCATTCTCTCTCAGCAGGCCGAAAGACTATTGAGCCCGGCGACCGTGGAAGTGGCCACCGACTTGCTGCCCGCCGTGGCCCAAAACCTGGCCCACCGCTACCAGCCGGCCCTGTTTGTGCTCAGCCAGGCCGACGACGACCGCCCCGCTGCCGTCGACCTGCTCACTTCGTGCGTGGAGATTCTGCGGGCCGGTAGCTATCCATTGCTGATCGTGCCGACCAGGGCCCCGGCGCCGACTGAAAACCCGCCCCGTCGCATTCTCATTGCCGCCGACCGCGAATCGTTTGCGCTGGCGGCAGAGGCGGCCGCGCTGCGCCCGCTGCTGGCCCTGCCCGGTGTCGAGGTCATCGTCATCCACGTCACAATTGGTGTGGATGACGATGAGGGCTGCGCCCTGGCCCTGCGAGCCGTGCAGGCCAGTGGCTTGGTCGAAGGGCGAGCCATACCGGAGCTGCGGGGCTATCAGCACGAGAGCTACGCGCAAGGGGTGATGGCTGCCGTGCTCGACACCCGCGCTGACCTGGTAATAGTTGTGGCCCGCCAGCGCAGCTATTTCGGCGACTTGTTTCACCGCAGCGTCACGGCGAACCTTATGGAAAACTGCCCGGTGCCCGTGCTGGTGCTGCCGACCGCCGCCACAGAACCGGCCACCGAAACGCCCGGCCTGGCCACGGCCGCCAGCTACGCCAATACCGTCCTCACTGGCCTGTTGCCGGCCTCCTGACGCGGGGCGCCCGGTTTTTAGCACCTATGCCATTGGCCTGATGCCGCCGAATTGAATACCCCCCACGCCATGACCATGCACACGCTCCTTACGCTTTCGGAAACGCTAAACCAACTCAAAGCGGAGGGCTACACCGAAGACTTCAACCTGAACGGGGACTATTTGGCCGGTCAACGCTCGGCCATCCAACTATCCCCCGATGAGTTTGTGGTAGACCAGCACTTCCGTTTTGAAGGCGCCAGCGACCCAGCCGATTCGGCCGTGCTCTACGCCATTTCCTCGGCCCGCTTCAACCTCAAAGGCACACTGGTGAATGGCTACGGCGTGTCCAGCGACGAGGCCGCCGACTGTATTATCCGCGCCATCCGGGAGCAGGCGTCCTAGCCAGGTCCCGCAGGATAGCCGCCATGCTAACGCTCAACCGCTTTTCAGTCAAACGCCCCAAGCCGGCGTGGTCGCTGCTTATTCGGAATCCAGCTTCCATCTACTCCTTGCTTTCGCTTTATGACTGATTTTGCCGATTTCTTTTTTGCCCAGGCCGTCGCCAGCGCCCATGTGCAGTTCGTGTACGACCTGAGGGCCGGCCGCGTCGTCTTCGTAAATGCGGCCTACGAGCGGATACTGCACCGCCCGGTCGCCCTGGTGAATGCCGATCTGCCCGCGCTGCTCGCCCAGCTGCACCCCGACGACCGCGCCTACCTGGCCCACTACTGGGCCCGGTGGAAGCGCGACGAAATCACCGATGAGGTGGAAGTTCGCCTGCAACACCCCGGCCAGCCAGACCAATGGTTTTGCCTCACGCCTTCGTACCAGCTGCTGGCCGATGGACGGGTGCTGCTGGGCGGTTCGCTGCGCAACATCAGCGTAATGAAGCGCTACCAGGAAAACGCCGACCTCTTCAACAGCCGCAAAAACGCGACCCTCGAAATCCTCTCGCACGACCTGAGCGGGTCCTTCATTCTGATGCAGCAAATCGCGGGCTTTCTGCGCGAGGAAGTGGTATCGCCGCCCCTGAGCCGGGTGCCCGAAATGCTCGGCGTGCTCGAAACCACCAGTCAAAGCAGCGTGAAAATGATTCGCGAGCTGATAAACCTGGAGTTCCTCACCTCGGCCAACACCGACCTTAAAGTGAACCGCGTGGACCTGGGGGCAGTGCTGCGCGAGCCGCTCGACCAGCTCCAGCGCGGCGAGCGATTCCTGGGCCACGAGTTCAGCTACTCGCTGCCCGCCGAGCCGGTGTACGCCAACGTGGACGTGAACAAATTCACCCAGGTACTCATTAATCTGGTCAGCAACGCCCTCAAGTTCACGCCCGACACCGGCCAAGTGGCGGTGCGCATCGTAGCCGGCCCCACCGTCATCCGCATCGAGGTGGCCGACACGGGCGTGGGCATCGCGCCCGACATGCAGCCGTACCTGTTTGAGCGGTTTACCAAGGCCCGCCGGCCGGGTTTGCGGGGCGAGCCCACCACCGGCCTGGGTCTGGCCCTGTGCAAAACCATCGTGGAGTGGCACCACGGCCATATTTCCGTGGAAAGCACGGTGGGCGAAGGCAGCACTTTCACCGTCGAAATCCCACGGGCCGAATACAGCAGCAGCGCCATTCAGGCTCCGGTCGAGGCCCTGCCGCTATTCGAGTAGAGAGCGGGGCGGCCGGGCCGTCGGTTAGTTTGCGCTGGCTTTTCGATGAGCTTATCCCGCTTAACAAGCATCTTATACCCTTCTTTATCTGCCCATTACAAACACCATACACTCGCCGGCCATACTTCCGAAAATGCCAGGCAACGCCTCGCTCCCAACAGGCCTGACGGACGCGGCGGTAGTGACTGCCCGCGCCGCGTACGGCCGCAACGTGCTGACGGCTGCCGCGCATTCGGGGCTGCTGGCCACCCTGCGCGAAGTGGTGCTGGAACCCATGTTTGTGCTGCTGGTGACGGCCGGGCAGCTGCGCCAGACCCTGCGTAACGTCACCCAAAGCACCGACAAGCTCAACGAGAGCATGACGGCCCTGCAAGGCAACTTCCTGCTGCGCGGCTACTTCCGCCACCAGGCTAAGCAGCAGGCTCGCGCCACGGCCGACTCCCTGCAGCAGGTGGAGCGGGCACAATAGCGCTGCCGGGGCATATTTTGTGCACGAGAAGTAGGAGAGAATTGCGTTTTAAGCACGGCTTTAGCGCCGCTCCACCAGCTTCCGCCGCTGCTTCCTCTCGCATCATCGGCACCTAAAATTCGTACACAGCAATGGCCAGCGCGGCCCTGGGCTTGACGAATAGCATTATTCGGGCTGGTGAAAGTCAGCGCAATGGGGTGGGCTGAGCGCTACCTTTGTTGAGCTTCAAACGCCCGGCACCAAAGTTGGCCTGTGGCTTTATTATTCACTTTTTAGTCTGCTTACGATGACGTGCGAAACCCTTAAAAACGGAACTGGCAAAGTATTACTCACCTCTCTGGCCGGCGCCGGCGTCGGCGCAGTTGTCGGCATCCTGCTATATTCCAAGCGGAGCATGGAGCGCCGCCGCCAGTTCCGTAACTACCGGATTGACCAGGGCCTGCGCCTACAGGGCGACTGGAATCAGCTGAAAGACAAGCTAAAAGAAGCCTACACCCACCTCACCGACGAGGACCTGACTTACGTGGAGGGCAAAGGCCACGAGCTGGTGAGCCGACTGCAGGCCAAGCTGGGCAAGCGTAAGCGCAAAATCGTGAAGATGCTGAACGCACTATAGGCCCCTTCTACGCCAACGTTCAACGAGCCCGCCACCGGGTTGCCGCAGTTTCCGAATGGATCTGGTGCGGCAGCCCGGTGGCGGGCTCATTGCATGGGGCTACATCACGGGCTGAAGAAATCCCTTCAAACAGCTCTTTGATCCAGGTAACCAGCCACTTCCTAGTTTCCCCATCGAATGCAAAAACTAGTGTTGCTGCGCAACGGTCAGAGTGTCTGGAACCAGCAAAACCGCTTTGCCGGCTGGACCGATGTGGACTTGTCGGCCGAAGGCAAGCAGCAAGCCGTGCGGGCGGGCCAGTTGCTGCGTCAGCACAGGTTCAGCTTCGACATCGGCTTTACCTCGGTGCTGAAGCGGGCCATCAAAACGCTGGACAGCACGCTCGAGGAGCTGGACTTACTTTAGATTCCGGTGCAGAAATCGTGGCGGCTGAACGAGCGGTTTTACGGCGCGCTGCAGGGCCTGAGCAAGGCGGAAACTCGACATTCCCTGCGGCGTGCCGCTGGTGTACGAGCTCTACGACGATCTGAACCGCCTGCGCCACTACTACCTGCAGTAAAAGCCGGTTCAAGCAGAAAAAGCAGTTATGCCTCATCTGGCATGCGCCTGTCGAAGCACAACCGTCTTTCCTGATTTCTTCTGACTCCGAAACCGGCTCTGCGCTTTTCAAGCGCGGTTAGTCCTCGGCGGCTGGCGCGGCGGTTGGCGTAGCCTCCTGAAGCTTCTGCAGCAGCAAAGCCGCCATGGGCTGGCCTTCGGGCAGGCCCTGCTGCCGCCACAGCTCCGCGCCGTCGCGCAGGAGCACAAACGCCGGTACGCCCCGGCCATCGAAGGCGTGCACTACGGCGGGGTGGCTGCCTTCATCCACTTTCAGCACATGAATAGCGGTGCCGAGCTGGATCTGCAAGTCTTGGAGCAGCAAATTGGTGGCTGTGCGGGCGAGCGGGGTTTCCTGCCGCGTGCCGGGCCCCACCGTGGGCAGCAGCACGAGCAGCATGGCCGGGTGGATGGGCAGCAGCGGGAGAATGGTGGTTGGAAACATGGACCGGGATAAAAGCAGGCTGAGAAGCTGAACGTTGGCAAACAGGCAAGCTGAACCGTGGCCTGGCCTAAACATTTCATATTTAAGTAGTCATAAAGTTAGCGCAAGCCCCAGTCGGCCCGTATGACGCATATCAGGATGCCGGAGTGACGTTTGTCAAGTCCGGTAGCTTAATGCCCGTGCGTGCCTGCTGCCCCCAGGGCCCCCGCGCGGTTAGTTTTCTCCTATGCCTCTACTCCCGGTTGCCTACACGGCCGTTTTAGCCGAGTTACTGTACGCTCATTCCGGCGAAATGGCGGGGATTTACGACCTGCGCCTGGGCTGGTTTACCCACGTAAACCCGGCCGGCGTGCAGCTGCTGGCTTACCCCTCGGAAGAAGCTTTCCTGGCCGACCCCAACCACTCGTTGCGCACGCCCCCCTGGACGCCTGAGCAGTGGCAGCACCTGTGCGACATCACCCGCCGCGAAGGCCACCACGAGCTCGAGGCCGACATTCGTCGCCACGTTGGTGAGCCGTTTCGGGCCTACGTGAAGCTGACGTATTGCGAGATTGAAGGCCGGCCGCTGCTGCTGGTCAACCTCACCGAGCACAGCCGCCTGCAACAGGCCGAGCGGGAGCTAGCCCACAGCGTGCGTCGCTTCGAGGCCGTGTTCACCAACGCTACGCTGGGCATTATCGTCTGCGACCGGGCGGGGCAGATGGTATCGGCCAATGCGCGGGCCGGGCTGCTGTTCGGCTACGCACCGGCCGAGCTGCTGGGCCAGCAGATTGAGGCATTGGTGCCCGATGCCACCGGCCGGCACCACGCGCAGCTGCGCGCCTCCTACAACGCCGACCCGCAGGTGCGCAACATGGGCCACGACCGTCCGCTGGCCGGCCAGCGCCGCGACGGCTCCGTGTTTCCCGTCGAGGCCAGTTTGAGCTACTTCCATCTGGATGAGGAGCTGTACGTGGTGGCCTACATCCTCGACCTGAGCGCCAAGCAGGCCGCCGAGCAGGCCCTGCGCACCCAGCACCAGCACGTGGCCCGCCTCAACGCCGAGCTGGAGCAAAAGGTAATCGACCGCACCAACGCCCTGCTGCTCACGCTGGAGCAGCTGGAAAAACGCGGCGACGAGCTGGCCCTGGCCCTGCAGGCCGAGCAGAAGCTGGGCGAGCTAAAGTCGCGCTTCGTGAGCATGGCCTCGCACGAGTTCCGCACGCCGCTGACGGCCGTAATCACTTCCGCCGACCTGATTGAGGAGTTCCCGGGTAGCCATCAGCAAGCCCAGCGCCTGAAATACGTGGCCCATATCCGCACTTCGGTGCAGCACCTGAACAACATCCTGGAAGAATTCCTGTCGGTGGGCCGCATCGAGGAAGGCAAAATTGAGGCCCACCCTGGCAACCTCAACCTCGACAGTCTGGTGCACGATACGGTGGCCGACATGCAGGGCCTGTGCAAAGCAGGCCAAACCATCGACTGGCAGGTAGAATGCCCCATTCCGGTGCGGCTCGATGCGTCGCTGCTGCGCAAAATCCTGGTGAACCTGCTCTCCAACGCCCTCAAGTACTCGGCCGAAAACACGGTAACCACCGTGCGCGCCAGCTGCCAGCCGTGGGAGCTTACCATCACGGTGCAGGACCGGGGAGTGGGCATTTCCCAGGAAGACCAGGCGGGCCTGTTCGAGCAGTTTTTCCGGGCGCCCAGCGTTATTACCGTCCCCGGCACTGGCCTGGGCCTCTACATCATCACCAAATATCTGGAACTGATGGGCGGTTCTATCAACCTGCAAAGCATACTCGGGGAGGGAACTACGGTCACCATCCGGCTGCCCCTCACCACGCCCGACTGAGGGCGATGAATCCAGTGAACAACGAAGACAGAACCTCACGAGGAGCTTTTCGAAGCATAAGTTTCTATTCAGCCCTCTACTACTCACCCCAGTCATGCCCCTCGTCCTGCTCATTGAAGACCATCAGATCATCCGCGAGAACACGGCCCAGCTGCTGGAGCTGGCCGGCTACACCGTACAAACGGCTGAAAACGGCGAGCTGGGCGTACAGCTGGCGCTGGCTGCGCGGCCTGATCTGGTTATCTGCGACATAATGATGCCCGTGCTCGACGGCTACGGCGTGCTCCAGATTTTCAACCAGCACCCGCAACTCACGGGCATACCGTTCATCTTCCTCACCGCTAAAACCGACTCGGTCGACCGGCGGCGCGGCATGGCGCTGGGGGCCGACGACTACCTGAGCAAGCCCTTCGAAAAAGCCGATTTGCTCAGCGCCGTCAGCGGGCGGCTCAGCCGCTTTCAGCACCTGAAACCGGACCCCGCCGTGAGCGGGGAGCGCCTGCATCAGTTTCTGGATGACGCGCAGCAGAGCGGCGACCTAGCCAGCCTCTCGTTGGACCGAAAACCGCACCTGGTTCGCAAAAAACAGGATATTTACCTCGAAGGTGATGAAGCTACGCGGCTGTATTTTGTGCAGAGCGGCCGGGTGAAAACCGTGAAAACCAATGCCGGCGGGAAAGAGTTGCTGGTGGGTTTGCACGGCCCCGGCGAGTTTTTTGGCTACCTGCCGCTGCTGCAGCACACCCCCCACCGCGACTCAGCCGTGGCCGTCGACGAGTCGGAGCTGCTTTACATTCCGAAGGCCGATTTTATGGCGCTGCTGCTGCGCAACCCCGAGGTGGGCCAACAGTTCGTGCGCCTGCTGGCGGGCCAGGTGAGCGGGCAGGCCGAGCTGCTGCTGGCCATGGCCTATAGCTCCATCCGCCGCCGCGTGGCCGACACGCTGGTGCAGCTGCACGAGCAGCAGGCCGGCACCGCCGCCGCTGCCGTGGGCATCCAGCTCACCCGCGACGACATGGCGGCCATGGTGGGCACGGCCCCCGAGTCGCTGAGCCGTACGCTCAACGAGTTCAAGCACGACGGCCTGATTGCGCTGACGCCTAACACCATTCGGGTACTAGAACCCGAAAAGCTGCGCCAGGCGCACTGGTAAGCCAACCGCTCAAGCGGCAGTTAAAAAAATCCGCCACCGGGTTAAGGTTTATCATACCAGGAACAGCCTTCAAGGCCGGGCCGCAGGTGGCCGAGCTGGCTTCCGGGCAACTACTGACGCTGCACGCGGGCATCGCGCACAGCGTTGTCGCGGGTGGATTTTCGGCTGGGTTTCGCAACTGCTTCATAAGGGAAAAAAGCGCCCGGCTACATCAGGTAAAATGCCTCGGGGGCCAGCGGAGCGGGCCCGCCGGTTTCGTTCAGCAGCTGCCGCAGGTTTATTTCGACGGTGCGGGCAATGGCCGTGACTGGCGTGTCGGTGGGCTTGTTTTTGAAGGGGTCCTGCAGGTACCGGGCCGTACGCTCGAGCTGGAAAAAAGACGACGAAATGGTAAGCAGCACCGGGATTTCCCACAGCCCGATGGCCTTCACCAGCCCCAGCGAGAGCGTGCCCAGAAACAGGTAAATGAAGCTGTACACCAGCAGCCGGTAGCTGACCGGGAACACCGTGGTCTTGATGCGCTCGGCTTGGCCCATGGCGTCGGTCAGGCGTGCCAGCGTGGCATCCAGCTGCACCTGCTGGTAGGTATTGAGAGCCCCTTGCTGGTAGAGGTCGCGGAGTTGGTCGGCGTGCATTGCTAACAGGGCCAGCGGCTTGTGGGGCTGCGGCGCGAGCCAGGCCCGCTCGGCGGCCGACAGGTAGGACGCCAGCCCCGCGGCGGCATCCTGGCCACGCAGGGCTTGGCCCAGACTGTAGCACCAGGCCATCTGGCGGTAGGCCAGGACCGTAAGCGGCGCATCCGGCCCCACAGGTTGCGGAGCGGCCGCAATTAGAAAAGTACGGGCCTGGAGTACCAGCGTACGCGAGTCGTTGACGATGTTGCCCCAGATTTTGCGTGCTTCCCACCACCGGTCGTACGACTGGCTGGTTTTGAAGGCCAGCAGCAGCGAAATCAGGCTGCCCAGAATGGTCGGCAGCTGCAGCGGCATCAGGGGCAGGTGGGTGCCCAGCGCCAGTTTCAGCAGGTGGAAAAACACGGAAATCAGCAGCACCCGCACCACGTCGGCCCGGATATGCTTCAGAACATAGCGAACGGGGAGGCGGGCGGCGAGCAGCATCGGAAGGGAGGAATAAAAAGCAGCCGGTCCGGGATGGGGGCGGCAAAAAGCACCGCAACGACCGAAGCCAGCCGGCCGGCAAAAGCCGTTTACCCGGCCAGCAGCGCCCGGCGGGCGGCTTCTTCCGACTCGTAGCCCGCCAGCGAGCTTTCGCCCAGCCGGGCCAACACCTTGTCGGTGGCCCGGTGTCCGAAGAAATCGGTGGCAAACACTACCGCGTGGCGCGACAGGCCGGCCCGGCAGGCGCGCGGGTACCAATCGTTGGCCATCCAGCCGGCCAGATCATCCCACATCAGGTGAGATTCCCGACGGTCGTCGAGCAGGCGGTAGCAATGCACGGGCTGAATTTCGAGGATGATCTGCTCGTAGCCGGCCTGCGTGGTAGCCAGGGTTTGCTCCGGGCTCCAGCGGGCATGCAGGAAATCATCCACCAGGTCATAGTCGAGGACGAGGGCGGCCGATTGATATAAGATGCGGTGGTGCATGGCGGAAGAAAGTCAGGCGCCCGCCCGCCCGCTGGTAGCGCCGGTGGCAGGACGCTCAGGGGTGAGAATACAAGGTACGCCCGCAATACTTATCCCGCGTAGGCGGGCGCGGCCGGCGTGGCTTTACCGGCCGGCGCGACCAGCGGCTGGGGCTCCAAGGCCACCCCGCGCCGCCGGATGATAAACTTCCGGATTTCCACTGCCCAGAACACCACACTGGCCATGGTCGCGGCAATGCCCAGCTCGGCCACGGTGAGCGGCTGGGTGCTGAACAGCTCGTTGCAGAAGGGCACGTAGATAATGATCAGGTGCAGGCCCACGGTGAGCAGCACGGCCCCCAGCATGGGCTTATTGGTGAGCAGGCCGAGGCTGAAAATGGATTCGTGGCCCGAACGAATGGCCAGCGCCAAGCCCAGCTGACTGAAACAGAGCACCGTAAAGGCCATTGTCTGCCAGTGCGGCAGTCCCCGCCCGATGGCCCAGGTCTGCATACCAATGGTAAGCGCCCCCACCAGCAGCCCCACGGCCAGGATAAACCAGCCCAGCCCGTCGGCAAAAATGGTCTGGCGCGGGTTTATCGGCGGGCGCTGCATCGTGCTCTTCTCCGACGGCTCGTAGGCCAGGGCCAGGCCGGGCAGGCCGTCGGTTATCAGGTTGATCCAGAGAATATGAATGGCCAGCAGCGGCACGGGCAAGCCGAAAAACGGGGCGCAAAACAGGGCTGTTATTTCCCCCACGCTGCCCGCCAGTAGGTAGCGGATAAACTTGAGGATGTTGTCGTAGATGCGCCGCCCGTGCCGCACGGCCTCCACAATGGTCGCAAAGTTATCGTCGAGCAGAATCATGGCCGCCGCTTCTTTGGCCACTTCGGTGCCGTTAATGCCCATGGCAATGCCGATATCGGCGTTTTTGAGAGCCGGCGCGTCGTTCACGCCGTCGCCCGTCATGGCTACGAACTGGTGCCGGGCCTGCAGGGCGCTGATGATGCGCAGCTTCTGGGCCGGGTCGACGCGGGCGTACACGCGCACTTTTTCCACCACCGCCGCGAAAGCCGCCTCGTCCAGCGCCGTCAGCTCGGGGCCGGTTAGCACCAGCTCTTCTTCGGAGGAAATGATACCCAGCTTTTCGGCAATGGCCTTGGCCGTGAGCTTATGGTCGCCGGTAATCATGACGGGGATGATGCCGGCCGTTTTGCACTCGGCTACGGCCTGGCGGGCCTCCTCGCGGGGCGGGTCAATCAGGCTGGCGAAGCCCAGAAAGGTGAGGTCGGTTTCGACGGTGGCCGGGGTGAGGTCGGCGGGCAACTCGGGGAGCATTTTGGCCCCGTAGGCCAGTACCCGGTAGCCCTGCGCGGCCTGGGCATCCACGCGCCGGCGCAGGTCGGCAATGCCGGCCTGCTGGCTGGCGGCAAGCTGCTTGTACAGCGAGCCAGCCGCCCCTTTGGTGAGAACCAGCACGCCCTTTGGGGTTTGGTGCAGCGTCGTCATGCACCGGCGCTCCGAGTCGAAGGGCAGTTCGGCCAGGCGCGGAAACTGCGCTTCCAGCCCGGTGCGGTCGTAGTCTTTGTCGGCGGCATACCGGGCCAAGGCTACTTCGGTCGAGTCGCCCAGCCAGTTGTTTTCGGGGTCGCGGGCGGCGTCAGTGTTCAGGGCCAGGGCCACGAGCAGGGCGTTGCGGTCGGCCAAGCCGGGCAGTGCCACGGCGGGCACTTCGTAGAGGTCCTCGACCGTCATCTGGTTGAGCGTGAGCGTGCCGGTTTTATCGGTGCAGATGTAGGTGACCGAGCCCAGCGTTTCCACGGCCGGCAGCTTGCGGATGAGGGCGTGGCTTTGCATGAGCCGCCCCGCCCCCAGCGCCAGCGACACGGTAACCAGCGCCGGGAGGGCCTCCGGAAGCGCGGCAATGGCCAGCGAAATAGCCACCAGCAGCAGGCTTTCCCAGGGCTCGCCCCGCAGCCAGCCCACCGCAAAAAACAGCGCCCCCACCACCAGCGCGGCCACCGACAGGCGCTTGCCCAGCGTGCCCAGCCGTTTTTGCAGCGGCGTCACCACTTCGGCCGTCTGGATAAGGGCGGCAATCTTGCCCAGCTCGGTGCGCATGCCAGTCGCTACCACGTAGGCCGTAGCCCGGCCATTGGTGACGGACGTGCCCTTGTAACCCAGGTTAACCCGGTCGCCGAGAGAATAGTCGCCGGGTGGAAGCGCCTCCACAGTTTTCTCCACGTTGTTGGACTCGCCGGTCAGCGACGACTCGTCCACCTTGAGGGTGAAGGTTTCCAGGAAGCTGACGTCGGCCGGAATCACGTTACCGGCTTCGAGCAGCACCACGTCGCCGGGCACCAACTCGGCGGTGAGCACCTGTTGCGGCTGGCCGTCGCGGAGCACCTGCGCGTGGCTGGCGGCCATTTTTTGCAGGGCCTCCATCGCCTTGTCGGCCCGGTATTCCTGCACAAACCCGATAACCGCGTTCAGCCCCACAATAGCCAGAATGACGTAGGCCGACTTAGCCTCGCCAATGAGTACTGACACACCAGCGGCAGCCAGCAGCACCAAAATCATCACGTCGGCCAGCTGGTGCAGTAGTAGCTGCCAGACGGTTTTCTGCTGGGAGCCGGTTAGCTGGTTGGGGCCGTGTTCGGCCAGCCGCTGCCCGGCTGTGGCCGCGTCGAGCCCGGCCGGCGAAGTAGCCAGCGCAGCGGCCACATCGGCCACGGGGGGAAGGTGATAATCCATAGAGTAAGGTGGTTGCGCGCTTTATGCGTGGAGTAGGCGGCCATCGGCAAGGTCAGTATGACCGTCCTTTTTATTGAGCCTCACTCCCCCACTCCCAGTCCCGGATTTCGGGCATATCCTGGCCGTAGCGGTAGATGTACTGCTTGTGGGCCACGAGTTTATCCTGGAGCAGTTGTTTGAGGTGCGCGCCCCGGTTGCCGAGTCGGGGCACCCGGTCGAGCACGTCCATCACCAGGTGAAAGCGGTCCAGCTCGTTGAGCACGGTCATATCGAAGGCCGTTGTGATGGTGCCTTCTTCCTGGTAGCCGCGCACGTGCATGTGGGGGTTGTTGGCGCGGTTGTAGGTGAGGCGATGCACCAGCCAGGGGTAGCCGTGAAAAGCAAAAACCACGGGCTTGTTGCGCGTAAACAGGGCGTCGTAGTCGGCGTCGGACAGGCCGTGGGGGTGCTCGGTGCTGCGCTGCAGGCGCAGCAAATCCACCACGTTTATCACCCGGATTTTCAGCTCCGGCAGATGTTCGCGCAGGATGGAAACGGCGGCCAGGGTTTCCAGCGTGGGCACGTCGCCGCAGCAGGCCATTACGACATCGGGCTCCTGGCCGGCGTCGGAGCTGGCCCAGGTCCAGATGCCGATGCCCTGGGTGCAGTGCATAATGGCCGCGTCCATGCTCAGCCACTGCGGGGCGGGGTGCTTGGCGGCCACTAGCACGTTCACGTAGTGGCGGCTGCGCAGGCAGTGGTCCATCACTGAGAGCAGGCAGTTGGCATCGGGCGGCAGGTACACCCGCACGATGCTGGCTTTCTTGTTGACGACGTGGTCGATAAAGCCGGGGTCCTGGTGCGTGAAGCCGTTGTGGTCCTGGCGCCACACGGTGCTCGTAAGCAGATAGTTGAGCGAGGCAATATTGCGCCGCCACGGAATTTCGAGCGTCGTCTTCAACCACTTGGCGTGCTGGTTAAACATCGAATCGACGATGTGAATAAACGCCTCGTAGCTGTTGAACAGCCCGTGCCGGCCGGTGAGCAGGTAGCCTTCCAGCCAACCCTCGCACTGGTGCTCGCTCAGCATTTCCACCACGCTGCCCGAAGTTGCCAGAAACTCGTCGTGCGGAGCGGTGGCGGCGTTCCACTGCCGGTCAGTGGCCTCAAACACCGACCCTAATTTGTTGGACAGTGTCTCGTCGGGCCCGAAAATCCGGAAGTTGCGTGGCGCCGAGTTCCGCGCCACCACATCGCGCAGAAACTGGCCCACCGTGCCCGTGTCGCTAGCCTCCACGGCTCCGGGCGCCGGCACTTGCACGGCGTAGTCGGCAAAGTCGGGCAGCTGTAAGGGCCGCAGCAGCTGCCCGCCGTTGGCGTGGGGGTTGGCGCCCATCCGCCGGTTGCCCCGCGGGGCCAGCTCGGCCAGCTCGGGTAGGAGGCGGCCCGCGGCGTCGAACAGCTCTTCGGGCCGGTAGCTGCGCAGCCAGCTTTCCAGCTGCGCTAAATGCGCGGGTGGGGCGTCGGCCGACACGGCCAGCGGCACTTGGTGGGCGCGGAAAGTGCCTTCGTTGGCTTGGCCATCCACTTCCTTCGGGCCGGTCCAGCCCTTGGGCGAACGGAGCACCAGCAGCGGCCAACGCGGCCGGGTGGGGTCAGTTTGAATCCGGGCGTTGTGCTGGATGGCCAGGATGTTTTCCACTACCGCATCGAGGGCCTGCGCCATGGCTTGGTGCATCAGCGCGGGCTCGTCACCTTCCACGTAGTAGGGCGTCCAGCCGTAGCCGCGCAGCAGCTGGTCGAGCTCTTCGGGCGTGATGCGGGCCAGCACCGTGGGGTTGGAAATCTTGTAGCCGTTGAGGTGCAGAATGGGCAGCACCGCGCCGTCGGTGGCGGGGTCGAGGAACTTGTTGGCGTGCCAGGCGGTGGCCAGCGGGCCGGTTTCGGCTTCCCCGTCGCCAATCACGCAGGCCACTAGCAGGTCGGGGTTATCAAACACGGCCCCGAACGCGTGGCTCAGCGAGTAGCCCAGCTCGCCACCCTCGTGGATGGAGCCCGGCGTCTGGGGACCCGCGTGGCTGGAAATGCCGCCCGGAAACGAGAACTGCCGAAACAGCCGCCGCAGCCCTTCCTCATCCTGACTAATGATGGGGTAAACTTCGCTGTAGGTCCCTTCCAGATACGTGCCCGCCACCACCGCGGGGCCGCCGTGGCCGGGGCCGCACACGTAAACCATATCCAGGTCGTACTTGCCAATTACCCGGTTGAGGTGGGTGTAGATGAAGTTCTGGCCCGGCGTGGTGCCCCAATGCCCCAGCAGCAGCGGCTTGATGTGGGCCGGCGTGAGCGGCTCGCGCAGCAACGGGTTGTCATACAAATACATCTGCCCCACCGAGAGGTAGTTGGCCGCCCGCCAGTAGGCATCAATCAGGCGGAGGTCTTCCGGCGCAAGTGGAGTAGCGAAGGCCGGGGTCGGCGCAAGGTCGGTGGTCGTTACCATGAGGCAGTAGGCTTAGTAGAGAAAGGGCCCAGCGACCCGCTGACTGGGGCGGGCTAAAGCAGCAGTATCCGGGCGTGGCAGGCATTGCACTCGGCCTTGGACGGGTGGGTAGAGTGGCGCGCCACAATGGCGCCTTCCATGGCCTGGTGCAGTGCGGCCAGCAGCCGGCGCCGCTCGTCATCGGGCGTGTTTTCCAGCACCTGCTCGAAGGCCGTCCGGTACACGTGCGCCATAAAGCTGGCGCCGTACGTGACAAACAGCTGGTCGTGCCGGGCGGCAAATGCTACTTTTTCCGTGGTCGAAATCGACAGCGACAGCGCCTGCCACTGCTTCGCGTTATCGTCCAAGCTTTGTTGCAGGTCGTCGTTCATCAAGTCAGAATAAAAGTGCGTTGCGGACCGCCGGGCCGCTTTAGGCAATAGTCGGGAGCACCAGCACGGGCACGGTGCTGTGCAGCAGCACTTCGGCCGTCACGCTGTTATGGAACAGCTTCCCCCAGAAGCTGCGGGGCCGCGCCAGCAGTACTACCAAGTCCGTATCGCGGGCCTGCGCCAGCTGCAGAATGCCGTTGGCGGGACGCGTGGCTCCCGTGCGGCGGAAGCGCAGGGGGGCCGGCAAGTCAATTTCCACCCCCGTGCGCCGCACTGAACCCAGCACCTGCTCCTCCGAAACAGCGGCCGCAGAATCCGGCGCGACATGGAGCACCGTCAGCTCCACGCCCAGCATGCGCACCAGCTGGCGAATGGCGCCGGCGTGCAGGCCCAGGGTGAACTCTTCCCCATCGACGGCCAATAGCACGCGCCGGGGCACCGCATTGCTGGCTACCGAGTGCGGTACAATCAGCATGGGGTATGGAGCCGTGCGCAGTATGTCGAGCGCGGTAGTTTGCACCAACTGATCGGGCGTAGCCGAGTAGTCGGGCCGGCCCAGCACTACCAGCAGCGGGTGGTGCCGGCTCACGGCATCAGCCACGGCAAAGGCCACGCGGCCGTGCCCGATTTCGACCACCACCGGCACGGCCAGATCATCGGCTACCCGGCTCAAAGCCAGCGCTGTGGCTTCGCGGCTCAGGTCCGACAGCTCGCCGGTGAACATTTCGGGGTCGAGCAGCGAGTCGCGGCGCACGTGCAGCAGCACCAGCCGGGCCCCCAGCGGCTCAGCCAGGTTGGTGGCATAGGCGAGGGCCTGGTCAGCGGCCCGGAAGAAATCGGTGAGAATCAGCAGGGAAGGCGTCATAAGGCAGGACTTAAAGCAGCGACAATAGCACGGACAAAGGAAGGGCTGACGGGCAGCAAACGGCATGAGCAATGTCAAGCGCTGGGCATGACTTTTATCAGCGGAACGGCGGGGCAAGCGGCGTACTCTTGTATCGTCCTTCGTTCGCTTTTACCTAGCACTCTTCCGGCGCTTTTCCGCTGCCTACTTTACAGCCCGGCCCGTTGCGGCCGGCAACGCCCGGTGGGCGCCCCACTTTCTCAACGACTTACCATGACCATTACCGTATTCAGCGCTTATCCTTTTGAGCGCCCCTACCTCAGCGCTGCGGCGCAGGACTGCTACCCCTTCAACTTTGTGGCGGCGGCCCTCACGCTGGATACCGCCGGCCAGGCTGCGGGCAGCACTGCCGTAGCTCTTTTCGTGAACGATGACGCTTCGGCGCCGGTGCTCGAAAAACTGTGGGCCCTGGGCGTGCGCTACCTACTGCTGCGCGCCGCCGGCCACGACAACGTGGACCTGCCCGCTGCCCACCGGCTGGGCCTGCGCGTGGCTACCGTGCCCCACTACTCGCCTTTCGCCATTGCCGAGCACACGCTGGCCCTGATGCTGGCCCTCAACCGCCACCTACGCCAGGCCGACGCCCAGGTGCGGCACGGAGACTTCCGGCTCGATAAGCTCGTGGGCTTCGACCTACACGGCAGAACGGTGGGCATCATCGGCTGCGGTACCATTGGCGGCACGCTGGCGGGCCTGCTGCAGGGCTTCGGCTGCCGCCTGCTGGGCTACGACATTCAGCCCGATGCGGAGCTGACCCGGCGCTACGGCCTGGAGTACGTGCCACTGGACGAGCTGTGCGCGCAGGCCGACGTCATTTCGCTGCATGCCCCGCTTACGCCCGCCACCCGGCATATCCTGAATGCGGCGCAGCTGGCAAAAATGAAGCGCGGCGTGATGCTCATCAACACCGGCCGGGGGACGCTGCTGGACACCGAAGCGGCCCTGGCGGCCCTTGAATCGGGCCAGCTTGGCTACCTGGGACTAGACGTGTACGAGCACGAAAAGGGCCTGTTTTTCAACGACCATTCCCAGCAGCCGCTCCAGGATGAGTTGCTGGTGCGGCTGCTAGCCCAACCCAACGTGTTGATAACGGGCCACCAAGGCTTCCTGACCCATGATGCACTGACTAATATTGCCTCCACCTGCTTCGAAACCCTAGGATGCTGGCTCGCCGGGCAGCCCACGCCCAACGAGTTGCTGCCGGCCCCGCATCCGGAAGTAGCCGTGCCGGCCTGATTGCCCCCCCCCATTTTCCGAATTTTACTTCCTAAGCCCCACTATTAATAATCTCAGCAACGCTGCACCCAAGCGCGTAGGAAACCAAGAAAGTAAAAAGTGAAACATAGGAAGCAAGAGGATAGGAAGGCCTAAAGTTATCCCTTCCTATCAAATAGCCCACCTGCTATACAGCGCACTACAAATAGTGCGAAGTGAGTTACTCCTAAACGCTGCATCTGTCCTTCCAAAAATTGTATGCAGCGGTGAGTAAAAAGAAAATCTCCTTCAATTGAACAGCTCGTTCACCGACCCACCATTTTACTG
>NZ_JABKAV010000063.1 GCF_013377905.1 Hymenobacter terrestris
GGCGGATCAACAGAATGGGAAAACAAAAAAAAAAACGAAACAACCCCCCCCCGGGGAGAGGGGGGAGGGGGGATCAAAAGAACGAGAGAAAGCAGGGGTCTCCCCCCCGCCCCCTCCCCACCCAATCCAAAAGATAACGTGGAGGGGGGGGGGGGAGCCAACCCCCGCCCCTACAGCGGGCTGAGCCTTACAGAGCGGCGGAGTCCTTGCTCTTTTTGCGCTTGATTTTGGTTTTACCGCCTTTCTCGGTTTTAACCTTCATCTTTTCCACGTCGCTCATATCAGCGTTCATGGTGTCGCTGTTGGCCGAAGCGGCGCCCACACCGGGGTTGGGGCCGTTGTTTTGCAGCGTCATTTCATCTACGAGGTGCTTGGCACCACCCAGCTTCTCCACACACCACAGCACGTAGCGGATATCTACGTTGATGCAGCGCTTGAGCTCGGGGTCGTAGGCCAGGTCGCCGGTCATGGCTTCCCAGTTGCCATCGAAGGCCAGGCCAATTAGTTCGCCGCGGCCGTTGATGACGGGCGAGCCGGAGTTGCCACCGGTGATGTCGTTGTCGGTGATGAAGCCCACGGGCAGGTTGCCGTCTTTGTCGGCGTAGCGGCCGAAGTCCTTGGCTTTAATCAGGGCCAGCTCTTTGGCGGGCACCACAAACTCGGGGTTGGTGGGATCTTCTTTCTCCAGAATGCCTTGGGCAGTGGTTTTGTAGTTGTAGTTCACGGCGTCGCGGCCATTGTAGGAGCGCACGGTGCCGTAGCTCAACCGGATGGTCGAGTTAGCGTCGGGCGAGTATACCTTCTGGCTGTTCTTTTCGCGCAAAGCGGCTACGTACAAGCGGTTGGCCCGGGCCAGGCCGGCCTGGGCAGCCTGCACTTTAGGGGCAATGTTCTGCACGTAGTTCGAGTACACCGACTGGTAGGTTTTGTAAGCCGGGTCGGCTTCGAGCTTGGCCAGCGAAGGGTTGGCCAAAAAGGCATTCACCTTGGCTTCCGAGGTCAGGAAGGAGTTGCTGAACACGTAGTCGGCGCACTTGCTCATCGAGCCGCCGTACTGCTTTTTCACCGTGGCAAACACGTCGGGCTGCTGGGCAGCGGGCACGTCCTGCATGTACAGGTTCATCAGGGCCGCAAATACCTTCTGGTCGGTGGGGGCGCTGTAGTCTTTGAAGTAGTCTTTTACAGGCTCGCGCAGAGCCTCGGTGGCCTTGCTGATGGCACCTTTGTCGCCGCTTTTCAGGGCGCCGGCCAGCGGCATCATGCGGGCGGCCAGCGTCACGATTTCGGTACCGAAGGCACCCTCGTTCACGTACTGGCTGCTCAGGTTGTACTGGCGCACAGTTTTGTAGGCTTCCTCAATGGCGGGCAGCGCCTCAGCGTACTGCTGGCGGGCGGGGTCCTGGGCAATCCACTGGGCCAGGGCCACTTCCTCGGCCTTCTTGGTGTCAACCGTCTTCAAACGGTTCATCCCTTCGTTCTGGCCAATGAAATACTTCCAGTAGTTGGCAATGTTGGCGTACTTGCTGGCGTACTGCAGGCGCAGGTCGGGATTCTTGTCCATGTCGGCCTTCCAGATTTTGAGGCGCGTGTCGCGGAGCTTGATGCGGGCGGGGTTGCTCTCGTCGAGCGTGAGCTGCAGGCCGGCGGCGGGCAAGAAGCGCTGGGTGCGGCCGGGGAAGCCGAACACCATCGCGAAGTCGCCCTCCTGAATGCCTTGCATGGCCACGGGCAGGTGCTTTTTGGGCACGTAAGGCACGTTGCCTTCCTGAGTGCCGGCGGTGGGCTTGTTGTTTTTGTCGGCGTACACGCGGAACATCGAGAAGTCGCCGGTGTGGCGGGGCCACATCCAGTTGTCGGTGTCGCCACCAAACTTGCCCACGGCCTCAGGCGGCGCGCCTACCAGGCGCACGTCGCCGAAGCGCTGGTAGATGAACAGGTAGTACTCGTTGCCGCCGAACATGTCGCGCACGTAGGCCACGTACTGGCCGTTTTCCTTGGCAGCCTCGGCGGTTTCGCGCTGGCGCTTCTGGATGGTAGCCATGCGCTCGGCTTCGGGCGTGGCGGCCGTAATGCCTTCGAGCATCTTGCCCGTTACGTCCTCCATGCGCACCAGAATATCCACGAACAGGCCGGGATTCTTCTTCTCGTCGGCCTTGGTGGCGGCGTAGAAGCCGTTTTGCAGGATGTTGTCCTGGGGCGTGCTGTTGCTCTGGATGGCGTCGTAGCCGCAGTGGTGGTTGGTGAGCAGCAGCCCCTGCGAGCTTACGAACTCGCCGGTGCAGAAGCCGCCGAGCTGCACCACGGCATCCTTCAGCGAGGCGTTGTTGACGTCGTAAATTTCTTCGGCCGTCAGCTTGAGGCCCTTCTTCTGCATGTCGGCCTGGTTGAGGCGCTTGATGAACATGGGGAGCCACATGCCCTCATCGGCGCTGGCCGTGAAGGGTAGCAGCAGCGTCAGCAGCAGGGCTTTCGCCCAGTGATTGGTGCGCATATAGTTTGGTAAGGGTGGGAAATACGTTTGGACGAAGTTACAGCATATCCTTTTGAGGTTGTTTTCTCGCAGAGGTTAAAGGGTGGTCCTCCTTTCAACCTCTGCGAAACCTTGCGAGAAAACAACGCCAGCCCGTACCTTGTACCCAACCATGACCTACCTGTTCCGCCAGCTGCTGCTGGGCTTGCTGTGGGTGTACCGCCACCTGATTTCGCCGCTCAAACCGCCCAGCTGCCGGTTCGTGCCCACCTGCTCGGCCTACGCCGTGGAGGCCATCGAAAAGCACGGCCCCTGGCGCGGCGGCCGGCTGGCGTTGCGCCGTATCGGCCGTTGCCACCCCTGGGGCAGCTTCGGCCATGACCCGGTACCTTAGTTTTAGCGCTGCAAGCGACAAGCCTCAAGCCACAAGCTGACCGCCCATCAGCTTGTGGCCTCAGGCTTGTCGCTTGCAGCTCCAAACAAATAGGCCGTGCTGGTGCGCAGCGTCTCGCCGGGGCGCAGAACGGTGCTCGGGAAGTTAGGGTGATTGGGCGAGTCGGGGAAGTGCTGGGTTTCGAGGCAGAAGCCGGCGTATTGGCCGTACCACTGGCCGTTTTTGCCCGTCAGGCTGCCGTTGAGCTGGTTGCCGGAGTAAAACTGCAGACCGGGCTGGTCGGTGTGTACCTCCAGCGTGCGGCCCGAAACCGGTTCGTACACGCGGGCCACCGGGCGCATTCCCTGGCCGTTAAGCACCCAATTGTGGTCGTAGCCGCCGGGCGGCGGGCCGGGCACTTGGGCAATGCGGGCCCCTATGGTGTGGGGCTGCCGGAAATCCATAGCCGTGCCCGCTACCGGCCGCAGCTCCCCGGTCGGAATCAGCTCGTCATCGACTACCGTGTAGTTATCGGCGTTCAGCGTCAGCTCGTGACCCAACACATCGGCGGTAAGGCCCGCGCTCAGGTTGAAGTAGCTGTGGTTGGTGAGGTTGACCGGCGTGGCCTGGTCGGTAGTGGCAGTGTAGTCGATGCGCAGCGTATTGTTGTGGGTGAGGGTGTACACGACCGTCACGGCCAGGGTTCCGGGGTAGCCTTCCTCACCGTCCGGGCTGGTGTACTGCAACGTGAGGGTCTGGCCGGCCGCTGTGGCGCCGGGCGTGGCATGCCACACTACCTTATCGAAGCCGCGCTGGCCGCCGTGCAGGTGGTTAGGGCCGTTGTTGGTGGCCAGCTGGTACTCTTTCTCATCGAGCGAAAAGCGGCCCCGGGCAATGCGGTTGCCGTAGCGGCCAATCAGGGCCCCGAAGTAGGGCGACTCGCGCACATACTCGGCCAGCGTGTCGAAGCCCAGCACCACGTCGCCCAGTTGGCCGGCCCGGTCGGGCACCAGCAGACTTGTGATGATGCCGCCGTAGTTGGTGATGGTGGCGCGCATGCCGTGGGCATTCTGCAGCGTGAAGAGTTGCACGGCCGTCCCATCGGGAGCTTCACCAAACTGAATGAATTTAGGAGCGGCGGGTTGGTGGGCAGGAGTCAAAGAAGAAGCCATCGGCGAAAAAACAGCCGGCCCTGGCCGGCGTAAACAAAAGGGAAACGGCCGTGCCGGCCGATAGTGCTACAACGCAACAGGCAGCCAGGCGTTTCGCACCCCAACACCCACCTCCCGAGAAGATACCCTTGCGGCGGCAGACTCGTATAGCGTGGTTCGATGTTGCCCGCGGGCAGCGTACTGCTCCCTTTTCCTTCCTTAATATGCTCTATATGCGCGCACTCCTTTTTATCCCCGCTCTGGCTGCAACCCTGTTCAGCAGCTGTTCCGAAGCCCAAAGCAACCAAGCCGAAGGTTCCTCAGTGGGTTCCGACACTACTGGCCAGTCGGAACAGGATGGCAAAAAGGGTAAGAAAGGCAAAAAGAACAAGGATGAGGACATGGCTATTGCCAACCTCACGCAGGTGGGCGAAACAAGGGAAGTACCCGAAAGTTCGGGCCTGGCCCTGACGGGCGAAAATGGCACTTTTTACACCCACGGCGACGAGGGCAACCCACCGATATTATTTAAAATCGATGCCCAGGGCAACGTACTTTCCCGCATTGAGGTGCCAGTAAAAAGCGGCGACTGGGAAAGCGTAACCCGCGACAACTCGGGTAACGTGTACATCGGCGACGTAGGCAACAACAACAACAACCGCCAGGATCTGGCCATCCTGCGCATCAACCCGCTCAACCCCAAAATCGTCCAGGAAATCCGCCTCAAGTACCCCGACCAGACCGAGTTTCCGCCCAAGAAAAAGGACCGCAACTTCGACTGCGAAGCCACGCTCTGGCACAACAACCAGGTGTATCTGTTCACCAAAGACCGCGGCCTCGGCACCACCAGCAAGGTGTACACGGTACCCGCCCAGCCCGGCAACTACACGGCCAAGCTGCTCACCAAGCTGGCCATTCCGGGCGAGGTAACCGATGCGGCCCTGAGTCCCGACGGCCGCCGGCTGGTACTGCTGGCCCGCGAGGAGATGTTTGTGCTCGAAGGCGACAACCTGGCAGCTATACTGAAGGCCAAACCCAAGCAGGTTTCGCTTAAGGGCGTGGGCCAGACTGAAGGAGCCGTTTTCACTACCAACCAGATGCTCTACCTCAGCACCGAGCAAGGGCGCCTCTATACCTACCAGTTCGAGTAACGCCGGGCCAGAATGGCCCGGCCCGGCACCTGTTGGGCTGCTTCATTGGCCAGGGCGTATTCTTTTCAGTAAATTTGACCTAGATATCCCCCCATCCGACGCGGTTTTCCCGCTCGCGTCACTACCTTATTTCCCAGCAGATGGCTGACAACTCCACCCCTTCCGGCCTGCGGGCCGGCGTGCTGTACGGCGACGAAGTACAGCAGCTTTTCGAACACGCCAAGGCCAACGGCTACGCCCTGCCCGCCGTGAACGTAACCGGCACCGACACGGTAAACGCCGTGCTCGAAACCGCCCGCGACCTGAATTCGCCCGTTATCATCCAGTTCTCGAACGGCGGCGCGCAGTTCTACGCCGGCAAGGGCCTCCCCAACGATAAGCAACAGGCCAGCATTGCCGGTGCTATTTCGGGGGCTTTGCACATTCATCTGCTGGCCGAGGCCTACGGCGTGCCCGTAGTGCTGCACACCGACCACGCCGCTAAAAAGCTGCTCCCCTGGATTGATGGGCTGCTCGAAGCCGGCGAAAAGCATTACGCCCAGCACGGGCAGCCGCTGTACTCCTCGCACATGCTCGACCTCTCGGAGGAGCCCATCGAGGAGAACGTGGAGATTTGCAAGCAGTACCTGGAGCGCATGGCCAAAATCGGGATGACGCTCGAAATTGAGCTGGGCGTAACCGGCGGCGAGGAAGACGGCGTGGACAACTCCGACGTCGATTCGAGCAAGCTCTACACCCAGCCTTCGGAAGTGGCCTATGCCTACGAGGAGCTCAGCAAAATCAGCAGCCGCTTTACTATTGCGGCCGCTTTCGGCAACGTGCACGGCGTGTACAAGCCCGGCAACGTGAAGCTAGAGCCGAAAATCCTGCACAACTCGCAGGAGTTCGTGCGCGAGAAGTTCAAGCTCGATGCCAAGCTGCCCATCAACTTCGTGTTCCACGGCGGTTCGGGCTCTTCGCAGGAGGAAATCCGCGAGGCTATTAGCTACGGCGCCATCAAGATGAACATCGACACCGACATGCAATGGGCTTTCTGGGATGGCATCCGCCAGTACTACCAGAAAAACGAAGCCTTCCTGCAGGGTCAGATCGGCAACCCCAACGGCGACGATTCGCCCAACAAGAAATACTACGACCCGCGCGTATGGCTGCGCAAGGGCGAGGAAAGCTTCGTTACCCGCCTCAAGGTAGCCTTCGACGACCTCAACGCCGCCAACCGGAACTAGCTTTCTGAGCTGTTAGCTGAAAAACGAAAAAGGCCCCGCACTCAGTTGAGTGCGGGGCCTTTTTCGTTTTTTCAGCGGTTTATCCGGCTTAAGGTACAGCTACTTCTTAGCCGCAGCCGCTTCCTCGGCTTCATACTCGGCCAAGTCGCGGGGGGCATAGCCGTAGGGGTTTTCGGGGTTCTTGCCGGCGCGCCAGAGGAAATACAGGCCCATGAAGACGAGCGGGATACTCAGCAGCTGGCCCATATTGAACTGCATGCCCTGCTCGAAGGCCACCTGATCTTCCTTGAAGAACTCGATAAAAAAGCGGAACGAGAACAGCAGCACCACAAACAGGCCAAACAGCTGCCCGCGGGGCGTACGCTCCTTGGTGCGGTTCCACATGCCGTACAGTAGCACGAACAGGAATACGCAGAACAGCGACTCGTAAATCTGGGTGGGGTGGCGCGGCACGGCTACTAACGAACCGGCGGCCACGGTGGGTCCGGCTAGCCGGGCGGTTACCTTCACGTCGTCGTTGGGCTGGCGGAAGCGCTCCACCACGTAGGAATCGGCCGGGACGGGCTGGTCGGCGGTCGGCTTCTGCAGGTGCTCGTAATCGCGCGGGAACACGAAGGCCCAGGGCGCGGTGGTGGGGTGGCCCACGATTTCGGAGTTCATCAGGTTGCCCAAACGGATGAGCGCGCCGCCCACAGCCACTACCAGCACAATCCGGTCGAGGGTCCAGAGCACATCAAACTTATTTTTGCGGCCAAACAGCCACACTGCGAAGATGATGCCGATGGTCGCGCCGTGCGAGGCCAGCCCACCTTCCCATATCTTGAAGATGCTCAGTATATTATCTTTGTACTGAGGCCAGTCGTAGAAGAACACGTGGCCCAGCCGGGCACCCAGCACCGTACCAATCAGCACGTAAATCGTAATCACATCCACCCAGCGCGGCGACACTTTCTCGGAACGGTAGATATGGCTCAGGATGAACGTGCCCACCACGAAGCCCGACATAAACAGCAGCCCGTACCAACGCAGCGTCAGCGGCCCAATATGGGCGATAATGGGGTCAGGATTCCAGAGAATGGCACTCAGCATAGGTAAGATGGTTACGAGGGGATGAGAGGAAGTCAAAGGTAGTTAGACAATGGGCTTACGGCTCCGCAAACCTATTCTTCTGGGTAAGTACCGGATATATTCGGCACTCGGTTAGCTGGTATCACTTGCTTTCAAAGGGCAGCTCAGGCCAGTTGCTGCTGTCGTGGTTGGCACTGCTCATCGAATGCAGGGCCGCATCGTCGCCGCTCAGCAGCAGCAACAGGCCCAACATAACTGCATAGGCAGGCCAGTGCAACCAAGTGCGCGCTGGCGCATGCACGGCCGCCGTCTCCCGGATGAGTCGGGCCTGTACCCGGCTGTAAAAGTAGGGCCGGGGCTGCGCGCCGGGTTGCGTCCGCCACTGGCGCAGCAGGTTTTCCCATTCTTCATCGGCATTGGGTCGAGGGGCAGAATCAGACATGGCGTGTGGAGGGTTGAAAGTGATAGCGCAGCGTTTTTCGGGCGCGAAACAACAACGATTCTACCGCTGGCACGGTGGTCTTGAGCACGGCAGCTATTTCCTCATAGCTCAGTTCCTGCTCGTGGCGCAGCGTAAACGCGACCTGCTGTTGGCCGGGCAAGCGGGCAATGTGTGCGCGAAGAATCTCGACCTGCTGCTGCCCTTCCAGCTGGGCCTGCGGGTGCTCGTTGTCGGGCGGCTCGTAGAGTATCCGGTTATCGAAGCCCAGCAGACTTGTCAAGTAAACGAAGCGCTTTTTGGCGCGGGCCTGCCGCTGATTTTTCAGGGCCCGCGAGGTAGCCAGCCGGTAAAGCCAGGTGGTCAGCGACGCTTCGCCCCGAAACCGGCCAATTGTTTGGTAAACCTCCATAAACACTTCCTGCGCCACGTCCTCCGCCTCTTCCGGCGACTGAAGTAGCGCCAGCACGGTGCGGTAGATGCGGTCCTGATACCGTTCTACCAAGGTGCGAAATGCCACCTCACTGCCCCGCTGCAACTGCGCGACCAGCTCGGCTTCGGCAGAAGCAGTAGCAGGCCGCGTAACGGGCGACGACTGTGGAAGCGCAGGCAGCGGAAGAGTATACACTCGGGAAAGCAGAAGGGAGAAACAGCACGCGACCAAGGCCGGTCATTGCCGCTGGTATCCGGGTTACATAAGCTTAGGTCCGCTCATCACAGCAAACTTGCGGCGGCGCCTGATTTAAAATTCAGCAACCTGACAGACAGACCAATATTGTAAAAACAGTTGAGTGCGTCTTCCCTATTGAACAAGACTACTGTTGACCAAATACCCCCAGCTCCCGGGTATATCCGCGGCTCAAAATTGACAAGCGAAGCCAGGAGCACGGGGCATGTCGTTGTCGGGGTAGAAGACCAGGGCAAACCCGCTCACGTTTCCACTGGTTGCGGCTCCAGAGGCAGAGAAAGCCCTTAACGCAGGTTTTGAGTTACCCGGAGGCGGGTCAGGTTGCCCGCACCAGCTGCACGCTGCCATCAACGTACACCTTGGCCACGAAGGGCCGCGGGTGCCGTTGCACAAAGCGACGCAGCCGGGGCAACGCGCGTAGCACGCACTCGGCCAGCCCGGCCCCGGTAAGGCCCTTCGCCACGAAGATAAAGGTACCGGCTCCACTGGCCTGCAGCGCCTGCAGTTCGAGCGGGTTGTAGTGCAGCCGGCGCTCTTGGGTAAGCACGAAGCCGCTCCGGGCTGTAACGGCGGGCAGCCACTCGGCATCAGGTGTGGCGGACTCAAACAGCTCGGCGTGGCGCAGCACCGGGCCGGGCTGGCTTCGCAAAGCGGTGCGCACCAAGGCCGTGTCGAGGGTGCGGTCGAGGAAGAAAACGGGTTCAGGCGCCGAGCTCATACCGGAGGGCTTCTTCTACGGCCGCGGCCGGGAGGTTGAAATTACGGGCAATGTCGAGCACCGCGTCGCCGGCGCGGTACTGGTCCACCACCACATCGACGGGCACGTAGGTAGCCGTGAGCACCGGCCGGCCAAAGGCCACCCGCGGGTCGACGACAATGTGGGCCGGCGCGCCGTCGGGCACGAAGCCGGGGACGCTGGCATACACCGGAAACAGCCGCAGCGGAAACCCGTCGGCGGCCCGCTCGATGCGGCGCAGATAAGCTTCCACCAGCTCCCGAATGGTTATCTGCCCCCGCCGCGAGGCATTGATGAGCAGGTTATCATCTTCCAGCGTGCGCACGAACAAATCCACGCCGTCGGTTTCGAGTTGGTGCTGGGCCAAAGGATGCTCGGCCTGCAACTCCTCGCGCACAAACTGCACCGCATGGCGCACCCGCTGCAGCGAAATACCATGCTGGTGCCGGATAGCGGCCAGCACGTGCACTTCTACCAGATTCAGGAATGAGAGGCCGTCGGGGCTGACGGGCTGTACCAGCGCGCCGTGCAGATCGGTGCCGCGGGTCCAGGCCTGCACCGTGGAGGCCACCAGGCCCGTAAGCTTAGCGACCTGCCGCGCCGAGTACAGCGGCAGCCGGTAGGCTTCGCGTTGCTGATAAAGCTGCTCGAAAGTTGTTGGCGACACGGTTTACGCGGAATGGAACCACGAAAGTACCGGTTTTTAGCCGGGGGTCCTTTTGCAGAATGCCAGGCGGAGCAAAACCAAAACAAGGCCGTCATGCTGAGCGCAGCCGAAGCATCTCTACTGCAATGCTAATCCTGTCGTCAGAGTTACCATTGCGGTAGAGATGCTTCGGCTGCGCTCAACATGACGGTCTGTGGCCTAACCCAAAGCCATCCGCCTACAGCGCCGCCAGCTCCTGGGTGTAGCCGCCGCTCAAAATCGGGAAGCGTAGCCAGGAGCGCGGGTCCACGTTGTAGTCGTCGAGGTGGAAGGCGGGGGCGTACCGCTCGCGCTTCCACTGGTTGCGGCTCCAGAGGCTGAAGAAGCGCTTGACGTAGGTTTTGAGCTGCTCGGGGTCGGCGGCGGGGTCTTCGTTAATAAGCGTAGCCAGCACTCGGGCCGGGGCCAGCCGGTCGAAGAAAGCCAGCCGTTCGATGCGGTTGAGCAGCGGGTAGGGCATCAGGTCGCGCTCATCGGTCTGGTTGTCGGCCAGCGGGCGCAGCTCGGCGGTGGGCTGCAGGCCGTTTACGCGCCGCAGGCCGGGGTAGCCCAGCTCAGTTTCGGCCCAGCGCAGCCACTGCTTCACAAAGAACTTATCGACGCCGGCAATGGGCGAGATGGAGCCGGCCGTGTCGCCGTCCATGGTGCAGTAGCCCACGCTGGCCTCCGAGCGGTTGGAGGTTGTCATCAGCAGGCAGTTCTGAATATTGGCTACCATCCAGATGGCGGGGGCGCGCACCCGGGCCTGAATGTTCTGTAGCGCCAGGTCGTCGGTCTGCCAGGTTAGTTTCCGGCCCAGGGCGTGCTCAATCTTGCCCACGTAGCCGCTCACTTCCTCGTCAATTTCCCAGTGGTAAAACACCGCTCCAATGTCCTCAGCCAGTTCCTGTGCCGAGTTAAACGTGTCGTCGGAGGAATTCACGGTGCCTTGGTATGCGCAGGTGAGCAACCGATTAGTCAGGCGGCGGTTCAGCTCCCGTTGGTTTTCCGAAACGGGCTCGGTGCTGGCCATGGGCAGGTTGCCGGCCGGTGCGGCAGCTGGCGAACCGTCGGCCGGTATCAGCTCTTGGCCAGCCGACTCGGCCTGCTTTGCGCCGGCTATTTCCGCTATATCAGCAGCCGTAAAGCAGCCGGCGCGGCGCATGAACTCGGTCGTGCCCAGCTCGGCCGTACCCAGGCGCACCATCTCGGCCACCGCCACGGCGCACATGCTGGAGTCGGCCCCGCCGCTCAAGCTCAGCACGAATCCTTTGCTCCGGGCCTTGCGCAGGTAGTCGAACAGCGCCAGACTCAGCGCCTGGTTCAGCTCCAGAAACTCGTCGGGCACGGGCAGGGCCGCAATCTGTTCGGCCGGCGGCAGCTCGGTAGCAAAATCTACGTCTACACACTCCAGGTCCACTTCCTGGAAGCTCAGCAGCTGGTTGCGGTGGAGTAGGTGGCCGTTGCGGGCTACCAGAATCTCGCCGTCATAAATCATGCGGCCGGCCTCGTTGCCCAGCAGGTTGGCGTAGAGGTAGGTGCACTTGAACTTGCGCGAGGCCTGCAGCACCAGTTGGTAGCGCAGATCCGTCTTGCTCATGGCGAAGTGCGAGGCCGAGGGGTTCACAATAAGGTCGACCTTGCCCTGGAGGCGGCAGGCGGGCCGCACGTCATCGGGCCGCCACGCATCCTCGCAGATTTCAAACCCGAACCGCACGCCCTGGTGCTCAAACGTGAGGTCGCCCAGCGGCCACTCCTGCCCTTCCCACTGCACGGTCGTGGTTTCGCCGGCCGGCCAAGGGTGGAAGAACCGGGGCTCGTAGTGTACCCCATCATTAGCCAGAAACTGCTTACCCGCGAATCCCAGGATTTCCCCGTCGCGCAGCACGGCGGCCGTGTTATAGGTGCGGCCCTGCAGGCGCACCGGCAGCCCCACCACCACGCAGATGCCCATTGTCCAGGGCCGGATGGTTTGCAGGTGCTGCAGCGCCGCCTCAGGCAGCCAGTCGCTCAGAAACAAATCCTCGCAGCCGTACCCGGTCAGGCACAGTTCCGGCAGGCACAACAGCTCGACGTTGGCAGTTTTTGCCTGCTCAATAGCCGTCTGAATCGTGCGCAGGTTATGGGTCCAGTCGAAGGGAATCTGGTTGAGGGCGGCGCCGGCTATTCGCATGGGTTCGGGGCTAAGGGTTGGTTGTGCAAAGCAACTCCTTTTTCCCGGCTTGGGTTACCCGAAACGGCTTTTCGCCGTTCCTACATCCCCAGCACCGTTAGGGCCCGCTCGGCGGCCAGCTGCTCGGCCTGCTTCTTCGAGAGGCCCATGCCGGTAGCAATCGGCTCATCATCTACCACTACCACAGCCGAAAACTCCATCACTCCCCCCGGACGAGCCTCGCCGGTCAGCTCGTAGCGCATGTTTTTGCCGTTGCGCTGGGCCCATTCAATCAATTTGCTCTTGAAGTTGGTGGTCGTTTCGGTCATGGCCTTCACATCCACGAAGGGCTTGAGCAGGCGGGCCAGCACGAACTTGCGGGCCGTTTTGTAGCCGTGGTCGAGGTACACGGCGCCCACCAGCGCCTCCAGGGCGTTGCCGTTCACTGAGCGCGAGCGGGCAGCACGGCCCTGGGCGGCATCGAGCTGCACGAGCTTATCGAGGCCGATTTTAAGGGCGATGCTGTTGAGGCTTTCGCGGTTGACGATGCGGCTGCGCATCTCCGTCAGGAAGCCTTCCTGCTCGTATGGGAACTTGCGGAACAGGTATTCGGCCACGGCCGTGCCCAGCACCGCGTCGCCCAGAAACTCCAGCCGCTCGTTGCTTTGGTGGCGGGCCTGCTCGCCCTGCTGGCGCACCAACGACGAGTGCGTAAAGGCCAGCCGGTACAGCTGCACATTGCTCGGCGCAGTGCCCGTAATCGTAGTAATAGCCTGCCGAAAGGCCCGGTCACGACCAATCAGCCGGCGAAAAAAGCCGAATATCGGCAAAGGCTGACCAGGCTTAGGCATTCTGTTCTGTTGGTGTGATGAAGCTATTAAAGAACGTGTCATGCTGAGCGTAGCGGAGCGCAGTCGAAGCATCTCTCCCGCAGTGCTAATTCCTTCCCTAGGATTAGCATTGCATGCAAGACGCTTCGATTACGGCTGCGCCTTCGCTCAGCATGACACGTTCTTTTTCCTGATTACTACTCGCTGATTTTCCGGAAAATAACCGACGTATTGTGGCCGCCAAAACCGAAGGTGTTGCTCATGGCAATGTTCACTTCCCGCTTCTGCGCTTTGTTGAAGGTGAAGTTGAGCTTGGGGTCCAGCTCGGGGTCGTCGGTGAAGTGGTTTATGGTGGGCGGCACCATATCGTGCTGCATGGCCATAATACAGGCCACGGCTTCGATAGCGCCGGCCGCGCCCAGCAAGTGGCCGGTCATGCTCTTGGTCGAGCTGATGTTGAGCCCGTACGCGTGCTCACCGAACACCTTTTGGATGGCTTTCACCTCGGCCCCGTCGCCCAGGGGCGTGCTGGTGCCGTGGGTGTTGATGTAGTCTACGTCTTCAGGCTTGATACCGGCATCGCGCAACGCGTTCTGCATCACCAGCACCACGCCGTTGCCCTCGGGGTCGGGGGCCGTAATGTGGTAGGCATCGGCCGACATGCCACCGCCAATCAGCTCAGCGTAGATTTTGGCACCACGGGCCTTGGCGTGTTCATACTCTTCGAGCACCAGCGAGGCCGCGCCTTCGCCCAGCACGAAACCGTCGCGCTCCTTGTCGTAGGGGCGCGAGGCCTGCTCGGGCGCGTCGTTGCGCTCACTCATGGCCTTGAGGGCATTGAAGCCACCCACGCCCGATTCGGTAATGGCCGCCTCCGAACCGCCCGTCACGATGACGTCGGCCATGTTAAGGCGGATGTAGTTGAAGGCCGAAATAATCGAGTCCGACGACGACGCGCAGGCCGAGGTAGTCACGAAATTGGGGCCTCGGAATTTGTGGCGGATGGAAATGTTGCCCGACGAGCTGTCGGCAATCATTTTCGGAATAAAGAAGGGGTTGAAGCGGGGCGTGCCGTCGCCGTTGGCGAAGGCAATGCACTCGGCCTGCAGCGACGTGAGGCCGCCAATGCCCGAGCCCCAGATAACGCCTACTCGGTCCTTGTCGATGCCTTCTTCGTTGAGCCGGGCGTCTTCGATGGCCTCGTTGGCCGCAATCAGGCCAAACTGGGTGAAGATGTCCATTTTACGGCCCTCCTTGCGGTCGAAGTAATCGTCCGGGTTGTAGTCCTTCACTTCGCAGGCAAAGCGGGTTTTGAACTTACCGGCATCAAAGCGCGTGATGGGGGCGGCGCCACTACGGCCGGCCACCAGGCCTTCCCAGTAAGCAGGGGCGGTTTTGCCGACGGGGGTAAGGGCACCCAGGCCGGTCACGACAACTCTCCGGAGAGACATAGGCGAGTTCGAGAAGCGAGAAAATGGAAAGGACAAAAAAAAGCAAACCGGCCGGCGGCAGGCCGGCCGGTTTGTTTAGTGTTGATTTAGTAGTGAGTAGGTGGTAGTGAGTAGTGAGATGCTGTTCTGCTGACCCAATTAGCTCATCAGAGCGTCATCTCACTACTCACTACCACCTACTCACTACTAAATCAACTATTTAGCGTGCTCTTCGAGGTAGCTGATAGCCTGACCCACGGTGCCGATGTTTTCGGCCTGGTCATCGGGGATGGACACGTTGAATTCTTTTTCGAACTCCATGATCAACTCGACGGTATCAAGCGAATCGGCGCCCAAATCGTTGGTGAACGAAGCTTCGGGGGTTACTTCCGACGCCTCAACACCCAATTTATCGATGATGATGGCTTTTACTTTCTCTGCAATTTCAGACATTTCCGTGGGGGGTTAAAAGAAAACTCGGCACAAATAACACCATCTTCGCTAACATTGTCAAACTTCCGCGCCCTTATCTTGCGGGTATAAGATTATGGCCCTGCCAGTTTTGTGGGCCCGGCAGGCCGCGTACTTTTGCCTTTTCGCCCCCGTCCCGCCGCTTATGAAAACCTTCACCCTCGACGTGGATTACGCCTGCGACTTCGACCTGTTCGGGCTCGTTTCGTCGTCGCGCGAGCACACGCTGGCCTGGGTGCTCAACCGTACGCTGCACTTGCGCCTCATCAAGCAGCCCGACCTGATTCTGGACCTGCTCCAGAAAGGCCGCCTCGTTATCAGCAACTACCTGCACGCCACCGAACACCACACGCTGCGCCTGTTTCGCAACCGCAGCGCCGATGCCTCCGCCCTGAAAAAACCCTACCTCGCCCCCGACATCCGCCAGTACGATTACCTGCTGCAGATTAATGCCGGCGGCGCGGGCCTGCCCCCCACCCCCCAACTCATTACCCAGCTCACGGCCCTGCCCGAAGTGCAGCTCGTGAGCCAGTTCGACCCCAACGACCTGAAGTTTAAAGAGAACTTTCTTTTCTGAGACTGTGGCCAATCGGCCGCAGCCTCTTTTCTTTTCGCTTTTCAGTTTCTCCGCTACCTCATGGAAGTCACGCCGCATTTCAACAAGACCAAGATAATTGCCACGGTTGGCCCCGCCTCCAACACCTACGACAAGCTGGCCACGCTCATGCGCGAGGGCGTCGATGTGTTCCGGCTCAACTTCTCGCACGGCTCCCACGAAGACCATCAGGCCGTCATCCACACGGTGCGCCGCCTCAACAAGGATCTGCGCATGAACGTGGGTTTGCTCCAGGACTTGCAGGGCCCCAAAATTCGCCTTGGCGAAGTAGAGGGCGGCGAGGTTGAAATCAAGGCCGGCGATAAAATCAAGCTGGTGTGCGGCGAGAAGGAAATCAGCACGGCCACCCGCCTGAGCACGATTTATATGGGCCTGGCCCGCGACGTGAAGCCGGGCGACATGATTCTCATCGACGACGGCAAGATTGAGCTGCGCGTGCTGGCCACAGACCGCGAGCAGGAAGTGGACGTGGAGGTTATCTACGGCGGCCTCGTGAAGCCCCGCAAAGGCATCAACCTGCCCAATTCCGATGTGTCGGCCCCGAGCATGACTCCCAAGGATATCGAAGACTTGGCTTTTGGCCTCGAAAACGACGTCGACTGGATTGCCCTCTCGTTTGCCCGCCGGGCTGAGGACATTCGCTTCATCAAGAACCTGATTGCTGAGAGCGGCAAAAATATCCGGGTAATAGCCAAAATCGAAACGCCCGAGGGCCTGCGCAACCTCGATGAAATTATTGCCCTTACCGATGCCGTAATGGTAGCCCGGGGCGATTTGGGCGTGGAAGTATCGATGGAGGAAGTGCCGATGGCTCAGAAGCTTATCGTGGCCAAGTGCAATAAGCTGGGCGTACCCGTAATTGTGGCCACCCAGATGATGGAGAGCATGATTACGGCCCCTCGCCCCACCCGCGCCGAAACCAGCGACGTAGCTAATGCCGTCGTTGATGGAGCCGATGCCGTGATGCTGTCGGCCGAAACGGCCGTGGGCGCTTACCCAGCCGAGGTTATCCGCTCGATGGTGGGCACCATCCGGAGCGTGGAAACCCAGCTGCCTAGCCTTTACCACCACTGGTTTCCCATCGACCCCGAGGCGCCCTCGTTCATGGTCGACAGCGTGTTGTCGGCGGCCTGCCACTTGGCTAAAAACACCAACGCCAAGGCCATCACCGGCATGACGCACCGCGGCTACACGGCCTTCCAGATTGCCAAGTACCGCCCGAAGGCCAACATCTTCATCTTCACCGACAACCGGCCGCTACTGACAGCCCTAAGTCTCATCTGGGGTGTGCGCGGCTTCTACTACGACCGGCTGGTGAGCACCGACAGCACCATCTCCGACATCAAGTTCGCCCTCACCGCCTCGGGCCACCTGCAAAAGGGTGACGTGTTCATCAACACCGCCTCCATGCCCATCAACGGCAAAGGCAAAACCAACATGGTTAAAGTGAGTGTGGCGTAGTTTTGAGCTGTTAGCTTGACGGTCTGTCACCCTGACGAAAGAAGGACCTTGTCCTATTTGAATGAGTCGTTGTTACGGCCGTTCAAGTAGGACAAGGTCCTTCTTTCGTCAGGGTGACAAGCTGTAAGCCAACAGTCCAAACCTATTGCTCATGTTGCAGCCGTAGCACCACTGGCAGCTTCCCCGGCTGCTCCAACCGCACCAGATACAGGCCCGCGGGCAGCCCATCGAGCGCCACCGGGGCCCGCGTGGTACCAGCCGGCAGCTGCTGTGTCCGCAGTGTCTGGCCGGTGGCGTTGAGCAGTGTTAGGTGAGCAGGGGCAGTGCTGGGAGCCGGCAACTCCAGGGTGGCCGTAGTGGCCGCCGGATTGGGGTAGAGCCGTACGCCGGGCGCCGCCACGCTGCCAGGAGCCGCCGATAGCAGTAGGCCGAATGGTTCGTGGCTGCCGCAGGTGGTGGTGCCGGCGCTGCTCGTCCGGCGGTAGTAGGTTAGTTGCAACTTCTGCCCATATCCCTGCTGTAGCTGCACCACGCCCAGGCCGGCGTTTAGCAACTCATTTCGACCAGCCCAGTCAAAGCTGAAATAGGGCAGGTAGATATCTTCCATTCCGCCGCGGATACGAAATAATTCCTGCGTTCGGAGGGTGGCCGTGGGGCCGCAAGTCCCGCCGCTCTTGCGGCTGGGTACGATTGGGTGGCCCATGAAGATGCCTACTGGAGACGCCCTGGCGGCCGGCCACTCGTAGGCCAGCAGTTGCACATAACCTGAGGGCTCCACGGCCCCGCCAAGACTCGTTCGCCACTGCCCGGTGCGCAACGAAGCGGCCTGCCGGACTGTGGTAGGCGGCTGGAACGTAACACCCGCTGCCGAGCACCCAGGAGCCCCCGAAGTTTGGGTACGAGACTGGTAACGCACGATATAGATGAGGCTGTCGGGGGTTTGCTGGCGGCTGATTATGCGCTGAAGCAGGCTGGTAGACTCACAAATCAAGCTACCACCGAAAGACAATTCTTCGCGATAGTAGCCCAACTCGTCGCCGGGCTGCAAGTCGAGTAGCAACAGCGGGTTGTAGTAGCTGCGGCCGGCCACCGCGGGTGGGCGGGCCAGCGTCAGGCCGGCCCCGTTGGGCAGCGGGCCAGTTATCAGCCCGTAGCTTTTGCTCACCTCGTAGGTTTCCGCGCCCACGCGCAACGTCAGCACCGAGTCGGGTTGCCCCGCCAGCTGGCGCACCGCGCGGCCAACAACGGTGGCGCTGCCGCCCATGAACGTGCCGCTCTGCAGAAACACGGGCAGCGGGATGCTGCGGGCCGGCTCGCCGACTTCGGCGGCCCACTCCAGCCAATATACTTTCGTGGCCGTCTCGTAGCGTAGCCGGGCCCCAAACTGGTTGTTGCGCGACTTGCGCCACCGCTCCCCCGTGCCCGTACTCTTCACTGGCCGCATCATGCGGTTGAAGAAATACACCGAATCGGCCCCGCGCACTCCGGCCGAATCCAGGCGCAGCGTCAGCACGGTGTCGGTGGCCGCGCCGTTGCGGCTTAGTGTGTAGGCGTGGACGTCGCCGTTGGGCCGGAAGGGCCGCCAGTTTTGGGCTGTTGCGGATAGGGCTGTGGTCAGCAGCAAGGCCAAGGGCAGCAGGTAACGGTGTAGCATGAGCAGCGGTAATAAATGGCCGGTAAACGACTGGCTAATTTAAACCCAGAACTGCCCAACTACCAATACAACGCAGCAAGGCCCGATGCTTACGCATCGGGCCTCACCTTTATAAAGAGCAGAAAGCCGGTTGGTGCTTAAGCAGCCAGCGACTTTACGAACTTGGCCAGCTTCGACTTGTTGTTGGCGGCTTTGTTCTTGTGGATGATGTTCTTCTTGGCCAGGCGGTCCAGCATCGACGAAACTTTCTTGAACTGCTCTTGAGCAGTCGAAGCGTCGGTGTTAGCGCGCAGCTTTTTGATGGCCGTGCGGGTAGATTTAGCCTGGTAACGGTTCAGGACGCGCTTAGCTTCGTTGGAACGGATGCGCTTAAGGGCGGATTTATGGTTTGCCATGAGGGTTGATTATGGTCTTCTGCTCGAATTCAGTTCAAATGCGGAGTGCAAAGGTAAAGCTTTGCGTGGAATTAGCAATAGTGATTAGCGAAAGACCGTCATTCTAAGCTTGCCGAAGAATCTATCCTAAGTTGTGGAGGGTGATGTAGTGGCGGGGGTGGTGCC
>NZ_JABKAV010000064.1 GCF_013377905.1 Hymenobacter terrestris
GCTGGGTCGGATATAGGCACCAGCACGGTGTACACGCGGTCGGTGGGCACGGTGGGGGCCAGCAGCCAGCGGTTGTGCTTGGCCAGCTCCTCGGGGTCCTGGCGCAGGCTGGTGGCCAGCAGGGCCAGCGGCTGGCCGGCCGGCGCCGGAAACTCCTGAAACAGCAGCGGCGGCTGCGGGTTCAGGTTCAAGGCCGGCTCGAAAGCCACCTTGTGGGCCAGAAACGTGAGCACGTAGCCGTTGGAGCGCTCCGTAATTTCCATTTCGGTAGCATCGTAATCGGTAGGCAGCGTGTAGGGCTTGGCCCCGGTCAGGCCCAGGTTGTAGCTGATGAGCGAGTTGATCCAGTTGCGAAACGTTTTGTTGTTGCGCAGCAGGTACTGCGCCGCCGCCTTCGACGAAGCCACAATGTGCTTGCGCTCATCCACCGCCTCATTCATCAGCAGCCCAAAATCTAGGGCTGCCTCGCGCTTGAACTGCCAGTAGCCAATAGCGTCGCTGATGCTCTGGGCATTGCCCTGCAAACCGCTTTCATGAATGGCCAGGTAGCGGAAATCCAGCGGCAACCCTTCCTGCTGAAATACCCGGTCGATGATGGGAAAATACGCATCGGCCAGCACCACCTTGGCCTGAAACGAGGCCGGGTGACGGCGCAGCGCGTCCACCTTTTGCTGCACCGCTGCCTGCCCGCCGGGGGTGAGGCGCAGGCGCAGGTTGCCCAGTAGCAAGTTGGCCGGTACGGGCACAGTTTGGGCCGTTCCCAACAGCGGGAGCAGCAATAGTAGCAGCAGGTAAACGCGTTTCATACAAAGCAGGCAATACGCGGAGCCACTGCGCCAGCCCCGCTGGCCGGCCCCGTCAGCCCACAAAGTAGAGGAAAAATTGGGCGCGTTCCGTGCCGGAGCTCGCAAATCCAAGAGAATGACGGAATTCTACCGTGTAGCAAAGCACGGTAAGCGGCAGTGGTTCGCGCCTGGATTAGTTGCCGCGCAAACCTGGCCAGCGAAGCAAGCAGCTCGGATATAGGCCTCTTCCGTGGGGCTCCGGTTGCTGCACCGATTTTTTTAATTCGTTTCCGATAAGGCCAGCAAAGGGTGGCTTCTCCATCGCCCCGGCGGCCAGGATATTGGCTCAAATGGACGGGGTAATATCCCTAGCTTTGCGCCATGAAACACCTATTTATCCCCCTATTCTTACTCGGTTCCGCTAGTTGTGCGCAGGGCCAAACCAGTATCAGCGCGGGTCCCGTTATCGGGTTCAACACCAGTACGGCGCCTTACAAGTACGACCACACTTTTACAACCCACTATCGAACCGGAGGCGCAATTGGAGCTCTGGCAAACATTCAGCGCCAGCACCTGGCCCTGCAGGTAGTGGCACTTTATCAGCAGAAAGGGTTTCGAATCGATGATGCGTACACCTCACCCAACAGCTTGTACACCCGCCAGAAAAACGACTACCGCCTGAATTATCTGAATGTACCCGTGCAGGTGGCCTATGCCTTTCGCCCCGACGGGCAAGGCTTGCAGGTGTTTGCTGGTGGCTATGCCGGGTTGCTGCTTGGGGGAAAAGCCGAGCTTGATACGTACTATGAGGACGCGATGAGTGGAGCGAGTGGGGTGCGCCAAGGTACCATGAAGCTTGAGCCGGGGCGGGCCCCTGATCCATCTTCCATTCATTCCTACTCCCAACGGATTGATGCCGGCCTTCAAGCCGGAGCTGGCTACCGCTGCGAGCAGCTACTTCTGCAGCTGAGCTACAGCTACGGACTGCGCGATGCTGGCCCCCGGTACGAGGAAGGGATTGGAGACGGGTTTATTACGCCCAGCTATTACAATCGGGTAGCGCAGGTATCGGTGGCCTATCTGTTCGGACATTCCGAATAGCTTGGACGAAGGTAACGTTTCGTGCGCTGTATTATTCAACAAACCAACGGCCCGCTCCAGATGAGAGTGGGCTGTCGGTTTGTTGAATGCTGCGGTAATCTGGCCGGAATCGGTAAAACAGCCAATTATTCCGAGCGCAGCCGAGAAATCTGGGAGCTGCCGTTAGGACTACTGTTGCAACGTTGATACGTGAGATTCCTCGACTGCGCTCGGAATGACGTTCCGATAGCCAACGTCCTCACATCCCGCCGCCGGGCCGGCCACCGCCTTCTGGCCCCCCACCACCGGGGCGCGGGCCGTTGTTGTCGTCGCGGCCTTCGCGCTCAGGCCCCCCGCCGCTACCGAAGCTGCGGATGTTGTAGGTGAAGCTCAGCAGGAAGTAGCGCTGCAGAATATTGGTGCGCACATCCTCGGTATAGGCGGCGGCAACATTGCGCTGGATGCTGTTGTTCTGGCCCAGCAAATCGAAGGCAAATACCTGAATTTCGCCCTGCTGATTGGCAAACAGCTTCTTGCCCAGCGAAGCATTCCAGAGTACGAAATTCTGGTTGAAGCCCGCTTCCAGGCCCGAGTACAGCCGGTGGTTGACATCGGATTTCAGCGTAATACCCTTGACAATAATCCAGCTTAGGCGCAGGCTGGTGTTCTGGCTGAAAAAGCGGTTGTTGAGCTGCGGCTGCAGGCTATTGCGCACCCAGCTCTGGCTGGAGTTGGAGGCCAGCGTGAAATCCAATTCGGGGCTGATGTTGCTGCTCAGGCTGGCCCCCAGGCTGGCCGAGGGCGTGCGGTTGTAGTTCAACTCGCCGAATACCAGGCCCGGCGTTTGGGCGTAGTTGAGGCCGGCATTCAGGCTCAGGTTCGACTTGATGAGGGCCAAGGGCTGGCTGTAGTTGGCAAAGCTGCGCACCGAGTACTGCTGGTTGAGGTTGACGGGCCGGGTGAGCTGGCCACCAGCCGGAATCACGATGCCGTCCACGGTCAGCGGCTCGCCACTAGCATATATCGTGTTGTTGGTGATGTAGTTGTCGATGTAGCTGCCGCCCAGAAACGCAAAGAACGAGCGCGATTTTTCGGGCACCGCCGATGAGTAGCGCACGAATAGGTTCCGGCGGATTTCCTGGCGCAGGTTGGGGTTGCCGGTCGTCAGTTGCAGCGGGTTGGAGTTGTTGACTACCTCCTGCAGCTGGCCAACAGACGGGGCATTGGTGTTGGTGCGGTAGTTGATGCGTAGGTTCTGCTCTTTTGAGAAATTATAGCGCAGCCGGGCGTTGGGCAGCAGGTTGAGGAAGGTACGCTGCGTGTTGCCGGGCCGCGGGAACTCCTGGTCGCTGTTCAGGCGGGCATGCTCCAGCTCGGCACCTACCGACCACTGCAACTCCTTGTTCTGGTAGCGGTAGCTCAACTCGCCCGCATTAGTGAGGTAGTTGCTTTTGAAAACCGAGCTGAGCGTGTCATTCAGGCGGCTGAACTGTTGGTCGCCGGGCACAAAATCAAACGTTCGCTTATCCGATTTATTCGGTGTGTAATCCACGTCGTACTCCACCTGGATGGCTCCATTCTGGCCCAGCGGCTCGGTATAGTCGAGGCTACCGCTCCAGCTCCAGCCGGTCTGGGTCAGTTCCGAAAACTGGTTGAGGGAGCTGGTAACCGGCTGATCCTGACGAAAAAAGGTGGTGCTCGACAGCAGGTTGTTGTCGCCGCGGTTGTTATTGTAGCCCGCGTCGAGGCCCGCCGAAATCGTGCGGCCCCGCCGGGCAAACCGGTGGCGGTACAGCAGCCGGCTATTGCCCGTAATACCCGTCAGGGCCGAGCGGTAGGAGCTGGCATTGGCCCCCTGAGGGGTGGTGGCGCTGGTGCCGCCGTCGGGGGTGGCCAGAAACGTGTTGCCGTCGAGCAGGCTGTTGCCGGTGTTGCGCTGCATCGAGAAGCTGGGCCGCCACAGAATCGAGTTCATGGTGTCGAACTTGTGTTCGAGGCGCATGTTGAAGCGGTTGTTGAGGTTGCGGCTGCTGGCGCGCGAGTCCTCAGCGTAGCGCAAATCCTGGGGCTGGCCGGCGGTAGGCACGTAGCGGCGCAGCAGGCTGGTAGCGCTGGTGTTGTCGCTCAGGTTGAAAAAATAGCTGCCCTGCACCTCAGTTTTAGTACCCCAAACGTCGGAGTAGTTCAGGCCCAGCGCGTGGGTTTGGCTGATGCCGCCCTGCTGGTTCACCAGAAAGTCGCTGGCATTGCCGCTGTTGCCGCCCCGGCCGCCGCCACCCCGGCCGCCGCGTCCGCCCCGGCCGCCGCCACCCGAACTGCCCACCACGCCCAGCAAATCGTCGGTGCCGAAGTTCTGCTCGTTCACGTTGTTGGTCTGAGCCACTACACTCAACCGGCGCTTGCCCTTAAAGCTGTTCAGGTTGCCGCTCACCCGGTAACGGTCGTCGAGCGGCCCGTAGCCGGCCACCACCCGCCCAAACTTACCGTTACGGAACTGCGGCTTGGTGATGATGTTGATGGTTTTCTGCTGGTTGCCGTCGTCGAAACCCGTAAATTGACTCTGGTCGGAGGCCCGGTCGTACACCTGAATCTTGTCGATTACCTCGGCCGGCAGGTTCTTGAGCACCGCATCGGGGTCGTTGCCGAAAAACTCCTTGCCATCTACCAATATGCGCTGCACCTGCTCGCCCTGGGCCTGCACCCGGCCGGTGGTGGGGTCTACTACAATGCCGGGCATCTTTTTAATCAGGTCGTCGGCGCTGGCGTCGGGGTTGGTTTTGAACGAGCCGGCGTTAAACTGGGCCGTGTCGCCCTTCTGAATGGCGGCGGCGGCCTGGCCCACCACTTCCACGCCCTTCAGCGTTATGCCCCCGGTCTGCAGCGTCAGGGCACCCAGGTTCAGCGGCGTGGCGCCCACCTGCACGGTGCGCTGCAAATCCTGGTAGCCCAGAAACGACACCGTGAGCCGGTAGCGCCCTGCTGGCACGCTTCCCACCGTAAACGTGCCGTCGGGCCCCACAGCCGCGCCGCGCCGCACCGAGTCGGGCAGTTGCAGCAGTAGCACATTGGCCCCCAGCAGCGCCGACTGATCCTGGCCATCGAGCACACGCCCGCTCACCGTCGTCGTCTGGGCTTGGGCAGTTGCGAGCAGCGAAGTAAAAGCCAACAGGCCAAGGAGGAAACGTAGCATCATCAGGCGAGGTGTAAGAGCGTTAGCCAGCATAGACACCAAAGATTCTCCGGCGTTTACTGATAGCTGATATTTCTTTTCAAACAGCGTAGGGGCGGGGCTTGTCTCCGCCGTCAGCACCGTTTCAACGATTCCGTTCAACGGCGGGCGAGGCAAGCCCCGCCCCTACAGCATTCAATTACAGCTTGCGCACCAGCAGCAGCCCGTCGCGCAGGGGCAACAGCACGTTTTCCACCCGCGCATCGGCCTGCACTTTGGCGTTGAAGGCCCGCACGGCGTGGGTGTCCTTGTCGGCGGGCTTCACGGGGTAGCCGGGCAGCACCTTGCCGTTCCACAGTACGTTGTCAATCAGCAGAAACCCACCCGGCCGCACCTGGGGCAGCACCAGCTCGTAGTACGTGTCGTTATTAATTTTGTCGGCGTCGATGAACACTAAATCCCAAGTTTCGCCCAGCGCAGGCACTATTTTCTCAGCTAAACCGATGTGCAGATCCACGCGCCCCTCTAGCCCTGCCGCGGCCACGTAGCGCCGGATGCGGCCAGCCAGCTCGGGGTTCTGCTCCACGGTATGCAGTATCCCGTCCGAGGTCAATCCCTCGGCCAGGCACAGGGCCGAGTAGCCGGTAAAGGTGCCCAGCTCCAGCACCCGCCGCGGCCGAATCATGTGGCTCAGCATACTCAGCAGCCGCCCCTGCGCGTGCCCCGACAGCATGCGGGCGTGTAGCACCTGCACGTGAGTTTCGCGGTTGAGGCGAGCCAGCAGCGCACTTTCGGGGCTGGTGTGGTCGTCGGCGTAGCGCTGGGCGTCGTCGGGGGAGTACATGCAGGTTTAGAAAAGGGTAGGCGCTTGGTGCGGTTGATAGATGCGGCGCCGGTGGTAGTGCAGGTGCAGCGGGTTGATTTCATGAGCGGGGGCCAGCGTCAGGCGTCCCGGCTGGCCCCGCAGCGTCCCGTCGTCGTTCACTGCCCAGCTGCCCCGGTCGAAGGTAATGTGGTGGTTCGGACACAGGCATAGCAGGTTGTCGAGCCGGTCGGGACCGTGGTGCGGGGCGCCGAGTCCCCGGATGTGGGCGGCCTCGGCGTAGGCCCCGGTGGGCGTGGGCAGCCGGGCGGCGCAAACTTGGCAGCTGAAATCATACAGTTCCTTCACCGCCCGCATCAGCCGGGTGTCGCGCACCACGCGACTGGACAGGGCCAGTTGGCGCGGGGCCGGCTCATACGTTGCGGCGGGCTCCTGCACCAGCGCCACGCCCGTATCGGGTAAAGCTGGCTCGTCCATCAGTTCCAGCCGAAACTGCCAGATCTGGTGCCCCGAACGGCCTACCTGAGCTGCGGAGCTGGTAACCAGATACAACCCGGCATACTGGAAAAAGAAATCGGGCCCCTGGCGCACCTTGCGGATAACGCGCACCGGTGTTTGCTGCTCGAAGCTTAAGTGCAGGGCCAGATTACCGCCTTTCAACTGCTGGTCGGCCACCTGGCGGCCCTCCTGGTTGCCGCCTTCGCCGGTGTACAGAATTACCGAGCCCAAATCCAGGTCATCCTCATAGCCACCCGATAGCACAATGGCCTCCGCCGGAAACCCTTTCAGACTCGAAATGCCCCTGTATAAATCCCGGTGCAGGCCCGCGTCTTTCACTTCCGAACGACGCAAAAACTCGTGTCCTGGCCGGATACCGGCAACTGAACCAAGATGAACGGGCACCGGACGAGCAGGCATCAGGAAAATCTGTCTGAGGTGAAAGGACGGCCAGTATAATCGACCTTCGGCAAACCTACTGGCATCCGGCCTAAAAGCCAAGCAACGCGCCGCCACGCTACTCGGGCACCAGCCGGAATTTCCAGACCAAAAAGCCCGCTTTGCCAGCCTCATACACGGCCTCTACCACCCGGTAAAGGCCTTCGTAGCGGTATCCGAAGCCGTCACCAACCGCAATTCGCCGGAAAACCCGCACCGGATGGCTGGTTTCGAGGCTTTTGTTGAGGTACAGGTTGCGGCCGCTCATTTCCTGATGCGCCGTTTGGCGGCGGGTGCGCGGGTCGCGGCCGCCGCTGCCGGAATACGTCAGGTCATCTTCCCTAAAGTCGTCGTCCGCGTATTGGTCGGCCAGAATGATGGATTCCGCGCCTTCCTGAGCCGAGCCGCTCACGCCCGTACGGGTGGGGCGATGCAGCCCCGCCCGGCTCAGCGCCAGCCGGCTGTCCAGCACATCGCCGGGCCGGTAGTAGCTGACGTGGCCGAAGTGGGGCATTTTTAACTTTGGATACTCTTATAGTCAGAACGTTGTAGGGTGCGGGGCTTGTCCCCGCCCGCCGTTGAACAACGATGCCTGGTTTCGTGCAACGGCGGGCGGGGACAAGCCCCGCACCCTACAACGTTCAACTCTATTCCGGCACGTACTGCAGCACGCTCAGGTTGTCGTCGGTGAGGAGCTCGTTTGACATCTCCAGTAGCTCGGGGGCCGTGATGCGGCGGATGCGGTCAAATATTTCGTTGATGGCTTCCACGCGGCCGAGGTCGAGGGTGCTTTTGGCCAGCAGTTGCATCAGGCCGCTGTTGCTTTCCTCGGCCATAGCCAGCTGGCCCATCAGTTGCTCCTTGGCCGTGTGCAGCTGCGAGGTGCCGAGGCTTTGTTCGCGCAGGCGCTTGAGCTCCTTCTGCACCAGCGCCACGGTGCGGTTCACCTGCTTTTTCTCGGTACCGAAGTATATGCCGAACAGGCCCGTGTCGGTGTAGGGCGAGTAAGTGGCGTCAATGGTATAGACGAGACCGTACTTTTCGCGCACGCCCAGGTTAAGGCGCGAGTTCATGCCGGGGCCGCCAAGTAGGTTGCTGAGCAGGAAAAACGGAATCCGCCGCTCGTCATGTAGCGCGTAGGCTGGCCCGCCGATGAGGCAGTGAGCCTGCGTGATGGGCTTGCGCTCCAGCCGCTCCAGGCGCTGGTAGCCACTGAACGCCAGCCGGGGCCGCGCCCCAAGCCGGGCCGGCAGCGGGGCCAGGTACTTATCGGCCAGTCGCTTCACCTCCTTGAAGGGCAGGTTGCTCACCGAGCTGAATACCACCCGGTCAGTCCGCACGTTATCGGCCAGAAACTGATGGAAATCGGCCTGCTGGAAGCCCGACACGCTTTCGCGGGTGCCCAGGATGTTGTGACCCAGCGTATGGCGGGCAAATACCACGTCGTCGAAGTCGTCGATGATGGCGTCTTCGGGCGCGTCGTGGTACATGGCCATTTCCTCCAGAATCACGCCGCGCTCCTTCTCAATCTCCTTTTCAGGAAATACCGAGTTGAACGTGAGGTCGGTCAGTAGCTCGAAGGCCCGCTCGAAGTGCGTGCTCAGCAGCGAGGCGTAAAAGCAGATTTTCTCCTTAGTAGTATAGGCGTTCAACTCGCCGCCCACGGTTTCGAGGCGGTTGAGGATGTGGAAGCTCTTGCGCTTGTGGGTGCCCTTAAAGGCCATGTGCTCCCAGAAGTGCGCCAGCCCGAGCTGGTGCGGCTTCTCGTCGCGCGAGCCGATGTCAAGCAGAAACCCACAGTGGGCAATTTTGGTGTGCGGAACCTGCTTATGCAGCACCCGAATTCCGTTGGGCAACTCGTACAGGTCGTAATCAGTCATTTTCTGGAGTCTAGGAGGGAGGGGGGCAGAAGGCCTTGCCGTCGTACAGGCAATCCGCTGGCCCCGCCCGGTATAACCACGCCAGCGCACGGTAGGTTGCAAAGGTACGGGCGGCGAATGAGTGAGTAAGGTAAGAGAGGTTGTCATGCTGAGCGCAGCCGAAGCATCTCTACTGTAATGCTAACTCTATCGACTGCAACAAAGCGGTAGAGATACTTCGACTCCGCTGCGCTTCGCTCAGCAGGACAACTGCTCTCACGCATGCACTATCTCACCTTGCGCCTCGCCCAAAACCGCCAGCAGTTGCTCCGTCCGGATATCGTGGGCGCAGCGGAAGTGGCCCTGCGGGCAGGCGGCATGGCCGTGCAGGCCGCAGGGGCGGCAGGGCAGGGGCCCCTCAATTTCCACGATGCGCGAAAACGGACTCAGCGGCCCAAACCCGAAGGCCGGCACCGTGGAGCAGTACACCGCGCATACCGGCGCGCCTAAGGCCGAGCACAAGTGCATGGGTGCCGAATCGTTCACGTAGTTGAGCACCGCCCCGCGCATGAGGGCCGCCGAAGCCAGCAGCGAGAGGCGACCCGACAAGTTTACCAGTCCCGGCCGGCCGCTCTGTTCCAGCAGCCGCTGGCAGGCGGCCGTATCGGGCGGACCGCCGAGCAGAAACACGGTGTACTCGGGTGGCAGCGCGGCCAGCAGCTTCAGCCACTGTACCTCCGGAAACTGCTTGGTAAACCACACCGAGGTTGGCGCAATGCAGATGTACGGCCCGCTGCCCGCCGCTACTGCTTCGGCTGCTGCCTGCTCATCATCGGCGGAAGGGTAGAGGCGTGGCGGCACCACGGGGCCCTGGTACTCGGGGGCCAGCAGGCGCAGGTTGCGCGTTACCTCGTGTACGCCGGCTTCGAGCACATGCGGGGCGGTGCGCGTGAAAAACCGGGCCAGCGGGTTCTTGTCGAAGCCTATACGCTCGGGGGCGCCCGAAAAAGCCGTGAGCAGGCCGGTGCTGGCAAAGCGCTGCAGTGTGACGACGCGGCCATAGCTGGTGCGCCGGATCTGCTTCAATAGCCCCAGCAGGCCGCGGTACTTGTCCTGCTTTTTGTCCCAGACCAGCACCTGCCGCACGTGCGGGTGGCCTTTCAGTAGCCCCTCGTTTCCCCGGCGTACCATAAAGTCGACCGGCGTTTCGGGCTCGGTGCGGTGCAGATATTCCAGCAGGGCCGTGGCCAGAATCACGTCGCCAATGAAAGCGGTTTGAATGAGCAGGATGGCGGGCGGGGCGACAGCGGACATGGCGGGGCGAGTGAGCCGGCAAAGATACGTGTGCCGTAGGGGCGGGGCGGAACTGTTTGCTGTGGTGACCAGAATAGAACGTCATTCAGAGCGCAGCGAAGAATCTCGCGTGCTTACGTCTGTTTGCTGTTCCAACTTCAGCACGCGAGATTCTTCGCTGCGCTCTGAATGACGTTCTTTTTCGGCCCGAACCGTAATCTGCTTAACTTGGGCCGACCGCTTCGGCGACCTTTACCTGTTCTACCTCATCCCCGCTACTATGCGCTACGGCTCTATTTTGCCCGATTTGTTCACCGAAAACCGCCGCCGCTTCCGCGAGCTGCTGCCGTCCGCCTCGCTGGCCATCTTTCAGGCCAACGACATTATGCCCACCAACGCCGACGGCACAATGGCCTTCCGCCAGAACAACGACTTGTTCTACCTGAGCGGCGTTGATCAGGAAGAAAGCATCCTCGTCATCTTCCCTGATGCTACCCTGCCGCAGCACCGCGAAATCCTGTTTCTCAAAGAAACCAGCCCCCAAATTCTCATCTGGGAGGGCTACAAGCTCACCAAGGAGCAGGCCCGCGAACAAACCGGCGTGCGCACCATCATGTGGCTCGACTCGTTCGAAACGGTGCTGCCGGCCCTGATGGCGGAGGCCGACAACGTGTATCTGCCCAGCAACGAGCACATCCGGGCCGTGGTGGCCGTGGAAACCCGCAACGCCCGCTTCATCAAGCAGCTGCAGGCCGCTTACCCGCTGCACCAGTACCGCCGCGCTTCCCGGCTCGTCGATCAGCTGCGGGCCATCAAGAGCCCTGAGGAAATCCGGCTTATGCAAAAGGCTGCCGACCTCACCGAAGCCGCTTTCCGCCGCCTGCTCGGCTTCGTGAAGCCCGGCGTGATGGAGTACGAGGTGGAGGCCGAAATTTTCCATGAGTTCTTGCGCAACGGCTCGCGTGGGCCGGCCTATGGCTCCATCATCGCCTCGGGGCCCAGCGCCTGCATCCTGCACTACGTTAGCAACGATAGGGAGTGTAAGGCCGACGACGTGATGCTGCTCGACTTTGGGGCCGAGTATGCCAACTACGCGGCCGATATGTCGCGCTCCATCCCCATCAGCGGCACCTTTACCAAGCGCCAGCGGGCCGTGTACGAGGCAGTATTGCACGTGATGAAGTTTGCCACGGCCCGGCTCGTGGCCGGCGGCAACATCGAGGAATACCACGCCGCCGTGGGCTCCGAAATGGAGAAGGAGCTTATCAAGCTTGATTTGCTAAATGCGTCGGACGTGAAGAACCAGGACCCGGCCGCGCCGCTCTACAAGCAGTATTTCATGCACGGCACCAGCCACTACCTGGGCCTCGATGTGCATGATGTTGGCTTTAAGTACCGCACCTTCGAGCCGGGCATGGTGTACACCTGCGAGCCGGGTATCTACATTCCGGCCGAGGGCCTGGGTATCCGTCTCGAAAACGACATCCTCATTACCAAAACCGGCAACGACGACCTGATGAAGAATATCCCGCTCGAAGCCGACGACATTGAGCGGCTCATGCGCCGCTAAACGGCTGGCCGGTTGCCGGCCCTGAAGCGTATCGGAGCTTTACGAAAAATGTTGTTCCCATCAAGCTGAGCCAGGCAAGGTGGCCCGGCTGTTTCGCCCTCCGTAGCATTTAGGTTAGCTGGCCTGTCGAAGACGTAGAACTGCTTCGGCAAGCTTAGTAGCATCCTCACTGAGTACCCCTTGGTCTGGCGGTCGTTTCCAACTTGGGAAGCGGCCGCCAGGCTTTTTTTACGGCTGTAATTCGACGGGCTTAAATTTTTTTTTCGGCCGCTTTTCTAGGGCTGGAAACCGAAGAGAGCGGCCAAGAAATTGTGCTGCTTGCAGACCGGCAAATCGGGCGCAATGTGCCTGATATGGTGTGCAATAGCCCCCAGCCAGCCCGGAGGGTTTGCAAAATTAAAGACATATTAAAGCAACCTAATTTTATGCGGGCCGGTATAGGCACCATAGTAAGGCGCGAAGCCGCCGGTGCGGTTCAATGGACGGAAACGATACCTTTGCCTTTTCAAACCTCTTTTCTTATGAAAAAAATCCTAACCTCCATTGCGGCCTGTGGTCTTGCGATGTTGTCGTTGGCCCCCGATGCGCAAGCGCAGACATCGGACCGTAAAACCAACATCAGCGTGTACTACAACTGGCTGCAGTACCACGGCGACCTCGGGTCGGAGTGGTTCAAAAGCAACAAAGTAGAGTACGGACTGGGTGTAACAGTGAGCCGCTACATTGCTCCGGGCCTCGACATTGGTCTGGACCTGAGCTACGGCGACATGAAGTTCTCGGCTGATTACCCGAAGAACACCTTCTACCCCATCCGGCGCTTCGATGCCAACGTGGTGAACGTAGGTATTCCAATCAAGCTGAAGCTTAACAATGGCTGGGCCCTGAAGGAGGATGCGTTTATCGCGCCTTACCTGGTGGTGCAGCCCGGCGTATTCTTCGCCAGCCCCGATCTGTACGACATCAACGACCAGATTGTAGGCAACTCGGACGTTTACGCGTTTGACATCTCGGCTGCTGCCGGCATCAAGTTCAACTTCTCGGAAACGGTAGGCCTGTTCATTCAGACCGGCCAGCACTACCCGCTCACCGACCAGATTGACGGTATTACTAACGTTGGCAAGCTCAACGACCGGTACCTGCAGCACAAGCTGGGCCTGAGCTTCAACCTGGGCAAAGCCAAGGATACCGACGGTGACGGCGTATCTGACCGCAAAGACAAGTGCCCCGACACGCCGGCTGGTGTAGCCGTGGATGAGAATGGTTGCCCGCTCGACGGCGACAAGGACGGCGTTCCGGATTACCAGGACCAGTGCCCGACCGAAGCCGGTACGGCTGCCATGATGGGCTGCCCCGACAAGGACAACGACGGTGTAGCTGACAAAGACGACGAGTGCCCCGACCAGGCTGGCCTGCCCGCCCTGCGCGGTTGCCCAGATGCCGACGGTGACGGCGTTGCCGACAAGAACGACAAGTGCCCCGACACCCCGGCCGGCACCCAGGTAGATGCTACCGGTTGCCCATTGGTGCTGGACGCTGACGGCGACGGAGTACCCGACAACGTGGATAAGTGCGCCAACACCCCGGCCGGCACCCGCGTTGATGCCAACGGCTGCCCAATGGAAGTGAATCCCGCCCTGCGCAAGCTGGAGCAGCCGATTCGCTTCGAGACGAACAGCACGGTTATCAAGCGCACGTCGTACGGTACCCTCGACAAGATGGTACAGGCCCTCAAGGACAACCCTGAGTACAGCATCCGGGTAATCGGCCATGCCGACTCGCGCGGTACCGATGAGTACAACCAGGGTCTGTCGGAGCGTCGTGCCGGTTCGGTGAAGCGTTACTTCACTGGCAAAGCCCTCGACCCCGCTCGCATCGTGACGGAAGGTAAAGGTGAGTCGGAGCCTGCTGCTCCGAACACGTCGGCCACCAACATGTCGCAGAACCGTCGGGTAGAGTTCAAGTTTGAATTCTTCATCCCGAATGCTCCCCAGCCATAAGGCTGCGAAAGCAACGTAAAAAAGCGGCGCACCCACTGGGTGCGCCGCTTTTTTGTTGCCGTGGTTTCTGCGCTTTGTCGCTCCGCTGCCCCAACGGCCGGCCGGCTGTTGCGTAAAGCAGCAATACCCTATCGTTTTCCACTTCCTTATTAAGTAGATGCTTATGAAAGTTCGTTTCGCTCCTTTGTTGCTAGCCGTTACCTTGTTGTGGCTGGCAGGCTGTCGGGCCAGTGGCCCGGGCACGCCAGCCCGTACGGTTGCCGAGTTCTTCAACAAGTATGAGAACCGCTCCGGTTTCAAGGCCACCGACTGGAATGCCAGCCTGGGTACCCGGTTTCTGCTGGGCCGCCTCGGTAAGCTCGGCGGCAACAACGATTTAAGCCAGGCCCTTACCTCCATTCGGAGCGCCAGAATCCTCAGCTTCACACCCACCAGCAATAACGCCCAGCAGCTGGTAGTAGAGGGCCTCGACAAGGAAGTAGCCGGCCTGCTGGCCAGCGAGCGGTACACGGCCCTACCCATAGCCGATGCTAACCCCGACATGCCCAACCAAATGCGCTACTCGGTGCGCGAGCAGAACGACCGGGTGACGGAGCTGGTGGCCGTGGGGGGCGAGAAAAATACCGGCTCATTTGTGCTAATGGCTATTAGTGGCAGCTTTACCCGCGCTCAGGTAGCCGAGCTGACCAAAGTGCTGCCCAACGTGGCCAGCGGCGACTTTTAAAACATAGCGGCTAATTTTCTAAACCGCTTCAAAAAGATGAGTTGCTGAAACAGTTAGCTGGCGACCAGATAAAACGCAGAAGCGCCGGCCAGAAAGCACCCGATACCAAGTGTTTTTTGGCCGGCGCTTCTGCGTTGTGCTTTATTAGAGGTTGATTCGGCTGGTTAAAATACCAGGTCGTTGAGAAAAAACACTTCCCGCATAGTCCCGCTTTCGGAGCGGATACTTTGATAGCCAACTGCCAGAAAATGGCGGCCGTACCAGGGCATCAGGTGCTCCTGATAGGTGCTGATGGTTTTCTCGCCCCGCTTGCTGGGGCTTTCGGTGCCAGCGGCGGCTGCCGGGCCAGTGCGCAGGTGCACCTGCCAGTCGTTGGGCGAAGGCGCTGTGCGGTCTACCAGCTTGTAGTATAGCTTATCGTCTTTCATGTAGGCCAGTACCAGCTTGCCATCGTTCAGGGACTGTACGGCTACGGTTTCTTCCAGCTGAAACCGGTTCACCTCGTCGAGCAGGAAGGAGTTGTCCCAGAGTAAGTTGCCCTGGCGGTCGAAACCGCAGACTACGGCGTGGCTGAAGTGGTACCCATTGGCGGGCCGGCGGTTGGTATAAAAACTGTTGTAGCGCGAGGGGTAGCCGAAGCCTCCGGCGCCGGTGCCATAGGGCAGTCCTCCGTAGCCAATGCCGCCGGGTAGTCCATAGCCACTATAGCCGCTGTTGTAGCGGGCATAATACACCTCGGCTACCAGCACAAACCCTTCGGCAGTGGGTAGCATGTCGTGCATAAGCAGCTGGTAGCGGTGGCGTGGCTGGCGGGCCTCGTTTCGCAGGCGGGCCTGGCGCTGGCGCAGCCGCTCTACCTTCGCCGGCTTCATAAAATCGAAGAAGTGCTTGAAGTTGAGAAAGTCGTAGAAGCGCAGCGAGCGGCGCTGGCCGGTAGGCGTAGTGCCGGCCGTCAGGTCGGCCGCAAACAGGCCCTGGGAGTAGCGCGAGTCGCGCAGCGTGTAGGTGCCGGCCAGCACCCGGGCCGCGCTGTCGCCCGAGCTGAGCTGGGCATCGAGTAAGCCGCGCTCGGAGCCGGCCTGCACAAACTCGGAGCGGATGAGCTGGCCCTGCTGATCGAGCTGCTTAAGCTGCAGCCGCGACTTAAACCCGTTGGTTTCGCTCAAAATCAGCTCGGCCCGTTGGGTAGCCGAGTCGGCCAGCAGCGTGAAGCGGGCCGGCAGTGGCTCGTACACGGAGGGCAGAAACTGAAACTGGGCCGTGAGCAGGTTCAGCAGCAGTACCGTCAGGTGCTGTTCCACTTCCACCGTTACAAACAGGTTGCCATCGAGGGCGGTGAGATTATGAATCTGCCGGGCTTTCTTGGTTTTGAACTCGCCGGTAGCCAGCTCGCCGGTGCGCGTATCGAAGGCGGCCACCCAAAGCGTACCCTCGGCCACGCCACTGAACAGGGCATACACATCGGTGCCCTCGGCGCAGATACGCTCAAACTCGTACCCTCGCGGTACCTCCAGCGGCCGGGGTGGGGCGGGTTGCAGCTGGTAGTCAAGCTTCTGGAAGTAGTAGCCGGGCTGGCTCGTCAGCCGCACATCGTGCTCCACGAGCAGCACCAGGCTGCTGTCTTCGGCCAGGGGCTGTACCTGTACCTCGCTGTTGGAAAACTCCAGCGGCAGCTCGGTGCGCCGCTCCTGCAAGGGCTCTACCGGGGGGCGGGGGGCTTTGGATTTCTGCGCCCACAGGCCTGGCGCAACAATCAGCAGGCAAAAAAGCAGGAGCGTATGTTTCATAGCGGGAACCACCGGGCTTTCAGAGGAGAGGAGCAAGGGTAAGATACACAGAAGCCCGTGCTATGCCTAACCCGGTTGGCCCCCAAATGATGCCGTTGCCGGCCGTATTCCATACCGAAGCCCGGGAAAATGTACAAACCCGCCTTCCGGTTCCGCTAAGTAGGCGCTTACATCGGCCCGGCACCCAGCTCCAGCAGCACATCGAACTCCTCGGTCTTCAGCGGCATCACCGACAGGCGCGACTGGCGCAGTAGGGCAATCTGGCCCAGGCGCTCATCCTGCTTGATGCGGGCCAGCGACACGGGCGCGGCCAGGGGCTGGCGCGGCACCAGGCGTACGGCCACCCAGTCGGTGCCGGCGGGGGCAGTGGCGTCGGGCGCGGTGGGAGCAGCTACTTCGGCAATGCCCACCACCTGCTTGTCGGTTACGCTGTGGTAGAACAGCACCGGGTCGCCGGGCTGCATCTGGCGCAGGAAGTTGCGGGCCTGGAAATTGCGGACGCCGGTCCAGTCGGTGCCGCCCTCGCGCACAAAGTCAGCCCAGGAGTACGCCGCCGGTTCCGATTTAACAAGCCAGTAGTTCATATGAGAAGCAGGTAGGTTTTGGCGCAAACATAACGCCAAAAGGCCCGGCTGCCCACTAGTGGGGGCAACCGGGCCGCTGTGCTGCTGGCAACTGACAGCGTAGGCTAAGGCAGGTAGCGGGCCGTGAGGCGGTCGGCGTCCACACTCACGATTTCCACCTGCATATCGGGCCGCGAATTGTCGGTTACGTGAAGGCGAAAGACCGACTTGCCGGGCTCGACGCGCTGCCAGGTAATGGGGTGGGTGGTAGGGCCGGGGCCGATGCCGGGCGCGATGTACACGCCCGTGCCATCGGCATCGAGCCGAAATCCGTCGCCGCCTTCAAAGGGCATGTTATAGCGCTGAGGCTGCGTGGTCCAAGTATAGTTTTCGGGGCGGTAAACGGGCGTTTCGCCGGGGCGGGCCTCGTAAGAGTTAAGCCAGAGTTTCTGGAAGAAAAAGGTGTTAAAGCTCTGAAGGTCTATTTGTTTTTCAGGGGAGACTTCAGGAATTTCCTTATTACAGGAGCCCAGAGATAAGACCGTGGCGGCCAAGGCTGTCAGCAAAAAAGCGCGCATAGTGATAGGTACTTAAACAGAGAAGGAGTAATAGCAGGAGCCAGTGGTTGCTCAAAAGGTTGCAGAAAGCTGCCAGTTACGTGGTTGGCTATATAAGAGGTGGCCAGCTTAGTAGTCGCGCCGGGCCTGCAGTTGGTCTTTGGCGGGCTTGGTAATGCGGAGTAGATAGCCCTTGCGGGTTGTTGTACGAAACGTAATGCGGTACGTTTGGCTGCCCTCACTCTGCCAGGTGCCCGGCCGCTCCTCGGGCTTGTCGAGGGCATCGAGGCCGTACTCCAGAAAGCTGCCATCGGCGTTGAGGCGGAAGCCGTCGTAGCGCCAGGCCAGGTTGGGGTTGGTGGGCGAAAAAACCGTGGCGCCGTCTTCGCCGGCCTGGTAGGTGTTGTACCAGGCCCGACCAAAAACGTAGTCCGGCATGGGTTCGTCGTCTTTCTCGCATCCCGCCGAAAGCAGGAGTAGGGCGGCGGATAAATAAAGGGGTAAACGCATAGGCAAGGCAATAGAAAATCGGGCAATAGCACCTGTCAACGGGAGCCGAAACTCCGGCGGCGGGTTGCAAACGCCCGGTTTCTTATTGCTTGCGCTTCACCTTCAGGACGTTATTTTCCAGCGAAACTATCTCAAGCTCGTAGTCGGGTTCCTGCTTGTCGTCGAGGCTGATAAGTAGCGTATGGTCGTTCTGGGCTTTCCAATGGCCTTTATGGCCTTCGAGGCCGTCGGTGGGGGCAATGTCGTACTGGGTAAACAGGCCGTTGCGCTCAAAAGCAAAGCCGGTGCGGCCCCGCGAAGGCGGAAACGCGTACGTGTTGGGGCGGTATACCAGCACATCGTCCTGATCTTCCTCGTGGGCGTGCAGCCAGGTGCCTTCCAACTGCTTCAGGTTGGGCGGCAGGCGCGAACCCTGCGACTCGGGGTTGCAGGTGGCAGCCAGCAGGAGTACGCTCAGGGCGGCAAAAACGGTGAAAAGGCGCATGGCGGAAGGAAGTAAGTGGATAGTAAAAGTAAGATACGGAAAGTAAGAACCCGGCAACCGAAACAAGGCTGCCGAGGGCGGCTGAGTGGCCGGCCGCACCAGGGTTGCGCGGGGCCGTTGGCTGCAAGCAGGCCATCGGCAGGGCTGGCGGCAGGGCGCATCGGGCAGACCGGAACCGGCGTATAGCGGCTGTTGCCCCGTCACCCGTTCCCCCGCCCACGCATTACCTTTACTGCCATGGACAACCGCGCCCTCACCCGAGCCTTTCGCCTGGCGGCCCAGCTGCTGGAGCTGCACGGCGAAAATCCGTTTAAAATAAGGGCCTACGAAGGCACCGCCAGTGCCCTAGAAGCCCTCAGCTTCCCGGTGGCCGATGTGGAGCGCACCGGCCTGCCCGACCGCACTGGCCTGAGCAAAACCGCCGCCGCCAAAGTAGCCGAAATGCTCGATACCGGCTCGTTCGAGGAGCTCGACCGGCTGCTGGCCACCACCCCGCCCGGCGTAGTCGAGTTGCTGAAAATAAAGGGCATCGGCCCAAAAAAAATCCGCAGCCTGTGGAAGGATCTGGGTATTGAAGACGGTGCCCAGCTGCGCACGGCGGCCGAAAACGATGAGGTCAGCAAGCTCAAAGGCTTCGGCCAGAAAACCCAGCAGTCCATCCTCGACGCCCTCGACTTCACCGACCAGAGCCGCGGCAAGCTGCTGTACCCACAGGGCGAGGAGCTGGCCCACGAGCTGCTGGCCCGCCTGGAGGCCGCCCCTGGCACCGAGCGCGCCG
>NZ_JABKAV010000065.1 GCF_013377905.1 Hymenobacter terrestris
AGCTGCCGGAACTGGCGCGAGAGGTGAGCCGGACTGCTGTAGCCCAGTTGCTGGGCGATGTCGGTCATGCTTAGCTCGCCGTAGCTGATAAACTCCTTGGCCCGCTCCACTTTCTGGCGGATGATGAACTTCTCAATCGTGAGGCCCTCGGAAGCGGAGAACAGATGCGACAGGTAGTGGTAGTCCTTGTCGAGGTGCTCGGCTAGGTAAGTGGAGTAGTTGAGCAGCCGCCGGCTCGGCGGCGGGTAATGAATCAGGGCGACCAGCAGGGTTTTGATACGGTCCACTAACTGGTCCTGCGCATCTTCCAGCAATTCGAAGCCCGCCGCCTGCAACCGGCGCCGGATGGCCGCCCAGTCAGGGGCCGCGCCGTCGGGCGTCGATACGTCGGCCTCGCCCAGGGCCACGCGGTGCACCAGCAGGTCCAGCGCCGCCAATTCCTCGCCCACCACCCGAATACACTGGGGGCAGACCATGTTTTTAATCAACAACCGGTGCGCCCACGGCGGCGGCGGCACGGGGGCAATGCTGATGTCAGGCTTGCTCACCGGCCGCATTATTTCACGACCAGACTACCCCGCAGCATGCCCATGCCGCAGGTGAATGGGAAGGTGCCGGCCGTTTCGGGCAGCAGCTCGACGAGCGTGGTTTTAAAGGCCGGCAGGTCGCGGCGGATACTGAAATCGGGCAGCAGCAGCTCTTCCGAGCAGCTGTTCTCTTCGTCGCGGTAAAAGCTCAGCTGCACCGGCTTGCCCTTTTCCACCTCAATAATGTCGGGCGAGTAGCCGCCCTTCACGGTGATATCTACCTGCTGCACACCGCTCGACGACGAAACAGCACTAGCCGTTTGGCGGGCCGAAAAGAAGAAGTACCATATCACAAACGCCGATAGGCCCAGGCCAACGATAGTCACGATGATTTGAGAAGTATCCATAGTAAGCAGTGGTTAGTGGTTGTCGAAAGAGCGCAGGCGCAGCGAGTTGGCAAGCACCGACACCGAGCTGAGGGCCATAGCCGCGGCCGCCAGCATGGGCGAGAGCAGGATGCCGAAGAAGGGATAGAGCAGCCCGGCCGCCACGGGAATGCCCAGTGTGTTGTAGATAAAGGCGAAAAACAGGTTTTGCTTGATGGTGCGGATGGTCTGGCGGCTCAGCTCGATGGCCGTGACCACGCCATTTAGGTCGGAGCGCATGAGCGTGATACCAGCCGCCTCCATGGCCACGTCGGTACCCGAGCCAACGGCGAGGCCGATGTCGGCCTGAGCCAGGGCGGGCGCGTCGTTGATACCGTCGCCCACCATGGCCACGATGCGACCTTCGCCCTGCAGCTCCTTCACCTTGCCAGCCTTATCGGCCGGGAGTACCTCGGCGAAGTAACGGATAATACCCACCTGCCCGGCCACCTGCGCGGCCGTCTGAGGGTTGTCGCCCGTCATCATCACCACCTCGATGCCCAGGGCCTGAAGCTTTTTGATAGCGGCCGCCGACGTGTCGCGCACCGTATCGGCGACGCCCAGCAGGCCCACAGCCTGTCCGGCTACGGCTACATAGAGCACGGTTTTGGCCTGGCTTAGTAACTGCTCAGCCAGGACTTTCAGCTCGGGCGATAAGGTGATGCCCTCGTCGCTGAGCAGGCGGCGGTTGCCGATGAGCACGGCCTGGCCATCCACAGTGGCGGCGGCGCCTTTGCCTTCCACGGCGCGGAAGTCGGTGGCCGTCAGCTTATCCCCGCCCTGGTCGTCGGCGTGGCGCACCACGGCCTCGGCCAGCGGGTGCTCGCTCTGCCGCTCCACGGCCGCTACCACCTGCAACAGCTGCGCGCCGTCCTGGCCGGGAGCCACGAAGTCCGTTACGGCCGGCTCGCCGCGGGTGATGGTGCCGGTTTTATCCAGCAGCACGGTGTTTACCTGGTAGGCCTTCTCGAGGGCTTCGGCGTTACGAATCAGCACGCCGTGCTCGGCGCCCTTGCCGGTGCTCACCATGATGGCCGTGGGCGTGGCCAGGCCCAGTGCGCAGGGGCAGGCAATGATGAGCACGGCCACGAAATTGACCAGCGCCAGCGGCAGGCGCGTTTCGGCCGGGGCCAAATCAAACCAAAGCACGAACGTGAGGATGGCAATCACGACCACTGTGGGTACGAAAATGGCACTCACCTTGTCGGCCAGCCGCTGGATGGGGGCGCGGCTGCCCTGGGCGTCCTCCACCAGCTTCACAATCTGCGACAGCATGGTGTCGGCCCCGACCTTGGTTACCTCGAAGCGGAAGGAGCCGGTTTTGTTGAGCGTGGCCCCGAACACCGGGTCGCCCGTTTTCTTGGTCACGGGCAGGCTTTCGCCGGTGAGCATGGCCTCGTCGAGCGACGACTGGCCGTCGGTGATGATGCCGTCGGTGGCGACTTTCTCGCCGGGGCGTACCAGTACGATGTTGCCGAGCTGCACCTGCTCGATGGGCACGTCCACTTCTTGGCCGTCGGGGCGCACCACGCGGGCCGTTTTAGCCTGCAGGCCCATTAGGCTACGCATGGCGGCCGAGGTCTGGGTTTTAGCCCGCAACTCCAGCACCTTGCCCAGCAGAATCAGGGCGATGATGGTGGCCGTGGTATCGTAGTACACCTCCGGTATCAGGCCCCGGCTGGTAAAGAAATCGGGCACCACGGTGGCGGCCAGGCTGTAGAGGAAGGCCGCGCCGGTGCCCACGGCAATGAGCGTGTCCATATTAGCGGCCCGGTGCTTAAAGCCGTTCCAGGCCGACACGTAGAACTCGCGGCCGCTGTAGGCCAGCACGGGCAGCGTGAGCAGCAGCAGCGCGTAGTTGAGCACGGGCATGTTCACGCGCGCCATCAGGGCGGGCCAGAGCATGAGCATGCTCAGCGGCATGATGACGATGGCCAGGCCCGTAGCCACCCAGAAGCGGCGCTTGAGCTGCTGGTAGGCCAGCGCTTTCTGACGGTCGAGCTCGGCGCTGCGCTCGGCGGCGCTGGTATCGGGGGCGCGCTCCACCACGCTGTAGCCGGCGCTCACTACCGCCTGCCGGAGCGCGGCCGGGGTTGCCTCGGTGGGCAGATAGTCGATGGTGGCCTTCTCGGTGGCGTAGTTGACCAGGGCCCGCTGCACGCCCGGCGTGCGGCTGAGCGACTTTTCGACGAAGGCCGCGCACGAGGCGCAGGTCATGCCTTCGATGTCGAGCGTTTCGGTTTTGGTTTTAAGGACAGGTTCCATGGGCAGCAGCATAAAAAGTGGTGCGGCAGGGGCCAGTCAGCCGATTGGCGAAGGGCCAGCCGCACTATACAAAGGAACGGCTTCCCGGGGCCGGAGTTGGTACTGAATCCGGCCGCGGAGTTGCATAATTTGCCCGAATGGCGGCAGGAGTCCTTACCGCCAAAGCAAAGGCCATTGCGGGTGGTGCTGCCAAACCGGGCAGATAAAATATGGCCGGCCACTTATATAATTTCGCACTTGATGGCCAGTTGCTTCCCGGAGCCAGGTATGCTCATGGGCCGGTAGAGGCGCAAAAGCTTACTTTAGCGCTGTAAACCAGCGCCAACAACGAGCAAGCTGCAATATGCCAGCGGTAGTAGCGGCACCATTTTGGTTAGCTTTTTCAGGAGATAAGCCTATTTTTGCAATTGTTCAGCGCCCATTTGGCGCCTATCTATGTTCCGTAACCTGTTCCCCTTCCGCCGTTTGCTGGCGACGAGCTTCCTGCTCGTCTTCGTCAACGTGTTCGTGGGGCAGTGCCTGTGCGCCGTAGTGAACCCGGTGCCGGCAACCAGCCTGGCCGTGGCTGAGCCAACCGTAGTGGCCCAGCCGTCGCACCCGGGCTGCGCGGGCCACGGGGCCGTAGCCGAACCAACCACCAAGCCGGACCAGCACCCTGCCAAGTCGGCCGGCAGCCAGGACGACTGCTGCAAAGACAACTCGGCGGCCCTGCTTTCGGCCCTGACAATGCCGGTCCAGAAGAGCCTGCTCGTTCCGGCCCCGGCCGTGCTGCCAACGGCAGTGGAATTCCATTTCCGGCCCCTCGCGGGCAAGTGGGACCAGACGGCTGCCGTTGCCCTGGTTCCACCGCGGCATCTCAAGCCCAAAATTCCGGATATCCGTATTTACATTCAGTCGTTGACTGTCTGATTTTTTCGACGTGCTGAGGCTCGCGCCGGCATAGCTATGCTATGTCCGGGGCGGGCCTTTTCGTTTGCTCGCCCGCGCGGCCTGGCCGCGCCCCCCTCCCCTATTTCCTGGTTTTACCACTCCCCACAATGAAGCGTTGTTGTGAGGCGGCTAGTGGCTCGCCCCCGTCAGGGCCAGGTCGCCGCTGGTTCTCCTACCTGCTCTACGCCGTAGTGGCTGCCGCCCTGAGCTTCGTGCTCTGGCAGCAATGGTTGGCGTAGCCTTCCGGGCCCTGGCCGGGGCCAATTTTCCACCGTTTCCACTCATTACCTGTTTTTTTATGAAGCGTATTTTTGTTCCGCTGCTGGCCGCTGCCAGCCTGTTTACCGTTGCCAGCTGCTCGTCGGATGCCGGCAGCAGCAGTGCCACCGACACCGTTACCACGCCCACCGGAGGTCCCGCAGCAGGTACCGACGAGCACGCCGGTGGCCACATCTATTCCTGCCCCATGCACCCCGAGGTGACCAGCACCAAGGCAGGCGACTCGTGCCCTAAGTGCGGCATGAACCTGGAGCACACCGACCTGCCCGCCAGCAATGGCAAGGCCTACCAGATGAAGTTCACCCCTATCCCCATGCAGCTGGTGGCCGGGCAGCCCGCCAAGCTATCCTTCACGCCCCAGGAAACCGGCAACGAGGCCGCGCCCGTGCCGCTGGCCGTGGTGCACGAAAAGAAGATTCACCTGATTATCGTCAGCAAAGACCTGGGCCAGTTTTACCACGAGCATCCCGAGTACACCGCCCAGGGGGACTATAAAGTGGATTACACCTTCCCCAAGGGCGGCGAGTTCGTGCTGTTTCAGGATTATTCGCCCACCGGGAGCAGCCATCAGCTGGGCCGTCAGCCCGTGACGGTGCAGGGACCGAAATACGCGCCCGTCAAGTTCAAGAACGATGATATGAGCTGGGAAAAGGATGGCTACTCAGCCACCCTGGCGTTTGATAAGCCCCTGAACACCGGCCAGCTGCTGGGCATGAAAATCGTCATCAGCAAAAACGGCCAGCCCGTAACCGACCTCGACAACTACCTGGGCGCGCTGGGCCACGTGGTCGTCATCAGCGAAGACACGGAGCGCTACCTGCACGTGCACCCCAACGACCAGGCTGACAAAGGCCCGGCCATCGGCTTCAATACCAACTTCGAGGCGCCCGGCCTGTACCGCGTGTTCCTGCAGTTCAACCACGACGGCAAGATTCACACCGGCGACTTCACTATCAACGTGAAAGGCCCAGCCGCTAGCTAGGCAGCTCCGTTTCGCGCGCTTTTCCCGCCCGTTTTTTTTCTCCGCTAATTCTCTGAATCCATGAAAACCCAAGCCATTCTTTTCGCCCTGCTGTGCTCCGGCACCCTGCTACTGAGCAGCTGCGATACCAAAACCGCCACGGAAACCACCGCCACCACCGAAACTGCCGCGGCCGGCGACATGGCAGCTATGGACCATTCCACGATGGACCACTCCAAAATGGCCGGCGACTCGCCCCTGAAAGCCTCGATGGATGAGATGATGGGCAAGATGGACGCCATGAAAATGAAGGGCAACACCGACCACGACTTTGCCCACATGATGCTGGAGCATCATAAAGGCGCGGTGGCCATGGCCGACATTCAGCTGCGCGATGGCAAAGACGCCACCATGCGGCAGATGGCCGAGAAAATCAAGGCCGACCAGCAGCAGGAAATCGGGGAGCTGGAAGCCGTGGCCACCCGCCTCGACAATGCCCCGACCAACTACCAGCCCCAAGACCCGAACGATCCGTTCACGGCCCAGATGAAGATGTCGATGACGACCATGATGCAGAGCACGCCGCCTACCGTCGCCAACCCGGACATGAACTTCAACATGCTGATGACCACGCATCACCAGAGCGCCATGGACATGGCCAAAGCCGAAGTGGCTTACGGTAAAGACAGCAAGCTCAAGGCTATGGCGGAGAAGATGATTGACACCCAGCAGAAGGAAATAGACGCCTTTAAGACCTGGCACGCCCAGAACGCCGACAAAATGTAGCCTTCCGCGCTTCCTGCTTTTCCCCCTAAACTCACGTTTCATTTCCCCATGAAGGTTCCCCAAATCCTGCTCATCGCCGCCGCTATCGTGGCCACCGCTTCTTTCTCGGCCCAGGCCCAGCACAGCCACAAGCCCGCCGCCGCCCATGGCCACAAAGCAGCCGGTGAAACCCACGCCCACCAGTCGCCCCACGGGGGCGTAGTGCGGACGGCCGGCGCCTACCATCTGGAGCTGGTGCAGCAGGCCGGCGAAGTACACGTGTACCTGCTCGATGCCAACGAAGCCACGATGGCCCCCACAGCCACCACCGGCACGGTGATGCTGCTGACCACGGCTGGCAAAACCAGCACCGCCGCCCTCGCGCCCGCCGGCGACCACCTGGTGGCGCAGGTTCCGGCCGGCATCACCGTTCGGACGGCCATTGTCAGCCTCAAAGCCAAGGGCAAATCGCTCTCGTCCCGGTTTGAAAAGCTTGACGCGGCGGCTAAAAACGGCCAAGTCGTGAGCGCCGCTTACCAGTGCCCCATGCAGTGTGAAGGCAGCGCCAGCGACAAGCCGGGCGCGTGCCCGAAGTGCGGCATGGCCTTGGTGAAAAAGTAGTAGACCGCGCCGGTTTTTCGGATGCCGGGCGTCCGGGCCTTTTCCACCTCGGGCCGTCCGCTGCTGCAACGGCGGGCAGCCCACCGGCTGGTCTTAATGTGATTGTATGACGTATTTTGAATTAAAACGCGGGGCCCGTTGGCTGTTGGTGCTGGTCTTACTGCTGCTGGGGCTAGGCCGAGAAGCTGCCCAGGCTCAAACCGTCATCGGCCTCGACAGCGCCGAGGCCCGGAGCCTGCGCCGCCACCCGCGGCTGCGGCAATCGGACCGCGAGGTGGAGGAGCAGCGGGCCCTGAAGCGGGGCTCGTTTTCGCCGGCCAACCCCGACCTGCTGTTCTCGGCCCCCACGGGTGAGCTGTGGGCCCCGGGCGTGGTGCAGACCATTGACTTTCCGAACGTGTACCGGCGCCAGCGTCAGGTGGCGGAGGCGGGCATCAGTCTGGCCGAGCGCAACCGCGAGGTGAGCCGGGCCACGGTGCTGCGCGATACCCGGCTGGCTTACCTGAGCCTACAGTTTGCCGAGGCCCAGGTCCGGCAGCTCACCTACCAGGACAGCCTTTATCAGGCGCTGCGGGTGGCCACCGAGCGGCTGTTTGCGGCCGGAGAAATCACGTCGCTGCAGCGCATCAGCACCGAAGCCGAAGCCCGGCTGGTATCCGTGCAGCTGCAGCAGGCCACCGCCGATTTACGCGCCGCCCAGCACCGCTTGGGCTTGCTGCTGGGCCAGCCCACGGCCGCTTTCACCACCAGCACCGACCTGCGCCGCAGTGGCCCGGAACTGGTGCAAACGGGTGGGGCGCTGCTCAGCGGACTGCCCACCGAGGACAGCACAGCCCTGGTGCGCAGCCCCACGCTGGCGGCTGCCACCCAGAACGTGGCCCTGAGCCAGTCGGGCATCAGCTTGGTGCGAGCCCGGCGCACCCCGGCCCTCACGGTGGGGTATCAGAATCAGGCTTTTGAGAACTCAGCTCTTAAGTACCGCTTTCAGTTCGGCGTGTCGGTGCCCGTGTGGTTCTGGACCTACCGCTCGCAGCTGCAGGCAGCCACGGCCCGCAGCGAGGCGGCCGGCTACCAGCTGCAGGCCCAGCGCCTGGAGCTGAGCATCCTCTACGAGCAGGCACTGGCCGATACGCGCAAGTTCTCGGCCTCGCTGGGCTACTACGAGCAGACCGGTGTGCCGCAGTCGGGGGCCATTATCAGCCAGTCGCAGCGCCTGTTTCGGGCCGGCGAAATCAGCTACCTGGTCCTGATTCAGAGCCTCAACCAGGCTTTCACCATTCAAAATACCTACCTGACTACCATCCGCGACTACCGTCAGGCCCTCATCGAACTTAACTACCTGCGGGGTGAATAATATGAAACAACTCCTGATTTTGCTGCTGGGCCTGTTGCTGAGCGGGACGGCCAGTGCCCACGGGGGCGAAGACCACGGCGACGGCCCCAAGGCCGGCACCCCAGCCGGGGCGACGTCGTTTTCGATGGCGGCGCTCTCGGAGCAGTTCGAGGTGCTGCTGCGCTACGAGCCGCTGGAAGGCGGCCAGCCGGCCGACCTGCGCCTGTTCCTCTCCGATTACGCTACCAACGTGCCCATCAAGGGGGCCAAGCTCACGCTCACCACGCCGGAGGATGCCAGCCTTAAGTGGGCCGTAACGGAGCAGGAACCGGGCATCTATTTGGTCGAAGGTCAGTTTCCGGCCAACAAGCCCTACAGCTTCACGGTCAATGTCGTGGCCGGTGACAAGGCCGATTTGCTATTGCTTGAAGGCATTAAGGTGGGCGAGAAGCTGCCCGTGGCCGCGTCGGCTCCGGAGGCTGCCGCCTCGCTTTTTTCCTCCTGGAAAATGATTCTGGCCCTTGTCGGGGCCTTCGTGCTCGGCATCGGCCTGACCTTTTTGCTGCTGCGCCGCCGACGCCCTACCGCGCCTGTTTCCACCTCCAATCCTGCCGTGTATGAAAACCAAGCATAAATTTCTGGCCGTTACGGCCGCGGCCGGCCTGGTGCTGAGCGTGCTGCTGCCGCCCCCGGGCCTGGTGCAGGCCCACGGCGGCGAAGACCACGGCGGCGAGGCCAAGGCCAGCACCGGCGTGGCCCTGACCGATGAAGTGCTGCTGCCCAAGGAAAGCCAGTTCCTGTTCCAGGTACAAACCAACCTGGCCGCTTACTCCACCACCTACAGCCGGGCCACGCTCTACGGCACGGTGTCGGCGGCGGCGGGCGGCGAGGGCCGCGTGGTGGTGCCGCAAACCGGGCGCATCGTGAGCCTCACGGCGCAGGTCGGCAAGAGCGTGCGGGCCGGCCAGACACTGGCCGTCATCGAGCAGACGCTGGATGCTACCCAGCAAATTGGCCTCAGCACCGAGCGGGCCAACGCCCAGGCCGAGCTGCGCGCCGCCCAGCAGGACTACGCCCGCCTGCAAAGCATCGCCGACATTGCCGCCCGCAAAGATGTGGTGGCGGCCGAGCTGCGTCTGCGTCAGGCCCGGCAGAACGCCGGTATTCAGAACAGCCAAGCGGGCCAGCGCCGCGTCAGCATAACCTCGCCGGTGAGCGGCACCGTGGACGTGTTCAACCTCGCCGTGGGTCAGCAGGTCAGTCAGGGCGACGAGCTGTTTCGGGTCATCAACCCCGGCAAACTGCGCGTGGAGGCCCAGGTATTTGCCCAGGATTTGGCCAAAGTCACGCCCGGGGCCGCATTCCGGGTGGAGGGCCTGCAGGGCCAGGCGGGCGTGCCGGCCCGGCTGGTGGTGTTCAGCAACATGGTCAACCCCGTCAATCAGGCCCGGCAGCTGGTGCTGGAACTGGATGCCACGGACGGCAGCGCCTACCGGGCCGGCCAGGCCGTGAACGTGCAGGTGGTGGGCCAGACCGGCGGCGGCCAGCCCCAGCTGGTGGTGCCCACTTCGGCCATCACCGACCTCAATGGCAAGCCCGTGGTATTCGTGCACACCGAGCCCGAGCGGTTCAAGATTCGCTACGTGCAGCCGGGGGCCGTGAACGGCCAGCAAACCGTGCTGGTGCAGGGTGAGGTCAATGAAAACGACCGGGTGGTGACGGCCGGCACCTACCAGCTCAAATCCATCTACCTCAACCAGTAGATTTTAAGCCTCAAGCTGCAAGCTACAAGTCCCACATCAGAAAAACACTCAGCGCTAGAGGCTTGCAGCTTGTAGATCAAAGCTTATAGCTACACAAAAAATGCTTGACAAGATAATCCGCTTTGCCCTGCAAAACCGCCTGCTCATGCTGGCCTTTGCTCTGGCCCTTATCATTGCCGGTACCTACACGGCCAACCAGCTGCCGGTGGACGTACTGCCCGACCTGGACCGCCCCCGCGTGACCGTGTTTCTGGAAGCGCCCGGCATGGCCCCCGAGGAAGTGGAGGCCCTGGTGACGCTGCCCGTGGAAACGGCCCTGAACGGGGCCACCGGCGTGTCGGCGGTGCGCTCGAACTCGGCCATCGGCCTGGGCATGGTGTTCGTGGAGTTCGACTACGGCACCGACATCTTCACGGCCCGCCAGATTGTGAGCGAGAAGCTGCAAACCACGGGCGAACAGCTCCCGCAGGGCATCACGCCCGTGCTGGGGCCCATCTCGTCGGTTATGGGCCAGATAATGCTGGTGGGCCTGTCGGGCGGGAAGGAAACCAACGCGGCCGATTTGCGCACGCTGGCCAACTACACGGTGCGTCAGCGCCTGCTCAGCATTCCCGGTATTGCCCAGGTCATCCCCATCGGCGGCGACAACCTGCAGTACCAGGTGCTGCTGGACATGCCCCGCCTGAACGCCACCGGCCTGACGGCCAACCAGGTGGAAGAAGCCCTGCGCCAGTCGAACCTGAACACCACCGGCAACTTCTTCGACCGCAACGGCTCGGAGGTGCTCATCCGCAACCTGGGCCGGTTACGCTCGGTCGAAGACATCGAGAACATCGTGGTGGGCTACCGCGCGCAGTCGCCCATCCGCGTGGCCGACGTGGCCAATGTAAAGTTCGGGGCCCGCTTCAAGCGCGGCGACGGCAGCGTGAACGGCCAGCCCGCCGTGATTCTGAGCATTGAGAAGCAGCCGGGCGCGGCCACCGTGGGTTTGACCGAAGCCGTGGAAAAGGCCTTGGTGGAGCTCCAGCCCTCGCTGCCCCCCGACGTTAAAGTCAACACGCGCCTGTTCAAGCAGTCGGAGTTCATCGAGTCCTCGATTTCCAACGTGGAAGAGGCGTTGCGCGACGGGGCCATTCTGGTGGTTATCGTGCTGTTTGCCTTCCTGCTGAACGTGCGCACCACGTTTATTTCGCTGGTGGCCATTCCGCTGTCGCTGCTGGTTACGGCCTTAGTGTTTAAGGCGGCCGGCATCAGTATCAACACCATGACGCTGGGCGGGCTGGCCATTGCCATCGGGGAGCTGGTCGACGATGCCATTGTGGACGTGGAAAACGTGTACCGGCGCCTTCGCGAAAACAAGCAAAGGCCCGACCCGCAACCGGTGCTGCGCGTTGTGTACTCGGCCTCGTCGGAAGTGCGCAACTCCATCGTGTACGCCACCATTATCGTTGTGCTGGTTTTTCTGCCGCTGTTTGCCTTGGAAGGCATGGAAGGCCGCATATTCGCGCCGCTGGGCATTGCCTACATCACCAGCATTGTGGCCTCGCTGTTCGTGTCGTTGACCGTTACGCCGGTGCTCTGCTACTACCTGCTGCCCGGCATGAAGCAGATGGACCACCCCGAAACCGACGGCGGGCTGGTGCGCTGGCTCAAGAAGAAGGACACCCGGCTGCTGGGCTGGGGCATGCGGCATCCCAAGCTGGTGCTCACGTCCACGGCCCTGCTCTTTGCGATGGCCGTGGCCATGGTGCCCTTCTTCGGCACCGAGTTTCTGCCGCCTTTCAATGAAGGCTCGCTCACGGTCAACTTCTCGGCCCCGGCCGGCACCTCGCTTACCGAGTCCAACCGCTTGGGCACACTGGGTGAGCAGCAGATGCTCAAGATTCCGGAAGTGGCCTTCACGGCCCGCCGCACCGGCCGCGCCGAGCTCGACGAGCACGCCGAATCGGTGAACAACTCGGAAATCGAGGTGGCCTTCAAAACCGAAGCCGAGCTGGAGAAGGAGGGCAAAACCATGCGCAGCCGCGACGAAATCCTGGCCGACATGCGCGAAAAGCTCAGCCTGATAACGGGCGTGAACGTGAACATCGGCCAGCCCATTTCCCACCGCCTCGACCACCTGCTGAGTGGGGTGCGGGCCCAGGTGGCCATCAAGGTCTTCGGCAACGATTTGCTGGAGCTGCGCCGCTACGCCAACGAGGTGCGCGACGCCGCCAGCACCGTGCCCGGCGTGGTCGATTTGCAGGTGGAAAAGCAGGTGCAGATTCCGCAGCTGCTCATCCGGCCCAAAGACGACGCCCTGCGCGCCTACGGCATGGGTCGCGGCGAGCTGGTGCGCGACCTGGAAACGCTGTTTCAGGGAACCGTGGTCTCGCAGATGGTTGATGGCCAGAAGCGCTTCGACTTAGTGGTGAAGCTGCCCGAAGAGCAGCGCAACGACATGGCCGCCATCAGCCAGACCCGCATCGAAACCCCCAGCGGCTCGCTGATACCCGTGAGCCAGGTGGCGGAGATAATTTACGAGCCGGGGCCCAACACCATCAACCACGAAAACACCCAGCGCCGTATTACTATCTCGCTCAACGTGGCCGAGCGCGACCTGGGCTCCACGGTGAAGGAGATTCAGGCCAAAATCGACCAGCAGGTGAAGTTGCCGCCGGGCTACTACCTCACCTACGGCGGGCAGTTCGAGAGCCAGCAGTCGGCCTCGCAGAAGATTCTGTGGCTGAGCTTGTTTTCGCTGGCCGGCATCTTCCTGGTGCTGTTCTCGCACTTCAAGTCCTCGCTGATGGTGGGGCAGATTATGCTCAACATCCCGCTGGCCCTTATCGGCTCGGTGGTGGCGGTGCTGCTCACGGGCGGCACGTTCAGCATTGCCTCGCTGGTGGGCTTCATCACGCTCACCGGCATTGCCTCGCGCAACGGCATCATGATGATTTCGCACTACATCCACCTCGTGGAGCACGAAGGCGAGAAGTTCGGCATCCCCATGATTATCCGCGGCTCGCTGGAACGGCTGGTGCCGGTGCTGATGACGGCCCTGGTGGCGGCGCTGGCCCTGGTGCCGCTCACGCTGGCCAAGGACGCGCCGGGCAAGGAAATTCTGTACCCCGTGGCTACCGTGATTCTAGGCGGTCTACTCAGCTCCACCTTCCTCGACATCATTGTGACGCCGGTGGTATTCTGGCTGGTGGGCGAAAAAGCGCTGGCTCAATACTTCGCTGCCCGCCAGGAAGTAGGACTTGACGCGCACCCGCACCCGCAGGAGCTGGACGCGCCGCCCTTCACACCTGCGGCCGACCAGCCCACCACTCAGCCCGCCGCCACCAAGCCCGCCGTTTAACGCACCTTTCCGTGTCCTTTCCCTTCAAATATTCGTCCAGCGAAACCGGCTGCGTGCTTTACATCAAGCATATGGTGTGCGCGCGCGGCGCCCAGACGGTGCGGTTGGAACTGGAGAAACTGGGGCTGGTGGTGCACGCGGTGCGTCTGGGGGCCGCTACGGTAGCCCACGCGCCCGACGAGCTGGATTGGCAGCGCATCCGCAAAGCCCTGGCTAAAGTGGGCTTTGCCCTGCTCAAAGACCCGGCCTACGCACGCGTGACAAAGGTGAAACAGCTGATTGCCGACCTACTGCACCGTCCCAACGCCATTGCTCACCGCGACTTTATACCGACCCTGACGCAGACGGCCGGCCTGAGTGCGCGGCAGCTCCACCGTCTGTTTGCGCAGCAGCCCGCCCCTACCAGTCTGCTCAGCTACATCAAGCAGCAGCGGTTGTTGTGCGCGCAGGAGCTCCTGATTACTTCGCCGGCCGGTATCGGCCAGATTGCCCGGCAACTGGGCTACAGCAGTCTGGCGCACTTCTCCGGACAGTTTCGGCGGTTCGCTCACTGCGCGCCGTCCACGTACCGCCAGCAGCGCCCCGCGCCGGCCGATAAAGCGGCCCCGGCAGCGCTAAATAATGCAAGCGAGCAAGCGCACGGCGCAAAACCAGGCCCTTAGGTCGCAGTATATAAAGAGTATCTAATCCTTACTTCTTTAACTTCTTTTCTCATGCCCAACCAAAACCAATCCCTGCTCGACGCCCTCAATGCCTGCGTGGCCGCCTGCGAAAACTGCGCTACCTCCGGCCTGCGCGGCGACAACCTTCAAATGATGGCCCGCTGCATTGAGCTTGACCGCGACTGCGCCGACATCTGTGCCCTGACGGCCCGCTACGTGGCCCGTAGCTCAGAGCACGCCCAGCACCTGCTGAAGGAGTGCGCCGAAATCTGCAAAGCCTGCGGCGACGAGTGCCAAAAGCATGCCGACCACATGGAGCATTGCCGCGAGTGCGCTGAGGCCTGCCGCCGCTGCGAAGAAGCCTGCCGCCAGATTATGGCCACCTAATCAAGTTGTAGCAAGAGTAGCCCCAACGGGGAAATAATGCAAATCAGCGGCGCAATTCTGTAGCCCTTCGGGGAGCTAATTGGGCGCTGGCTTGCGTTTTCTCTTTACTTGGGGGCCGCCAATGGCCCCGCTAATTCTGCTTACTATGAACACGCTTCACTTCAAAACCAACATCAACTGCGGCGGCTGCATCAAGGCCGTAACGCCCACCCTCAACGAGCAGGCCGGCGTCGGCAACTGGCAGGTAGATACCGCCAACCCCGATAAACTACTGACGGTCACCTCCGATAAGCTCACGGCCGAGCAGGTAGTGCGGGCCATTGAGGAAGCCGGTTTCGAGATTCAAGCAGCCTAACCCCCCCTTTCCCCTTACAAAACGCCCGGCCCTACCGGGCGTTTTGAGTTTAGGGGTCCAGCCACGCTGCCGCCGTGGCTCCACTGCCCCCCCTTACCCGGCGGGCACCCCAACGACTTTGCTATGCGCTTTAACTCCCTACGCTTTCTGCCCTTACTGCTGCTGACGCTGCTACTGGCTGGCCCGCCCGCCCGGGCCCAGACCGATACGACCGTTTACACCCTGACGCTGCGGCAGGAGCCGGTGAACAAGGCCGGCAAAACCGTGGCGGCCATGACCGTAAACGGCGGTATTCCGGGCCCGACCATCCGGTTTAAGGAGGGCGACTACGCGGTGATTTACGTCAAGAATGAGATGGACGTGGAAACGTCGGTGCACTGGCACGGCCTGCTGCTGCCCAACTTCTACGACGGCGTGCCCTACCTCAACACGCCGCCCATTAAGCCAGGCCAGACGCAGAAATATGAGTTTGCGCTCCGGCAGTCCGGCACCTACTGGTACCACTCGCACACCATGCTGCAGGAACAGAGCGGCGTGTACGGCTCCATCGTGATTGAGCCCCGGCAGGAGCGCCTGACCTACGACAAGGACCTGGTGCTGGTGCTCTCGGACTGGACCAATCAGAAGCCCCAGAACGTGCTGCGCTTTCTCAAGCGGGGCACCGAGTGGTACAATATCCGCAAGGGCACGGCCACGCCGCTCAACCGCGTGGTGGCCCGAGGGGCCTTCGGGGCCCAGCTTAACTTCTGGAAGCAGCGCATGGAAGGCTTCGACATTGCCGACATCTATTATGATGCCTTTCTAGTGAATGGCCAGCCGGTGCAGCAGTACCCGGAGTTCCGGCCCGGCGAGCGGGTGCGCCTGCGCATCATCAACGGCTCGGCCTCTACCCAGTTCTGGCTGACGTTCGGGGGGCCGCAGGACCCGCTGCTGGTTGCCGCCGACGGCCAGGACGTGGTGCCAGTAGCTCGTAACAAAACCTTTATTGCGGTGGCCGAAACCTACGATTTCCTGGTGACGGTGCCCGCCGATGGCCAGCTGGAGCTGCGGGCCATGGCCCAAGACGGCTCCGGCACCACCTCGGCCTTCATCGGCACCGGCCCGGTGCTGGCGGCGGCCGTACTGCCCCGACCCGATAAAATCGGCCTCATGCAGCAGATGGCCCAGATGAAGATGCGCATGGGCGCGCCCGCCCTCAAGTTCCGCCCCAACCACGTGGATGCCCAGCAGATGAAGGAGACCTGGGGCATGAAGATGGATATGCAGGGCAAGGAAGGCAAGATGGGCGGCATGAAGATGGGCGACCATAAAATGGGCGCTGATAAGCCGATGGCCGACATGGACAAGAGCGGCGGCGGCCAGAAGATGGATGGCATGAGGAAGAACGACCAGCCCTCAAAACTTAAGTCGGACATGGCTGACGCAAAGAAAATGGCCGGTATGAATATGCCTGCCGACACGACCCATGCCGGGCACCAGATGCCAATGAAAGGTATTAAAACGGGTGCCGATAATCCGATGGCCGGCATGGACATGGCTGGCCAGAAACAAGCGGGCGGCATGAGTGGGATGGATATGGGCGGCATGGATATGTTTGTCGAGTACAACTACGACTACCTGCGCGCGCCCCAGAAGTCGGCCTACGCCGACACGGTGCCGGTGCGCGAAATCCTGCTCAACCTCACCGGCAACATGCAGCGCTATATCTGGAGCATGAATGGCGTGCCGTTGTCGTCGGCTGATAAAATCCCGATTCGCAGCAACCAGCTCACGCGCATCACCTACAACAACCTGACTATGATGCACCACCCCATGCACCTGCACGGGCACTTTTTCCGCGTCGTCAACAAAAACGGGGAGTACTCGCCCCTCAAGCACACCGTGAATGTGCCGCCCATGCAGCAGGTGACGATTGAGGTGCTGGGCACCGAGCCGGGCGACTGGTTTCTGCACTGCCACATCCTCTACCACATGATGGGCGGCATGGCCCGCATTGCCAGCTACGACACGCCCCGCGACCCGCGCCTGAAAGGGGCACCCTTGAGCGAGCTGCTGCGCGAAACCAACCAGTACTATACCTGGGGCCGGCTCGATGCAGCTTCGCACATGAGCAGCCTCAACCTGATGTCATCCAACCTGCGCAACCAGTTTAACCTGAGCGTGGAGTACGGCTGGAACCGCAACTGGGAAACCGAGGCTACTTACGAGCGCTACCTCTACGACTACCTGCGCGTGTTTGGGGGCGTGAACGTTGAAAGCTCCCGCCGCCGGGCCGCGCCTGCACCCAACGAGCAGGGGCCGGGCAAAATGACGAGCGAAACCGCCACCACGGCCGTAGCCGGCTTGCGCTTTCTCACGCCTTACCTGTTCAGCCTCGACGCCCGCATCGACAACAAGCTGCGCCCGCGCCTGAGCCTGGGCCGCGAAATCATGATTTTTCCCCGGTTGGCAGCGTTCGGCTACTATGAGTTCCAGGCCGATTTTGGCTGGGTAAACGAGCTGGAAAACAACCACAGCTTCACCAAAGAAGTGGTCTGGAGCACGGGCCTGGAATACATGCTCTCGCGCAACTTCTCACTTATGGGCAGCTACGACAACCGCTTCGGCGGCGGTGGTGGCCTGAGCGTGCGGTTCTAAGCAAGCCGAGTCCTGCCATTCTTAAAAGACATTTTTTCAATAACCCCCTCATTTCCTATGGAGCACAAAAACCCTTACTCACGCTTTTTCCTGATGCTAGGCACCTCGCTGGTGGCCATGTACGTGGTTATGTACCTGAACGTGTACGAGTGGGACCACGTGTATTTCAGCCTCACCCGCTTCTACATGTCCCTGATTATGTTGGTGCCGATGACGCTCATCATGCTGGGCTTTATGTGGGAAATGTACCCCAACAAGCAGCGCAACGCCCTGATTATGGGCGGCAGCCTAGTGCTGTTCGCGTTGGCCACCTATATGGTGCGGGCCCAGACATTCGTGGGCGACACGCTGTGGATGAAGGCCATGATTCCGCACCACTCCATTGCCATCATGGTCAGCAAGCGCGCCGACATCAAGGACCCGGAAGTACGCCAGCTGGCCGATGACATCATTGAGGCCCAGAAGCGCGAAATCAAGCAGATGAAGCAAATGATTGACCGACTGGAACGCAAGCGGGCCGCCCAATAACGGTCGGCTTAGTTTTGCGCTGATTGGCGCTGACCCGGCAAAAACTAATATTCCACCTAATTCGTCTGCCCTTACAGCCAGCTACTTGCTCACCCTTACTCCGATACGACGCCTTTGTTTGCGTTTGCCTTGAGGTGGTCTAGGTGTATAGTCCCAGTATAAGGTGGGTCGGGTCCTGGGTAAAGATAGTCGGGTTCTTTTGCCACTGTGCACAGACGAATTCGTGCGGGGTTAGCCCGCGTAGGGTCTTCAGGCGCTTGGCGTGATTGTAAGCGAGCAAAAAAGGCTTGCAGGTGCTCGTTGAGCTCGTCGGTGCTCTGGTAATGGAAGCGCTTGAAGATGGCTTCCTTGATGGTGCGGTTCATGCGCTCGACCTGGCCGTTAGTCCAGGGGTGGGCCGGTTTGGTCAGGCGGTGCTCCAAGCCATATTCGCGGCAAATGCGGTCGAAACTGTGCCCGCCCGGCAGAAATTGGTGGGGCTGGGGTATGAACTGGACCCCATTGTCCGTCAACACAGTGTGCACTTTGTACGGTGATTTAGAAAGTCTATCCCGGTGTCGTGGCGTTCACTCTCGCTTGGCAGCGCGGCTTATCCCAGTTGGGCTAACAGCTCAAACAGGGGCTGGTTGACGTAGTAGTTGGAGTTGGCGTGCTTTTGCTTGACCAGCACGCCGTCCGCGGCCAATTTGTTCAAGTAACCCGCCGCCGTGGGCCGGCTCACCTGCAGTTCCTGCTGCACGAATTCGATACGGGTGTAGGGGTGTCGGAACAAGTTGTTGAGCAGGTCCTGGCTGTAGAACTTGTAGGGGCGCAGCCGCTGCTTCGTCTCCTGCATCAGGGCACGCAGGGCCGTGATCAGGGCGATGCTCTCGTGGGCGGTCTGTTCCACGCCG
>NZ_JABKAV010000066.1 GCF_013377905.1 Hymenobacter terrestris
GTAGGTAATGTATAACTGTAGCCGGACGAGACAGTCTGTTGGCCGGGTCTTGCTGTATATACGTACTGCCGTCCGCATCTATCTGGAACACCAGATTACCGATTCGTCCGCTGAGTCCGGCAATACCCGAACATGGTTCCATCTTTACCCGTGCCATATCCGCAGCCCTTTGGGCTACAATATACCATTTAAGAGTATGAGCTTATGCGGATAAGGCGCTATTAGCACGAGTACCCTAAAGATAGCCTGCGGCCCGTTAAATGACTCGTAGCGAACCGCTCTAATAATCTGAGTCCAACTCCGGGGTAATAGTGCTAGTGGTGCCTAAAAGTTGCGCGGTGTGTTATTAACTTTGCCGGCCATTACCTCGCTCACGTGCGCCTTGAAGTATTCCAGCGTCCGGCGCAGGCCTTCGGCGCGATCAACTTTAGGCTCCCAGCCCAGAATTTCACGGGCTTTGGTGATGTCGGGCTTGCGCTTCATAGGGTCGTTCTGGGGCAGCTCCTGATAGGTGGGATGAAACTCCACATTCATCAGGCGCGCGATCTCCTCGCCGAAATCCTTGATGCTGATTTCGTCGGGGTTGCCAATATTGACGGGCAGGGCGTAGTCGCTCAACAGCAACCGGTAGATGCCTTCCACCAGATCATCGACGTAACAAAACGAGCGGGTCTGCGAGCCGTCGCCGAACACGGTGAGGTTTTCGCCGCGCAGTGCTTGGCTCAGAAAAGCGGGCAGCACGCGGCCGTCGTTGAGACGCATGCGGGGGCCATATGTATTGAATATGCGCACGATGCGGGTTTCCAGACCATGGTGATTGTGGTAGGCCATCGTGATGGCTTCCTGGAAGCGCTTGGCCTCATCGTAGCAACCGCGGGGGCCTACGGGGTTCACGTTGCCGAAATATTCCTCCACCTGCGGGTGAATTTCGGGGTCGCCGTATACCTCCGATGTGCTGGCAATCAGCATACGGGCACCCTTCACTCGGGCCAGACCCAGCAGGTTGTGGGTGCCGAGCGAGCCCACTTTCAGGGTTTGGATCGGGATTTTGAGGTAGTCGATGGGCGAGGCCGGCGAGGCGAAGTGCAGGATGTAATCCAACTTACCGGGCACGAACACAAACTTGCTTACGTCGGCGTGATGGAACTCGAAATGCTCGTTACCAAACAGATGCTCAATGTTGGCCAAGTCGCCGGTGATGAGGTTGTCCATGGCAATGACATGATAATCTTCGGCCAGAAACCGGTCGCAGAGGTGGGAGCCCAGAAAGCCGGCTCCACCGGTGATTAATACGCGTTTTTTATCAGACATACAGAGAAGTTACAAGTGAAGAGGAGGCACTAGCAGGGGTGCCATTAGATAACCTAAGCCGGCTCCTGATGGCCGGTCTGAATGCCGATACAGTGGTAGGCGAACCCAGCCTGCTCCAGTTCCTGCTTATCGTAAATATTGCGGCCGTCGAAGATAACCTTCTGCTTCATCAAACGGCTCACTACGGTGAAGTTAGGCACCCGAAACTCAGGCCATTCAGTCACGATAAGCAGCGCGTCGGCGTCAATCAGGGCCTCCATCTGGTCGTCGGCGTACGTGATTCGGTCGCCAAGTGAATGCTTGGCTTCGGCTACAGCTACCGGATCATAGGCCGATACCGTGCAGCCTTCGGCCAGCAGCTTTTCGATGATAACCAGCGAGGGTGCTTCACGCATATCATCGGTTTTAGGTTTAAAAGATAGACCCCAGACGGCCATTTTCTTACCCTTCAGCTCGCCGCCGAAGTGCTTTTTAACCTTGTTGAACAGCACTTCCTTCTGGCCTTCGTTCACGCTTTCCACCGCCTGCAGCACCTGCATCTGGTAGCCGTTTTCCTGGGCCGTTTTAATAAGCGCCTTCACGTCTTTGGGGAAGCAGGAGCCGCCGTAGCCAATGCCGGGATAGATGAATTTAGGGCCGATGCGGGCGTCGGAACCGATGCCGCGGCGTACCATGTTCACATCGGCACCCATGATTTCGCACAAGTTGGCAATGTCGTTCATGAACGAAATCTTAGTTGCCAGCATAGAATTAGCCGCGTACTTCGTCATTTCGGCCGACGGAATATCCATGAAGATAATCGGGTGGCCGTTGAGTAGAAAAGGCTTATACAGGCGATTCATCACTTCCTCGGCCCGCTCGGATGCCACACCTACTACAATTCGGTCTGGCTTAAGGAAGTCGTCGATAGCAGCACCCTCTTTCAGGAATTCAGGATTGGAGGCTACGTCAAAGTCAATCTGGGCACCACGTTTCCCGAGGGCCTGCTCGATTTCGCGGCGCACCTTGGCAGCCGTACCCACCGGAACCGTACTTTTAGTTACGATAACGCCATAGGAGTTCATGTGCTCGCCAATTCCGCGGGCTACAGCCAACACATACTTCAGGTCGGCTGAGCCGTCTTCGCCGGGAGGCGTACCCACCGCAATAAAGGCCACGTCGCAATCTTTGATAGCAGCACCCAAGTCGGTGCTGAAGTGCAACCGGCCCGCATCCACATTGCGGGTCACCATTTCTTCCAGCCCCGGCTCGTAGATGGGCAGAATGCCTTGGCGCAGATTATCGATTTTGCGCTGGTCAATATCAATACACGTCACGTCAATGCCTACCTCAGCAAAGCAAGTACCCGTTACCAAGCCCACATAGCCGGTGCCTACAACTGCAATTTTCATATACTAGAGTTCAGTTGAACATATTTCATTTTCTGAAGACGCAAAGTTAAGCCGTTACAATAAGTCAACGGCTCAGCCCACTTACGCCATCCATTTCTTCCACCACCACTGGAACACGATGAGGGCCCATATCCGGGCGTGTACGTCGCCGGGACTGTTGGAGAAGAGTTGCTTCTTGAGTTGCTGTACTGCTTCGACAGCAAAAATACCTTGGGCCTCGATGAAGCCGTCGGAGAGCAGGTCGTCCTCGATGAGCGGACGCAACTCGCCCCGGAACCACTTAAGCAACGGCACCTCAAATCCTTTTTTGGGGCGCTTGTACAACTCCTCGGGCAGCATGGGCCGGAAGGCGTCCTGCACGATTTTCTTCTTCATGTTTGCGTCAATCTTGCTGCTCACGGGCAGCGAGAAGGCAAACCGTACCACGTTAGGGTCGAGGAAGGGCGGGCGCACCTCCAGGGAGTTGGCCATGCTCATCATGTCTACCTTGGCCAGCATGTCGTAGGGCAGCACCATGCGCGTATCGGTGAGCAACACCTCATTCAAGTCGCCATCAGTATGCAGCTCCTCCAGCAGGTCGCGGCGGCGACGCTCGTTCAGCTTTTTGCCGATTTTGCGACGTGCGGCGGGACTCAGCAACTGGCGGGCGTCAGTCTCCGAGGCAAACGAAGCCCAGTCCCAGTAGCGGTTTTTGGGGCCGCTAAGCATGCCGCGCGAGAAGCGCTGAAACTGCCGCACTTTGTTACCCACGAAGGAGTTGCGCGATTTGGGCAGCACGTTCCAGAGCATATCAAGGCCCGCCACAGCTTCGGCCTTTAAGCCGCCTTGGCGCACCTGAAACTCGCCCATGTGCTTGTTATAGCCGGCAAATAACTCGTCGGCACCGTCGCCGCTTAGCGCCACGGTAGCCTTCTCGCGGGTGCGCTTGCTGAGGATGTACACAGCCAGGGCCGAGGAGTCAGCAAAGGGCTCGTCGAGGTAATTCAGTACGTCGAAGATGTGGTCGTAGAGGTCCTGGTTGCGGAGCGAGAAAACCGTGTGGTTGGTTTTGTAGCGCTCGGCCACCAACTGGGCATATTTGGTTTCGTCGAAGAACGGCTCGTCGGCGAAGCCGATGCTGAACGTGTTGAGGTGCGGCGTGTGGCGGGTGGCCAGCGCCACTACCACGCTCGAGTCGATGCCGCCGCTCAGGAAGGCTCCTACGGGCACGTCGGCCACCAGGCGGCGGGCAGTAGCATCATCGAGCAACTCGACTAGCTTGGCCTGCTGCTGCTCGTAAGTCGTTTTGTTCTTCTCTACCTTCTTGGGATCGTACGGAATTTTGTACCACTGCTTACGCACGACTTTGCCATTCTTGATGAATAGGTAGTGGCCGGGTAGCACTTTCTTTACGCCCTTGAAAATAGTGGCCGGACCAGGGATATAGTTCAGCTGTAGGTACTGGCTCAGCGAAGTAAAATCGAGCTTACGCGGAATACCCAGCGCCAGCAACGACTTCATTTCGGAGGCAAACAGCAACTTATCCTCGTCGCGGTACACGAGCAGAGGCTTTTCGCCCATCCGGTCGCGAGCTACAAACAGCGAGTTCTCCTCCTTATCATAGATAGCGAAGGCGAAAAAGCCGTTGAGCTTTTTCAGGAAGCTGCGCCCCTCGGCCATGTAGAGGTGCAGAATAACCTCGGTATCGGTCTGCGAGTGAAAGGTGTGGCCTTTCTTCAGAAGCTGCTGCCGCAATTCCCGGAAGTTGAAGATTTCACCATTGAAAGCAATAGTATAGCGGCCCGAATCGTCGGTCATGGGCTGGTTGCCATCGGCCGACAAATCGAGGATGGCCAGGCGCCGGAAACCCAGCCCGCAACCGTCATAGATAAAGTGCCCCTGCGAGTCGGGCCCACGGCTGACGATGGCGTCGGTTGAGGCATGCAGGGCGGTTAGCGCACTTCGGCCAACCTCAGTAAAAGCGAATACTCCGGAGATTCCACACATATGGCTGGCAAAAGTACGAACTATTGCGACGTAGGTTGGCAAAAAACTGTGCTGCTCATCCGTAACCAAAGCCGGGCCGGGCTAGTACAACCCCTACTGTCGGGCTGCCACCGGTTACTAATTGCCGGGCCGGCTTCTGCCGTCAGCTTTCCTCTTACTTACCTCACCTTCCTTACTATTTCTCGAATATGAGCCTTCAGCAAGATTTTGACGCCGCTGCCCAGCGTATTGACACGCTGCCCGGCGAAATGGCCGCCGCACACATGACCGAACTTTACGGCCTCTACAAGCAGGCCACCGATGGCGACCACGATGCCAAGCGCGACGAAGTAGGCGACGATACGCCCGATAACCCCAACGGCCCCGGAGGCCTCTCACAGGGCCAGTGGGATGCCTGGAGCAAGTGCAAAGGCATGTCGCACGAAGAAGCCAAGCAGCAGTACATCAGCCGGGCCGACGAGCTAGTGAAAGAATATCAGCAGGATACCCCTCAATCGGCAGCATCCGAAGATGGGCTTGGCGCACCTGGTACGGCAGAAGCCAGCCCTGCAGCTCAGGCCCAACAGCAGGCCGGCCAGTCGCAAATTGGCGGCCTCAAAGGCAACCTTAAGGACGGCACTCCCTACGGCGGCGAGGACGAGTTGAAGAACGCCCAATAGACCACAGGTCAGCACCGACTAAACACACACAAATTTTGTAGTCGGCTAGAAATGAAACGGCCACCTCAACTGAGGTGGCCGTTTCATTTTATATGATACCAGTTAGCCTGCTGCTAACGAATAGACCAACTACGGAGTCTGTGCGAGCCGTTGAAATTCTTGCTAATCCGTGGGCTTAGGCCGTAACCCAAATCTTGCCCGGATTCATGATGCCGTGCGGATCGAACACTTGCTTGATGCCGCGCATCAGATTTAGATTGGCCTCCTTCAGCGCAATGCCGATATAGCCTTTCTGCACCAGCCCGATGCCGTGCTCACCGGAAATAGTGCCGCCGAGCTTCACGCAGAGTTCGAAGATTTCGGTGATGGGCTGGCGCAGGCCCACGTTCCACATCTCATCGTCGAGGTCGCCGCGGATGATGTTGACGTGCAGGTTGCCGTCGCCGGCGTGGCCGTAGCACACGCTTTTAAAGCCGTAGCGTCGGCCAATTTCCTTTACGCCTTTAAGGAGCGTAGCCAGTTCGGCGCGGGGCACTACCGTATCCTCTTCTTTGTACACCGAGTTGTAGCGCACGGCGTTGCCGATGTTGCGGCGGATTTTCCAAAGCTCATCTTTCTGGGTGGCGTTGTCGGCCAGCAGAATCTCCCCTACGTCGTAGCGCTCTAGCACCTCGTACACCTGCTCGGCCTCCTTATACAGCTGGTCAAGGTCCTGGCCATCGAGCTCGATGAGCAGGTGCGCCGTAATATCCTCGGGTAGCGCAAGAGGAATCTGGAGGTAGTCGCTGGACCAGGCAATGGCCTCGCGCTCCATAAACTCCATACCCGACGGAATGATACCGGCCCGGAAAACCGCTGCCACTGCTTCGGCGGCCTGCGCCTCCTGCCGGAAGGGCACGAGCATCAGGATATTGTGCTTGGGGAAAGGCAATAGTCGGAACACGGCTTTGGTGATGATGCCCAACGTGCCCTCGGAGCCCACCATCAGTTGGGTAAGGTTGTAGCCAGTGGAGTTTTTGAGCGTGTTGGCAGCCGTCCAGATAATGTCGCCGGTGGGCAGCACTACCTGCAGGTTGAGCACGTAGTCGCGGGTGGTGCCGTATTTCACGGCCTTGGGGCCGCCGCTGCTGTGGGCGAGGTTGCCCCCCAGAAAGCAGCTACCCTTGCTGGCCGGGTCGGGCGGATAGAACAGGCCCACCTCTTTCACCGCGTTCTGGAATACCTCGTTGATAACGCCCGGCTCGACGGTGGCCTGCAGGTTGCGCTCATCAATTTCGATGATTTTGTTCAGCCGCTCGGTGCTCAGCACCAAGCCCTGATGCAGCGGCAGCGCCCCGCCACTCAGGCCCGTGCCCGCCCCACGAGCCGTTACCGGAATGTGGTGCTCGTGGCAGAGGCGCACAATTTGGCTTACCTCGTCGGCGTTAGCGGGCTTTACCACTACGTCGGGGGCGTAATGCAAGTCTTCGGTATGGTCGCGGCCGAAGCCGGCGTACTCGGCGGCTTCAGTGCGCTGGGCCGTAAGCACATATGCCGGGCCGACAATTTCTTCAAAATGAGCCACTAAGGCCGGGGTCAGCACCTGGAAGTTCATGAGCAAGCGAGTGAAAGTGAAGTGGGCGCGTATCTTTGTCCCAATGCAGGAACACAGTACGAAGATAAGTTATTCGGCCTGGTGGCGGCAATGGACGCTTCCGGTTTTAGTGCTACTGGCGTTGAGTGCGCTACCGGGCTGCAACGCCGGCAAGGTAAACTATAGCAACGGCCGTTACCACTCGGCGCGCGACATGGCGCGCATAAAGGCTTCTGAGCGGGCCCGTGGCCGCGGCCGGGGTCCGGTTACCGTAAAAACCAAGTCGAAAACCGCGGCGGGGCGCACCAAAATAGTATCGCGCCGGCCCGGGGCCGCTCCCATTGCCGCTAACGTTTCCAGGCCCATCGCCGAGGTAATCCAGACCGCCCGCTCGTACCAAGGCGTACCCTATAAGTACGGTGGCACCACCCGCCTGGGCATGGACTGTTCGGGGCTGCTACACGAGTCGTTTGCGGCTATCAACGTCAACATCCCGCGCTCCAGCAACGAGCAGGCCGTGTGGGGTGCGCCCGTGAAACCTCAGGAGCTGCAACCCGGCGACCTGGTTTTTTTTGGGGCCTCGCCGGGCAGTAACACCATCACCCATGTTGGGATGGTAACGGTGGCGACGTCTGAGAGTGTGCAGTTTATCCACTCATCCAGCTCGCTGGGGGTTATCGAGAATGCGCTGGAGACAGATTATTACCTGAGCCGATTTATTAAGGCCGTAAGACCCAGGTTATGAAATCAACCAGTTACCTTTGCGGCCATTAAGCCCACAGGAGCTTACGCTTCGTGTTTCGGCTACAGGTATTGAATAAGGCAAACATCACACTCCCGTAACATGTAATGGCCTTTGAGGCCTTACCTTTGCGGAAGCTTTTTACTTTTTTTCAAAAGCCCCTTTTTCACCCATTTCCCTCTTCTATGAGACGCCACCTTTACGCTTCAGTAGCGCTGGTTCCGATGGCACTCTTGTCGGCACACATGAGCTGGGCACAGGTTTCCACTTCGGCAATGACCGGTATCGTTACCGACAAGACCGGAGAGGGACTGCCTGGTGCCACGGTTATTGCCGTGCATACGCCTACCAACACGCAGTACGTGGCTCCCACCAATTCGGATGGCCGCTTCAGCATTCAGGGCATGCGCGTGGGCGGCCCGTACACGGTCCGGATTACGTTTGTAGGCTATCAGGATGTAACGCGGGAAAACCTGTTCCTGACCCTGGGTCAGAGCTTCCGCCTCGACGTGAACCTGAACGAAACGACCACCCAACTGGGCGAGGTAGTGGTAGCCGGCAAGCGCAACTCGCTTATCAACTCCGACCAGCAGGGGGCGGTAACGGCTGTGCAGCGCGAGCAGATTGAGCGCCTGCCTTCCATTTCCCGTAGTCTTAACGACTTCACCCGCCTCACGCCCCAGGCCAACGGCAACTCTATTGGAGGTGGCAACAACCGCCAGAACAACTTTACGGTTGACGGCTCCGACTTCAACAACAACTTCGGCATTGGCGGCAACCTACCAGCTGGCGGCTCGCCCCTCTCGCTCGATGCCATCGACCAGCTGGTAGTAAGCGTAACGCCTTACGACGTACGCCAGGCCGGTTTTATCGGCGCGGCCATCAACGCCGTAACCCGTTCGGGCTCCAACGAGTTTAGCGGCTCGGCTTATAGCTACTACCGCAACCAGAGCTTTATCGGCGACAAAGTGGGTGATGAGCGGGTTCCGATTCAGGATTCCCGCTTCTATCAGTACGGCTTCCGTCTGGGTGGCCCGATCATCAAGGACAAGCTCTTCTTCTTCGCCAACGCTGAAATTGAGGAGAACCGCACGCCCGGCCAGAATCGGGTCGTTGATAGCCCAGAAAATCCCTTTGGCCAGGGCAACAACAACGTAGTGCGGCCTAAAGGTCAGGAGCTCGATGAAATCAGCAACTACCTGAGTGAGCGTTTCGGCTATTCTACGGGTGGCTATTCGGGTTACGACTTCCTGAGCCCCCGCACTAAGTACTTGGCGCGTCTCGACTGGAACATAAACTCCCGCAACCGCTTCAACGTTCGCTACAGCCAGACGGAGGGCAGAACGCCGAACTTCCCAAGCGGTTCGTCGAGCCCACTCACCAACTTCCCTTTTGGCGTAGGTCGTAACGACCTGAATGCGTTGCCCTTCCGCAATGCAGGTTACTTCCAGGAGTCGAACTTCTACTCGGCCGCGGCCGAACTGAACTCGACCCTTGGCTCGAACATGACCAACACGCTGCGGGGCACCTACACCAAGCAGAACGACCCACGCAGCTCTACCAGCTCGGTATTTCCGTTCGTCGATATCCTGAAGGACGAGACGCCTTTCACGTCCTTCGGCTACGAGCCTTTCACGCTGGGCAACCTGCGCGACGTGGCAATCTACTCGTTGCGCGACGACTTCTCGATGCTGCGTGGCCGCCACAACATCACGTTGGGTGCGCAAGCCGACTATAGCATTACTAAAAACGGTTTCCAGCGCTTTGCCGCCAGCTATTACCGCTTCAACTCGTTCAGCGACTTCCAGATAGCCAGCAACCCCAACTCGACGCCACAACAGCTATTCGATTCCCGGCCGACTGATTTTGCTTACACCTACTCGCTCGCACCGAACTTCGAGCAGGCCTTCCCGTCCTTCAAGTTCGGCCAGTATTCGGCCTACATTCAGGACGAGTACTCGTTCGCCGATAACTTCAAGGTGCTGTTTGGCCTGCGTGCCGACTACGTAACCTACCCCGAGAAGCTGCAGCCTCACCCTCTCATCGAGCCGTTGACTTTTGCCGGTGGCCGGAAGATTGACGTGTCGAACCTGCCTAGCTCCAGCCTGCTGGTTTCGCCCCGCATTGGCTTCAACTGGGACGTGAACGGCGACCGGACAGTGCAGCTGCGCGGTGGTAGCGGCATTTTCACGGGTCGCGTACCCTACGTGTGGATTGTAAGCCAGGCCGGCGACGCCGGTTTGCTGCAGGTAACGCGTACTTTCTCGGGCAACGCCATCAGCGCGCCCGATCCGGCTAACCCCGGTGCCTACACCAGCCAGCTTCCCGGCGGCTACCGTGGCTTCAACGAAAACCCTGGTTTCTACCGCCCCGAAACAGTACCGGTGGCCGGCACGGTTATTCCAAGCGTAATCACGGCTGTGTCTGAGGACTTCCGTTTCCCGCAGACCTGGAAAACCAGCATGGCCATGGATGTGCAGCTGCCCGGCGGGCTGATTGGTTCGCTGGAAGGCATCTACAACAAGGACCTGAACACGGCGGTATTCCGCAATGTCAACATAGTTGATGGCGTTAACCTGAACGTGCGCAACTACCCCGACAACCGGCTGATTTATCCTTCGGCCAACAATCAGAAGTTCATCAACCCCATCAACGGGGCTGGCCAGGCAGTAGCCAATGGCGCTGCCGGTGGCAACGCGTTCAACACCATTGTGCTCGATAACGCCAGCAAAGGCTACTACTGGTCGGTAACGGCTAAGCTGGAACGCCAGTTTGCCAGCGGCATTTATGCCTCGGTAGGCTACACCCGCTCCGATGCGCGTAACCTCTTTGATGGTGGCGGCGACCAGCCTCTCTCGTCTTGGCAGCAGACGCCGACCGTGAACGGTGCCAACAACCTCTCGCTCAGCTACGCCAGCTACGTAGTGCCCGACCGCTTAATTGCTTCGCTTTCTTACAAGAAGGAATATATCGGCCACTTGGCTACTACCATATCGGTGTTCTACGAGGGCAGCCAGCAGGGCCGCTTCTCCTACCTGTACTCGCGCGATTTCAACCGTGACGGCGCCAATGCCGACCTGATTTACATCCCGCGTGATGCATCGGAAATCACCTTCGTACCCCAGACGGTAGGTTCGGGTACCACAGCCCGCACCTTTACGCCTCAGGAGCAGAGCGACCTGTTCTTCGCGTACGTTGATCAGGACAAGTACCTGAGCAAGCGCCGTGGCCAGTATGCCGAGCGCAATGGCGCCCTGTTGCCTTGGCGCAACCAGTTCGACGTGAAATTGCTGCAGGACCTGTTCGTTGATTTGGGCAGCAAGCGCAATACCCTGCAGCTTAGCCTCGATATCTTCAACGTAGGCAACTTGCTCAGCAAAGACTGGGGTATCCTTAAAACGACCAACGCCACCTCCGTATTGGTACCTACCAACGAAACCTCGCTGGCAGCCAACGGTACTACCCAGCCTACCTTCCGCCTGCAGCTCGACCGCGGTGGTCTGGTGCGCGAAACGTTCCGCAACAACGTGGCTATCAGCTCGACTTACTTTATGCAGGTTGGCCTTCGCTACATCTTCAACTAAGCGAACTACTTAGCGTTCTGAAAACGGGCTGGCAGCGTTGCCAGCCCGTTTTTTTTTGCTTGCTGCCTTGCGGAATCAAAAAGAGCGCGTACTTTTGCCTCACCAAAACGCAACCGGCGGCTTGGTACAGTACCACGAGGGGGATTAGCTCAGCTGGCTAGAGCGCTTGCATGGCATGCAAGAGGTCATCGGTTCGACTCCGATATTCTCCACTCTCGTTTTCGCGACCGGCGAAGCGTGTACTACCCCGGGGGATTAGCTCAGCTGGCTAGAGCGCTTGCATGGCATGCAAGAGGTCATCGGTTCGACTCCGATATTCTCCACGGACCACAGATTAGCGCGAATTTTAACGGATTGCGCGGATTCTGTGAACAAAAGCAGAAAGGCCACCTCATTTGAGGTGGCCTTTCTGCTTTTAGGCTGAGCCGATTTGGCTGTAAGTCAGTTAGGAGAACAGACCTTCTACCGACAGGTACCGCTCACCGGTATCGTAGCAGAAGGTGAGCACGCGGCTGTTCTGGGGCATATCGGCCAGTTTTTGGGCCACGGCAGCCAGCGAGGCACCCGAGGAGATGCCGATGAAAATACCCTCTTCGCGGGCAGCGCGGCGGGCCATGTCGGCGGCAGCCTGCTGGCTGACGAGAATAGTGCCGTCGAGCAGGTCGGTGTGCAGGTTTTCAGGGATGAACCCCGCCCCTACCCCCTGAATGGGGTGCGGCCCGGGTGCGCCACCGCTGATGACCGGGGAAAGCTCGGGCTCGACTGCAAACACCTGCATATCCGGAAACTTCGGCTTGAGCACCTCGGCTACGCCGGTTAGGTGGCCGCCGGTGCCTACGCCCGTTATGTAATAGTGGAAACCCTCGGGCGCATCGGCCAGAATTTCGAGGGCCGTGTGCTCAACGTGAGCCTTGATGTTGGCTGGGTTGTCGAACTGTCCCGGCATCCACGCGTTGGGGTCGGCGGCTACTAGCTCCTCGGCCCGCGCAATGGCACCTTTCATGCCCTTTTCACGAGGCGTGAGCTCAAGCGAGGCTCCGTAGGCGGCCATCAGGCGGCGGCGCTCAATGCTCATGCTCTCGGGCATTACGAGCGTCACCTTGTAGCCCTTCACGGCGCCGACCATAGCTAGGCCTACGCCGGTGTTGCCCGAAGTTGGTTCGATGATAACGCTATCGGGTTTCAGGATGCCGTTTTTTTCGGCCTCCTCAATCATGCTCAGAGCAATACGGTCTTTGATGCTGCCGCCGGGGTTGGCGCGTTCCAGCTTCATCCACACCTCCACATCGGGTCGGTCGGCGAACAGGCGGTTGAGGCGTAGCAGCGGCGTGTTGCCGATGGTGTCGAGAATGGTATTGGCTTTCATTTTTGGGGTAGTTAAAATGTAGCACAAAGCTCCAGCTTCGCGAGTCGTTGAACAATATGTTCATCAGTCAGCAACTGTACGCGAAGCTGGAGCTTCGCGCTACAGCTTAAATGGAAAACAGGATATCCCCGGCCGGATCTTCGGTGCGGGTGACGTGGATTTGGGCTTTATGGTAAACACGCGAGTGCGAGGGCACGCTTTCGGTAAGCCAGACATTGCCGCCAATAATGCTGTGGCGGCCAACGGTCGTGCTACCGCCCAGGATAGTCGCGCCGGCATAAATTACTACGTCGTCTTCGATGGTGGGGTGGCGCTTAATGCCCTCCAGGTGCTTGCCTACGCTCAGGGCCCCCAGCGTAACGCCCTGGAAAATTTTCACCCGGGCCCCGATAATACAGGTTTCGCCGATAACCAGGCCCGTACCATGGTCGATGCAGAAAGAGGGGCCAATGCTGGCACCGGGGTGAATGTCGATGCCGGTGCGCTGGTGGGCATACTCGCTGAGCAGGCGCGGTACCCGGGGCACCCCGCGCCGGTGCAAGCCGTGGGCAAAGCGGTGCAATGCCGTAGCATAGAACCCCGGATAGGTGGTAATGACCTCTGCCAGATCCTGGGCGGCCGGGTCAGCGGCTACAATGGCCTCGGCATCGAGCAGCAGTGTTTGGCGCAGGGTCGGCAGCGCAGCCATAGAGGCTACCGCGAACTGGGTGGCTTCGGCAGGTGTGGCTACGGCCTGTAACAATTCGGCCAGGTCGTTCTGGAGCAAACGTAGCGTGGCGGCCAGTGCCTCGGCGTTGGGTAGAGGGCGCGGGGCGCGCTCCGGAAACAACAGCGCCAGCAGCCGATCGGCCAGCTGGCAGAAGCCGGCACCGGGCAACGGGGCGGCCGTGGCCTGGTGGGCGCGGACCAGCAGAGCGAGGAAATCGGGGTCGTGGAGAGAGGCCATGCAAGGAGTTGACAACAGATGGGCAGCCGCGGCTCGGTGGCAGTACCCAAGAGGGAAGTAACCACGGGCCGGAGCCGAAGGTTTGGCCCCACGCCCGATGTGGCAGGCAACAACCTCAGGGCTGCGGGCTGCGTTAGCGGGGAAGTAATCTAAATTTCTTCACTTTCTATTTAACGTATATCATGGCTGATACCACCATCACCAAAGTAGATTCGCAGCACTCGCCCAAAGGTCCCGATGGCGAAAAGTACCTGGCTTCGGGCGTTCACGTTTCTATGCGCATGTGGGAAAACGAACAGCCCGGCGAGCCAAAAGAGTCTTCGGCCAGTGCCTACGAAACAGTAGGCTACGTGCTGAAAGGCCGGGCAGAGCTGCACATGGAAGGCCAGATGGTTGTGCTGGAGCCCGGCAACTCGTGGGTGGTGCCAAAGGGTGCTTCCCATACCTACAAAATCCTCGAAGCATTTTCGGCTGTAGAAGCCACTACGCCCCCCGCCCAGGCCCACGGCCGCGACGATAAGTAACTGTTAGCTGTTAGCTGTTAGCTGTTAGCTGTTAGCTGAAAAACGGAAACCCCACCTTGGCAGCTGCCAGGGTGGGGTTTTTAGTATGACGCTCCCTGAAAAAGCATCAACTTATTTCAGCAACTCTACTTTATCTATCCGGTCACCGATTTCGAGGCGGCTTACTACGTCCATGCCCTCAACAACCTGGGCGAAAATGGTGTAGCGTCCGTCGAGGTGCGGTGTGGGGGAGTGGGTGATGAACCATTGGCAGCTTTCGGTGTCTTTGCCGGCCGAAGCCAGGCCCACTGCGCCTTCGCCGTAGTGCAGGTCGGCGAACTCAGAGCGCAGGTTGTAATCGGTGCTACCCCAGCCGTCGCCACGGGGGCAGCCGCCCTGGGCTACAAAGTTGGGTACTACCCGGTGGAAGTTCTTGCCATCATAAAAGCCCTGGCGGATAAGCTGCACGAAGCTGGCCACTGAGCCGGGTGCTTCGTTTACGAGCAGGCGCAGTACCACATTGCCCTTGCTGGTCCGCACCACCGCCCGCGGCGCAGCCGGCAGCGCCATTACCACATCCCACGGAATGGGGTGGCTGGCGGCCTGGGCCACTGGTACCGGCGTCGGCTTCACACCGCGTAGGTAGTCAACGGTTTGCTGCAACGACTGTAGGGCCTCCAGGTCGCGGGGCAGTACCAGCTTGGCGCGGGCATCCAGCAGAAAATCGGGGTTGGGCAGCAGGGGGCGTAGGTTCAGCTTCGGGTCGCGGATAGCTTCGGCGGCCAGTCCTAGCTGGGCTACATCGCCACCGAGCACGGCCTGGCGGAGAGCCAGCGCAAAATCGGACTGGCGGGCATCTGGGAAGTCGGGCAGCCGGCGCTGGGCCACCAGCGCCTCCATACCGTAGGTGCCTACCACCAGCGAACGGCCGGGCGCAAAGGTAGCCTCGCGCACAAAGTCGAAGGCAGCCGGGTCTTCGCCCAGCGCCTTTAGCAGATAGCCTTTCTCGTAGGCATCGGTGGCAGCTGCGTAGCGCTCTTGCACGGCCCGGCGAATGGCGGCCCGGCCGTCACCGGGCTGGCGCAGCGCCGCCGCCAGCAGCGTGGCCCGCACCCGCCACTGGGACAGGGCCTGGGCTTTTTCGAGCAGGGTCGGGCCGGGCTCGTTGGTAGCGTGGGCCAGAAAGAATTCGGCCGCTGCAAGGGCCACCTGGGCGTTTTCATCGGTCAGGGCCGCCCAGGCCGCTTCCTTCACAGGCGCATACATCGGTCCCGACATAGCCCGGAGCGCGCTCAGGCGCACCCGGTAGTCGGGGTCACGGCGGGCCAGGGCCGCCAGGGCCGCAGGCACGGTGGGCACGGTGGCGGCTTTGGCCAGGGCCTGGGCGACGCCCGCCCGCACGGCATAATACCGGTCTTGGCGGGCGGTAGCAATGAGGGTAGTGGCGTAGGGAGCCAGGTTGAGGCCACGGGTACGGGCCAAGGCATTGGCGGCAGCCAGCCGGGCGCTGGTGGGGTTGGGAGCCGCCAGCAGCTGCACCAGCCGGGCCACAGCAGCTTCCGAGGTAACGCCCCGCAAACCAGCGCGGTATAGGCCCCAGGCCTGCCCACTGAGCGCGGCCGTATCGGCGGCTAGGGCGGGCGGTAGCTTGGTAATGGCAGCTAGCCCGGCGCGACTGGTGCAGCGGCCCAGAGCCTCCAGCACGTAGCGGCGGGCCGTAGCGTCGGTTTCGTGGGGTAGCTGCTGGTAAAGGCCGGTTTCAGCCGTCGAGTCGGCCGTTTGGCCCAGGGCGTAGGCGGCCAGCTGGCGTACCCGCGGCTCGTCGTCTTCCTGCAACAGCAGCAACAGGCGGGGCGTGGTGGCTTTATCCTGCACCGAAGCCAGGGCCTCGGCCGCCGCCTGGCGGTAACGGGCTTCGGCATGCCCCAGGTAAGGCAGCAAAGCGGCTGTGCGGCGCTCATCCTGCAGGGTGGCAATGCGGCGCAGCGCACTATCGAGGGCGAACTGATTGGCCGGGGCGGCGGGTGCAGTGGCGGAGGCAACGGGGCGGGGGGCGCAGGCGGGCAGCAGGCCAGCGGCCATTGCCACGGCGGCCGTGGCCCGGCAAAGAGCAGAGTAGGTCATGGTTGGCCCAAGATAGATACTCTGGCCCCTAAGGCAACCCCAGCCGGGCCAAAATGCATCTACCGGGGCGGAACACTTCTGAAAGCTGCCCCGGGTGGCCCGTTTCCGACCGGCTGGGGCGGCCGGAGAGGTTGGCTGCCCAACCTCGACGGGGCAGAGAGGAGAAATCCATTTATCGTCGCATCTTTACAACCATTCCGCTGCTATCCGCTATGCCCGTTGTTCGCGTGCTTCTGGTGTTATTTTCCGGACTGTTGCTTGCTGCACCAACCGTGCAGGCACAGCAAAAGACCGGCGCTGGTTCGATTGAAAGTAAATCGGCGGCCAGCCCTCCAGACCGGCGCGAGCGGGTACTTACGCTCCACCTGCCACTGCCGCCGCTGCTGGCCCGCCTGGGCGAGGCCGCCGGCTTACTCGAAGGTCCGGCCAAAAAACCCCGCCGTAATGCGGCCGCTGCGCCTACTCCGGCCAACCCTGTGCTGGTACTTACGCTGCCCCTGCCGAAAATCTTCAGCACTCAGGTGACCGATGCCCCGGCCGCTCCCTGACGTCGTCCTTCATCCCTTTTCCGATGGCCCTGTATCAGCCCGATACCATCCGCATCCGTAGCAAGTTCTACAGTAACGACATCGTGGTTACCCGGCAGGATAGCGCCAACGCCACGGTTTCGCTTACCCCCGCCAAACCGGATCAGGACTCGACTTACAAGCTGAGGCAGAACGTGGAGAAGGGAGTGGCCGACTCAGGCATGAACGTCCTGTTTCTGATTGCTATCAGCATTCCGCTGGTGCGGGGCATGGGCCGTTTCATAAACATCAAGGAGCGGCTACCCGCCTGGGGTACGCTTTACGCCCGGTTTTGGATACTGGGCGTGGCCTACTATCTGGGGATGATTATTCTGGGCCTGCAGCACACGAAGGCCGACGATTTTTATGTGTTGCTGGTGCTTGGCCTGATGATAGCCGTGTTGGCATTGGTGCGCGACTATCGTCCGGCCCGGACGCTGCTCCTGGGGTTGGTGCCCCTGGCAGTAACCAAGGGAGGTGAACTGCTGCTACACGCTGTTTCGCCTGCCACGCTGGACTTCTACCACGAAGGGTTTAGTTCGGCCCAGGGGTTCAGCGTGCTCTGGCTGATTGTTTTCGCCTTTGTGGCCCGCAGCCATAAGCGCCAAGCCGAGGCCGAGCGGCTGGAACGCGAGGCCGCTGCCCTCGAAAAGCGACGTATTGAGGCCCAAAACGCTATTTTGGAGCAGATGGTCACCGAGCGCACCACCTCGCTCACCCGCCAGACGGAGGAGTTACGCGAAACGCTGGAGGAGCTGCGCATTACGCAGGACCAGCTTATCCAGAGCGAGAAAATGGCCAGCCTGGGCGAGCTGACGGCCGGCATTGCCCACGAAATTCAGAACCCGCTCAACTTCGTCACCAACTTTGCCGACGTAAGCGGCGAGCTTCTGGATGAGCTGGAGGAAGAGCAGCAGCGCCCCACGCGCGACCTGGCGCTGGAAAGCGAGCTGCTGAACAACCTGCGCCAAAACCTAACCAAGATTACACATCACGGGCATCGGGCGGCCAGCATCGTGCGCGGCATGCTCGAACACAGCCGCGCCAGCACCGGCGAACGGCTGCCCACCGACCTCAACCTGCTCGCCGACGAGTACCTGCGCCTGGCCTACCACGGCCTGCGCGCCAAAAACAAAAGCTTCAACGCCACGCTGCACACCGACTTCGCCCCCGACCTGCCCCTGATCGAGGCCGTCGGCCCCGACGTGGGCCGGGTGCTGCTCAACCTATTTACCAACGCCTTTTACGCCGTGCAGAAACGCCGCGAGCAGCTGCCCGCCCAGCCCGACTACGTGCCCACCGTTACGGTTACAACCCGCGCCCTGCCCGAGGGCGGCGTGGAGGTTCGGGTGCGCGACAACGGCACGGGCATCCCCGAGGCGGCCCGCCAGAAAATCTTTCAGCCCTTTTTCACTACCAAGCCCGCCGGTGAGGGCACGGGACTGGGCCTCTCGCTCAGCTACGACATCATCACCAAGGGGCACAACGGCTCACTCAGCCTCGAAACCGAAGAAGGAAAGGGCACCGAATTTATCATCGAACTGCCCGACTGAATTTTTCAGTTGCTTGCGCGCTAATGACCGTTAGTAATAAGGAACGGCCGAAAGCCCGCCAAACAATTGCCAACTGCTATATCTTTACTCACATGAATATTTTGGTAGTAGACGATGAGTTGGACGTGCGGGCGCTGTTTGAACAGCGGTTCAGGCGCGAGATTCGAGGCGGGCAGCTGCGGTTTGCGTTTGCCCACTCGGGCGAGGAGGCGCTCGACTACCTGCACCAGCACGCTTCGGAGCTGGTCTTGATTCTGTCCGACATCAATATGCCCGGTATGAGTGGGCTGGAGC
>NZ_JABKAV010000067.1 GCF_013377905.1 Hymenobacter terrestris
CCAGGTATTCATCTGCGCCAGCAGCTGCATCAACGATTCGCGGGCAGTGTAGCCATGCGTTTCGCCGGGTAGCGCAGCGTAATTTACACTTGTGCCCCCCAGGCGCTGCAACTCAGCATACAGCTCTTCGGTGCGAGTGGCGAGGCCAGCCGGTAAGCCGTCGAAACCGGCGGGCATTACCAGTAACGGCCGGCGCAGGGTATCGGGCAGTTCGAATGGAGCCAGCGGGACACCTGCGTAATCCAGCGCCAGTTCGGTTGGAGTGCCTTTTTGCTCCTCGCCAAGTAGCCTTACTTGCGCCGACTGGTTGTGCAGACCGGGCAGGGCAATACCGGCCTTAAACAGGCTCGACTCGGCCAACATGCTGGTAGCTAAAGAGGACCCCGGACCCTGCCCCAGCACGACTACCCGGGCAGTATCAATGAAGCCCATCCGGCGACCCTCCGCCAGCGCCGAGTTGGCTGCCTGCGTAAGCTTTTGGGTGTAAGCCGCCGGGGTGGCGGTGTTGCTGGCCGATGGTACCGGCAAGGCCACGCCCTGCAACACGGCGTATCCTTGGGCCGTCCAGTACAGGGGCGAGCCCCAGTTGTATCGGGCAAACGCATGCTGAGAGCCCCGTACCTGGGTAGTGCCAGTACTGTCATAGAACATAGCGGGGCTGACCTCCATAAGCGTTGGCAACGGCCCGTCGGCGGCCTGGTAGCCGGCCGGCAAATACAGCGTCGCCATAACCGCCCGCCCATCGGGACGCTGATAGCGCAGCGGCTGCATGCGCGGCAAGCTACCCAGGCCCGCATAGGAATCGGTAAACTGGGTGATGGCTACCAGCTTTGGGCCAGTGCGCAGGTGGTAGTTAGGGGTCTGCTGGTCCGATTCGCGCTTCGTAATAAAGCTTCGCTTCACGGGATCGATAATGAGTACGGGCTGCTCGTAGTAAGGCGCTTCGGAGCGCCACCAACGCTGGCTGGTGCGGGTACGCACGCTCAACTCATCTATAAAAGGCCGGTCGCCTTCAGACGATGCCCCGGCTCCGAAAAGGTACACGCCGGTGCCACTGCGGTCGGTGAGCAGCACGGGGCGGCCCTGGGCGTTAGGCTGCAGTACCGGGGTGCCGGGGTGGGCATAGGCATTGCGCTCCGGATATTCCAGCAGCGGCTTCTGTAAGGTTTTGGTCAATATATCCAGCGGCCAGACAAACTGTCTGCGGTCCTTCAGGCGGGTGCCTTCTACCAGCACCAGCTGCTCGCTGCCCCAGTATATGCGCCGGAAGCGTGCCGGAAGCGCGACCAATTCACGGGCCGGCTCTTCGAAGGGGGCTGCCAGCGTCAGGAGCTGGTCGCGGACTGGTGCGGCCTGGGCGGGGTTGCCGCCGTCGCGGGCTTCCACCCAGAACAGCGTATTCGGAACATCTTCGCGCCAGCCGAACTCACGCGGGCCGGTTGGTACAGCCCCCAGGCCCTCGGGCAGCGAATCGACGGCGGGCAGATCAGCCAGCTGCTTATCCAGTAGCCCGTCCATGGCCAGTACCTGCACCCGCTGCGGAAAACGGTCGAGCGACAAGGTGGTGGGGTAGGGGCGGCGGTAGCTGCGCACCAGCACAAAGCGTCCATCGGGCGAGGGCGAGGCCTGGGCAATCAGGCCCGGCTGGCCCAGCGGAGCCATGCGCCCATCGAGGCCCACCCGCACCACTTGGCTGAGGGCGTAATAGCCCAGCATCTGCTCTTCTAGCGGAGTTTTAACGGGGTGCTCGTAGCGTCGTTCTGCCTCAGCCGGTGCCGCTACCGGGGCGGCTCCCCGCCCGCCTACTACGGCCCGTACTACCAGGGTTTTGCTATCGGACACCCACTCATAAGGCAGTCCCAATGTTCCGTTCAGGAAAATGTTGGGCACCAGCCGCGCCGAGGCCGAGACTACATCAACCACCCAGAGCTCCAGATGGTCGCGGGTGCTGTGGGTGAAGGCTATTTTAGTGTTATCAGGCGACCATTGCAGGTTGCTGATGCGGGCATTGGCTGGTAGCCCCTGCACCAATAGCTCCAGGCCTTTGGGCAGTTGCCGCAGCCGTAGGGCCCGCACATGGGCCATGCGGCTGCGGCCGCTAACGGCTGTGTTGATGCGCAGCCCGGCAAGGCGTAGTTCTGGCTGGCTTTGGTCGAACACTGTAGGGCGCTCCTGCATATCGAGCTGCAGCAACCACTGGCCGTTGGGCGAGAAGCTGGCCCGGGGCATGGGTGGCGCATCGGCCAGCGCAGCCAAAGGGCGCGGCGGCAGCTGATAGGGCAGTGTCTGGGCCGAGCTTTGGCCTACCATCAGGGCGCTCAGCGCCAGTGTTAAAATATGTACTCTCATCGAAAATGCCACTCACCAGGATACAGCTGCAAAAAACGGCACATTTCACCAGATTTGCTAACGCATTTAATAAATAGCTATCTGTCATGCTATTATAGCGGCCTGAATCCGCTTTTCGTTGAAAGCCAAAAGCCCCGTCAGGATGACGGGGCTTTTAGGGGTAAGATAACAAGTAGGATTTATTTGTTATTTCATTGGTTTGCCAAATGGCGGGTAATCAGTTAGGCAACTGACCCTGAAAGGCAAACGCGGCAACCGGCCGCCGCTGCCGTGGCGCCTGCTCGCGGCTCAGGAAGGGCTCGTCCAGCTGTTCGGCTTGGCCTACGTAACCCAGGGCCAACATTACCACAGGTTGCAGGTCGTCGGGGAGTCCAAACGCTGCCCGGGCTTTATCGGCCTCAAAACCGCCCATAAAGTGGCCATGCAGGCCCAGGGCCGTGGCTTCCAGAATCAGGTGGCTGTTGGCCATGCCCAAATCGTGGAGGGCGACGGCATTTGTTTGCCCATTGGAGTAGGCAGTTTTGGTAAGAGCCAACATAAGCACCGGCGCATGGCGGGCCCAGGGCTGGTTGCCGGGCACCAGGCAGTCGAACAGCTGCCTGAAGGCGGCTTCATCGGTGCGGTGGGCGTAAATGTAGCGCCAGGGCTGCTCGTTCATGGCGCTGGGGGCCCAGGCGGCGGCTTCGAACAGCTGCTGGAGTGCCTGCTCGGGCACGGGCCGGTTAGCAAAGGCGCGGGGGCTCCAGCGCTGTCGGATAACGTCGAGAACGGGGGCAGCAGTGGTGGCCAGCCGGCTTACCGCAGTTTGGTTGCTCATGAATTTGTAAAAGAGGATATGCCTGATTTCGTCGTCGAAGCCATAAGGCGGACTTCTCAACGTACTGGTACCAACTCATGGATTACAGGAAAAACAGCGCAATTACCGTTAATTAAGCGGTTTTACGAATACTATACGGCAGCATATAAACGCCGCAGCTGAAGCCTCGTTGGGGCTTATGTTGCTTGTGCAACACCGTCTTGCCGCAACGAGACTCCAGTTGTTGCGTCACTATAGCACAATGAGCTAGCTGTTTACGAAATTGTTGGTGTCGCGTATCGATGCTTACCGCATCGGCACCTCCAACAGCAGCAGCTGAGCGGTCGAGTCGGCATTGATGGCTACCGATTCGGTTTCCCACAGCCCCAGCGCGTCGCGGCGCTGCAGGGAGTGGCCGCCCACGGTGGCAGTGCCTTCAAGCACAAATACGTACAGGCCGTTGCCCGCTTTTTTCAGTTGATAGTCGGCCGCGTGGCCGGCGTCAAAATCGGCCAGGTGAAACCAGGCATCCTGCTGAATCCAGATGCCCGTATCGTCGGGCGAGGGCGAAACTACCTGCTGAAACTGGTTGTGGCGGTCCTCCGTCCGAAAGCTCTGCTGGTCGTAGCGCGGGGCTACGTTGCGCTGGTTCGGAATAACCCAGATTTGCAGAAATTTTACCTCCTCGGAGTGGCTGTGGTTTTTCTCGCTGTGGGCAATGCCCGTACCGGCACTCATCATCTGCACGTCGCCGCTCCGGATAATGCCGTGGTTGCCGGCATTGTCGCGGTGCTCCAGCGTACCGCTAAGCGGGATGCTGATGATTTCCATGTTGTCGTGGGGGTGGGTGCCGAAGCCCATACCGCCAGCTACGGTGTCATCGTTGAGTACTCGTAGGGCCCCAAAATTCATCCGTTCGGGGTTGTGGTAGCCGCCAAAGCTGAAGCTGTGGTAAGAGTTGAGCCAGCCATGGTTGGCGTGGCCCCGCGAGTCGGCCGGGTGCAGAACGGTTTTCATAAGGCAGAAGTTGGAAGAGTTGCTGATGTAAATATATGTACATACATCTATTATTCCTAAATAGTTTTCTTGACCCACGCACCGCCGGCCAACTCGCCAATCATTAGTGCTCCTGCATCGTCAGGGGTAACGCTACGCGGCTGACCCTTGGCTGTCATCGGCAACAGTACAGTACCCATTGCACACAAGGCGGCCGCTTTGCGTACTTTGCCAGAGCCGTTTTCTCTGCCTGATGCTCCAGTTTCCGTCTGTGCCCGTTGTTTCGCGACTTGCACCCACACCCAGCGGGTTTCTGCACCTAGGCAACGCCGTCAACTTCACGCTCACCTGGCTGCTCACGCGCCGGGCCGGCGGCACGCTGCACCTGCGCATCGACGATTTGGACCGCGCCCGGTTCCGACCTGCTTACCTGGATAACATCTTCCGGACCCTGGAATGGCTGGGCCTCGACTACAACCACGGCCCCAGCGGCCCCGCCGAGTTCGAGCGCCACTACTCGCAGCAGCACCGCCTGGCCGAGTACGAAGCGGCGTTGCAGGCTGCCCGCAACGCCCACCCGGCGCTGTTCTTCGCCTGCCGCTGCTCGCGCACCGAGCTGGCGCGCACCGCCGCACCCGGGGGCCATTACTCCGGTACCTGCCGGGCGCTGGGGCTGCCTTTCGAGGCGTTAGGCCTTGCCTGGCGGGCCCGCGTGCCGGCCGCCACCGCCATATCATGGCCCGATCTGGCGCAGGGCCCGCAACTGGTGGCGCTGGCCGAGGAACTGGGTGATTTCGTGGTGCGCAAAAAGGATGGCGTGGCAGCGTATCAGGTGGCTTCGGTGCTGGACGACCAGAGGCTGGGCGTGAACTTTATTGTGCGCGGCCAGGATTTGCGTGCCAGCACGGCGGCGCAGTTGTGGCTGGCCGAGGTGTTGCCGGAGCAGGCGGGCTTCGCCCAAACCCAATTTCTGCACCACAACCTGCTCCTCGACGATACCGGTCAGAAGCTCTCCAAATCAACCCAAACCAGCCAGCAGCGCGGTATTCTGGCTGAAGGCGCGGCTCCCCAGGTGGTGTACCGTACTGTGGCTACACTGCTGGGGTTGCCGGCCGGGGCAGGCGAATCGTTGGCAACATTGCGGGCGACGCTGCCAGAGCAGAATTTACTTTAAAATACCATTCATTCGTACGAAAAAGGCCTTTCCCGATTGGAAAGGCCTTTTTCGTACGGCAGCCGTAACTGCGAAACAGCTTGTGCAACCAAGCGCTTAGTTGCGGGTCATGAGCAGGTTGCTGCCCAGCTCCGAACTGGGTATGGGCCAGATGTAGGACACAGCCGATGGCAGCACGGCCGGTACTACGCTTTTGGCTGGAATTGGCTGCAACAGGCGCATAATATCGTTGTTGCGCAGGCCTTCGCCCAGGAATTCCAGCCGACGCTCCAGCAGAATGGCATCAACCAATGAGAAAGTACCTGTAAAAGTAGCGGCCGTGTACGCATCGGAGCCGGCGCGCGTATGTACGGCGTTCAGCAACTCTAGGGCCCGAACATTAGCAAGGCCTTCCGTACGAGCCAAGGCTTCTGCCAAATTCAGCAACACTTCCGAGTAGCGGATAACCGGGGCATTATCGGTGTAGGGGGCTGCCGAGGTGCCGCCGTTGCGATATTTGGTGAGGTAGGTGGTAGTGCCTACCCGGGTGGTGAAGCTCGTCAGGCGGGCGTCGGTGGCTTTAAAACGGGTGTTGGCAATAACTCCGGCCGTGTTCAAATTGTACTCGCCGTTGCCGCCCTGGGTGGGGGGCAGGTAGTAGAAGGCCAGCTGATTCTGCGTGCCTGGCTGGTCCTGGGCCGTGAACGGAAACGACAGAATACTTTCCACGCCGTTCTGCTCTGAGGTGAAGACCGCCGCAATAGAGGGGTTCAGGGCGTGCGCGACCCCGGTGCTAGCCCGAAAAGGAGCCGTAGCCGAAACGATTTTATTGCCCTCCCGGATCACATCGGCGTAACGGCCCATGCTCAGGTATACCCGGGTTTTGAGCGCAATAGCGGTGTTCTGGTGCGCCCGCGTAACCGTGTTGGTGGTGGTAACGAGTAAGCTCTCCTCTGCCGCATTAAGGTCTTTCAGAATCTGGTCGTACACTTCGGCTACTGTGCTGCGAGCTAGATTGTTGTTGCCCAGGTCGGTTTCGGCCATCAGGCGTAGCGGCAGGCCTGGCTTTGAGCCGTTGCCATCGGCGTAGGGGCGGGCATAGTATTGCAGCAGCGAGTAGTATGCCAGCGCCCGCAGAAACTGTCCTTCGGCTTTGTAACCGGCAGCTGTAGCCGCAAAATCGGCCGGAAAAGGAGCGGCTGCGAATTTGGAGGTATTGGTTTCGAGGCCCGCCAGCAGCACATTTATCTGGTTGATGGCCTGATAAGCGGCTCCCCACAGGTTGATGACATCATTCTGCGACGCTTCGGTGAGCGTGTGCTGCCACACGGCTACACCGGTCACGCCGTTTGAAGTCCGGTTGATGAAGTCATCGGCCCGGATATCGCCGTAGATTTGGTAACGTCCGCCCAGAAAGGCCCCGGCCTTCATGAAATCATACATGTTGTTCACCTGCAGCAACACGCGCGAGGGCGTATCGAAGGCCACTTCACTGGCCAGCGAAGTTCTGGGTTTCACTTCGAGATTATCTTGGCTGCAGGACGTCAGCAGCCCGAGGCCCAGCGTAGCAGAAAAGGCTCCCAGCGTAAGGATATGTTTGAAAGTCTTCATAAGGACGAAAGGAGTTAGAAGCCAATATTGAAACCGGCGGTGTACGTGCGTGCCTGCCCAACCGAGTTACGGTCTACCCCGGCACCGGTATTGGAGCTGCCGTTGGTCGAAATTTCCGGGTCAATACCCGAGTAGTTGGTCAGCAATGCCGCATTCTGCACCTGAATGTAGAATCGCGCACTGCCCAGCCCCAGCTTTTCTGTCAGACCCGAACCCACGTTGTAGCCCAGGGCTACGTTGCGCAACCGGGCAAAGTCGCCCTTCTCCACGTTGCTCGACATAACCAGCGCCGAGCCGTTCGAAACGTTGTCGCCGTACACTACACGGGGCCACTCGGCATTGCGGTTGTCTTCCGACCACCGGTCTTTGATGTCGGTGGCGTTGTTCCAGAAGCGCTGGTCATGCAAACCAGCTTTCGTCCCGTTGTAGATGTAGTTACCCCCCGAGAACTGAATAAACACCCCTAAATCGAAGTTCTTGTAGCGGAACGTGTTATCGAAGCCGCCATACCAGGTGGGCAGAGTAGGCCCGTAAAACTGCCCGTCGGCCAGTTGCGACGGTGCCGTGGTAACGGCTTGCCCATCTAGGGTAGTCCAGCCGCCTCCCAGGTGGTTGTATTGAACCACCGACCCATCGATGCGGCGAACCAAGCGGCGGCCGTTTTCGGGATTTACTCCCAGTGAGGGAACTGCCAGAATTTCGCCAACCGAGCGCCCGACCACTGTGAAGTTGACCGTTTCCAGGCCGGAAGTGGCCGTGGCAATGCGTGGTACATCGCCCGAAAGGGCCAGTACGCGGTTTTTGAGCGTGGTCAGGTTGGCATTAACCGACCACGAGAAATCTGCCTTTTCGATAATGCCCACGCGCAGGTTCAGTTCTACGCCGGTGTTGCGCATAGAGCCCACGTTGTCAGATATGGCATCGCCCGGAATACCGCGTGAGGGTGCCTGCGGCAGATCAAGAATCAGACCGTCCACATCGTTGCGGTAGTAGGTGACATCTGTCTGCACCCGGTCGTTGAACAGGTTAACAAACAGGCCTATATCGGTCTTCTTGCTCGTTTCCCAGGTTAAGTTGGCGTTACCGGCATTGCTAAAGAAGAAGGTGGCGTTCGGGCCATAGAGGCCGGAGCTGTACAGGTCGCGCGACACGAAGTCACCGATACCCTGGTTGTTGCCTACTTCGCCGTAGCTGCCCGTCACTTTAAAAAGGCTCACGTTATTGCTCAGGAAAGTCGAGTTTTTCCAGAAATCCTCCTCCGACAGCACGTAGCCCAGCGATGCCCCATAAAAGTTGCCCCACTTTTCGCTGCCCCACGCCGAGTAGCCGTCGCGCCGGGCGTTGAAGGTGGCCAGGTATTTACGGTTGTAATTGTAGTTGAGACGACCGAAATAAGACATCAGGAAGTTCTCACCCTGGAAATTACCAGCCGCTGCGATGTTCAGGTAGCCACCTTGGAAAGTGGTAAAGAACGGATCGGCCACGCCAGTACGGCTTGCGCCCCAGCGGTCGATGTTAGTGCGCTGATACTCCGCCCCGACCAGTGCCGAGAAGTTGTGTTTTTCAGCCAGCGACACGTCGTACTGGGCCGTATTCTGCCAGTTCCAGCGCTTGTTGGTGCGGTAGTAGTTGATAGCTTGGCCGGCTACGCTGAAGCCGTCGCCAGCCAGCGAAGTGGAGTACGACTTGTCTTCAAATGCAATGTTGTAGATGCCATAGGAGGTGCGTAGGTTCAGGCCTTTAACCGGCTCCAGGTTGGCATATACACTTCCCTGAATCTCGTTGCCCTCCGACTCGAAGTAGTTGTTGGCCAAGTCGACCACCGGGTTATAGAAGCCCGGCAATAGCGGCGAGCCGTTGGGCGTAGCCGCCGAGAAAGAGGTCGGGTTGATATTGTTGCCCGCCCCGATTCCGGCACCGTTTGTATTTGGCGTACCATCGGGGTTGAAGGGTGCAATGTTGGGGGGCAACACCAGAGGCAGGCGGCCCAGGCCGGCAGTTCCGAAAGCCCCGTCGCCAACCGAGCCCGAGTTGGGCGAAGCCGTGCGCGAGTTGGTGTAGCCCACACGCGAGCCCACCGTGAGGCGTGAGAATACCTTGTGGTCGATATTCAGGCGGGCCGAGCCGCGCTTGAACGTGTTGTTCTTCAGCATCCCCTTCTGGTCGGTGTACCCAACCGAGGTATAGTAGGTGGTTTTCTCGGTACCCCCGCTGAAGTTGACATTGTTGGAAGTGGAGAAGCCCGTGCGGTAGATGTAGTCGTACCAGCGCGTATCAACCGGGTTGCCAGCGTCGTCGAGCGTGGGCCGGAAGCCCTCGATGGCCGTGGGGGCCAGCCCCAGGGCCACGCGGTTGGCGTTGAGGTTGCGCACGGCCTCGTTTTTCGTATCCATGTAGTCCGCGGCATTCATCACGTCGAGGAGGCGCACGGGAGTGGTAAGGCCCGCCCACGAATCGAGGGAGATTTTGCTTTGTCCGCGCCGGCCCTTTTTAGTCGTTACTAGTACCACGCCGCCAGCTGCGCGCGAGCCATAAATGGCCGTTGCCGAAGCATCCTTAAGCACTTCCACGCTCTCAATATCGTTAGGATTGATATTGCTGAGCGGGTTGTTGGGCACACTGCCCACGGCCGAGCTATTGCCGCTGAAGGCCGGAATGCCATCGATAACGTAGAGCGGGGCTGAACTCAAGCTGATAGAGTTTACGCCCCGGATACGCACAACGGGCGGCGCGTTGAGCACTCCATTGGGCGTAGTGATATTTACGCCTGCTGCCTGCCCCTGCAATGCCTGCTCGAAGCTTTGCACGGGCTTGTTGGCAATTTTGGCGGCACTTATAGTCGCAACTGAACCCGTCAGGTCGCGCCGCGACTGGGTGCCGTAGCCTACTACCACTACTTCATTGAGCGCCTTGGAATCGGCGACCAGCGTTGTACTAACGGTGCTGCTACTGCCAACAGGCTGCTCGACGCTGCTGTAACCAATGGAGGAGAAAACCAGGGTGCCGCCACCTGCCGGTACCGACAAACTGTAGGAGCCATTTGCGTCGGAGGAAGCACCATTTGAAGTTCCTTTTACCAGGACCGTTACGCCGGGTAGCCCTTCGCCGCTGGAGCGGTCGGTTACCCGGCCGGTAATAGTGCGGTTCTGAGCCTGTGCCATAGTCCCCGATAGAGACAATAAAGCTACAGTTGAAAGCAATAAAGTTCTTTTCATGCAAAAGCAGCAAAAGTGGTGGAAAGATGACTTTGGTCGTATTTCTATTTCACCAAAGAATGCAGCAATATGCTATGTAAATTCTTATATATAGCTAAAAAATTATCTATTTATTTTTTTAAACCGCTTATGAATGAAATATAGATGATTTATATACTTCCAATAAGGCCCCATGGCAAGCAAGCCATCAGTATTTTCCGGAATGGATTGATGGCTGATTAATCAAGAAACTTACAAGAGGCGTCTACCTCAGCTCCTTCTTGAACTCTTCGGCCCAATGGTCGGCGAGGCGGGTGGGCTCGGGCAGCTTGTAGCCGCGCAGGCAGGCCAGCGTGAGGCGGGTGGCGGTGGCTTGGTCGCAACGATGGCCGGGGCTTACGAATAGGGGCTTCACCTTGTCTTTGCTACGGATGACCTGGCCCAGCAGCTCGCCGTTTTTGTCGGTGAGCGGCGTGATGCTGCCTTTGGAAAGAGCTGGCTCCTCGTAAAGACCTGTGAGGCGCTGTTTGGCCACCCCAAATGTGGGCACATCAAGCTCGACCCCCAGGTGAGCCGCAATACCCATGCGGCGCGGGTGGGCAATGCCGTGGCCGTCGACCATAATGATATCGGGCTGGCGGCGCAGCTTTTCGTAGGCTCGCAGCAGGTTGGGCACTTCGCGGAACGAGAGCAGCCCGGGAATGTAGGGAAGCGGCACGGGCCCGACGTGGTACACCTTTTCGATAAAACCCAACGACGGCAGCTCCAGCACCACAAACACCGACAGCACCGTGTCGGGCGTCGGAAACGAGGAGTCGCAGCCGGCAATGTAGCGCAGCTCGCTGGTGGGTGGCTCCAAGCGAACCTGGTTGCGCAGCTGGTCCTGCAGCTGGGTGAACTCGCGCACCAACTGCGGGTCGGGGGCGGGGCCGGGCGGGCGGAAGTAGGCCATGTACGGGAAGGAGTCGGGGTGAAAATGGTGTACTGCCGGCGTGGGCGCGGGGTTGTATTAGGCTGTTGGGCTGGCGCATCAAAGCCTGTATGAAACGTGCTCATGCAAACCGCAGACGGACTTCGCAGAAACCCACCACGGCCGGGGCCGTTCATGCAGGAAACCCTTTTATCGATTGCTATGCCTAAGCCCGAACAACCCGCCAGCACCGGCAGTGGCCCATATTTCGAGCGGCGCTACTGGATAGATATCCAGCATCCGCGCCAGCCAGCCGACACACTGCTTCGCCATATCGAGTGCCATCTGCCCGATTTTTCCTCCGATTTGTTGGCCGATTTTGAGAAGTCGAGGGGCACAGAAGGGGGACTGGAAGTAGGCGACGAGTATAGCATCAAGATTCTGGGTCCCTGGAACGGTGAGGTGCGCGTAACGGAGGCCAGTACAGATTTCTTTGAGCTGACTACGCTGGAAAGTCACCCCGAGGCCGGTCGCATCCGCTTCTCGCTACGGCCTCACGCCACACTGCCCGATACGGTGCGCTTTGAAATCCACTCCTGGGCCCGCTCGCGCGACGGGCTGGTGGCCTTCACCTACGACACGCTGGGCCTGGGCCGGCGGGTACAGCAGCAAACCTGGGAGGTGTTCTGCCAGCGGGTGGCCGATTTCAGCGGTGGCCTTTGGCTAGGCCCGGTGCAGGTGGAAACGATTAAGGATGGGAAGGGAGAAGTGGATTAGCTCCGCATGACCCGTTTCCCACGTTCATCCACACTCCCCGCATCAACGCCATGCCCACCCGCTCCGCCCTTACTGCCCGCCAGCAGGCCCGCCTGGCCGCTTACACCAATGCGGGCTACAACTTCGACCCCGACCAGTTGGCCGATTATACCGCCGCCACCGGCTGGCGCATGGATGACTACGAAACCGAGCTGCCATCCGAAGCGCCCGGCCCGCCGGAGGAGCGCGGCTCCTGGGCCGCCGCCCGCGAAGTGCTACGCCGCTACTCGTTTCCGCCGCCCGGCCTTATCAGTGGCATTTTTCTGCCCGACCAGCCCCTGGCCGAGCGCGTAATGGTGCTGCAGGCCCGGTTTCTGGGCTTCTCGTTCTGGTTTGGTGTGCGCATCGGGGGCGTAACGGACGAAATCCGAACATTACCCGACGGGTGCCAGGAGCAGGTGTGGGGCTATAACTACCGCACCCTTGAAGGCCACTTCGAGCGGGGGCAAATTGAATTCGTGGTGCATAAAGACCTGACCACCGGCCGCGTGTGGTGTCACATCCACGCTGTGTCGCAAACCGGCCGCATTCGTAACCCCTTCTACTGGTTGGGCTTTAAGCTATTCGGTCGCCGGTTGCAAGTGCGCTTCTCCCGTCAGTCGTTGGAGCGGCTGAAGGAGCAGGTGGAGCAGATGCTACGCGAAGGCTGGCAGGTGCCGGCGGCAGCCGGCCCGACAGTGCAGCCCATTTCGGCCGACGAAGACGCGCAGCAGCAACTCGACAAAAACAAGGAGTAGCAACCGTCCCATTATTCTGAGCAGCGCGGAGGACCCATCGGGAAGCCAACCACTAGATGCGGCTTGTCGATGGGTCGTTCGCGCTGCTCAGGATGATGGGTTTTGTGATTAGGCCTCTGCTGCCGGCTCGCCACCATTAATCATGGCCGATACCAAGCCAGGCTCGTCGGTTACTTCAGACCGGAAGACGCCCAGAATGTGGGCCACTACGAAGGCAATAACGGCGTACATGGTGTACTCGTGGATAGTTTCGGATACCTCTTTAATGGGCTCCAAGTAATCTTCAAACACCAGTGCCAGGCCCGTAACCACCATCACGGCCAGAATAATGTAGAACGCGCGGTAGCTGTAGCGCACCCACCGGGCTTTGGTGGCCCCCGCCTCGCCCCGCGCCTCGCGTGCCTTGATAGCCGCAATTTTGGCCACCGTGCGCTGGCCCCCTCGCTGCCGGAAGCTCACAACCACCCGAAACGCCAGCAAACACGAAATGGCAATGCCCACCCAAATGTGCCAGTCCCAGATGCGGTGCGAAACGATGCGGGTGAGTCCGCGCAGTTCCTGGGCCGGCAGGTTCACACCTTTCTCGGCCAGCACCTGGCTGAACTCGGGCGCCAGCGTCTTCACCTTCACGATGACGAACATAAACAGGATCGTCATCAGCTGAAACAGCACCAAGCCCGAGTTGGCCCAATGCCAGATGCGCAGACCCAACGAGTTGTGCTTAGCAACAGCAGAGGTGGTAGAGGGAGTGGAAACAGGCTGAACAGCGGCCATACTATGAGCAGAAAGGGTAGGGAAATATTTGCCTGGGGAAGGTACGCTAGGGCCGGCATATTTTCGGCCATAGGCTTTTCAAAATAGCGGCTGCGTAACAATTAACGGTCGCCTGTAGTTATGCTACCCACGTCCGGGGCCCACTGTCCCGGCCGCTTATTCCGCTTGTTATGACTTCAGCCCAAGGCTACGCCGCTCCTGCCGCCAACGAACCCCTTGCCCCCTTCAGCTTCGAGCGCCGCGACGTGGGCCCCCACGATGTACGCATGGACATTCTGTTCTGCGGCGTCTGCCACTCCGACATCCATCAGGCCCGCAACGAGTGGGGCAGCTCGATGTTTCCGATGGTGCCCGGCCATGAAATTGTGGGCCGCGTAACCGAGGTTGGCGCCCACGTAAAGAACTTTAAAGTAGGCGATTTGGCCGGTGTTGGCTGTATGGTCGACTCGTGCCAGCATTGCGCCGAGTGCAACGAGGGCCTGGAGCAGTACTGCGACAACGGCTTCGTGGGCACCTATACCAGCAAAGACAAAGACGGCTCGGTAACCCAGGGCGGCTACTCGAACAATATCGTGGTAACCGAGAAATTCGTGCTCCGCGTGTCCGAAAAGCTCGATCTGGCCCGCGTGGCCCCGCTGTTGTGCGCCGGCATTACCACTTGGTCGCCGCTGCGCCAGTGGAACGCCAAGAAGGGCGACCGGGTAGCCGTAATCGGACTCGGCGGCTTGGGCCACATGGCCGTGAAATTCGCCGCCGCCATGGGCTGCGAAGTAACCGTGCTCAGCACCTCGCCCGACAAGGAGGCCGACGCCAAAGCTCTCGGTGCCCACAAATTTGTGGTAACCAAGGAGAAAGGCGCGATGGAAGGCATCGGCAACTACTTCGACCTGATTATCAACACCGTGTCGGCCCCCATCGACCTGATGCCCTACGTGGCCAGCCTGCGCCTCGACGGCACCATGGTGCTGCTCGGCGTACCGCCCGAGCCGGCCCAGTTGCACGCGTTCAATCTCATCAGTAAGCGCCGCCGCATTGCCGGCTCGCTCATCGGCGGTATCCAGGAAACCCAAGAAATGCTGGACTTCTGCGCCGAGCACAACGTGATGAGCGACGTGGAAGTTATCAACATCGACTACATCAACGAGGCCTACGAGCGCATGATGAAGTCCGATGTGAAGTACCGCTTCGTAATCGACATGGAGAGCCTAAAAGGGTAATCTTGTGAGCTGTAAGCGGTCAGCTACAAGCTAACCGTCTGAATAAAAAGGGCCCTACGTCACCTGAGCAATACGTTCAGGTGACGTAGGGCCCTTTTTAGTTGACTCAGTGCTTGCGCGAGAGGCTGTAGCGCGAAGCTTCCGCTTCGCGTACCGTTGCTGACTTCCGAACGACGCCGTTCAACGATACACGAAGCGGAAGATTTGTGCTACAGGCTCTCGAGCCTTTCGTATTTCTACAACTTCCCGAAAACGTACGAATCGGCTTCCACGTAGTCGTTGGCGCGCATTTCCAGGGATTTTACGCGGCCGTTTTCTACCTCGAACTTAGCCGGTAGCACCCCGAACACGAGGTCGGAGTAGGTGGCGCGGAACTCCTGGCCGTCCATGTAATCGAGGGTGGCGGTGAGGCCGGGGTGGGTGGGCAGCGTCACGAGTAGCTGCTTGCCTTTCTGGGTGACTTGGATGCGGCCGAAAAGTGGGTTATCGAACTCGCCCACGTAGGCTTTGAGGGGCAGCGGGGCCTTGGCCTTTTTGGCCACGCGGGCGGCCAGGGCCAGCGTGGGGTCGGGGCCGGCCGCCAGCTCGCCGGCGCGGCGGCGGGCCAGCAGCTGGGCACTCCGGTCAATGTATGGCACGCCCAGGTAGGCGTCGAGAATCTGGTAGCGTAGGGCCTCAAAGAAACTCTGGTTGTCGTTGTTGGTGAGCACAGCCAGGCCCAGGCCGGCCTCGGGCACGAAGCATACGTTGCTCACCTGCCCCGAAGCGCCGCCCGTGTGCCAGTACACCTGCCGGCCATTGTAGTCGGCCGACTCAACGCCCAGCGCGTAGGTCACGAAATGCGTTGGAAACAGCGGCGACTTGCGGCTGCTGATGATGGTATTGGCGTCGCGGGTTTTGCGCAGGGCTGCCCAGGGCAGCACCTGCCGGCCCTCATAACGGCCACTATCGAGCTGGAAACGCAGCCAGTGACTCAGGTCCGTGACGTTGGAGGCCATGCTAGCGCAAGGGCCCATGTTGTCCCAGTTGTCGAACTGTACCTTGGCCAGCGGCCCGAACGTGTTGGAATAGGCCGTGGCAATATTGGGCTGCTTGGCAAACTCCAGCGACGAAACATAGGTGCTTTTCATGCCCAGCGGCTGCAGTAGGTTCTGGCGCACGTAGTCTTCCCAGCTCGTGCCGGTAACGGCTGGAATCACCTCGCCGGCCGCCACAAAGCCCGAGTTGCAGTAGCCGTAGTCCTTGCGGAACTCGCGGGTGGGCTGCATCAGCCGCATCTTACTCACAATGTCGGCCCGCTCTAGGTTGGATTTAAAGAAGCTGAAGTCGCCCTGAAACGTTTTAAAGCCCAGGTGATGGCTCAACAGGTCGCGCACCGTAACGAGTTGGGTGCTCGTGGAATCGTAGAGCCGGAAGTCGGGCAGGTACTTGGTCACCCGGTCGTCGAGGCTGATTTTCTTTTCGCCATCGAGCTTGGCCAGCGCCGTGCCGGTGAACAGCTTGGTGTTGGAGGCAATCATGAACAGCGTCTGTTCGTCCACCAGGGCTGGTTTGCTCACTTCGCGCACGCCGTAGCCCTTCTGCACCACCGTCTGCCCGTCCTTCACCACCACCACGGCCAGCCCCGGAATGTTCCACTGGCGCATGCCGCGCCGCACGTAACTGTCGAGGCTATCGGTGAGGAAGCGGTTGGTAGTTATCGGGGCCGTTGTTTGTGCGTGAGCCGCGGTAGTTGCGCCCAGTAGCAGAGCAGCGGCGGTTATTCGGAGGAAAGTAGGGGTGGACATCGAGGGGCTGGTGGGATTTGGGGGTAAAAGAACGTCATGCTGAGCGAAGCCGTAGCATCTCTACCACATCGTTGTAAAAGTAACTCCTAGTGATTGAGTTTACCATTGCAACGAAGCGGTAGAAATGCTTCGGCAAGCTCAGCATGACGTTCTTTTATCCAGTCGCTCCAGCTACTCCTTGTCCACCGGAAACTCAAACTCGCCTTCCAGCGTGAAGCGCCGGGCGCCTCGACCTACTTCGCAGACCTGGCAGCGGTAAGTACCGCGTATCCAATGCCGCTCGGCATTCACGCCCGTAATCACCACCTGGCCGGGGTTGTCGGAGCACGATTTGGAATAGGCCGATATGGCGTTGTAGCGGTAGGAGGCGTCGCGGTTGCGACCACTCAGGATTTCCTGGAATTTGTAGGTGTCGACTTTGATAGGAAACCGGTCGATGATGATGTTGAGCCCCTGCCCATCAGGGTCGTCGGCGCGCACGATGTTGAGGCGCAACGCCCGGTCTTCGCTAAGAAAAAAACGTGAGCTAAGCGTATCAGCGGGCACGTTTTTGCCATCGATGCGCAGCGTGAGGTGACGAACAGGTGCAGCCGGGGGCGCGGAAGGGGTAACGGGGGCGGCTCCCAGCAACGGCAGCAGCAACAGTGGAAGAAAGCGTTTCATGGAAGCGAAGGGAACAAGAACCAGCCCAGAAACTACGGAAAAGCTAACTGTTGCCCGATGTATAGGTGCAATATCTTGCGTCTCGTAGTTGCTGAGGCTGAACGATGCGTTGCTAACGTTGACCGTCCCCACATTTTCGGTTTTATCTGGCGTCGTCGTTCAACATCAGCAATGAGGAGACGCATTGGGTTGCGTCTCTACAGCTGCACGCCGAATTTCTGGCCCAAACTCTCCAGGTCGCGCAACACCGGGTCCAGCAACGGAATACCACCCAGCAGGCGCACGGCAGCGGTTTCGCGCTCCGGGTCGCCGGGGATGAGCACGCGCTGGCCGGGCGTGGCGCGGGCGGCCCGGAAGGTGGTAATCCAGTTATCCATGTCGGCCTTGAACTCGGCGGCGGGCCGGAAGGCATCGACCCGCATGGCCCCGAAAAAGTGCCCCAGCCCCAGCCCCACGGGGTTGGCGGCTGGCTGCAGAAACGCTACGAACGGTGGCACCCAGGGTCCGTAATTGGCCCCACTAAGCACGGCCGAAAAAATATCGACCACCGCGCCCAGCCCGTAGCCTTTGTGCGAGCCGGTAGCTCCGCCCAGTGGCAGGAGCGCGCCGCCGTTTTTCACGGTGTTGGGGTCGGTCGAGCCCGCACCGGCTGCATCCTGGGCCCAGCCTTCGGGAATGGGTTGCTGCTTGCGCTGGGCAATTTCGAGCTTGCCGTTGGCGGCGGTAGTCGTGGCCATGTCGAGCACGAAATCGGGCTGCTGGTCGGCGGGCACGGCCACGGCAATGGGGTTGGTGCCCAGCAGCCGCTCCAGCGAGTGGGTGGGCGCTACCAGGGGCGAGGCGTTGGTCATGGCAATGCCAATCATGTCGTGGGCCAACGGCAGCATGGCGTGGTAGCCGGCAATGCCGAAGTGGTTGGAGTTCTTCACCGAAACCCAGCCGGTGCCCACCTGCCGGGCCTTTTCCATGGCCACGCGCATAGCCCGCGGGCCTACTACCAGCCCCAGTCCCCCGTCGCCGTCCACCACGGCGGTGCTGGGCGTTTCGTAGGTGACGCCCACCCGCGGGGTGGCGTTAATGCGGCCGGCTTCCCAGAGGCGCACGTAGCCAATCAGTCGGGCCACGCCGTGCGAATCCACCCCCCGCAAATCGGCCGACAGCAGCGTCTCGGTGGCCAGCAGGGCGTCCTCATCGGGGCAGCCCATAGCCCGGAATACAGATTCGGCAAAGGCGAAAAGCTGCTGGTAGGGAAGGGTAGTGGTCATGGATGGGAAGGTAATAAGTAGGGGCGGGGCTTGTCCCCGCCCGCCGCTCGCACCAGTTCAACGGTGCTGTTCAGTGACGCATGTGGCGGGGGGGGGCTGTTCCCCCCCCCCCCCACCTTTCCGGAATTTTAGCATT
>NZ_JABKAV010000068.1 GCF_013377905.1 Hymenobacter terrestris
ATGCTGAGCTTGCCGAAGCATCTCTACTGCTTCGCCAGCGGCTTCTCTAACGAAGCGGTAGAGATGCTTCGGCAAGCTCAGCATGACGGAAACGCTGTTTTAATAAATTCCCAAACACGCTCTTAGATGAAAAGCAAGCGCTAAAGTAGGTGTTTTCTCACGTTCACAAAAACGGTCGAATTTTGTCGACCTGCTTTACCGGAGGCAAAGCCGATTTTCACTACGTATCAGCTTCGGGCCGGTGAGTTCTTTATTTTATGAATGAAAAGAGGTCCTGAATTCCAGCGGCGATAGGTTGGTCTTGGTCTTGAACAGCTTGCTGAACGAGGGCACGTGCTCAAACCCAAGTTGGTAGGCAATTTCGCTGACGGTCAGGCTGGTGGTCGATAGTTTTTCCTTGGCTTTGGCTATCAACCGGGCGTGGATGTGCTGCTGGGTGTTTTGCCCCGTGACGAGGCGCAACAGGTTGCTGAGGTACTTGGGCGAGAGGTGCAGGCAGTCGGCCACGTAGTGCACGGTGGGCAGGCCTCTTTCGGGCAACTCATCGCGGTTGAAGTAGTCGCGCAGCAGGGTTTCCACCCGTTCGAGTACCTCGTGGTTGGCCTTTTCGCGGGTGAGAAATTGGCGGTGGTAAAACCGGTCGGCATACTGCAGCAGGCTCTCCAGGTGCGAGACGATAATGGGCTTGCTGAACCGGTCGATGGTGGAAGCGTACTCCTGCTCGATGGCCCCGATTATGCCCAGGATGGTCGCCTCCTCCTTGGCGGAAAGAAATAAGCCCTCCTTGAGCGAATAATCCCAGAAATCGTACCGCTGGATGGTTTTGGCCAGCGGCGTGTTCCAGATAAAATCGGGGTGGATATAGATGACCCACCCCGATTTCTCGACGGCCTCGGCCGGGTTGGCCACCGCCAGGCTGAACACTTGGTTGGGCGCCATAAACGACATAATCCCTTCGTTGAAGTCAAACGGATGCTGCCCGTACTGCCCCTGCACGTTGCGCATCCGCTTGACGGCAATAGAGTAAAACTCCAGCACTAGGCTCGTGGGCTCGTCGCCCGAGCGGTGCGGCACGCTGCCCACGTCCACCACGCTGAGCAGGGGATGCTGGGGCGGGGGCAGCTGCACATACTTGTGAAACGCGCTTATGGTCTGGAAACGCTTCATGCCGGTTCGTCATCAGGGCGTATTTGCAGCACCAGCTTGCCCCGCACGTGCCAGGTCTGGCTTTCGCGGTGGGCCTCGGCCACTTCGGCCAGCGGATATACTTTGCTGACAAATACTTTAACTCGTCCCGCGTCAATGAGTTGCGCAATTTCGCTTAGCCACTCCTGCCGGGGCTGATTAGCCGCCAGCTCGCCGGTGGCGTGCTGGCGTGTCAGGGCTGCCTGTACCGCCTCATCGAAAGGAAAGTCGGTGTTGACGCTGACGAAGATGCCGCCCGGCTTTAGCATGGTCACGGCTTTGACGCGCGCGGCGTTGTCGCGCACCGGCGAGGCTTCCAGCACCACGTCCACGCCGCGCACCAGCTCCTCCACCGGCTGGCCCTTGTAATCCAGCGTCTCGTCGGCGCCTAGCTGACGCACGTGCTCCAGGTTGCCCGCGGAGGCGGAGCCAATGACGTACGCGCCTTGGGCCTTGGCAAACTGCACGGCCAGGCTGCCTACTCCGCCCGACGCCCCCTGAATCAGGACGCGTTGACCGGCCTGTAATTTGCCATATGCGAACAGCGCCGTCCAGGCCGTGAGGCCGGCCAGTGGTATGCCGGCCGCTTCAGTGAAGCCCAGACTCTGGGGCTTGCGGGCAAAATGGCTGGCCTTGGCCACGCAGTACTCCGCGTAGCTGCCATCGCCGGGAAAGCTGGGGACACCGTACACGGCATCGCCTTTCTCAAACCCAGTTACCGCGCTGCCCAGCTCTTCCACCACGCCGGCCGCATCCCAGCCCAGGGTCATGGGCAAGGTCAGCAAGTACTTCAGCGCGGCACTGGTGCCTTCCCGTACCACCCAATCCACCGGGTTTACCCCGCTGGCATATACCTTGACTAGAATCTCGTCGGCCGCCGGCACTGGCCGCGCTATCTCCTCCAATTGCAGTACCTCGGGTCCGCCAAAGGCATGAATTCTAACTGCTTTCATACAAAATGATTGTTGGTTGATGAACGCAACAAAGGTCCCCGCTGCCGGCCCGGCAGATTTAGCCAAAACGCCTTTTATTGTAGTCAAAAGAGCGCGGCGGCTTATTTAATGCCTAGCCCTGCGCCCGGCGGGTAATGGCCCGGCGTGCAAGCCACTCCTCTGTTAGAAGCGATTAAGCATGTTCAACTGAATTCCGTGCACTAGACGCTGACGGGAAAAGTCACGCCGGTCAGCTCGGCGCAGGCGGCCAGGAACCTGTCCTGCAAGTCCCGGTCGGCCGCAGCGGGCAGGATGGTGGCCGGCTGCTGGTGGTACCAATACTTACCTGTCACCAGGGCCGCCGGGTCCTGACTGCTGGCGAGCCAGGCCTGGGTGACGGGCGCCTCGGCCAGGCTGTCGTTGGCACCGGGCCCGCCCATCTTGGTGGCCACCCAGCCCGGCGACACGGCGCTCACCAGCACATCGGGCCAGCGCCGGGCTACGGCCAGGGCCAGCAGCACGTCGTGCAGCTTGGAGTCGGAATACGCCTGGGCGCCGTTCCAGGGACGCTCCGCCCAGGTCAGGTCGCGCAGGCTGGCGTCGCCGCGCAGGTGCATGCCCGAGCTGAGGTACACGAGTCGCGCCGGCCGGGCCATCAGGCAGGTGAGCACGTAGGGGGCCAGGGAATTCACAGCCAGCACGGGTGGCAGGCCGTCGGCCGTGGTGCCGCGCCGGGCCTCGCGATACCCGATGCCCGCGTTGTGAATGACGGCATCAAAGACGCCCAGCTGGTTGGCTTGGTCGGCCACTTCGCGCGTCCCAGCAAAGTGGGAGAGGTCGCCGCTAACCGCTCCTTCGGCCCGCGGCACGCCGGCCAGGGCCTCGCGGGCCCGCGCCGGACTGCGCCCGTGCAGGACGACCTGATGCCCCTGCTCTACCAGCAGGCGGGCCGCGAGTTGGCCCAGGCCATCGGCGGAGCCGGTAATGAAAACACGCGCCATAGTAAGGTAATTTAATGAAGAAAGTGCCGGTTTACTGGTCAGCTAGCAGCGCGAAAATGTCGCTCCAAGGCGCCCCAGAAATCCTGTTCCGCCCGCTGCGTGATGCTAGCCCCGGTGCTGAACCGCATAAAGCCGTGGTAGGCCCCGGCGTACAGGTGCAGCTCGGTGGGCACCCCGTTTCTAAGTAGGTTTTGGACGAAGCGCAGGTTCTCGCCGACGAACAGGTCCAGGTCGCCAATGAAGAAGTAGCTGGGGGGCAAGCCGGCGAGGCCTTCCACCCGCCCGGGAGCTGCGTAGACGGGCGGGGGCAGCGTGCCGGGCGCGTGGCCCAGCACGGCCCCCCAGGCAAAACGGTTGCTGGCCGCGGTCCAGAGAAACTCGCCGACCATTGGCAGAGGGTCTGGGTCGGCGGGAGTGCCCGTGCGGTCGTCGAGCATGGGGTTTTGCAGGAACTGGGCCGAGATGGCCGGCCCCCCGTGGTCCCGGGCATACAGGGCCAGGGCCGCGGCCAGGCAGCCCCCGCCGCTTTCGCCCGCGACGGCGATGCGCGTGCGCGGCAGCTGCAGCTCGTCGGCCGCTTCGTGCAGCCATTGCAGGGCCTGATAGCCATCTTCGAGGCCGGCTGGGTAGGGGTCTTCGGGGGCTAGCCGGTAGTCGAGTACCACTACGACGCACCCGAGCCGGTGGGCAAAGAAGCGGCTCTGGGCCTCGTACTGGTCGGCCGTGCCCCGAACCATGCCGCCTCCGTGGAACCAGAGCAGCCCGCCGGTGCGCGTTGGGGCGGCCGGGGCATAGACCAGCACGCGCAGGTCCGAGCCATCCGGCCGGGACAGGAACCGCTCCTCGACGCTCACCCCCGGACCGGGCGGAGCCGTCGCCTGAAATTTTGCAATTGCCAGGCGGTTAGCGGGCAGCAGCTCCGCCGTCAGGGTGGGGGTGCTGATACCCGCTAAAGCCCGCGCCAGTTCGGGGTCAACCAAGTGGATAGTATCCATGGTCAGGATATTTTGTGATTGTCTGTGAACTTGAGCCTTTCAGCACCGGCTTCCTCATTCATAGAACACTAAGTCAAGAAATCAGCTCCTGGCGTGGGCATGAACTTCTGGTTCACGAAGGGACCGGGGATGAAAAAACCAGCCGTCTATCTGCTCGGAAGTGGACCCGTGCCGGCCTAAAATGCTGCTAGGGAGCCTGCTGACTCGGTGCTTACTGGCCGTTAAAGTAGTGTCCTTGGGCCAGGTCAGCCAGCAGGGTGGGCTGAGTAGGATGCCATTCCAGCCGCTGCTGCGTGAGCTGACTGGAGGCGGGCGCATTGAGTTGGGTGAAGCCGGCAAACGCACCGAAGTGGGCGGCGGCTTCTTCGGGTGATTTGGACACCACCGGCAGGTTCAGGCCCTGGCCGATGGCCTCGGCAATTGCGCGGAATGTGATGGCTTCCTCGGCCACCGCGTGGTAGCGCGCATCGGCCGCCTGGTGCTCCAGCGCCAGCCGGAACACCCGCGCGGCATCGAGCCGGTGCACCGCGTTCCAGTAGTTCTGGCCCTCACCAACGTAGGCCGAAACGCCCGTGGCGCGGGCAATGCCGATGAGAGCGGGCACGAAGCCGTGGTCGCCCTCGCCGTGCACAGACGGCGAGAGGCGAAGCAGGGCCACGCGCACACCCTGGTCGGTTACCGCCTGCGCGGCTTCTTCCGTGGCGATGCGGGGGAAATCATGGACGGTTAATACGGAGGCATCGTTTTCGGTCGCCAGGCGCCCAGGGGTGATGAGCGCGGTGCCAGAAGTGATGATGAAGGGCCGGTTCGAGCCCACCAGCGCGGAGCCGAGGGCCTCGATGGCCCGCCGGTCAATTTCGCAGACGGCCGCAAAGTTGGCAAAGTCGTGGATGAAGCCCAGGTGTGCCACCGCGTCGGCGGCGGCCGCGCCGCGCCGCAGGCTGTCCAAGTCTTCTACGTCGCCGCGATGGGCCAGAGCCCCGGCGGCCGCCAGCTCGTGAACGGCCTTTTCCGAGCGAGCGAGGCCAACCACTTGGTGGCCCGCGCCGATTAATTCCTTGACGACGGCCGAGCCCACAAAGCCCGTAGCGCCGGTGATGAATACACGCATGATTTGTTCCTTTTAATGAGTGGTGATTACCTCACAAAGGTCCGGCAGCTACGCGGCGGCGGAACTGCGCTACTCAAACCATCTATTGCGCAATTCAAACAATTACTCTATTCCCGAAAAGCCCCCGGCACCAGACCCGTTTGGCGCTTGAAAAAGTTGCAGAAGTGCGCCACGTCAGCAAAGCCCAGGCTGTCGGCAATCTCCGAAACGGTCCAGTTGGTTTGCTTGAGCAGCATTTTGGCTTCCTGCGCCGCCCGGCTGCCAATAAGAGCCGTGGTGGTGAGGCCGGTGGTGTCCTTGAGCACCCGGTTGAGGTGGTTGACGTGCACCGCCAGTTGGCCGGCGTAGTCGGCGGCCGTGCGCAGGCGCAACTGCTGTTGGGGGGTTTCCAGCGGAAACTGGCGCTCCAGCAGGTCTGCAAACGAAGTGGCCAGCCGGACCGAAGCGTTGGGGGCGGGCGCCGGAATCGGAACCGGCTGCAGCTTCTGCCCGGCGTGAATCAGCTCCAGTAAGTAAGCGCGCAACAGGTCGTACTTGTAGGCATAGCCAGCGCCCAGCTCCCGCGCCATCTTCTCAAAAATGGCTTCTAACGCGGCGTAGTCCGCATCCGACACCGCCACCACCGGACAGCCCCCCGGCTGAAACACCGGTAGCTCCTGCAGCACCAGCCCCCCGTTGACGGGTCCCAGAAATTCATTGGTGAACACGCAGAAATACCCTGTTTGGTCCAGATCATACGGCACCCAACGGTAAGGCACCCGGTGCGAGGCGAACCACAGGGCCTGGCCTGCTACCTCCACTGCCTGGTCGGCGTACTCCACCCGGCTGCGCCCGCGCATCAGGCTGATTTTGTAGAAGGTCCGGCGGTCAAATGTCATCGGTGGCCGGCTGCGGTAGTCCAGCATCAGGTCCGCCACGTTGAACACGTTGAAGTGCCCGACTTCCCGCGTTTGGCCGGCAACCGGCAGCACGTCGGCAGCCCCACCCACCACGGGCGCGACGGCATCGTACAGAGCTTCCAATGATTTTGATGGCATGGTCATTAGCTGTAAAAATCAAAGGCAATACGTATGAAGTAATACCTGTTTCAGCAGCAATTGTTCGGAGGTACAGCCTGCCGGGTAGGTTCCTGTTCAAAAGCAAAGCTGAGCCGACGCCGGCGGCCTTTCGGTTTTCGGCGCCGTAAGCCCGGGATTTGACCATGCGCAGGTAACCAAAGAAGGGCAAAACAGCAGGCACAGGTCCTGGCGTTTCGCCCTTCTTCAACGAGTGTAGACAGCCAAAGGCTACAGGTAAATGCCGCCTGATACTTCGAGACGCTGGCCATTCACCCACTTAGCCTCGTCGCTGCATAAAAAGGACACTACGCCGCCGATGTCGTCCGGCAGACCGACCCGGCCCAGAGCCGTGGCGCCGGCCAAGTAGGCGTTCACCTGCGGGTTGTCGCGGACGGCCCCGCCGCCAAAATCCGTTTCGATGGCGCCCGGCGCCACCGTGTTCACGGCGATGCCGCGGGCGCCCAGTTCTTTGGCCTGGTAGCGGCTCAGGATTTCCACGGCGCCCTTCATAGCCGCGTAGGCCGCGTAGCCGGGCATGCTAAAGCGGGCCAGCCCCGAGGAAATGTTGACGATGCGACCGCCATCGGCCAGCAGCGGCAAGGTTTTCTGGGTCAGGAAGAAAACGCTCTTGAGGTGGACGTTAACCATTTGGTCGAAGTCCGCTTCCGTGGTTTCGGCGAAGGGCGCGTACACGCCGGTACCCGCGTTGTTGACTAGGGCGTGCAGTTGCTCGGCCTGGAAGACGTCGCGCAGGCTGGTCTTTACTTGCGCCAGGAAGGCGTCGAAGCTGTCGGCCCGGGCCACGTCGAGCGGCAGGGCGGCGGCCCGGCGGCCGTGGGCCTGGATTTCGGCCACCACGGCCTCGGCTTCTTCTTTCTGGCTGTGATACGTCAGGAGTACGTCGATGCCTTTGGCGGCCAGACTCAGGGCCATGTTCTTGCCGAGGCCGCGGCTGCCGCCGGTCACCAGCGCAATTTTACGAGTTGTCATGAGTGAGGGGTTGAAGTGAGCAGCTGTGTTGGGCGGGGAGGTGCAAGCCCTAAGAGCCGCGTGCACCGGCGTGGTCTTTTTCGCTCCCTTACCCAACGGCACAAAGGTCGGGCGGGCATGCGCTGGGGCGGTTGCGGCCGTCAATCTATTTGTTGCGCAATTCAAATCAGGCCCCTCAGGCGCGGAAGGCGGCGGGAGAGAACGACGTCTGGCGCTTGAAGAAGTTGGAGAAGTGTGCCACTTCGGCAAATCCCAAGCTGTCGGCAATCTCCGAGACGTTCCAGTTCGTCTGCTTGAGCAGGATTTTGGCTTCCTGCGTCACCCGCCCGCCGATGAGGGCGGTGGTGGTGCGGCCGGTGCTCTCCTTGAGCACCTTATTGAGGTGGTTGACGTGCACGGCTAGGCGGTCGGCGTAGTCCTTGGCCGTGCGCAGAGCCAGGCGCTGCTGCGGCGTTTCGATGGGGAACTGCCGCTCCAGCAGCTCGGCAAACAAGGAGGTGACCCGCGCCGCGGCCGTGTGCGCGGGGTAGAGCGCCGTGGCCGGCTGCAGCTTCTGGCCGAGGTGCACCAGCTCCATGAGGTAGTTGCGCAGCAGGTCGTACTTGTAGACGTAGTCGGACGTTATTTCACGCTGCATTTTGTCAAAAAGAGCATCCAGCTCGGCCGCTTCCGCGTCCGTCACGGGAAACACGGGGTAGCCGCCGGGCTGGAAAATCGGCAGCTCATCGAGCACAGCCCCGCTCTTGGCCGGCAGCATGAACTCCGGCGTGAACACGCAGAAGCGGGCACCCTGCACCGGGCCCTGCGGCAGCCAGTGGTAGGGCACCTTGGGCGAGGCAAAGAGTAAGGCGTTGCGCTCAATGTCGATGACCTTGTCGGCGTACTCCACCCGGTTGCGCCCGCGAATCAGGCTGATTTTGTAGTACGTGCGCCGGTCGTAGGGCATCACCGGCTTGTCGCGCCCCTGCGGCAGGTCGGCCAGGTTGAACACGTTGAAGTGCCCGATTTCCTTCTGAATGCCGCTCGGCAACAGCGCGCTCAGTTCCGTGCCGGTGCCGGCCGCGATTTGGTCGTAAAACTCTTCCAGCGAGGTAGGCTTCATGGCGGATGTGGGTTGCGAAATTCAAAGGTATAACAACTCATTGTTTAGCTCTTATTAGCCTGATCTTACTTTTTTTGCAGCCACCTTAAATGCCTTGGCCTAGACACCGCTCGCGCTGTAGCCCATTGCCGCTGAACGGTGCCCAGGCAGTGTTCACCTATATTCCTGGAGCCATCCCTGAAATTTCAATGCCTGAATCCTCGGTGGTACCCCAGCCCAGGTAATCATGATTTTCAACAAATTTGGACTGACAGTCATTTTATGAACATAATAAACATTTTCGATACATTTGCGTTGTAATCTGCAAGGTCACGGATGACCAACGACAGAATGGACTAATGGTCATATTATGAATAATTGTCATAATTAACCCTACTGCACCAGTTGTCAATTGTCTTTTTATAGCTGGACCTCAACATACGACGCCCAATCATTTTACACCTAACAATGGAAACTGCCACAAATCCTACCACGAGGAGTTCGGTACAGTCGAAGACCAGACACCCAGCTATAAAGTCGACGACTGCTCTGGCTGTTGACGGCAGGTCTGCCTCGGCCACCTTGGTTCCCATTAGCCCAGCCCGCGCTGCGGACCCAGCCTTGATGGCGCCGGCAACCAGACTAGCCCACGGGCAGCAAACAGCCCTGGACGCCGCGCGCGCGGCTTTGCGTACGCAAGACCCCGTGTTGCAACGCCTCATTGATGCTAGTCCCGACCTCGACTACCACGCCTGGCGGGCCACGCTGCCGGTCAGTAGCCTGTTCGAGGCCCTGCTCTACCAGATTGTGGGCCAGCAAATTTCGGTTACGGCCGCCAATGCCATTTACGCCCGGTTGCGAAAGCTGCTGATTGGCGTCCAAAGAGCCCCCGCTCAGCTGGCGCAGGTCCCGGTTGCCGAACTGCGCGGCATCGGGCTTTCCGCGCGTAAGGCCGAGTACGTGCGCTACCTGGCCCAGCGCACCGCCGAAGGGGCGCTGGACGGCCTGGAGAAACTTCCCCACGAGGAGGCCCGCCAACGCCTCGTGGCCCTGCGGGGAGTCGGTCCCTGGACCGCCGACGGCGCCCTGCTCATCACCTACGGCCACGCCGATGTGCTCGTGTCGGGGGACCTGGTGCTGCGCAAGGCCGTGCAGCGGGCTTACGAACTGCCCGACATGCCCACGGAGCAGGAAGTAGCGGCCCGGGGCGAGCAGTGGCGGCCCTACCGATCCATCGCCGCCGGCTACCTGTTCGAATCCATGCTAAGCGCCTAAGCGCGACTCCAGCACCACTTTATCCATAAAAATTCTTTCCCCAACCCCTCATCCCAACCCCATGAAAATCATCATCACCGGTTCGCTCGGCCACATAAGCCAGCCCCTGGCCCAGGAGCTCATCCATCAGGGCCACGCCGTGACCGTTATCAGCAGTCAGCCCGACAAGCAGGCGGCCATCGAGGCCCTGGGGGCCACGGCCGCCATTGGCAAGCTGGAGGACGTTGACTTCGTGGCGGCCACTTTCGCCGGGGCTGACGCGGCGTACTGCATGATACCGCCCAACTTTGGCGCGCCCGACGCCCGGGCGCACTACCAAACCATTGGCCGCAGCTACGTGCACGCCATCCGGCAAACGGGTGTGCCGCGGGTGGTGCACCTGAGCAGCTGGGGCGCGGACCTGGACCAGGGCACCGGGTTCATCCTCGGCTCGCACGACGTGGAAAACCTGCTCAATGAGCTCCCCGACGTGGCCCTGACGCACCTGCGGGCGGGCTACCTCTACTACAACCTGAACAACTATATCGGGATGATAAAAGGCCAGGGCATCGTCGGCTCCAACTACGGCGGTGACGCGAGCATCGTCCTGGTGGCGCCGGCCGACATTGCTACTGCTGCCGCCGAGGAGCTGACCGGCGCCGGCGCGCCCGGCCGTACCGTGCGCTACGTGGCCAGCGACGAGCGCACCCCCGACGAAATTGCCCACGTCCTGGGCGCCGCCATTGGCAAGCCGGACCTGCAGTGGGTGGCCTTCGGCGACGCGCAAATGCAGGCCGCCCTCGAACGGCGGGGGATGCCCGCGCCGGCCGTGGCCAGCATGCTGGCGCTGGGCAGCAGCATCCGCAGCGGGGCGCTCCGTCGGGACTACGACCAACACCCGCCCAAGGCGCTGGGCAAGGTCAAGTTGGAAGACTTCGCCCTCGAGTTCGTGGCCGCTTATCAGAAAGCATGATGACCCTGGCGCTTGGTGGTGGCCTCAATGGGACAGCCGCCAAGCGCCGCTTTCGCTTTCACTTTCACTTTCACTTTCAAGTATTTTTTTGACCATTTAGAACCGATGGTCATTTTATGAATCACCATACCATTGCCTCCAATTCTTCCCTCAAATAACCTAGCAGATGCCTACCATCAAGTTAGAAACGACCGAGAACGGCATTATCGAGTGGAAAACCACTTCCTGGAACCCCATGACCGGCTGCGACCGCATCTCGGCGGGCTGCGACAACTGCTACGCCCTCCTGTTTGCCCGGCGGCTCAAGGAGCTGGGCCAGCCCAAGTATCAGAACGACGGGGACCCGCGCACCAGCGGACCCGGGTTTGACCTGACCCTGCATCCCGACGCGCTGGCACAGCCCCGGTCCTGGCGCAAGCCACGCCACATTTTTGTGGGCAGCATGAGCGACCTGTTTCACACCCGGGTGCCGCTGGACTACATCCAGCAAGTGGTGGATGTCATGCGCGCCACGCCGCAGCACACCTACCAGGTGCTGACCAAGCGGGCCCGCCGCCTCGCCAACCTGTCCGAGTTTATTGCCTGGCCGGATAACGTCTGGGTGGGCACCTCGATTGAGGACGCCAGCCTGCTGCACCGCGCCGACGATTTGCGCCGCGTCGACGCCGCGGTGCGCTTTCTCTCGCTCGAGCCACTGCTGGGCCCCCTGCCGGACCTGGACTTAGCGGGCATCGACTGGGTGACCCTCGCCGGCGAGGCCGGGCCCGGCGCCCGGCCCCTGGAAGCCGCCTGGGTGCGCCAGCTGCGGGACCGGGCGCAGGAGCGCGGGGTGCCCTTTTTCTTCCTGCAATGGGGCGGCCCCACCCCCAAGGGCGGGGGCCGGCTGCTCGACGGCCAAACCTGGGACCAGATGCCGTTGCGCCGGGTGCGCCCCACGCCAGTGCCCGCCTTGGCCACGCTTCCCGCTTGACGAACTACGCCGGCCCATTCCACACCACTTCCCAGACAGCCAACCATGCCCAGCCCCCCGTATCTCGATTTGCCTTTCACCGGTGACTATTCGTTGGCGGCCAGCGTCACGCTCGCGGCAAGCGCCCTGTTCGTGGACAAGCTTTACCCTTTACCCGCCGGGGAAGTGCTGGACCTCGCCTTTGCACTGGAAGGCTCGTGGAGTCCCGTGGGCGTGCGGATTGACCAGCCTATCCCGGCCCAGGTGCGCGCCCAGGTACTAGCCAATCCGGATGGGGCCAGTCCCGCCGACATCCGCGCCCAACTGCGCCGAATCTTGTTCCTGGCGGTGGACGGGACTGATTTCGCGGCCGTCGCGGCGCGCGACCAAGTAGTGGCCGGGCTGCAGCAGCGGCAGTCCGGGTTGCGCCCGGTGCTATTGCCCAGCCCGTACGAGGCCGCCGCCCGCGCCATCATCGGCCACCAGCTGCCCGTGCGGCAAGCCGCCGCCATCACCGTCCGCATCGCCGAGGAGCATGGCGTGCGGGTCGAAGTTGACGAACATGTGCTCCACGCCTTTACCGCAGCGAGCCGACTCGCTGAACTGCCCCTGGTGCGCGGGCTGGCCACCCGCAAGGTCGAGCAGCTCCGGGCCCTTGGCACGGCGGCCCCCGGCTGGCTCGACAGCGCCCACCTGCGCACCCTGGCGCGCCCCGACGCTCTTGCGCACCTGCAGAAACTGCCCGGCATCGGGCCCTTCTCGGCCGAGCTGATTTTGCTACGTGGGGTGGGCGACCCCGACGCCTTTCCCCGGGAAGAAAAACGCCTGCACCGAGCGATGGCCGCCGCCTACCAGCTCGGCGACGAGCCGGCGGTGGAGAAACTCGAACGAATAGCCCAGGGGTGGCGCCCTTACCGCAGCTGGGTGGGCCTGCTGCTGCGCAACTCCATCAGCCGGTAGCTCCAGCAAGTTTACCTAACCAGTTTTTTCAAGAGGCTGATGTCAGTGCCGGCAGCATTAGCCTCCTTGCTTTTGGGAAAGGTAATCGGGCGGGAAAAATTCCTGGCCGTAGGCTTCCCCGATTTTCTGCAGCCGGGCCAGGTCCTCGGGTTTAAGTTCCGGTCGGGACAGCAGAGCGCCGTTTTGCACGAGCTGCCCGATTTCAAGGAAAAACCGGTCCAGGCCGGCGGGCACTACGAGGCAGAGCAGGTGGGCCAGGGCGTTGCTTTCGTTGGTGAAGCTGTGGATGGCCCCGCCGGTGGGAATGTCCACCACGGCGCCCTTTTGGGCCGTGTACGTTTGGGTTTCGGAGCGAAAGACCACCTCGCCTTCCAGCACGTGAAAAGCCTCCTGAAACCCGGCGTGGGCGTGCGGGCCCGGGCCGCCGCCGGGGGGCACCAGCATGTCGATGAGGGCATAGGCGCCCCCGGTTTGCTCGCCGCTAACCAGGATGCGGTAGGTGTCGCCCACCAGCGAAACTTCGGGGCCGGCTTGGGGGGCAGTAACGTGGATGGCAGTAGGTCTCATATGGAAAGGGTTAAGGGGAGGAAGTTGCGAAGGGTGTACGGCGGTGGGTAACTAAAGGGAGGGCGGGCTACAGCGTGAGCTGTTCCCAAAACACCACCTTGCCCTCCTGGGCCTGCACGAAGCGCACGCCCCCGTCCTGGGAGATAACGATGGCCATGCTCTCGGGCTCAGCTAAACACAGGCGGTAGGCGGCCCGGTGGCGGGTGCCGCCCCGGTCGGCGGCTTCCACCTGCAGCTGGGTGGCATTGGCGTTCTGGGCCCGGTACACCTGGGTCAGGGCCAGCTTGGGCGCGTACACTTCAATGCCAAAGCCCACGACGGCCAGCTGCTTGGTCACGACCAGGGCCCCGTCCACGGTCATTAGGTCGGCCAGCAGGTCCGCGTACTGGCCGATGGCCGCCGCCAGCTCCAGCAGCCGGGCGTCGCCGGCCCGCTGGTAGCGGGCCCAGCTCACGTCGCCCAGCTCGGCGAGCCGGGCGATAATGGCCACTTGCAGGCCGTTGTAGTGGTGCGCCTCGCCGGGTAAACGCACCGGGTACTTGGGCCGCAGGGTGGCCGCCGGCCCCACGCAGCGGGGTACGCTGGCGGTGGGCACGTAGGCCAGCATGCCCCCGTGCCCGCTCGCCCGCACCCGCGACACCACCCGCCGCGTAACGTGGTGGGCCAATTCTCCCAAGAAGGGCATCAGGTCGGGCGGGGTGGCGATGGCCGCCGCCGCGAGCTGAGGCCGCAGCACGTCAATGTTTTCCATAAAGCGGCCCCGGGACCAGGCCAGCGGGTACTCCACGAAGCCGTGGCCTTCCACGTGGCCATTTTGTAGGGTCAGCACCCGCTCGTGGCCGTGGTAGAACACCAGATTGCCAGGCCCGCAGACTTCGAGCAGCAAAGTTTGCGGCGCAGCGGGGTCCGCAGGTGTCGGGTCAGCGCCCACGGGGCTGCCCGGGAAGTGGCCGCGCAGCATTCCCCAAATGAGCAGGCCGGCGGCCGCGTCGGTGCGGACGGCCAGCACGCTGCCGGGCGAGCGCAGCGCCGGGCTCAGCCGCCGGATTTCCTGCTCTTCGTAGGGACGGGGCGCAGCCAGCTCCAGCACGTAAGTGCCGCCGGCCGCGGACCCCGTCGGCAGTTCCCTGAGCGCGCTGAGCACCAGCCAGCAGCGCACCGGCTGGCCTTCCTCGTGGAGCAGGCTGGCCTGGTAGGCCACGGAGATAAAGTGCTCCAGCTCCGGCCGCGGCGGCAAACTGCCAGCCGCGCCGGGCCAGCGGGCCAGCAGTTCCGGGGCTAGGGTACCGGGGTAATAGTGATGTTTCATCGTGAGAATAAGACTGGTTTAAAAATCAACGGACTATGGTGCGCGGCGCCACGTCCCCCCCCCCCTTCACGAACGGACCCTGCGCGCCGGGCGGCAGCGCCGGCTGCTTCAGCGTTGAGGGTGGCCTGCAGCTTGGACCAGAACATATCGGTATCCATCACCCAGTCCTGGCGTGTCACGTTCACCACCATCGCTCTGCATGTTCTCCCGGGTTGAATTCGGCCAGCAGCTGGCCGGCTGGCACCTGGTTGCCATCGCGCATCACTAATGACTAAAAAGGGAAGCAAGCGCTGTTCAAACAGTAGTGTAATCCATAAAGTGACTGAGAAGCTGTTTAGTTGACTTCCTAAACAGCTTTTGAATGTCCACAGACCATTAAAAAATAGCAGAAGAGTTTATCACTTCTGCTACTTTCACATCCCGGGTTACTTGTTAGCTCGTAAGCCGTGGTCCACTGTTGTAAGGAAGGTTTCGAATAGCTCGTCCAAATCAACCTGATAGTCCTGGGCTAGCAGGTGCCCCTTGTTGACGATGAACTGCATAGTGCCGTAGGAGCCCGCCCAGATGATGCTGGCAATCAGATTTGTCTTCAAGTCGGTGCGGATGGAGCCGTCTTGCTTGCCCATTTCCACCAGCCCCATCACCAACTCGTTAATGGCGGTGGTGGTTTCATAGACCACTGCTGCGGTGGTGCTGGTAAAGGGCGACTCGAAGAAGGTGATAAAGCCGAAGTACACTGGGTTGGCTACCACAAACTGGTAATAAGCCCGGTTCATGCGCAGTATCTTATCCAGCCCGTTGCCGTCTCCCGCGGTCGCCCTCGTAAACTCCTGGTGGAGTTCGCGCAGGGCTTGCTCGTTGATGGCCAGCAGGATTTCCTCCTTGCTACGGTAGTACCGGTAGAGCGTACCCTTACTTAACTCGGCTTCGGTGGCAATGTCGTCGATGGTGGCCACGATAAGGCCCTTGGCCAAAAAGACTTTTTTGGCGGCATCCAGTATGGCCATCTCGCGGTGTACCTTCTCCCGTTGCTTGCGTTCCAGAACTCCCATATTTGTGCCGGTCATTTTGTGACTAATAGTCCAAATATACGATAACCACTGCAATGCGTTGGTACCACGCTAAAAGGGCAATCTAAAACGATTTGCTAAACCACGTTTATACACCCCGTTGCCATGGAGCAATTCCTTCGGGACCACCTCGAAAAAGTTATCCCGCTCACAAACGCAGAGTTCGACTTTGTGCTGGCGCAGTTCACGCGCCAACGGTTTAAAAAACACCAGTTTCTAATTCAAGCCGGGGAGCCGGCCAAGCACGCCTATTTCGTAGTAACGGGGTTGCTGAAACTCGTGTACACGGACGCGGCGGGCAAGGCCCACATTGTGTCATTTGCCCTGGAGGACTGGTGGGAAAGCGACTTTCAGGCCTACTACACCCAAACGCCCGCTACCTTGTCGCTGGAATGCCTGGAGGACACAGAGGTGTTTTGTCTCTCGCTGGAAGCCTACCACCGCCTCTGCGCGGGCCTGCCCCAGATGGCGCATTTTCTGCTGCAAAAATCTATCCTGGGCTCCATTGCCGCGCAGCAACGCATCCTGTCGCTGCTGACCACCAACGCCCGGGAACGGTACGAGCAGCTGGTCCGCCAGCGGCCGGCCCTGCTGCAGCGGGTCTCCAAGGCGCTGCTGGCCTCGTACCTGGGCGTGTCGCGCGAAACTCTAAGCCGATTCTCGGCTTAGCTTGGGATGGTAAACAGCCCGGGTAAACGTCCCCGGGCTATTTGCTAAGCGCGCGGAACGACTGACTGGTCTCGCCTCTCTTAGACGACCGCTACCCCCGGATGACTGGCCCCCACCCGGCCCAGGTGCGTGTCCCCAAAGCCGGTGACGTACTTGAGGCCGTAGCCCAGCAACCGGTCGAAGGCGCTGTGAAAGAGCAGTACCGTGCCCATCAACTGCCACCCGGGCTGGTCCAGCCACCACCCGCCGATTCCTACGGCCAAGGCCACCGCCTTGTGGTGCGCCAGGTTATAGCACCAGGCTCCCACGCGTGGCCCGGCCACGTAACCTACCATGCTCAAGTCCGGTAGCAGAAAGGCGGCGGGCAGCACCCACCACGCGTAGGGCAAGTGGGCAGAGACCACCAGGGCGAATAGGGCCTCGGCCAGTTCTTCAATTTTGAGCAGCATTTTCATCGGGCGGTGGGGGAGAAGAAGTATCAGCGTTGAGTACCCCAAAATTCCGCTGCCGCAGGCCCTCGCCACGATAACAAAAGCTAAGAAATGCGGGGCCGAAGCCCCGCCTTAACGCCCTGACTTCTGGGTTCCCCGCGCTACCCGCCCCCGGATGCGGCTCAGCGAGACGGGCGTCACGCCGAGGTAGTTGGCGACCAAGTGCTGGGGGATGCGCTCCAAAATCTTGGTCTTGCCGCTGGCCAGCAGCGCGCGGTAGCGCTCCTCGGGCGAGAGCAGCAACTGCTCGGTCAGACGGGCGTCGGTGCCGAGCAGGTGGTATTCGGCCACTAGGCGCCCGAACCGCTCGTACACCGGCCGCTCGTCGTAGAGCCGGCGCAGCAGCACGTAGTCGAAGACAACCAGTTCGGTGTCGACTAGGGCCTGGATGCTGAGCTGGCTGGGCTGACCGGTCAGGCAGCTGGGATAGTCGGCCAGCAGGTGATTCTCGAAAAAGAAGTAGGTGGTGCGCTCCTCCCCGTCGGGGCGGGGGTAGTAGAGGCGGCAGCTGCCCGTGAGCAGCAGGGCCAGTTCGGGGCGGTGCTCGCCAGCTCGCACGAAGTGCTCGCCGCGCCCCAGGTGGCGCGGGCGCAGGGCCGTGGCCAGCGGCTGCCAGTCGGCGACGGTGAGCTCGGGGACAAAGCGGTGCAGGTAGGTGCGCAACGGATGCATGGCAGCGAAGGAATTGAGGGGTGCAAGTTGGGCTAAGCTAAGCCCGGGCGCTGATAAGAAAGCCAAATGAAGTGAGGTAGCTCACCGAAAAATTGTGCGGTAGCTCACCAATTCAGCCCGGGGCAGCCATGCAATTTTGCAGGGCCAATTCTAGCAGACTCCGCGTCGCTAGCGGCCCCGAGTCCATACCACCTTTTCTCACCCCACGGCTTGCAATAGCCCGTTACCCCCTCCCTACCCCTATGGAAAAGCGAATCATAAACCCCTGGCAGTGGCAAGACCAGCGCAGCTACGTGCAGGCCGTGGAGGTAAGCCAGCCGGCCGGCACGCTCTACTGTTCCGGGCAGACCGCCATTGATGCGGCCGGCCAGTCCAGCACCGCCGACATGCGCACCCAGCTGCTGCTTACCCTCCAGAATCTGGAGCAAGTCATCAACCAGGCGGGGTACGAACCCCGGAACATCGTGCGGCTAAACGTGTACACCACCTCGACCGAAGAGCTGATGGCCTGTTTCGATGTCTTTCAAAACTGGGTGGCTCAGCACGGCATGCAACAGGCCACGACGCTGCTGGAAGTGAAAAGCCTGTTTGAAACCCTGACCATAGAAGTCGAAGCCACCGTGGTCAGGTAAGGCAGCGGCTAGACCTGCTCGATGTCCATTTGCTGTAGCAGTCCATCCCGCAGGGTGTAGACGTGCTTGACCGGACCCTCGAATAGAAGGGTGCCCTGCTTATCCTTTACCACCTGGTGCACCGCAACTTCGAGGCGTCCATCGGGCCGTTCGCGTACACTCGTGGGCTCGACTTGGGGGTCCAGCTCCTGCCACTGCCGCTGCCAGTACGCCCGCACTTCGTCGTGGCCCGTGGCGTAGTCGCCTTCCCAGGCCAGTGACCAGCGCACCTGCGGATGCAGCGTGGCGAGGACTGCCGGAATGTTGCGGGCGTTGAAGCCCGCGTACGCTTGTCGGATGAGTTCTGGGGGGTGTTCATGAACAGCAGCGAAAGGAATGGTTGAGAACGAAAATGCTTTGTAAATGTCTCGTCCGGCTACAGCTACACATTACCCAG
>NZ_JABKAV010000069.1 GCF_013377905.1 Hymenobacter terrestris
GAATTACGAGCGTTTGTCAAGGACAGAGCTGCTCGGTTTAGGCATAGAGGTCAAATACGAAGAGCGCTACACTCGCGGCGGTCCAGCTCCCGAGCCGTTGAGCAGTCAGCAAAAATCCATAATACGCGGCCGCGTTTTTGTGGACAAGCCAATAAGCAACGCCGACATAGAAGACCAGCAGCCCGGCATTATACCCCGCTTCTGGGGTTCGGTTAACCAAGAGGGTGGTGTCCACCCACAGAATGTTGTGGAGCACGTTGAGCGTCGAAACAATCAACGCGATGGCCAGCGCATGGCCTCCCTACCGGCGTTTAACGAACGTGCCGGCCATGGCCACTAAACACACGAGTGCCAGCCCAACTTGGTGCGCCAGCCATATCGCGCCAGCCGGCATGGGCAGTGCGTAGGGCCCCACCAACTCTTGATGCCCGAGATAGAAATTTCGGACTATCAGGGCAATGCCCACCGCAAACACGAGGGACAGCAGGCCCGCGGCGCTTTTAATTAAGAGATTCATGGAAGCGCAAGCCTAAGGCGGCGGTTAAAAAGCACAATATTACACCGGGCCTGCTTATGCCACTGGTTCAGGAATGGGTGGCAAGGTAGACGCTGCGTTCAGTTGAAAGCGCCAATAATTTAAGGACAAGACACGTAGTGGCCCGTTTCTTTCGGCGTAGCTTGTCAGCGAATTGATAGCCCACAGGTGCGTTACCCACATTCCAAGTATCTACCCTCCACTTTGGGCATCATTCGCTGACCTTTGTTTCGTGCTTATGCAATTCCTTCGAGCGGCTCTCCTGCTGCTGGTGTGGTTATCCAGCGCACCCTGTTGGGGCCAAGTTGCCTCGCCTGACACAACTGTTTCCCAAGCAATTTGGGGGGAAATAGTGCAGGGGCTGGAAGTGCAGATGCTAGCCGCCCACGCAGCTCGGCCGGGTTGCTACGCCATCGGTAAACTTAACCGCGACTTGGCCTGGGGACCAGATACCCTGCGCATTAACCAGTCGGAGGCTGCGTCCATGTACCTGCTGCGCCGCACGCCGTACGCCGCCGGTCGGTGGGCGCGGCAGCTACCGGGCTTCGCTGAGGAAATCGGTGCCGACGGGCGCGGGCACGTGTACGTGCTGGGTGCACCTGCCTCCCGACCTACTTCTGAATCCGATGGCTATGCGCCGCTGCAAGGCTTGAAAATATGGCGATACGATTCCCTTGGCTGCCTACAAGCCCACTGGCCGGTGCGCGGGCGGGCCTTAACTATGGCCGTAGGGCCCCGGGGCCATGTGCTGGTGCTGCACGATCTGGACAGCACGAACCAGTCCGATCACGCCTCAACCAGTGCAGTTCAGCTGTCGTTGTTTGACCCGGCAGGCCGCTTGAAGTGGAGCCGTCCTGGCCCCGTGTTGCCGATCAACTGGTACCTCGGGCGTCACATGTGGCGCGACGCAGTGCCCATTGCCGGGCTGGACCGCCGGGGCCGGGCGTGGCTGCGAGGGTGGTTGACGGAACCTGTTAAGGTTGCGCGCCGGGATTCGGCGGAGACCATTCCTTGGCATACCACGACCAATGCGTTTTTCCGCTACGCGGCAAATGGGCGATTAACCCGTACGCTCTTGCTGACGACGCGGCCCAGCCAACAGGACCAGCCGGGTGCCGGGTTGGCCGTGGCGCCCGGGGGCACGGCCTATGTAGCCGCGCAGGGCGATAGTTCCTCTTGGTCGGGGGCCCACAGGGCAAGGCGTCAGTTGCGGTTGCACGGCAGCTACTTGCTGCGCATCAGCTCTGGGGGACGGCTGCGTTTGGCACGTGTGCTGCCGCACCCCGCCCGGGCTATCGCCCTGGACAAGGCCGGTGCTCCGTGCGTGCTGGGCAGTGCCCGCCGCCCCGCCGGCGGAGCAGGCGCTGGAACCGAAGATGAGCTGGCGCGCGGCCACGACGACGTATGGGTGGGCCGCTTCAGCCGCGGCGGCTGGTTTCGCGGCGGCTTGTACGGGGGGGGCAGCAACGATGAAAACGGGCTGAGTTTTGCCATCGGAGGGGGCGCTACAGTATATACGGCTGGTACTGTCCACACTCGCAATCAGGATTTGCCGCCCGGAAGCACCCGGTTCGGATCCGTCATGTTATCCAACGAGCACGACTACGGACAGCCCGTGCTCGTGGTGTATGATTCCGTCGGCGCCTTACAGGATGCGCGCCGGCTCAATTCCCGGGAGTCGCCCGGCCCAGCCGAGTTGCGGGAGAAATACGCTGGATACGCCGGCCAAACGGATTTTTACAGCTTAGCTGCTTCCACCATTCCTGAAGGAATGCGCATCGTGCGCGACGTGGTCACCGATGCGCAGGGCAACGTATACGCGTTGGCGAGGCTGCGGGGACACGCTGCAGGTGTGCACCCTGGCGATACCCTACGCGACGTTACACCGGAAGAAGAAGATTGGGCGGTGGTTAAGTATGGCACTGACAAGCGTCTGCGCTGGGCCCTGCAAATTCCTGTTGATTCATCCTTCGTTTGGCTGCACCAGCTAGTGGCTGATGCGCGCGGCAACCTATTCGTCCTGGGTACGTTCCGCGGTTCCCTGTCCTTGAACCGGCAAGTAGTCGCGGCTGAAAGCAAAGCATACCGAACGGTGCTATTCAGGTTAGATACACTGGGGGGGCTCCAGTGGTCCTGGGTAGGAGAGGCCAGGCAGGAACAGTGGGGGCTGGACCACATCGTCCCCGATGGTCGCGGCGGCGTATATGGGCTGGGCGTGAGCGCCGAAACTCCTGCGTTTGGTCCTTTTCGGTTGCCCGCCCCACCTGCCCCGCGACCCGGCTTCTTGCCGGACGTTGCCCACGCCGTTGCGTTCAACGCCGGCGGCAGACCTGTGTGGGTCCGCACGTTGCGAGGGGCAAACCCAGCTAGCACCTTTGAAAAGCTCCGGTTGGGGGCAGATCCCCGGACCGGCGACTTGACCTTAGCTGTGCTAATCAGAAAATTACCGGCTGCCAGTGGACAACATGCACGCCAAGCTGGCGGCGCGTGGCTGTTTGACACCGGCAACCCGAGCCAACCGGTCTACCGGCATGCACTTGATTCCCTGAAGGCCCTGCTCTGGGTACGCTATAACCCCGGGGGGGGCCTGCAGTGGATACGGCAAAGTGAGCTGTACCCCGACTTGGATTTCCAGTTTGCCGTAGGTCCCAGCGGAACGATGTACCTGGGCGGCGTATCCAGGCAGCAGTTACCGGGGGAGCCGGATAGTACTTGGCGGCAAGTGCTGGCAAAAGGACCCGACTGGATGCTGGCCGGCTTCGATTCGGGCGCCCGGTTGCGCTGGGGGCACCGCGGGTCCCCTGGCCAGCAGTTGGAGGCACTGGCCGCCGGACCTGACGGTGCAGTGGTCGGCGGGCGTTATTACGCGTGTGATGGGGCAACAGTACCCTGCCAGTTGTGGGTGAGGGCCTACCGTTCGCAAGGGGCACTGCAGTGGGAGCAGCACAGCGCTGGTACCAATCCCAAATCATTACTCGGCCTGAGCCTGAGTCCGCGAAGCCAAGTGCACCTCACCACCGAGTTCCGGATCGCGGCTCCCCCAGCCCTGGCCGGCACCACCCACTTTGGTTCGGTGGAACTGACGGGCCTAGAACCGGCCAACGACCTGTTTAACGGTGGCGGCATTAGTTACTTTTGGCTGCAGCTGCACTTTGCTAAAGAGGCCACCAACCGGCCGTAGTATTAAGGGAAGATGGAACGGGGTTGATAGCATCCATGCACCGATCCAGGAGCGCATTGAGCCAGGAGCAGGTCCGCCTCGCCGTCTTACTCTACCTTGTGGCTTATGGCGACAATGGTTCGGTGTTCTCTGGTTTTATTGACGTTGTTGCTGGCCATCCTGGCGGGTAGCCGGTCCGTACTGGCGCAGCTCACTGCGGCTCCCGTGCCGGAATGGGTTACGAGTCTGAATTCGTCGGGCTTGGGCGGCAGTATCCACGGCACAGCGATGGCTCAGGACGCGACTGGCCACTTCTACGTCACCGGATCCTTTACCGGTGCGGTCCGGCTAGGCAGCCTGTGGCTGCGGGCCCCGCAGGGGGCAACGGGTGAAGTGGGCTTCGTAGCCCGGCTTTCGCCGACTGGCCAGTGGCGGTGGGCGCAGGTGCTCGTTCCAGCTGACAGCTGTATCAACGGCGGGGAAAGTATAGTGGCCGACGGCACGAGCGGCCTGTACCTGACCGGCTACTACCAGATGCAGGTACGATTTGCTGCTGACCTTTTCCTTGGGATACCTAACCGCGTTGCTCCCCGGCGTCACTATCTGGCCCGGCTTGACACCGCGGGGCGCTGGCAGTGGACGCAGCCGCTTTCACTGGCCGATGCGGGGCCGAGCCGGGTGGCTAGTGACGCCGCCGGCGCAGCGTACGTAAACGGCGGGCCCTTTCCGGCGCAGAAAGAAGTGGTGGCGGGCAAGCTCAGCCCGGCCGGCCATTGGCAGTGGACCGCCGCGTCTCCTGCGGGATGTCACCCACGTGTGCGGGCCCTGGCCACGGGGCCGGGGGGGCACTTGTTTCTGGCCGGCACGCTCGTGTCGCCTTCAACAGATCAGCCGCCGGCCGTCGGCGAATGGCCTGCCGCGCCGACGGGCCCCGCGCGCCCGTTTGTGGCCCGCCTGAGCAGCACCGGCCGGTGGGAGTGGACAGCCACCGCCCAACCGGATGGCCAGGACCAGGCTGCCTGCGAGGCGCTACGCGTGGGACCGAGCGGCGACCTGTTGGTGGCCGGGCAGTACCGGACGGCGCTGCAGTTCGCGGCCGTGAGCGGCAAGCCGATGCGGTTGCCCCCTCCGTCTAGGGGAGGGAACATGTTTGTGGGCCGCCTGTCCTCAGCCGGGCAGTGGCAATGGGTCACAGCCCCTACGTCCAGCGGCAGCAGCTTCGGGTGGCAGGGCATCCATTGCAGCGGCCTGGACGTGGACCCTGCCGGTGGGGTGCAGCTAACCGGGTCCTATGCGGGGGTAGCTTCGTTTGCTACCCGCCCCACCCCGACGCGGTTACGGAACGGTTCCGGAAGGGGGCAATCCTTCGTCGCCTGGCTGAATCCGGCGGGCCAGTGGCGGGCGGCCACGGCTCTCTCGGCTACCCCCGATGCGCGCTACCCCAATTTGGCGCACGCGACGGCGGTGCTCGCGACCGGCGCCGGCCGCTCCATCTTACTGGGAAACGCCACGGGGCAGGAATCCGACCTTTTAGGTTTCGACCAGGAGCAAATGCAGCTCCACACGGGAAATATGCGCACGCCGGATCACTGGCCGGTGCTGGCGCAGGCCGACGCCGGTGGCGCCTCCCTGGTGCAGGCCGTCGCCACGGACGGGCGCGGCAACGTGGCAGTGGCCGGGGTGTTCCGCGGCTCCCTGGCGGCACCAGGGCGGCCGTTGTGGGCCCGTAGCGGGCAGGATATGATCGTGGGACTGCTCGATGCCGGGGGCGCGTGGCGCTGGCGGCAGGCCGGCGGGTTTCCGGATCAGATGATCGTCAAGCAGGTGGCGGCCGACAGTAGCGGCAGGGTGTACGTGCTGGGCATCTACCATGGCCAAGGCGTGATCCAGCTTGACAGTACGCGCAAAGCCACGACGCTGTCCAACGTGTGGTCCGACCCGTCCGCATCGATTGAGCAGAACAGCTGGTTTATCGGGCAGTTGGGTCCGGGCGAGGGCTGGCGGTGGGCCCGGCGCCTGCAGCCGGCGTACTCCGTGGAGGAAGAGGCTGTGGGCGTGGGGCTGGCCGTGGACCCCGGGGGCAATGCCTGGGTGGCCTGGTCGGCACCCGACTCCGTGCATAGGCTGGCACCTTCGGTCTTCCGCCTGCAGCACCTGGGCCCCGACGGGCAGGTGCGCTGGCAGCGCACGTTGGCCCAAGGCAGCGCCACGGCCCGGCAGCTGACCTACAGCCCCGCCGGGGAGCTGTACCTAAGCGGCTCTTTTCGGGACAGCCTTGTTTTTCCCCTGCGCCGCGGCGAAGCCCGGTTACGGGCCAGTCGGGCGCAGGTCGAGCAGGGGTTTGTGGCCCGGCTCGCGCTGGACGGCACCGGCGAATGGGTTGTGCCTACCGCTCCGGGCCTGACCATCACCGCCCTGGCCCCCGTGGGCGGCGGTGGGGTGGGGGTTGTCGGCGCCATAACAGCCGGCGCCATGCGCGACACGATTCGCTTAGCCACTCGCCCTACGCCGACGGAATTTATACTCCTGGAAAACAAGCGCACCGGCTTCGTGGCCTGGCTGGACACGGCGGGCACCTGGCGCTGGGCCCGGGAGGTAGGCACGGGTTACCCGACCGATATGGCGCTGGCCGCCGATGCCACCGGCCGGCTGCACCTAGCCGGTTTTTTTGAGGATAGCCTCGCCGGGGCCGGACAACCGGCGGCTATGCGGCTGCGCGCTCCGGGGGCGAAGCGGGTGTTTGTGGCCCAACTGGCATCTAATGGGCAGTGGCTGGCAACGCGCGACGTAACCAGGGCCAACTACTATGGTCCGGCCGCGTTGGCGGCGGACCCGGCTGGCCGGCTATACCTGGGGGGCACTTTATCTTCCACCACGCCGGCCCCCGATTCGCTGGCGGTATACGGCGCGGCGCCGGGGCTTTCGCGCGGCGAATACCCCAGCGGCTACGTGGCGCAGCTCCATCTGGGCCGTCCAGGCGAACTACCCGTGCTGCGAAATGCGCAACCCCGCCAGGCGGCCGCGGGCGCGTGGGTAGTGGTACAGGGCACTGGGCTGGCCAGTGTATCTCAGGTGTGGATAGGCAATAGCGCCGCACGCGTGGAGGTGGTATCCGACCAGCAGCTGCGAGTGCAGGTGCCGGCCGGTGCGCGGGTGGGAAACGTGCCCGTCGACGTAATGACCCCCACGGGCCACATGCAGCTGCCGCACCGCTTACGAATTACGCGCGCTCACCACCGTAGGACAGCGACGGGGCCACAGTGACACAAGCGGCTCGGTCGGCTACGGCAGCTTGTTTTGCTTCCGGGACGCGACGTTCTACACAAGGATGAAGAGCATCAAAAAGTGTGGGGCAGTGGGGGCAAGCAGTGATCGGCAGGAGCATCGCGACTTTCGGCCAATCCCTGCGGAAGTCATGCAAGTAACCGCTTCGCCCGATTGCCCCACGCTTTTTGATGCTCTCCGTTCAGTTGAAGGAAGATTTCATAGTTGCCTGTACCTTTCACTCGATATGCCCGCACCGTTCTCAGTGGAAGCTATCACCTTGACCCTCCGCCAAGCTGGGCACTATTCCGTTGCCGACGAATTGCTGACGCAAGAAGCCGCTGCCTCGACTGGCGGTGAGTTGGTAGCGGCCGCGAGTTCACGGCTTCTGGGGCTTAAACTCCATTACCCGCATATCTACGGCGTGATTCAACCGCAAGCGGAGTTGTGGCTCACTGAGGGCCGAAGTGGCGCCGTTATCATTCCTACTTGTCCAGACGGCGGCTACCAGTAGCCGAGTAATGTCTAGGGAACCGGTCCGAAGCTAAACGCGGGAATTCAGTTTAACGAGCCTTACTTTGGCTAGAACCATGAGCTACTTCTCTGCTTATCTAGCCCCCCTATTGCAGCAATTCCACGCTTTGTATAATCCGGGAATTGAAACCAAGCGGCTCCTTCGCCAAGCAGCCGACTGTCTGCCGGCAGACGCAGTGGCGCTCCCCGATGTCTCCCGCGCTACGTTCCAGGATTTTCACCTTTATCTGGCGCAAAACGAGTGGGAGTTGGCGATGGAGGTACTTGAAGAGCTAGCTACTGGCACTCGCCCACCCGCTACTTTTTGGGGCTTGCTCGCACAGGTTGCCGAGCGAATGAAATGTGACGTTCATGCCCAACGCTACCGAAACAACAGCAAAATGAAGTAGAAGCCCATTAACTGCTACAGTTCAGCGAAAGGGTCATGCCTTGAACGCGGCAATTCAGCTGAAGGAGGGTTCTAATAGTTCAGGAGTACTTCTTCATATACCTGCACCCTGTAGTCTGCCGAATCGAGTAGCGGTGCGCCCACGCCGCCGCTGTCTTGCAGCCAGGCACGGATTATCGCGGCCTCGTCGGCACACGCGTTGACGGGGGCCCTGAACGGCAAAGCTTCATGCAGCACGCTGATGAAGTTAAAGCGCAGCTGCCCCGCCTGCGGGTCGTGCCAGAGGTAGTAGCGCAGCCCGCCCGGCTGCCCACGCTGGGCGAGTTGGGTGCGGCGGTTACACTTGACGCGTTGCAAAAACGCCTGTACCTCTGCGGGCGCAATCGCCCCAGCCAATTCCTCGCTCACGCCGATGGTCCACATGTTCTCGGCAATCTCGTTCTCCAACTCGTCCCGCGAGGCGGCCAAGTACACTTGGTCGGTTACGATGGACTCCAAGTCCTGAAAGTAGGCTTCTTTACTGGTCATAGGAACGGGCTAGCTTTCTGCTGCAGGAAGCACCGGCGCGAAAGGTATCGCTTTCTTGCGTTCAGTAAAATGGTCCTAAGCTAAACGCTCTCCGTTCGATGAAAGGAGGATTTTGTCAGCCGACTGGTCGCGCTAAGGCTACCTTCGCGCTGGCCTCTACGGGGAGGGCAACAAGCTCTTTGCTGGTCATAAACGGACCCTAGTACCTCATTTTGGGGAGTTTATGAAAATAAATACCCGCCAAAAAGCCGCCACGGCCCGGCAGGTGCAGCGGCTTTTCGAGGGAGGCAATCCCTGGGGCTTACCCGGCGTCGCCGGACCCGGAAACGGTGGGCGCCGGGGCTTGGCGGGCCCGGGCCGAAGCCCGCAGCCGGCAAGCGTCGCGGTGCAACGCCGTGGCCGCGCGGGCCACCTGCTCGTTCAGTTCCACGCCCGGCAGGGCCCCACCCAGCACGCTGATGACCGCCAGGCAGGCCAGGGCGAGCCCCGCCGCGAGCAGCGCGGCCGTCCGGAACAACAGATGAGCATAGAACTGGAACAGGGGCATAAGGCGGGGCAGCAAAAGCAGAAAGGGGAGTCCTTCCGGTGGGCTAATATATAGAAGAAAAATAGGCCCGCACCCGGGTGCGGGTGGCCTTATCCACCTGGCTGGTTGGCCTAGCAGAACTTGTGTGCAGGAAAACGGTGGGTCCGGCAAAAGGAGAGTATAACCTGATTAGGCACTCGTTTCTTTGGTGCGAAGGTGGGCCTGCAAGGTCAGGTTGAGTAAGCCCCCGACGACCAAAATAGCCCCGGCGATAAACGGAAAACCGGCCCCTACTAAGTCCGCTAGTTCGGCGGACCACAGAAAGGGGTAACAAAACAGCATCGCCGCGATGCCCACGGCCATTACTCCGTAGCTGCCCAGCCAACTCAAGCGGAGGTGCAGGTTGGGCTGGTGGATGAGTTTCACTTCTTGGTACCGACTGAACAGACAGCTTCGAAGCTGCTGGAGTGATTGGTGCTGACACGCCTCAATGGTCAGGGTAGCAAGCGGCACACAGCGTTGTCCAGCATGATAATCTTGCCTAAACAAGCGCCAGTGCTGGGGCAAGAGCAGCAGCCCAAACAAAAAAATCAGGAAGCTGGGCAAGGTCCAGTTGCCGTTACCCAGCATAAAGGCTTGCATCCGAATTTCGCCTACCGGCTCCAACTCATACGCCAGCACCACGTGCTTTAAGTCATGGCTTTCAAAGCCGGGCACCAACGTCAAGTCCCGGGCCAGCAAGCACGCCGCCAATTCGCGGCCAACCGTGCCTTCGGGCAGTTGGCTCAACGTGGCCACCTGGCGATGGTAGCGCGCCATGTCGTGGCACTGCTCCAAACACCACACTGAAAAGAAAAAAGCGTGGCGAATGAGTTGCTCGGGGATGGAGTACTTCATAGGGAACCAAGGTCTCGTTTGGACACAATCTAGCACTATTTCAACCTTGCGGTATTAACGTCCTTGCTACCTGTTCAAATAAAGGGTCCGAATAGAATAAGGAGGCTTCAACCATCATAGCGACAGCTCCGTGTGCTGGTAGCTACGGCAGCTCCTCATAGTGAATGGTTCTGCCGTTCACGCGCACAAAGACCTGCGGGTCTTCCACGGCTTCCTCCGTTAGGATTACCTCCTTGCCCAGCGCCAGCGAGACGGCCACTAAGTACTGCATGAGCCGCTCATGATCTTCCAAGGACTGTATTTCGGCCGGGCAAATGTCATTCTCCAACTCGGTGTCTGCGAAAAAGTAGCACTTCACCTGAATCTGCTCCAGAAAGACCGTTGCTTGAGCGGACGTTCGTTCCCCCTCGTCCCACCAGCGGGCGATAAAGTCGGCATCAATGCGGCTGGCAGGTGTTTCCTCGTTGTACCCTTCCACGACCCAGCGCACCGGGTAGTCCCGGTTGACCAAGGCCATCCACGCGGCCCAGTCGGCCCGGCTCACCTCGCGGACGTAGATGTCATGCAAGGCCCCGTCGCGGCGGTAGACGGTTTTTTGTAGGTGTTCCCAATTCATCCTGTTAGCCGTTTGGTGAGGTACGTGGTGCATCGAATCCGTCGCACAGCGGGATAATAAAACTACACGTATTCACGGCAGCAATTTGGTGTTTAACTCAAACGGTGGTGGCCTAAACGCGCCGTGTTCAGCTGAAGCAGCGTTTTTTACTGCAAATACCCGGGTAGGTTGGCAAAGCTGTGCCCACTCCCTTCGTATACGGTGGCTGTTGTGCCGATTCGGCCAAAGATGGTATCGGCCATGCCCTGCTGCACGATGCTGGCCACAGCATCCAGGATGGTCGATACGCGCAGGTTGTCGACAATGAACATGTCAACGCTCCAGAAGTAGGGTTCGGGCGAGCGGGTCAATAGGGCCTGCACATTGCGAATCGTGAACACAGTCGCGAAAAAGACCTCTTCCGTGTCGAGGACGATGTTGAGGTCAAGGTTGTGGTTGAAAACGTCCTCAACCTGGTACCCGCCAGGGCAGCAAACTTTAAATTTAGGAGACATAATAGCAGGTGCAAGGGGCTTATGCTGGCAAAGCTACTCTGCTAATACAGGCCAGGCCGTCTCTGTTACATTTTGCCAAAACGGTCGTGGCTTGAACGAGCATAATAGCGTACTTAGGGCCCAACTGCATGACATGCTGAAAGCGAGACCAGAATGACGACCCAAGTATGTGAGTTTGTCGGCTACGGCGAAACGGCAGGTGCCCCGCTGTGCGTCTGCTCCCTGGCCAGCGCGCAGGCTTGGGTGGGCACCGAGCAAGAACAGACCCGGTACTGGGAGGTGGTCGAAGCGATGGGCCAAGCGCCCCTGTTTGAGTGGGACGCGCACCACCGCTTCTTCAACACCGAGACCGGCAACTTTGCCTTGTTCCGCTCCGCCGACGGAACGGAACTGGTGGTAGTCGAAGTCGTCTCGGCCGAGGAAAACGCTGGCCTGCCATGGCAAGGGCTCCAGTTTTCGCTTAACCCCACCACGCGGACGCCGCTGCACCTGCGGGGGTGGACCTGCTTCTTCGACGCCGCCCTGACCTTGCCCGGGCCCCTATTGCCCCACACCGCGCTGTACGCCGTGGACCAAAGCGGCCCTTGGAACGCTGCCGTGCTGGACTGTCACTACGATGCGGCTTACGAGGTCACTTTCCGGTCTGACACCTTGAACTTAGAAGGCATTTGTTTTCGCCGAGAGACTCCTTAGGTCAGGTAACAGCTAAGGTTTCTCCGTCTACTTAAACGGTGGCAAGATAAACGCGCTTCGTTTAGTGAAACGGGCCTACTTCACGGCCTCAATTGCCACTACGGCCTGCGCCACCAGTGCCGCCGCCCGGGCCGCTTGGGGCCGAGCAGCTTGGCGCTGCTGCACCTGCTTAAGCAGCCCGATAATGCGCTCCGAATCGACGTAAGGCTTGTATTTAACGGTCAGGTCGCGCAAGCGGGTGATACCTTGCTCCAAGGCCGGGGCGTCGTCGAGGCGGCCGAGGATGGCCATGAAGCCCTCCAGCATGGCAAAGCGGCCGTTGGGGTCGGCGGCATCGTATTTGGCTAGCATCAAGGGCCATTGGGCCAAGCCGCCCGCCTGGCCATACACGTTTACCAGCGCCACCGTCAGGGCGCCCTGGTTGTCGGCTTCGAAGGCCGTGGCGCGGGCCAGCGCCTGGGCGGGCGCCAGCGGTGCCAAACCCTGCAGCGCCGCGCCCTGCTCCCGGTACGACTGACTGGCCAGTGCTTTGGTGAACAGGGCCGTGTAGCGTTTCTGCTTCAATCCACCCAGGGCAATGAGCGCCGCCGCCCGCACCGGCGTCGCCGAATCGGTGGCGGCCAGCCGGGCCAGCCCGGGCTCAGCCGCTTTGCGCAAGGCAGTATTTTTAAGGTCGAGCGACTCTACGGCCAGCTGGCGCAGGGCAGGTGATTTATCGGTCAGGCCAGTTACCAGCAGCTGCTGGGCCAGCGGGTTGGACGGGGCCGCTTTGGCGGCGGCCAGGGCTTCGCGGCGGTCGAGGTAGCCGGGGGCGTGGCGGTACTGGTAGGCGAATTCGGCCAGGGTTTTGTGGTCCTGCTTTTGCCAGAGCAGTACGTTTTCGGCGTCCACGTTCACTAAATCGGGGCGGGTGAGGGCAGGGAAATAGAGCGTATCGACGGCGTGGCGCAGGGTGGCGGCGTAGCGCCGGGCGCGGCCGCCGGAGTACACATCCACCTGCAGCGGCAGCACGAAGGGCGCGCCGGCTTGGCGCTGGCGCACCACCACGGCCTGGCGCTGGCGGGCAGCATCCCACTGGTAGTCAATAGTGACTACGGGGTGGCCGGCGCGGTAGTACCACTGGTTGAAAAACCAGTTCAAATCGCGGCCCGAGGCTTCTTCCAGCGCCAGCCGCAGCTGGTGGGCCTCACCGGTGCCGTAGGCATTTTGGGTAAGGTAGCCCTGCAGGCCCTTGAAAAATACGTCCTCGCCCAACTCGATGCGCAGCATATTCAGGATGCTGCCGCCCTTCTGGTAGCTCACGTTGTCGAACAGGTCTTCGTGGTTGGCATACTCGAAGCGCACCAAGTGCTTGCTGAAGTTGCCGGGGTTGCGCAGGTAAGTGCGGCGGCTGCGCTCGGCCTGCTCGGCGCCGGCATCGGGGCCGTGGGCGTGCTCGGCCCAGAGCACCTCGCTGAAGTTGGCGAACGACTCGTTCACGGTCAGGTTGCTCCAGCTTTCAGCCGTCACGTAGTCGCCGAACCAGTGGTGGAACAGCTCGTGGGCGATTTCGCGCTCCGTGCCGGCGTATTCCCAGTCGAGCAACTCGCGGGGCGTACCCTGCGCCTGCTCGCCAAAGAGCGAGGCCGTCGCGTTTTCCATGGCTCCAGCCGTGTAGTCGCGCACCACCACTTGGCGGTAGTTGGGCCACGGAAAGTCCACGCCCAGGCGCCGAGAGAAAAACTCCAGCATGGCGGGCGTCTGGCCGAAAATGGCGCGGGCCTGAGCAGCGTACCGGGGTTCGAGGTAGTAGCTGACTTCCTTGCCGCGCCAGGTGTCGCGGGTAATGCGGAAGTCGCCCACGGCCAGCATGACCAGGTAGGGCGCGCAGGGCTCGTCGAGCTGCCAGGTGTCGGTGCGCAGGCCGGGGCCGGCGGGCGTGCTGCTCACCATTCGGCCATTGCTGAGCGTGACGTACTTGGCGGGCACGGTCAGGCTAATGGCGGTAGTGGTTTTCTGGTTGGGCCGGTCGATGGTGGGAAACCAGGCCGAGTTCGATTCCGTCTCGCCCTGGGTCCAGATCTGCACGGGCTTACCCGCCACGGCGCTGTCGGGGTTGATGAAATACAGGCCCTTTGCTTCCCCGATGGCCTCGCTGCCCTTAGCGTCCAGCTCGTTGGGCTTGGCCGTGTAATCGATGGCAACGGTGTAGGCCTCGCCAGCGGGAACCACCCGGGGCAGATGAACGAGTAGCTGCTTCTGGTTATAGTCATACCGCAGCGGCGTGCTGCCGGAACCCTGTCGCAGCGTCACGGCTTTGATGTCCATGCCTTTGGCATCAAGCCGCAACGAATCGGTACCTAGGCCGTGTGGCTTCAGGGTCAGCTCGGCCTGGCCGTAGGCGTAGCGCTTGACGTAGTCGAAGCGGATGGTCAGCTTGGTGTGGACGAGCTTATTTATCTGGCGGGCGGCAGGACGCTGGGAAGGGGCTGCTGTGGGCTGGGCCAAGGCCGGACTCACCAGCAGCAACCAGCAGATAAAGAATAGGAGCTTGTGCATATGGCCGGCAAGGTACACGAACGGGTGGTTTCGCGCTCATGCCGGGTAATGGTGACCAATAAGCCCACCGGGCGTTAATGGTCCAGCCATTGCGTGAAGGCCGGGGCGCGGCCGCCTTATACTGCAGGTTCTGCCCCGCTACCGCGGCACAACCTGCAGTATAAGGCGGCCCTTGAAATACGGCCGTATTTAAGCAGTCACAGAATAGGCCCCGACAAGGGCCCGTTATCGTACCTAATCCAACGCTGAGATAGCCTATTCCATCAAATGGGCCGGAAGGGACGGTACGAAATCATCAAAGACCTCGTAGCTGATGATTTGGTAGCGGCGGGAGTAGGCGCGCAGGTGCACGGCAATAATTCGCTCCCTCGTCGCGCGTTCAGACCCCGGCGTGTACTCGATGACCAGCAGCCGTTTTTCGGCTTCCTGCGCCAGCAGAAAATGGCACGGAATGGCTTGCTGTTCAGCCTCGGTAAGCTGCACCGCATTTTCCGGTTTGAGAACGACGAGTTCGAGGTAGATTTTTTGCCGCATAGCACGCCCTGTTTGTTTGTTAACACCCACCAAGGGGCTACTTTCAAGCCCTACCCAAACTTTTCCTCCCCACTGCCAATTGTTGCCCCATCGATTTTCCCCTCTGCCAATCCATTACCAGAAGAATCCCTGATTTGGTCAAGAGTAAAGCCGTAGGCTTCGACCGCCCCGGCGGCCGTGAACAGCCCCAACTGTACGCTCAAGCGGGCCGAGGCCAAGCGGTGCTGGCGGTCGGTTTCGGCATCGACGGTGAACTCGCCGTGCATGGCCTCGCTCAATTCCTCCAGTATCGGTCGTGGCGGGCGCTGCTTCATGGCGGAAGATAAGCAAGGGGGAATGGGAGTACTGAGTAGCCACTAGTAGGTGGGCGGCGTACGGCGGAGGCGGTTGTCACGTTTGTTGAACGGTGGTTCAATAAAGGGTATACCCCTCCTTTCACCCACTGAGTGTGTTCGATGGTGAGAGAACCAAAACACCAGGGGCCGGCCAATCACTACCCTAATTGCTGTTGGGCAAGCTACAGAACCTAGCTCAACCAAACATGGCCATTGACGCCAGTAAGCCTGCGCAGCAATTCAGGCGGAAGATTCTGCTGGCCGAGCAGCGTGTCGGCCACCTGACCGGCCAGCATCTCCCATGGCTCCGGCCAGGATGCAGCCCGTCAATCGCTCCTGTTTGGTCATCGGCATAGATGGCCTGGAAATTTAGTATACTCCCTGTGCTCCCATGTGAAAAACGGACTGCGTTACTACGCAGAAGCAACATCGTGCCCTCTAAAAAGCCACCAGGACGGCCGTGGCGACCAACTATTGCCAGCATCACCATTGCGAGGTTAGTCCGGGAAGGGGTTCTCAGGTAAAGCAATAACTAGCGGAGTTTACCAAGGACAAAAAGCCCTTGCCCTCGCTTCCACCTGCCCGGCGTTCAGGCCTCCCCGTCAGGTTATCGGCGTCGCGGGGGGCTATTCCAGGATGAGGCGGCGCACACCTGTCTGCTGCCCCGCCTGAACGCGGAGCAGGTATACCCCGGGGGACAGTCCCGCCAAGGGCAGTTGCTCAGTGAGGCCCATGGCGGGCAGTTCGCGGGAGTGGGTACGCACAAGCCGCCCGACGGCATCCAGCAGCGAAAAAGCTACCTGCGTCGCCCCGGCTACGGGCGGCACCCGCACCTGCACGCTCCCGGAGGCGGGATTAGGATAAAGACTCAGCTCCGCTGCCCAGCTAGCAGGGAGCGTGGTCAGCGCCGCCGAATCGGTTATGGCGGCCAGAAAGGCCACTATCCCACCACGCGGGTCTCCTACGCTCAACTGGCCAAAGCGGCCGGGGGAGGCCATGTAGCCCCCCACGTACACCTGCGCGCCACTCACGGCGGCCGCAAACGCATAGGAGCCTCTGCCTTCGGTCTCACTGCCCGCTTGCTGGGCCCATTCGAACCGGCTGGTGCTGCCTCCATCGCTGAGTTTAGCGACGAACACGTCCGAATTGGCGCGGTTGCGCAGCGTGAGGCCCCCAAAATTAGCTTCCTCACTGTAGAAATCGCCGACCACGTACACGCTCGTTCCCTGCACGGCCAAGGCCCGCGCCTGGTCGTAGCCCCAGCCCCCGGCCTGCTGGGCCCAGACAAAACGGCCGCTCAGGCCATCATCCGTGAGCTTGGCCACAAACAGGTCCACGGTGCCAGCGTTCGGTAAGCTGATCGCGCCGAACAGCGCTTTACTGCCCATAGAGCCCGCTACGTACACGCTGGTCCCACTCAAGGCCAGCGCGCTGGCATAATCGTCGTACGTGCCGCCCGCTTGTTGCACCCAAGTGAAGCTACTGGTCGGGCCCGCATCCAGCAGCTTGGCGACAAACACGTCGGTGGTGCCTCGGGAAGCACCGACATTCACGACAGTTGTCGGACCGAAGGTTGCCGTGGGGCTGCGAAAACTGCCCGCCACATAGACATTTGGCCCACTCACCACGAGGGAAGAAGCATCGTCATCATTCCATCCCCCCGCGCGCTGCGCCCACACAATAGCTGCCTGAAGGCCCTCATCCACTAGCTTGGTCACAAACAGGTCGGTGGTGCTCAAACCGGCGGCGCTGGCATTCGGCAGCGTCGTGTTTGCCAAGCGCAACGGACCAAAGTAGGACCCGGCCAGGTAAATAGTCGTTTCGTGCACGGCGATGGCGGCGATGCCGGCTTGCCCTACCCCGATGGCCTGCGCCCACCCAAACTGACTGGTGTTACCCGTATCGAGCAGCTTGGCGACGAAGGGTTGACTATTGCCGGTCAAACCGTTGCTGGGCACAACGCTGGTACCGAAACTGGCTTTCGGACTAACAAAAGCGCCTGCGACGTACACGCCGTGGTGGGTTACCGCCACGGCGGTGGCGATATCGCCTTCCGTGCCCCCCATGCCGTGCGCCCACATGAAGCGGTGCTGGGCATGGCTCCACTTGGCCACAAACCCATCTTCGCGGCCTGCACTGGTCAGCACTAGGCTCCCCAACTTGATCGTCCCGTAAAAGGAGCCCACAACATATACATCCCCGGCACTATCGACGGCCGTCGCCCGCACTAGCGGGGATGTCTCTCCGCCCAGGGCCACTGCCAGCTGCCAGGCGGGGGCCTGGGCCTGGGTCGCCTCACTACGGCAGAGCCCCCATAAGAGGACAGCTGACAGAGTCAGCCATTGTTTGCAAAGGCGGACGTAACAGGAGGCCATAGGAGAAAGGAAAGGATGAAAGCGAGGCACCCAGCCTGGGTGGCCGACTACCGCGGCGATTCTTGACTTAAATCTATCCACAATGAGCCTGCTTAGCAACCCAGTAAATGAGTGCAGTAGACTCTGAAAACCAGCTTAATCCAGATGCAACACCCTGTATATTAAATTTATACGTCCTAAATACAGGACTTTTCAGGTGTGGTTTCATCCACTCGAACATTCTCTAAACCCACACGCGTCCTGAATACGGAACTGGCCTGTAGAGGTAGCCGAGCTGCTACTCATCGGGTTGCTTTCGGCCACAACGCTGCATAGCCGGCGAAGACGGTGATGGGCAGGCAGACCGCCGGGCATCCGGGGCAATCAGCCACGCCTGCGAGCGGTGGTGCAGGCCTATGGCAGAAATCGGGTAAGAAGTAGCCTTTACGGGGCAATTAACCCAAGGGGAATGGACACCTACAGTCTGGGAAGCCACAGCACATTAACCGAAAATTCCAAATCAGCTAGCAGAACACCTGCCCCAAGGAGGTCTAGTGGGACTGGACAGAATGGGTCCGTATTGAGTGCGAAACCCAGCAAGCGGAATTGCCTTGCCTCATTCCATTTCTGGATTACCCAACTCCGTCTGGCGGCGGTAGCGCTTGACGCTGGACTCGCTCACGCCCGTGGTGGCCACCGTCTGATGCACCGACATGCCGGCGGCCAGACAAGCCTTCACCTTGGCCAGCTTGCCCGCATCCACGCCTGGGCGACGGCCCAGGTGCTTGCCCTGCGCTTTGGCCAGGGCAATGCCGGCCGTCGCCCGCTCGCGGATGCTCTCGCGGTCGTATTCGGCCAGCGCGGCGAAGATGCCCAGCACCAGCCGCCCGGCGGGAGTGGCCGTGTCGATGCCCAGGTCCAG
>NZ_JABKAV010000007.1 GCF_013377905.1 Hymenobacter terrestris
ACCCAGGCCCGGCCTGTGGGCGGCCCGTAGGCCAGCCGCAGCACAGCGGCCAACACCAGCGCCCCGCTGCCCACCAGCAGGCTTTCCTTGGTCAGGCCCGAAGTCCAGTACATTACCGTGGGCCAGAGCAGGAAAGCACCCACGGCCGCCAGCGGCACCGCCTCGGGCCACAGCCGCCGCAGCTGCCGCACTAGTTCCCAACTGCCCACAAAGCTGAACACCGATAGATACAGCACGTTCAGCGTGGCGCTGCCCAGGCTGGCCAGGTTCAGCACCGATAGCAGCTTGACCAGAAAAAGCGTGTTGGAGAAACCGTGAAATACCAGCTTTGCGCCCTGCCAGTGGAATTCGTCGGTCGGCAGCATCTGCAGCCACTGGCCGGGGGTCTGCCACAACTGGTCGGTCATGCGCCGGCTCCAATCCAGGAAATATACTGCGTCCTCGGTCAGCGCGACTAGAGTAATAGCCGTGGCCAGCAGCTTCAGGGCCAGCGTGGGCAGCACCCAACGGCCTACCTGCGGCAGCTGCCGCACCCGGGGCAGCCACCGCCACAGCAGCCACAGCAGGCCGGTATTGAGCAGGAGGGCTAGAATAATCTTCATTTGAGCCGCAAGCTACAAGCTGCAAGCCACAAGATGTACTGCGAAAACCTGTATCGCGCTACGCCTGCCTTAGCTACGCGGACGGAGCAGACTGGCCCCAATGCCGCAGTGCACGCAGCGGCGCGGGGCGCAATAGTCGCGGTGCAGGGCCAGCAGGGCCTGCGAGTCGGCGGCGCAGGTGTTCCGGAATCCGGCCGCTTCGTAGGCGTCGGTGAAGTGGTTACGTTCGGCGGGCAACTGGTCGAGCAGGCTCAGGGCCGCTTCCACCTGCTCGGGGTTGCCAACGGAGCGGGCGTAGGCCACGCGTAGCGGGACGACGGTGTTGGTTATCAGCAGATGCACGCTGCTACGGCCCATTTCCGCCACTTTGCCGGGGCGGCCGGGGCGAGTGTGGGTCTGCCAGTACTCGGGCAGCGGGGCCCGGAAAAACTGCTCCAGCGCCCGCCCATCGCGGGCCGTGAGCAGGGCGTCGAAGAGCGTGGGGCGGGCGTGCAACAGAGCCACTAGCTGGGCCAGCCGCACGGTGGGGAAGTTGGCCGGCCGCAACCGCAGGAAGTTCCACTCGTGGGTGGCCAACGCCGTACCGTGCAGGTTGTGCTTGTGGCGCAGAAACCCGAACTCGGTCTGCAGGTCGCGGCTGAACTCATCCAATGGCTCTTTCAATGTTTCCTCTTCCAGAAATCCGGCCTGCCCGAACACCAGCGCGGCCAGCTGGCGGACATCGGCTCGATAACGGCGCAATAGTGCCAGCGGCAGGGCTTTGGCCAAGCGGGCCAGCGGCTCGCTGTTCTTCTGGAAGCCAAACGCCGCGGCCAACGCGTGCCAGGCGGTAGCCTCCCAGTCCTGGCCCAGCCGCTCGTGAAGCTCGGTTACGCGGTCGGCCTTTTGCTCCATGCGCTCCAGCAGCGTGCGGCCCAACATCATCGTGCGCGTTAGCTCCGACACCTCGGGCAGCAGTGGGGCGCAGGGCAACAGCGTTTCGGGCGGTTGGCTGCGCAGCTTCTCGTAGGCGGCCAGGGCACCGGCCGGCAGCCGCGCCGCCAGCGCCAGCACTGGAATTTCGGAGCCGTTGGTGCGCTGCACCGGCACGTCGGCCGCGTGCACTACGTGCAGCACCACCTGGTCGTACTTGGGGTCAGTCTGGTGCTGGTGGCGGTGCCAGTCGGAGGCGCGCAAATGAATTTCCACAGCCCCGCTCCACTCCACATTGCCCAGCAGGAGGCGAGCCTGCAAGAAATCGGGACCGGCATCGGGGTTGCGGTGGCCGGGCCGCAACACGGTTATCGGCTGGCCGTCGTCGGTTTGCAGGTCGATTTTATCGAAGTACTGATGCTGCCAGATGTAGTGGAGGAAATCTTCCTGCATATTTTGCACGGTAATTCTATAGTTTGCCTTCTACGTATCTCTCAATTGCCTCTTCCTTTTGATTACAGCATCGCGGCGGATAGTACCCGCCGGGCGCTGGTGGTTTTCTACCGTTCGCGCTGGACCCGCAACCACTCCTCTAAATATATCAAGCGCGCCGCAGTATTGCTCCACCAGGCAGCAGATTTAGGTAACATCAGCGCTATGGCCTTTTTGGGCCTCATGTACGGGGATGGTTGGGGCGTGGCGGAAGATTACGATAAAGCCATTTTCTGGCTGCAGAAAGCAGCGGCGGCCCACCATCCGCTGGCACTCTATAATCTGGCCATAGCCCACGATAACGGCCTAGGCGTGCCCAAGAGTGCCAGCCAGGCGTTTCAGCTATTCGCGGCGGCGGCCAACCTGCAATATGCCGACGCCATGCACGCGCTCGGCACGATGTACGAGCAAGGCACCGGCACCGAAAAGGACCATCCCAAAGCCCGCTATTGGTACAGAAAAGCAGCCATCGCCGGGTACGCTACGGCTATGCACGAATTAGGGCGATGTTACCTGCGCGGCATCGGAGGCCCCGTAAGGCTGCCCGCAGCCAAGCAGTGGCTGGCCGCGGCCCACGCGGCAGGCGAAGCAATGGCGGCGGTGGCTCTGGGCAATTACTGTACACTGTTATCCCCCCCGGATTGGGAGCAGGCCTTAGGTTGGTATGAACGAGCTGTGGAGCAGGGCCCTCAAGAGGAAAGCGCCAGAGCTTTGTACCAGCTTGGAAAAGCGGCTTTGCTGGGTCACTACATTCCCGGTCGCTCCCGGGAGGCCAAAGAATATTTTCAGTGGGCCGCAAAATTCGGCCATCAGAAAGCGGCTATCGAGCTCGCCTTGATCACGGGCGAATCGTTCTAAAAAAAACCGGCCCGCCCCCGCAGAAATAGCAGGAGCGGGCCAGTTAGACTTACAGGCTTAGCGACTAGCGTAGGTCAATCACCTTTACACCTTTGTACTTGGTCTTATCGAAGTTGAAGGTGGTGGCGTCCACCGGCGCGTTGGGCAGGAACTTGCTGATGCGGTAGGTGTAGCGGTTGCCGTTCTTCTTGTACATCTGCCAGCTTTTCACCGCTTTATCGGTTCGGCCTACTTTCAGGCGCACTTTATACACTGGATTGTTGCGGTCCTCAGGCGACAAGTCGATGATGTCGACCATCTCGCCGCCTTCCTTGGCTTCGCCGGCGTAGTTGTACTTGTAGCCTTTCTTGTAGAGCGTATAAATCTGCGAGGGCGATACTTCCTGCTCGTCGGCCTCGTAGTCGGACACGTTCACCTCGTTTTCCGACTTCATGTAGGTCCACATGGTCTGGCCGTTGTTGATGACCTCCTGGCCACTCATCTTCAGCCGGAACTTCTGGCCGCTCACCGTAATGTCGCCGCTCAAGTTCTCCTTCACTTTGGCCGCATCGTTTTCGAGGGTTTGGGTGAAAGTGGCTTTAAAGGCCTTCATAGCCTTGTATTTCGCGCTCATCTGATCCAGAATCTTCTCCGCTTTGGGGTCCTGCTGAGCCGAAGCCACGGAGGTAAACGAAACGGATAAAGCGAGCAGAGCAAGGTACTTTTTCATTGCAGAGGGAAAGGTGTCTTTTACAGTATTGAGTAGTGAGACGTGCGAAGCGGGACTTTGTTCAATGTAAGGCGAAGAAAAGTTCGGTACCCCGACCACACTTAGCCTACAAATCCAGCCCAACTACTTCATACAACCACTTACTTGGGCAACGTATTCAACAACTGTTCCAAACTGTACTCATCCGGAATTAATACCTCCCGGGCCTTGCTGCCTTCGAATGGTCCCACGATACCAGCGTTTTCCAACTGGTCAATCAGGCGGCCGGCGCGGTTGTAGCCGAGCTTGAGACGGCGCTGCAGCAGCGAGGTACTGCCCTGTTGGTGCGTAACAATAACGCGGGCCGCCTCCTCGAACATATTGTCGCGGTCGGCGGGGTCGAAATCGTCGCTGTTGCCATTGCCGCCGCCGTCCTCGCCCACCACTTCGGGCAGGTGGTAGGCGTCGGGGTAGCCCTGCTGCCCGCCCACGAAGTCGCACAGGCGGTCCACCTCGGGCGTGTCGATAAACGCGCACTGCACCCGGATAATGTCGGAGCCCTGCGAAATCAGCATGTCGCCCTGGCCGATGAGCTGGTCGGCGCCGCCGGCATCGAGGATGGTGCGCGAGTCGATTTTGCTCGTCACCTTGAAGGAAATCCGGCAGGGGAAGTTGGCCTTGATGATGCCGGTAATCACGTTTACCGAGGGGCGCTGGGTGGCCACAATCAGGTGGATGCCGATGGCGCGAGCCAACTGAGCGAGGCGGGCAATGGGCGTTTCCACCTCCTTCCCGGCCGTCATCATCAGGTCGGCCAGCTCGTCAATCACCAGCACAATGAAGGGCATATAGCGGTGGCCCTTCTTGGGATTTAGGCGGCGCTCCACGAACTTGCGGTTGTACTCCTTCAGGTTGCGGCAACCGGCATCCTTAAGCAAATCGTAGCGCTTGTCCATCTCCATACACAGCGAGTTGAGCGTGTTAACCACCTTCTTGGTGTCGGTGATGATGGGCTCCTCGGTGTCGGGTAGCTTGGCCAGGAAGTGGCGCTCAATCTTGTTGAAGATGCTCAATTCCACCTTTTTGGGGTCGACGAGCACAAACTTAAGCTGGCTGGGGTGGCGCTTGTAAATCAGCGAAGCCAGAATCACGTTCAGGCCCACCGACTTACCCTGGCCCGTGGCGCCGGCCATCAGCAGGTGGGGCATCTTGGCCAGATCGACTACAAATACCTCGTTGGTAATGGTGCGGCCGAAGGCAATGGGCAGGTCCATTTCCGTAGAAATGAACTTGTCTGTGTTGAACACCGAGCGGATGCTCACCATCTCCTTCTTGGCATTCGGCACCTCGATACCAATGGTACCCTTGCCCGGAATAGGCGCGATGATACGGATACCCAACGCAGCCAAACTCAGCGCGATATCGTCTTCGAGGCTCTTGATTTTACTGATGCGCACCCCGGCGTCGGGCACGATTTCGTAGAGCGTGACCGTGGGGCCGATGGTGGCCTTGATGCTGGCGATATTGATGCCATAGTGGCCCAGCGTTTCTACAATGCGGTCCTTATTGGCTTCCAGCTCCTCCTTGGTTACCTGGGCTTTGGCCTGGCCGTAGTCGTTGAGCAACTCCAGAGTAGGGTACTGGTAGCGGGGCAGGTCGAGGGTCGGGTCGTACTCGCCGGTCGGCATGGCCTCGGCCTCCTCGTCTTCCTCGGCAATAACGGCCATATCGGGTCCGGCCGAAGGGTCGAGCTCAGGCTTCCCGGTGGCATCTTCTACCTCGAACGAGAGCCCTACGGGCTTAGCCGGCGCGGCAACTGGCAACGGCAGAGAAGCCGGCAGCGGGGCATCATCATCAGCCAAATCGGCCAGCGAAAGTGGCGTGGGCACGCTGGCGGCCAGGGGCGCAGCCGGGGCCACCGGTGCGCGGTCGGGCTCGGGCTCGGCTACTTCAATAGAGAAGCTGGGGCCGCTGGACTTTGGTGCTATTACTGCTGCCGCAGCAGCAGCCACCGGAGCCACGCTCAGGGGCAGCGCCGAAGCACCGGCCGCCAGCCCCCCTCCTACTGTGTTGGCCGCCGCCAGCGCCGACGAAGCCACGGCGCCGGTCCGGAGCGGTATGGGGTCCGCTTCGTCGTCTTCGAATTCGTCGTCGGCTTCCTCCTGCTCCTCAACTGCCACGGCCTGCGAACCGCGCGTATCGCGCATCGTGAGGCCCAGGGGGTTGTCGTCGGCATCAATAGCCGAAGGAGCGTCCACGGCCCAGGGAGCGGGCTCGTTGGTGACGCGGCGGTTGGCGGCGGGCTCGGTTTCGTCGGCCGCATCATCGGCGGGGCTGCTACCCAGGTTGAGGGTAGTGACATTAAAGAAGAACACCACGAACGAAATCAGCAGGAAGGCCAGCAACAGCACCGTGCCCCAGCCAATGAGGCTGTCGAGCCAGAAAGCCGTTTCGTAACCCACGCCGCCGCACAAAAAGTCGAGGCTATGGGCCAGTACGGGGTCGATGCCGGGGGTTTGCAGCGAGAGCACCACGTAGCCCAGCAGCACACTCAGCCAGAGCGTAGTGAACAGGCACAAGGCCAGCACGTAGCTGAACGACACGGCCCCGCGTCGAAACACAATTTTATAGCCTAGGAAAAAGACTATCGGAATCAGGGCAAACGCGGCCACGCCAAAACCGTCCTGAATCAGCCATTCGGCCAGCAGCGCGCCCACCACGCCCAGCCAGTTGCCGGTTTCCTGGCCTGCATCGCGTAGGGCGGTGCGGCCCACGCTTTCGGTCACGCTCTGGTCGGCATGGCCGGTGAACAGGAACGAGACGAAGGCAATGGTGAGGTAGATGGAGCTGAAGAGCAGAAAAAAGCCCATAAACAGCTGGAAGCGCCGGTCGCGCAGGAAATCGAAGATACCTCCCAGTTGAAATACCGGCAGTTTAAGCGGCTTACGCTCTTTTTTGGGCTTGGCCGCGGCCGCCGACTTCGGCTCGTTGCGCCGGTTTTCGCGCGGAGGCACGTCGGCGGAAGCAGCAGCGGGGCGGGGTTGATTGCGGGCCGGCCGCGGCTCCGCCGGACGAGGCTCGTTGCCGCGGCGGGTGGGGGTTTCAGCCGGTTGCTTGTAGGTATTTTTAGCCATTAGAAAAGTACGCCAGATACCAAATCTAGGTATAAAAGAGGTGAAAAGGCGAGAAAATCCAAGCCAAGATAGTGAGATGATGAACCCGGGCGTTTGGCGCTGTAGGGCCGCAGCGGCCCGCCGGCTGGCGCTAGGCCATTGAGCCCGAACACTTAGCCTGCACGGCCCGCGCGTGCAAACGCCCGGTGCGCCTGCTCTCGGGTTCCCTATAGCACCTCATACACCCACAGGTGCCAGTAGGCGTCTGGGGCGGCGTACTGGCCAAACAGGCGCAGGCCGCTGGCTCCGGGCCGGGCCAGCCGGGCCGCCGACAATACGTAGCGCCCGCCGAGCCGGCGGAAAGCCGCGGCATCGAACTGCCAGTGCTGCACGGTGCGGGCCGGCGTGGCAGGCACCCGGAAATTCTTACCCAACTCGGCCGAAAACAGGTAGCAGCGGTTGCCCCAGGCATCGAAGTACGTGGCCAACTCCGGGCTTTTGGCCAGCTCACCAGCTATTAGAGGTCGGAAGGCGTGCTTGTAGGCCAGCGGGTAGTTGTTGAGGTAGGCATCGAGGGTAAAAAAACCGTTGAGCGTAGCCACGGCCGGTGGAAAGCCCAGGCATGCTACCCTGTAGGCTGCCGACTGCTGGCCGGTGCGCTCGGTAATAGCTTGTTGAACCCGCTCAAACAGATTGGGGGCTACATAGGCGGCATAGGTGGGCTCCGAAACCGGTAGCCGGCCCAGCAGACGGCGCACATTTAGCGTCCATTCGGTATTGAACCCCAGCCCGATGGCCAGCTGCAACGCCACCAGCGCCCAGCGGCCCCGACCGGCCGGCAGCTGGCGCAGGCTTAAAGCCAGCAGGGCAAACCACGCCAGCGGCAACAGAAAGTGAAGCCGCGAAAGATTGAAAGCCCGGAGCAGCGGCAGCGCCTGCTGGCCCACCGCTGTCAGCTGCGGGTAGAAACCGCAAAACAGCGCGGCCCCGGCTAGGGCCAGCATTGCTCCGGCTAGCCATTGCCGCAGCTGGTGGCGGGCCGGGCCGACCGGAACCAGAAACGCAGCCGCCCCGGCGGCCAGCAGCGGGGCCAGCCACACCAGCAGCCCGCTGTGGTAGTGACCCAGCAGAAAATAGCGCGCAGCTGCCAGCAGCCCTACTCCTACCCCAACCGGGGCCAGTCGCTCATAATCGAACTCCAGCCGGTGCGATACGAACTGCCCGCCGAGCAGCCCCGAAACCAGCGGATACTCCACCACCAGATACGTGGCTGCCAGCACAACCAGCCCTAGCAGCAGGCGGCCGGCGGCCCGGTAACAGCCCCGCCAGGTGTCCCACAACAGCAGCACTCCACCCGCCAGCAGCACAAATACCCCCGCCAGAACCAAGCTTGACCACAGTCCGAAGGCCACCAACACCACCCAGTAGGGCCAGCGGGCAGGGCCGTGGCGCAACTGTAGCAGGGCCACCGCCACCGCCGGTTGCCCCAGCACCGATACACCGTAGGTAGTGTAGGCCGGCAGCACCGCCCAGGCCAGGGCCAGCCCGGCACACAGCGCAGCGTTGCGGGGGCCGGGTAGCAGGTGGCGGCGCAAAAGCCAGTACATACTCAGCAGCCCCGCCAAACGTACCAGTAGCTCGTGCAGCAGGTAGGCAGGCAATGTAGGCAGCAGGGCCTGCAGGCCTACCAAGGGTTGCAAACCGGGTCGCAAGGCATTGCGGGGAAGTCCGTTCAGCAGGCGGTTCACCACGATGCCCGGCCGGTAGTCAAGGGCCTTGCCTTCGGTTACCAGCGCATAGCCGGTAGCCAGCTCGGTGTCGAGGTTGTCGTTGAGCAGGATGTAGGTACGGCCGGCGGGGCCTATATAGGCCAGGGCCAGCAACAGTAGTGCCGCTACTGCCCCCAGTAGGGCGTGGCGAAGGCGAAACGGCAAAGCAATGGCGCTAAAAAGAGCAGGCATGAAAGCAGCAGCAGGAACGGGGCCGTAAAAGTAGCTGCCTTTTTACGGCAAAACGCATCCTGACCGGCAAGCCACACGTTAAAACAATTTCTGCTTTTTTTATACTTTTAACATGATAGAGAATTTACTATCTACTCCTGAATGTCTTGACTATTGCCAGTTACGCTATTCGGTGGAGCAGAAGCAGCTCACTGTCACCTGGCAGGGTTATGTAACGGGGCCAATGGCTTACGAAGGAGCTCAGGCCGCGCTCGACATTCTGCGCCAGTACCCGTGCTGCTGCCTACTCAACGACAACACGGACTTAGAGGGTCCCTGGTTTGATTCGATGATGTGGGTGGCGCAGCGCTGGGCCCCGGCCGCTGCTCAGGCTGGTGTGCAATATGTGGCCCATGTAGTGCGGGCCGGCACCCTGGCTACCACCTTTCTGGGCACGCCTACCCACCACTTATTCACCCAATTCGAAATCCAGTTTTTTGACATCCTGGCGGAAGCCAACGATTGGCTGGCCTCGAGCCGGCAGCATCCAGCGCACTGAATACGGGCCGGTTACTGCTGGCACGCTAGCTGCGCGGATGAAACTGAGTGATAACCTGGCGCAGGTAGTCGCGGTCGAGGTGGGTGTAGATTTCGGTGGTGGTAATGCTTTCGTGGCCCAGCATTTCCTGCACGGCCCTTAAATCGGCGCCGCCCTCAATTAGGTGCGTAGCAAAACTGTGGCGGAAGGTGTGCGGGCTGATGCTCTTGGCAATGCCCGCTTTTTCGGCGGCCGCCTTGATGATGTGGAAAATCATCACCCTGGAAAGGCCCGCGCCCCGCTTGTTGAGAAACACGGTGTCTTCGTGGCCGGGCTTGATATCGAGGTGGGCCCGGATGCCCTGCAGGTAGAAGCCCAAGTGCTTGAGCGCGTCGCGACCGATGGGCACCAGCCGCTCCTTGTTGCCCTTGCCCGTTACCCGCACAAAGCCCTGGTCGGCGTAGAGGTTAGACAGGCGCAGGCCGGTCAGTTCGCTTACGCGCAGGCCTGAGCTGTAAAGCACCTCCAGTATGGCCCGGTTGCGGGTGCCTTCGGGCGTACTCAGGTCGATGGCGGCCAGCAGTTGTTCGATTTCAATGTAGGTGAGCGTATCGGGCAGCTTGCGGCCGGTTTTGGGCGCTTCCAGCGTGTCGGTGGGGTCGATGGAAAGCATATCCTCCATGATCAGGAAGCGGTAAAAGGCCTTGATGCCCGACAGGGTACGGGCCTGCGAGGTGGCCTCCAGGCCCATGCCGCCCAGCCAGGTGAGGAAGTCGCGCAGCAGGCGGGTGGTGACCTGCTGGGGCGAAGCCGGTAGCCGCTCCAGCTCCAGGTACTGGCGCAGCTTGTGCACGTCGCGCGCATACGCCTCCACCGAGTTGGCCGACAACGACTTTTCGAGCTGCAGGTAGCCCTCGAACTGTTTAATGGCAAGATTCCAGGGCGACACGCGTGAGTGAATAGGTGAATGAGTGTAAAGAAACGTCATTCAGAGCGAAGCGAAGAATCTCGCCGGCCCAAGTAGCCTAAGTCATCAAGTAAACTGCCCGCCCATCTGCCACAGCCTTGGCACGCGAGATTCTTCGCTCTGCTCAGAATGACGTTCCTTTGTCCCTAAACCTTATAATACTCCCAACACTATGCAAATCCTGCTGCTCAACGGCCCCAACCTCAACCTGCTGGGCCGGCGCGAGCCCGGCATCTACGGCACCCGCTCCTTCGAAGACTACCTGCCCGAACTGGTGGAGGCCTTTCCGCAGTTCGAGCTGGTGTACTTCCAGAGCAACCACGAAGGCGGCCTCATCGATAAGCTGCACGAAGTGGGCTTCAGCTACCATGGCATCGTGCTGAATGCCGGCGGCTTCACCCACACCAGCGTAGCGCTGGCCGACGCGGTGGCCGCCATCGGCTCGCCGGTAATCGAGGTGCACCTAAGCAACCTGCACGCCCGCGAGGAGTTCCGGCAGCGTAGCCTGCTGGGCCGCCACTGCGCCGGCAGCATCAGCGGCTTCGGGCTGGAAAGCTACCGGCTGGCCCTGCACTACCTCGATGGCCAGCGGCCCAAGCGCATGGGGTTTCGGGTGTAAGGCAGCGCGAGGGGGCGGATATCTGGCGTTTACCCTGCCGGCCCTCATTCCCTTTCCTACCTTTGTATTTCCTTACCAAGCAATCCGCCGCTATGTATACATTCAATCCCGGGCCTTCGCAGGTGTATCCGCAGGTGCGCCAGTATCTACAGGATGCCTTTGATGAAGGCTGGCTTTCGGCGCCGCACCGGGGCGAGAAGTTTGTGCAGCTGATGCGCCAGACGGTGCAGGAGCTCAAAGCCAAGCTCCACATCCCGCAGGACTACACCATTTTTTTCCTCAGCTCGGCCACCGAATGCTGGGAAGTGCTGGCCCAAAGCCTCACGCCCACCAAAAGCTTCCACCTTTATAATGGCGCTTTCGGCCAGAAGTGGTACGAAACTGCCAAAGCCCTTCGTCCGGCCTCGGCCGGCCTGAAATTTGGGATTGATGAGGTGCCCGACACCGACCGGCTACCGGGCCTAGACGAGCAGACCGACCTGGTGTGCATTACCCAGAACGAAACCTCCACCACCACCCAGCTGCGCGACGGCGTTATCCTCAACCTGTACAACCGACTGCCGTCCAGAGCTTTGCTGGCCGTCGATGCCACTTCGTCGATGGCCGGGGTGCAGATCAAGTACATTAAGGGCGACATCTGGTACGCGTCGGTGCAGAAGTGTTTCGGGCTGCCGGCGGGCCTTTCGGTGATGGTGCTTTCGCCGCGGGCCATCGAGCGGGTGCGCCAGCTGAAGGAGCGCGGCCACTACAACTCGCTGGCCGACCAGTACGAGAAGATGCTCAACTTCCAGACCACCCACACGCCCAACGTGCTGGGAATCTACCTTCTGAGCCGCGCCATCCACGACAACCCGCCCATTAAAACCATTCACCAGCACGTAGTCGAGCGGGCCACCAAGCTCTACGACTACTTCGACCAGGCCACTCAGCTCCGGCCGCTGGTTACCAACCCCGAGACCCGCTCCTACACCGTCATCGGCCTGCAAGCCGCCCCAGCCCTCATCGAGGAGGTCAGGCGCCGCGCCCTGGCCCAGAACCTGTACATCGGCAGCGGCTACGGCGACCTGAAAGCCACCAGCCTGCGCATTGCCAACTTCCCCGCCATCCCCGATGCCGCCTTCGAGCAGCTCGTGCAGTTCTTCGCCAAGGAGTTCTCGTGAGCAGAAACCTCGTGCTTACTTTCTGCTTTTCCGGACTGCTCCTAAGCAGCTGCATGGAAACCAGTACGACAGATTCGAACGAAGCTTACAAGTATTGGGCGATGACACCAGTACCGGCAGAAGTGACTGTTAACCACGGTCAATACTGGCAATCTGCTCATTTTACCCGCGAATACATTACTTACCTGGACCTGACTACTACTGCTGAATGGAGCCAGGAGTACATCCGTCAAAATGGGCTCGTGCCGAACAACGGAGTGCCAAACCGTATTCTGCCACCCGATTCCCCACGCTGGTTTAGCCCCGACAGCTCCTTCAGCGCTTACTCGCGTCTCGGTGTCAGCGGCGTATATTACCTGCAAACCCGAACCGGCCGAATGCTTATTTATGAGGAGCAGTTTTAGGTTTGTTGCCCCTGAAAATGCTCCGTTCTCAGAACGAATCTGCACTATCTGAACCATCTGTAATTCATGTTCAGTCTCAAGGAAATAGCCTCCGTCACGCTCACCCTGTTCGCCATCATTGATATTCTGGGCTCGGTGCCCATTATCATCCAGATTCGGCAGCGTGAAGGCGGCGTAAATGCCGAGAAGGCCACTATCGTGGCGGGCATTCTGATGGTGAGCTTTCTGTTCGTGGGCCAGAGCATCCTGTCGCTTTTTGGCGTTGATTTTCAATCGTTTGCCTTGGCCGGTGCCATCATCATCTTCCTCATTGGCATGGAGATGATTCTGGGCATCGAGCTGTTCCGGCACGACCCGGCAGCGGGCACGGGCTCGATTGTGCCGCTGGCTTTCCCGCTTATCGTAGGCGCCGGCACCATGACCACGCTCCTCTCGCTGCGGGCCGCCTACGCGCTGCCCAACGTGCTGGCCGGCGTGCTCGTAAACCTGGTTTTCGTGTACCTGGTCATCAAAAGTTCCCCCTGGATTGAGCGTAAACTTGGCAAGGCCGGCGAGGATATTCTGCGCCGTGTATTCGGCGTCATTCTGCTGGCCATTGCCATCAAACTGTTTAAAACGAATTTCTAGTAAGACCTGATTACCAGGAAGTGAGAGGTGCGCCTTTCGTGCTGCCCGGCCAAATAGGGCTGACAGCACGAAAGGCGCACCTCTCACTTCCTGGTAATCAGGTCTAAACTCGCACCTCTGCGTTCGTCAGTATTCCCCGATGACAGGTTCCTCGCGGCTCATCAACAGGCCTACCATCATCAGCACACCTGTCAGCAGGATAACGATGAAGAGGATGTTTTCGGAAACTTCGCCGATGAGGTGTTGCTGGGGAATGCTATAGAACAGCAGCACCGTAATAAGGCCTTTCGGGGCGATAAACAGCTCCGGAATAAGGTCGGTTTTGGCAATGAAGCGCAGGTAAAAGTAGCGGATAGCCGTGAGGGCCGCCACGATAAGCACGCCTTGAATCAGCAGCTGCGGGCTCATCAGCTTGCTGACCGTAATACTGAAGCCAAACAGCAGAAAGAAGAACGTCCGGATCAGGAAGGCCGATTCAGCCGTGATGCTACGCAGCTGATGCAGCTCCTCGGTAAGGCGGGCCGGGTTGAACCAGGTTTTGATGGGCCCCACCATGAACTGCTCGGCATTATTAACGGCCAGCCCAAATACCAGCACCAGCACCAGCGACGACAGATGCAGGTTTTTAGCGACGCTGTAGAGCAAAATCAGGAAGGCCAGAATCAGGAAGAACTTGACGTGCAGCCGGATACGGTCGAGCAGGAAGATGAGCGCGGCGGTGCTTATAATGGCCACAAAGGCAACGGCTATTACATCGAGCCCGAACGTAGCCACCGACATACCCTGGCCGAAGTTGGCCTGCAGGGCGAAGTTGAAGAGCATAATGCCCAGAATATCGGAAAAGGTGCTCTCGTAGATGATGAACTCCTGCTTTTCGCCCGTAAGACCCGCCACACTGGGAATAGCAATGGCTGAACTGATAACGGCCAGCGGAATGGCATTTACCAGGCAGCTTTGGAAGTTAACCCCCAACCAATAGTGCAGAATAAGGGCAATGGCCAACGACTGCACGACCAGCATAAGCACGGCCGCAAAAAAGGAACGCCGGATTAGAGGAAATTTTTCGCGGGTTATTTTGAGATCCAGCGCCCCCTCTAGCACAATCATAATCAGCCCGATAACTCCGAATATTTCCAGAATTACTTTAGGCGCGACGAAGGTAAATTCGAAGTAGTCGGCGGCCTGGCGCAGAGCAATACCCGAGAGCAGTAGCATGAGTACCGATGGCACCTTAGTGGCACGGGCAATCAGGTCGAAGAGGTAGGACAGAATCACGGCCAGACTGAGGCCGATAAGAATGGTATAAGAACCCATAGATTGAGGCTTGGCCCAAAAGTAATTCCGGCTATACGAGCCGGAATAAGGGGCGGTTGGCCGGGGTTTAGAAAATCCGGAACGGCGAAGATACGCTTTCAACGGCGGTAGCATGGGCCTGCCGGTCGAATTGGGTCTGCGTGGGCACGCAATGTACCTTTGCCTTATGCAACAGCCTTTGGGGAAAGAAGTAGCCGTGGTAGGCGGTGGGCCAGCGGGCCTGCTGGCCGCCCAGCGCCTGGCCGAAGCGGGCTGCCGGGTGCGCCTCTACGAAGCCCAGGCCACGGTGGGCCGCAAGTTTCTGGTAGCCGGCCACGGGGGCTTCAACCTAAGCAATGCCGAAGACGCCACCCCCTTTGCCGCCCGCTACGCCGCCCGCACTTCCGATTTCGCTGGTTTCCTGGCCCACTTCTCCCCCACCGACCTGCGCGCCTGGGCCACCGAGTTGGGCATCGGCACCTTTGTGGGCACCAGCGGCCGGGTGTTTCCGGAAGCCCACCACAAACCCGCCGACCTGCTGCGCGCCTGGGTGACACGGCTGCAGGCCTTGGGCGTAGAACTGCACGTGCGCCACCGCTGGCTGGGTTTTGGCCCCGACGGTGCGCTTTACCTGCGCAACGAAACCACCGGCGAGCGAACCACCTTGCAGCCCGCCGCCACGCTGCTGGCCCTGGGCGGGGCCAGCTGGGCCAAAACCGGCTCCGATGGAGCCTGGCTGCCCGAGCTGGAGCGCGCCGGCGTGTCGGTAGTGCCCTTCATGCCCGGCAACTGCGGGGCCGGGGTGGCTTGGTCGGAGTTTTTCCGGGCAAAGGTGGGCCGTCAACCGCTCAAAAACATAGCACTAAGCTGCGGCGGGGCTACGGTACACGGAGAAATCATGCTTACCGACTACGGCCTCGAAGGCACGCCGGTGTACGCCCTCACGCCGCAGCTGCGGGCCGCCCTGGCCACCGGAACGCCGGCCCTGCTGCATCTGCATCTCAAACCCGATCTGAGCTCGACTCAACTGCTGGATAAGCTGGCGCGGCGCAAGCCGGGCAAGTCGGTGGCTTCATTTCTGGGTGAAGCGCTGCGCCTGGGTTCGCCGGTGCCAACGCTGTTGCGCGAGCTGAGCCCGGCCGCATTTCCAGCCGCACCCACCGAAGCCGCCGCCCTGCTTTCGGCCCTCCCGATACCTGTAACTGGCCTACGCCCGCTCGATGAGGCCATCAGCACGGCTGGCGGCGTGGCGTGGGAAGCCCTCGATGAGCACCTGATGCTGCGGGTCCGGCCCGGCACCTTCGTGGCTGGCGAAATGCTCGATTGGGAAGCGCCTACCGGCGGCTACCTGTTGCAGGGCTGTTTCAGTACCGGTGCTTGGGCCGCCCGCGGCATTCTGCACTGGCTTGAGAATAGTCCTTAGGCCCTTACTTTTCCCGCTCCGCGCGCTCAACTTCTTCAGCTTCGGCCAGCACGGCTTTGGCTTCGTTGAGCAAGCGCTGGCCGTGGTCGAGCTGCTGACGCAGGATAAGGGCGAAGAGCACGAAATACGACACGATCGGCAGCAGCAGCCCCAATGCAAACCACAGCCAGAACGAGCGGCCGTAGCTATAGGCGCAATAGCCGGTTACCAGCGGAACCAGCGACATGGCAAACAGGCCCGCAATAGCTAAATCGATAAACATGGGGCCGGAGCTGAGCGGTGGGAAAACTAAATCGTTACGGAAGATACGGTATTATCGGTAGCCGGGCATATTATCGGTAGCCGGGCAAAGGGGGGACACCTGCTGCTAACCCGCCCGGAGCGTGAAGGTTGCGGCCGCGGGCCGGCAAAATCCATCTTTCGGCGAGCTTTTTGCGTAACTGCCCCTTTCCGCTCTCCACATTCTGCCCGCTGCCCCTATGTGGGAAAACCAAAGTCTGTTTCGCGTATCCGCCCAGCTGTTTGCCGACGGCGTATTTAACCTGCTCGACCGGGCGCTGAAGCCGGAGATTTTTTTGCTGGGAATTGCCTCGGCCCGCGAAACCGACGAGCCCCAGGCTGTACTTATCGAGCCGCAGAGCCACCGCTACGCCGGCCCCGATTTTGCGGCCGTGAAGGCCCACGCCGTGGCCCTGGAGCCCGATGGCCCTCGTGAAGTGGTGTACCATCTGCAGCAGCTCGACCATGACCGCTACGAAAAGCAGCGCTGGTACGAGCTGCTACGCCGCGCCACCGAGCACACCCTGCACGAGCTGGTAGCCCGGCGCCAGGAAGACCGGGTGAGCTTCTGCTCGATGCCCGTGAGCACGGGGGGCTACCAGGTACTGATTGTACTACAGCTCTCGGCTGATGCCTACCACAGCTATTATGCCCTGCCGGGGGCGGCCGTGCCCAACCGGCCGGCGTCGCTGCTGGCGGCCACCGTTGAGGAGTTGCTGAGCGATGCCTCGCGGGCCCTGCGTGAGTCCGACCACGCCGACGATGACCGGTTGGTGCTCAACCGCGACTACAACGAGGTGCTGCGCGCCGCCGGCCGCCGCTTTATGTTGCGCGCTGCCGCCGGCAGCCACGGGCTCTATGATGCCTGCAACGGCGTAGCCGCCCTGCGCCACGAAGGCGATGAGGGCGTGGGCACCATGCTCATTTCGAAACGCAACCACCCGGCCGTGGTGCCGGTACTTATGCTCGACACGCCGGTACCGTTGCGCGACCACCGCCGCATTCGCAAGCTACTGGAGCTAAGCGAGGACCGCCACGCCCTCATTACCGATGCCACCGACGTATTCGGGCTGGGTTACTTGGTGGAGCCCGACGATGCGCAGTACGAGCCCCTGTTCACGGTGCATTTCACCAAGCACTACAGCTGGGAACTAAGCCACGATGGGCACCGAATGATGAAAGTGGTATCGAACACGCCCCGCCTGCCGCAGGGCACCATCGACGAAAACAACTTCACCACGGCCGTGGGCCGCATTTTCTCGACGCTTGATGCGGCCGGCATTGCCTACCTGTGGGAGCTGACGCTGAGCGCCGCCAAGCAGGAACATGGCACTATTCTGCTGATTTCGGAGGGTGCGGCCCAGGAAGCCGTCCGGCTTTCGCCCCAGTGTTTCCGCGTGACGCCGCGCCTGATGACGCCCTCGGTGCTGCGCCTGGTCACCAACATCGACGGGGCCGTGCTTATCGAGCCGAGCGGCACCTGCCACGCCATTGGGGCTATTCTCGACGGACTGGCCACCGAGAAAGGTGACTCCAGCCGCGGCTCGCGCTATAATTCCGTTTTGCGCTACGTAGAAAGTAGTCGCTACCCGGTGCTGGCCGTTGTGGTAAGCGAAGACGGCTGGATTGACCTACTACCACCCGTTTGGCGGTAGCAGCACTTGCTTTCTCTCTTTCCCAATTCTCTGCTATGTCTGTTCCCACCTTCGACCGAGATGACCGCCTGCAGTGGGTAGAGCGCGTTTCGCGCCTGCTCGACAGCCAGTTTCGGGTGCCCGGCACCAACTGGCGCTTCGGCCTCGACCCGATTATGGGCCTGCTGCCGGTAGTAGGCGGGCTGCCTTCGCTGGCTGTTTCGGGCCTGCTGATTCTGACCATGATACGCCATGGCGCCAGCGGCAACTTGGTGGTGCGCATGGTATTCAATGTAGTGCTCGACGCGCTGATTGGCGCGATTCCGATAGTGGGCAACATCTTCGACTTCGCTTATAAAGCCAACAACCGCAACGTGGCGCTGCTGCGCGCTCATTACGCCGAGGGCCGGCACCAGGGTTCGGGCAAGGGCCTGTTGCTGGTGCTGACTCTGGTGCTGCTGGCGCTGGGGGGGCTGCTGGTGTGGGCCGCCTGGTGGCTGGGTTCGGTGCTGTGGAACTGGGGCGAATCGGTGCAGTGGTAAGGTAGTGCCTGTTGCGCCGTCGATGTCGCTCAGGCCCGGCATGCCTACCTTTGGAGCATGAAAATCCTTCAATTGGTTCCGCTACTGCTGTTGCTGGCGGCCTGCCAACCCTCTTCATCTCAACCTGAAACCGGCCAGCAGGTGGCCGAGGCCGAGAAGACTGTACTTGCTGATCATGACTCGCTTATGGTGCAGATGGGCCGGCTCTATGAGCTGCGCCAGCAGCTGGCCAAACTGCCGGCCGCCGATACCGTAGCCATTGGCCAGGCCCGGCGGGCAATAGTGGGTGCCGAAAATGGTATGATGGACTGGATGCACCGCTACCACCGCCCGGCCGATACAGTGGCCGACGCCCGGCGACTGGCTTATTACGCCCGGCAGCAGGAACGCATCGATTCGGTGGGCCGTTTGTTTAAGAGCAGTCAGGCGGCCGCCCGCCAGCTGCTGGGGGCCGCCCCCGCGGCCGCGGGCCCTTCGTCTTCCGTTACTCAATAAGCTGTTTTTTTGATGACTACTTCGCTTCGTCGTGCCGGCCAGCTGCTGGCCGCTGCCGGGCTGGTCCTGAGCTTCTCGCTCGGCGGCTGCTCCTCTTCTTCCACCGAACAAGCCGCTGAGCGCCTGCCAGTGCTGGGTTTCAAATCTACTGAGCCCACTTCGCCCTCCGACACGCTGCCCGACCCCATCCCCGCCTTCCGCCTCACCAACCAGGACCGGCAGGTGATTACCAACCAAACCTTTGCGGGCAAGGTGTACGTCACCGACTTCTTCTTTGCCACTTGCCCCAGCATCTGTCCCAAAATGCAGAGCGAGCTGCTGCGCGTATACAAGGCGTTCAAAGCAAACCCCAAGGTGCTGTTTCTGAGTCACACCATCGACCCGGCCCACGACTCGATTCCGGTGCTGCGCGACTACGCCGAGCGGCTGGGCATCAACGACGCCTCGCGCTGGCACTTCGCCACGACCGGCCGCGACTCGGTTTTTGCCCTGGCCAAGGCCTACATGACGGGCGCGGAGGTGGATGCCACCGTGCCCGGCGGCTTTGCCCACAGCGGCACGTTTGCCCTCGTCGATTCGCAGCGGCGGGTGCGGGGCGTGTACGATGGCATGGTTGCCGAGCAGGTCGATCAGCTGATCAAGGATATTCCGGTGTTGCTGAAGGAGGAGGCACAGGCGCAGCCCGTGGCGGCCAAATGAGGATGCGCGGCCATTCGTTGCGGCTGCTGGGTGCCGGTGGCCTGCTGCTCACGCTCACCTTTTCGCTGGGCAGCTGCTTTACCGAGCGCCAGAACGAGGGCGCCCAGCTGTACACCGCCCATTGCAGCAGTTGCCACGGCGACCAGGGCCAGGGCCTGGAGCGCCTCATCCCGCCTGTAGCCGCCGCCGACTACATTGCTAGCAACCGCGCCGAACTGCCCTGCATTATTCGCAAGGGCATGCAGGGCGACATTGTGGTGAACGGCATCCATTACAACCAGATAATGCCGGGGCATGAGGACCTGACCGACTCTCAAATCACCAACCTGCTCAACTTTCTGCAAACCAACTGGGGCAATACCAACCAGCCCTATACCATCCGCGAAACGGCCGAGCTACTCGGGCGTTGCAACGGTTCGGATGGGCAGTAAACGACAGCAAAAAGATAGCCCCGCACCTAAAAACGTTTGAGCCACAAGCTTCCTGCTGCCTGGGCGACACATAACCGGCCAGGCGGCAACAAGACACTGGCAGCCGGTTGCCGGGCGGGAACTGCTAGCCAATGGAGGCCGTTCTTTTTAGTCAGCCGCTCGGCTGGCAGCGGGTTTTGGTCGTGCATCTTCGCCCAAACCTGCTTAGCTTGCACCTTCATTTCTTTGCTTGAATATGGCCCTGTTTGACTTTCTGAAGAAGAAGTCCGAAGACAACACTTCGGCACCTGCAACTCCTGCTACGGCTGCCGGATCCGGCGACGCGCCAACTGCCCCAGCTACGCCGGCCGAGCCGGCCGGCCCCCGCTACAAAGGCTCCAACTACCAGATGCCTGCCCCGGAAGTCCCGGCTCCCATGCCCATCATTCCGCCGGCTCCGCCCATTGCCATGCCCGGCATGATGACGGGCCAGCCCGACGGCGGCATGTCTGAACAGCCCGCTTTCGAGCCCACCAATATTCTGGAGCAGCTGCTGATGCAGGCTTCCTACGACCCGCAGTTCCGGCCGCCCTTCTACCAGGCACTGCTAGGCGAGGAGCTGACGGTGGTGCTGGCTGCCCGCGAAGATCAGGAGCCCGGCGAGATTACGCCTACCGAAGGGATGGAAATTCAGCTCCAGGCGCTGCACGATGGCAAAATCGCTATTTTCACGGCCGTAGAGCGCATTTTCGATAACGGTGCCGTACCCGAGGGCAGCGTTACCTACATGCGCCTGCGGGGCCACGACTTCTTCACCATGGTGCAGGACGCTGATTGCGCCATTAACCCCTTCTCGGCGGTGGGCAAGCTGATGCCGGCCGACGAAATCAAGGCCCTGGTATCCGGCCAGCTCTTCGAGGGCGCGCCGCAGCAGGATGTGCAGGTAACCCTGCACCAGCCCGAGCCCGAGCCCACGGCCCTGCTCGACGGCCTGCGCGAGTACAGCGCCACCCAGCCAGCTATCCGCAACGTGTATCTGGCCGAAATGCGCATGCAGAACGCTCCCGAGCAGTCGCGGCTGCTCGTAGCTTTCGATACCGAAGAAACCGACCCGGCCTTCATGCAGGACCTGGGACCTATCATCAAGGGCAACATTGCCGAAGCGCAGTTCGTGGACCTGATGCTGATTGATCCCACTTCCGAGGAGCCGCTGATTCAGTACCTGCTCACCACCGAGCCGGTGTACGCCCGGGCTTAGAGATTAGAGATTAGAGATTAGAGATTAGAAAAGAACGTCATTCCGAACGGAGTGGCGTTCTTTTCTTTTGTAGCTGGTTATAAATTCAGCAGAACGTCATGCTGAGCGTAGCCGAATCATCTCTACCGCTTCGTTGCAAGGGTAGTTCAACGAAGCGGTAGAGATACTTCGACTGCGCTCAGCATGACGTTCTTTTGACTTCCTAACCACCGTCGTATCCTGAATTTTTAAGTTTGTCAGGCGCCATCGTCTAACGCTGATCTTCTACCCCAGTCCCGTCGGCACTGAATTCTTGTTACGTATAGCCTTCACCAGCAGCGGGCGCAACACGAAATACACAACCGGCCCCAGTACCATAAAAGCGCCGGCCCAGAGCAGCAATGCGCCCAACATGGCCTGCCAGAGCAGATGCAGCGCCGCCAGCCAATCGTTGGCCAGCAGGTAGCGCAGTTTGTCGAGCGTGAGTGCGGGAGCTTGGTCGCCCCAAAGTAAGGCCCCCTGCCGCAGCAGTGGAATGACGAGCAGCAGCTGAACCGGACTCCAGAGGTGGGCGATGAGTAGGGTGGCGGCCACATTCAGGCGCAGCCGCAACGCCGCAAACGTAGCCGTAAGTGTCGTTAGGCCCAGTACCGGAATAACCCCGCAGGCCGAACCCAACACTACCGTAAGAGCCAGTTGGTGCGGCGTAAGGCCTTGGCGCAACAGCCCGAACAAGGGGTCAGTAACCCGGCGCTGCCACCAGCTACGGGTTTGGGTGGTGGCGGGTGAAGGCAAGGATTCAGACACAATAAACAACTTCAAAAGCAAAATAAAACTAACCGCAGCACGCTTGCTTAGCAGCCCCTTTTCATGAAGCTACTTAGAAAGCTGGCACTGGGACCGTTGGCCTAAGCGGCTGGTACAATAGACGCACAGCTTACCCGGGCTCACCAGATTCACTACGCATAGGCCAGGCAGCTTGTATCTTCGTGCAGCACGCTTCGTCGGCCAGACTGCCTTTAGCCCCGGACGGTGCCTTCCATGACAAAAGTACACCTGCGGCCCGTGGCCCGCCGTCCGTTCGTTGTATTCTGGCTGCTGCTGCGCCACGCGGCCCGCGAGTTCGGCAACCACGACCCGCTGCGGCTGGGGGCGGCCACGGCTTTCTTTGCCACGTTTGCTCTGCCGCCTATCGTCATCATTCTCATTCAGGGGCTGGGCTATCTGTACTCAGCCTCGCAGGTGCGGGTGTTGCTACTCACCAAACTCTCGCACATGCTGGGGGCCTCGGCGGCTGGGTTGGTCGAGCAGATTCTGCGCAACGTAACCGATGTGCAGCGCAGCCGGCTGGTTACATGGCTGGGCTTCACGTTTTTGCTGTTCATTGCCACTACCCTGTTCGGCGTTATTCAACACTCGCTCAACCAGATATGGCAGGTGCGGGTACGCCGCCGCACCGGCCAGCTACGCACTGTACTCAAGGAGCGGGCCCGCTCACTGGGCCTGCTGCTGGCCACGGGCCTACTCTCGATGCTGGCCTTTTTGTCGGATGCTGCTCTGGGCTTTGTAGCCAGCTATGCCGATTACTTCAATGCCACGGTCGGCAATGCCGTGCTGGAGGTAGCCAACCGGCTGTTTTCACTGCTGATTCTGGTGGGCTGGTGCGGCGTTACGTTCCGCAACCTGAGTTCGGCCAAAATACCGCGTAAGGCTGTCTGGCGCGGGGCACTGCTCACGGGCAGCCTCATCAGCCTGGGCGAAAGCGTGCTGGGGCTGCTGCTGGTACCACGCAACCTAGGCCCCATCTACGGACCGGCTTCCAGCATCGTGCTAGTGCTGCTGTTCGTGTTCTATTCGGCCATGATTTTCTATTTCGGCGCCTGTTTCACCAAGGCCTACGCCCAGTACGCAGGGCTGGATATCCGCCCCAAAAAATCGGCCGTGCGCTACAAACTGGTCGATGTAGTTGAGGAAGAGGCGGTTAGTGGTTAGTGGTTAGTGGTTAGCGAAAGAACGTCATTCGGAGCGCAGCCGGAGAACCGCAACTGCTTCGTTGTAACGATTCATGTGGAGCGGTAGAGATTCTTCGGCTGCGCTCCGAATGACGTTCTCACACCAACCTTAATAAGTTCGCCTCTGCCCTCTCGCAAAGCCTTACCTTTGCTGATTGAATCCCAGATTATGACTCCGACCGAACCGAATACCCCCGCCGCCGCCGCCGCTACTTTCGCCGACTTAGGCCTGACGCCCGAGCTGCTGAAAGCCCTGGAAGAGCTCCAGTTCCAGACGCCCACGCCCGTGCAGGAGCAGGTAGTACCCATGGCCCTGGCCGGTCAGGATGTGGCCGGGCAAGCACCTACCGGCTCGGGTAAAACCGCCGCCTATGGCCTCTCGGTACTGCAATTGCTCGATCTGAAGCAGGACGCGGTGCAGGTAATTGTGCTGGTGCCGGCCCGCGAGCTGGCTCTGCAGGTGCGCGACGCCCTCAAGAAGCTGGGTAAGTATATGCCCAACCTGCGAGTGGCGGCTTTCTACGGCGGCCACGCCTTCCGCGAAGAAACGGCTTCGCTCACTCAGGCCCCGCACATTGTGGTGGCCACGCCCGGCCGTCTGCTCGACCACTTCGAGCGGCGCTCCATCATCCCTAACCAGCTCAAAACTCTGATTCTTGACGAGGCCGACAAGCTGCTGGAGCTGGGCTTTCAAGAGGAGCTGGTGGAGATTATCAAGCGCCTGCCGCGCCGCCGCCAGACCTTGCTGTTCTCCGCCACGATGTCGGATAAAGTGCTGGACCTGATTCGGAAGAACCTGACCCGGCCGCGCGTGGTAAACGCGGGCCAGGACACCGACGAGCTGCCCGAAAACCTGACGCTGCTCGGCCACTTCGGCGCTATCGAGCAGAAGCCGGCCGCGCTGCTGCACTTGCTGAATCTGCCCGAAACGGGCCGCGCCCTCATCTTCTGCAACACCCGCGACCGGTGCATGGAGCTGACCCGCTTTCTGGTGGGCCGCGGCATAGCGGCCGAGGTGCTGCACGGCAAAATGCCCCAGCCCGAGCGCGACAAGGCCCTGCTGAAACTGCGCAACGGCTCCAGCCAAGTGCTGGTAGCCACCGATGTAGCCGCCCGCGGCATCGACGTAACGCAGCTCGATACGGTGGTGCAGTACGACGCCCCCGATAAAGCCGACGGATTCCAGCACCGGGCCGGCCGCACGGCCCGCGCCGGTGCCGCTGGTACGGCCCACCTGTTGGCCACCGAAAAAGAGCGCGCCCACGTGAGCAAGTGGCCCATAGCCGAAGGCATCAAATGGACGCCGTTGCACGCGCCCAAGCTGCCGCCCGCCGCCCCCAAAGCCCCGCGCCCCGAGAACGTAACCCTACACGTATCGGCCGGCAAAAAGGATAAAGTAAGCGCCCACGACTTGGTAGGTGCCTTCGTGAATGTGGGCGGTGTAGCTCGCGAGCAGGTGGGCCACATTGAGGTGTTCGACTACTACAGCTACGTGGCCGTACCCCGCGAACAGGCCCAGCTGGTAGCCGAACGCCTGGCTGGTACTAAGGTAAAGGGCCGCAAGGTGCGCGTGTCGATTGTGGCTTAGCAAGCAGAACACGGCTACTACGCTAAAAATAGGCTAATTTGGAAGCCGCGTCTGACCTTAGACGCGGCTTCTGGTTTTTCTGTACCTCTCCTTTCCGCTATGGCTGCTCCCATATCCGTCACTTCTCAGACTGCCGCCGCCGCCCCTGCCGGGGCCGAAGCCCCGAATTATACGCCCGCCCTGGCATCGCTCACGGTGCTTTTTTTTATGATGGGCTTTATCACCTGTCTGAACGACATTCTGATTCCCTATCTGAAGGCCATCTTCAGCCTTACTTACACGCAGGCCAACCTGATTAATCTGTGCTTTTTTGGGGCCTATTTCGTGATGGGCATTCCGGCTGGGCGACTGGTGCAGCGCGTGGGCTATAAAGGGGGTATGCTCACCGGCTTTCTGATTGCCGCACTTGGGTCGTTCCTGTTCTACCCGGCCGCCGACAGCCGCAGCTACGGGTTGTTTCTGGGGGCGCTATTCGTGCTGGCCACTGGCGTGGTGTTGCTGCAGGTTGCGGGCAACCCGTATGTGGCCATTCTGGGGCCGGCGCAGTCGGCACCGGCGCGGCTTACACTCACGCAGGCCTTCAACTCGCTGGGCACTACAGTGGCCCCACTACTGGGTTCGGCCCTCATCCTCAACAACCTGCCTGACCTCGATACTGCTGCCTCAGCCGCAGCCATCGATGTGAAAGCCGTGCAGACGCCTTACTTGGCTATTGGCGGCGTACTCGTGCTCATCAGCCTGCTGCTGGCCATGCTCAAGCTGCCTAAAATTACGCATGCGCAGGCAGAAAACGAGGATTTGAGCCGTCGGGCTTACCACTACCGCCACCTTGTATTCGGTGTGGTGGCTATTTTTGCTTACGTAGGCGGTGAGGTAGCCATCGGCTCGCACATTGTCAACTATCTACACCTACCCGACGTGATGAGCCTCTCGCCCAAAATGGCCGGCGATAAGGTGGCCTGGTACTGGGGCGGGGCGATGGTGGGTCGCTTCATGGGGGCTTATCTACTCAACAAGTTCAACCCGGGCCGCCTGCTGGCCTTTAACGCGCTGGGCGCGGTGCTGCTGGTGCTGCTGTCGGTGAGCACCACCGGCGCGCTAGCCATGTGGAGCCTGTTGGCCGTGGGCCTGATGAACTCTATTATGTTTGCCACCATCTTCACGCTGGCCGTGCGCGACCTGGGCCGCAATACCGAGGAAGCTTCGGGCCTACTCAATGTGGGTATTGTGGGCGGCGCCATCATCCCGCTGCTATTTGGTATGGTAGCCGACAGCAGCGGGCTGCGCTGGGCCTTTATTCTGCCAGTGCTGTGCTACGCCTACATTACGTGGTATGGCCTCAAGGGCCACCGTCCGGCGGTGGCATAATTTTCGCCTGATGCCTATACAACTAAAAGAGCGGTGCTTCCTGAGGAGGCACCGCTCTTTTGGCTAAATACCCAAGCTGTTTATTTACTCTGCAGCTTGAAAGCAGCCGTTTGCACGTCGCGGGAGTTGCCGCCGACCATCACCTCGAAGTCGCCGGGCTCGGCTACAAACTGTAGGTCGGTGTTGTAGAAACTCAGGTCGGCGGGACTGAGGCGGAAAGTAAGCGTGCGGGTTTCGCCCTTTTTCAGCATTACTTTCTGGAAGCCTTTCAACTCCTTTACGGGCCGCGAAATCGAGCCTACTAGGTCGCGTAGGTAGAGCTGGGCCACTTCCTCGCCGTCAGAATCGCCGGTGTTTTGCACCGTTACCTTCACATCAAGCGTAGCGCCGGGGGCCAGACTAGAGGTGCTCAGCTCGGGCTTACCGTACTTGAAGGTGGTGTAGCTCAGGCCAAAACCAAACGGGTAAAGCGGGTCGTTGCTGACGTCCAGGTAGCGCGACTTGTACTTGTCGAGGGCCACGCCGGCGTAGGGCCGGCCGGTGCTTTTGTGGTTGTAGTACAGCGGAATCTGGCCCACCGACTCGGGGAAGGTAGCCGGCAGCTTACCCGAGGGGTTGTAGCGGCCGAACAGCACATCGGCAATGGCGTTGCCGGCCTGCGAGCCCGCAAACCAGGTTTCCAGAATGGCATCGGCGTTCTGCTCTTCCCAGGGCAGCGTGAGCGGCCGGCCCGCCATCAGCACGATGACCAGCGGCTTGCCGGTTTTCTTCAGCGCCTTCAGCAGCGCCATCTGGGGGGCGGGCAGGCCAATATCGGCGCGGCTGGCGGCCTCGCCCGTCATGCCCTGCGACTCGCCCACGGCGGCCACAATTACGTCGGCACTCTGGGCGGCTTTTACGGCTTCGGCAATCATCTCGTCGGCACTACGCGGGTCCACGTTCAGCTCGCCGCCGTGGGTGTTGAGGCGGGCAATCATCTGCGCGTCATCGGTGAAATTGGCGCCCTGGGCCGTTACAATTTTCACTGCGCTACCCGCCACGTTGCGGAGGCCCTGCTCCAGCGACACGGCCTGTTTCCAGTCGCCGGCCCCACTCCACGAGCCAATCATGTCGCGCTGGCGCGAGGCCAGCGGGCCTACCAGAGCAATGGTACCGGTGGAGCGCAGCGGCAGGGCCTGGTTTTGGTTTTTGAGCAGCACTAGGCTTTTGCGGGCAATGTCGCGGGCGGCGGCCACGAATTCGGGTTTCATCATGGTTTGCTTGGCCCGCTTCTCGTTGGTGTAGCGGTAGGGGTCCTCAAACAAGCCCAGCTTCCACTTGGCCTCCAGAATCCGGCGGCAGGCCGTGTCAATATCCATCTGCTGCACGGTGCCGTCTTTCAGGTTGCGGGCCAGGTTCTTAAGGAAAATCTCGCCCACCATATCCTGGTCAATACCGGCGTTCAGGGCCAGCGCCGACACCTGGGCATCGTCTCCCATGCCGTGGGCCGTCATTTCGTTGATGGCCGTGTAGTCGGTTACCACGAAGCCGGGGAAGCCCCACTGCTTGCGCAGCAAATCGGTCATCAGCCACTTATTACCGGTGGCGGGTACGCCGTTGATGTCGTTGAACGAGGACATGACCGAACCCGCTCCGGCATCAATGGCCGCCTTGTAGGGTGGCAGGTACTCGTTGTACATGCGCACCTGGCTCATGTCGGTGGTGTTGTAGTCGCGGCCGCCCTCCGCAGCGCCATATAGGGCGAAATGCTTTACGCAGGCCATTACGGTATTGCTTTTCGTCAGGTCGGAGCCCTGGTAGCCGCGCACCATCACGCGGCCAATCTCCGAGCCCAGGTAGGGGTCTTCGCCCGCACTCTCGGAAATGCGGCCCCAGCGCGGGTCACGGCTAATATCGACCATCGGCGAAAACACCCAGTTCAGGCCATCGGCCGAAGCTTCCTCGGCCGCAATGCGGGCGCTCTGCTCAATGGCCGCCAAATCCCAGCTGGCGGCCAGCCCCAGCGAAATAGGGAAAATGGTGCGGTGGCCGTGGATAACGTCGTAACCGAACATAAGCGGAATGCGCAGGCGCGTCTGCTTAACGGCCATTTCTTGGAGCTTGCGGGCGGCTTTGGGCGTGAAGGTATTGAACACGCCCCCCACTGCGCCGCGCCGGATGCTGGCGTCCACATCCTTGCTCACCACCGGCCCGGTTACGTCGAAACCCACGGTAATCAGGTTGAGCTGGCCGATTTTTTCGTCCACCGTCATCTTCTGCATCAGGTCGGCAATGAACTTATTCATCTTGGCCTGGTCGTCGTCGGCTGCGGAACCGGGCGCGGCGGCGGCAGCCGGAGCAGCGGCCACCGATTGGGGTGTATTGAGCAGGGGCGTAAGTAGCCCCAGGCTCAGCAGCAGGGCAGTGCGGAACGGATGTTTCATAAGGAGTTGTGAATTGAAATAGTGGAGGAAGGGGCCGGGCGCGGGCGCGCTACATCGAGTGCCCCGGCGTCAACCAAAACAGCCGGGAAAGCGCCTTTGCCGGACCCGAACTGCGACCCTCGATATTTGGCCGGCTTCGGTAATGTCGTGCCCACGCCTATTTTTTGAGGTGCGGGCTTTCGAAACCGAGCTTGGTAAGGCCACGTTGCACGTCGGGGCTGCTCATGAACAGCTTCCAGAGCAGGCCCGTACGATGGTTTTCAATCATGCTCACAATCGGCCCCTGGTCGATGGCCAGATACGATTTGGCGTACCAGTTATGCTGCTCGCTGAAAGCATCGACGAAGCCATACTCACCCCAGAGGCTGTCGCCCTTGTCGTCGTAGAAATGGCGTAGCGCCTGCATCGAAAACTCCGGTGTGTAGGGCATAGCAGAAATGGCCGCCGTGGGCGAAATCACGCCCAGATCCTCGGTAGGCGAATGCGCGGCGTAGCCCTTGTAGCTGTCGGAGGCCGTGAGGCCCCAACTGTTCGGGCCGTAGCCCTTGTAGCCCTTGGGATTATCGATGCAGTAGGCGCGGTTGATGAGCGTGTGGGCCTTGTTCTGGGCGAAGTAATCGGCGTACTGGTCCTTTAAGCCGCGCGGGTCGATGCCCAGAAACGAGTAGTGCGAGAAAAACAGTGGCCCGCCGTAATCAATGCCCAGCGGCAGCTTGGTTTTGTAGAACTCCTTGCCATTGAGAAAGGCGTCGCCGGTGGCAAAACCCTGGTCGTACACGGCCTTGCTGATGGCGTAGCGGGGCGAGCTGGCAGCCAGCACGTAGGTTACCAGGCACTCGTTCCAGCCATGAATTTGGTGGTTCATGCTCCAGCCGTTGTTGGGGCTCCAGTGCCAGTACAGCACGTTTTGGTTACCCTGCTGAAACCAGGTCCACTCCACGCCTTCCCACATCCACAGAATCTTGTTGCGGAGCGCGCTTTCGGCCAGCAGGTCGCGGCTGAAATATTGGCGGGCGCAAATCAGGCCCTCAAACAGAAACGAGGTTTCTACAATATCGGCCCCATCGTCTTTGGGGCTGAAGCGGATGGTTTTGCCGGTGGTGCCGTCGAGCCAGTGCGGAAATACGCCATGGTACATGTCGGCCTTCCAGAGGAAGTTCACGATTTTGAGCGTGCGCTCGGCGGCCTGCTCGCGGGTAATCCAGCCGCGCTCAGCCGCCACAATAATGGCCATCAGCCCGAAGCCGGTGCCGCCGGTGGTTACCACCTCGCTACCGTAGTCGAAGCTCACGTTGCTTCGCTCGCGGGCCATGCCCGAAACTGGGTGGCCAAAGTCCCAGAAATAGCGGAAAGTCTGGCGTTGCACCAAGTCCAGTAGCTGCTCATCGGTGAGGTTGCGGGGGCGTTTGGCTCCGCTGGCGGCCGGCGTGAGACCTACTGCGGCAGTGGCTAGGGCGGCCTTTTTAGCGGCCGGTTTGCGCTGCGCCTGCCCGGGTTCAGGCAGTAGCAGCGCGAGGCCTAGAAAAAACAGAAAGAATGGCTTCATAGCGCTGAAATGGGATATGGCAGGGCCCTGAACCACGCGCCACGCGCGCGATTCAGGGCCGCATACCGGGCCAAGTAAGGAATGGGTGCCGTAGCGCAAAGCGGGTGCTTCGCGTCTCGTTAAACGATGTTGTTCGGCAGTCGGCAACGGCGCGCGAAGCGGATGCTTCGCGCTACTGTCGGCATTAATAGCCGGGGTTTTGGGTAAGCACCCCACCGCTCAGGTCAATCTGCTGCTGCGGAATAGGAAAGAGCTCGTTTTTACCCTTGGTAAAGGTTTTGCCGTGAGCGGCGTACAACGGCACAATGCGGCCGGGCTGCACGCTTTCCTGGCGCACCAGGTCGAAAAACCGGTCGTGTTCCAGGGCTAGCTCTACCCGGCGCTCCTGCCAGATTTGCTGTAGCGTGAGGCCGGTACGGGCGGGCAGGCCGGCGCGGGTGCGCAGCCGGTTGAGCACCGTGGTGGCCTCGGCCGTTCTGCCCAGCTGGAAAGCCGCCTCAGCGTTCAGCAGCAGCACCTCGCCGTAGCGCATAATGCGGATGTTCTTGGGCAAGTAGTCGTTGTTGCCGCAGTTTCTTTCCATGGTGCGGCTGTGGTAGGCCTTGTAGCTGTAGCGCGAGTTCTCCACCGAATCCTGGCTTGGAATGCGGAATCCATCCCAGAGCACGGTGCCGGTTTTGGCCGTCGTGATGAAGATGATGCTGCCCTCCCGACGCTTGTCGCCGGGCTCGTAGGCATCGGCCAGTTGCCTGCTGGGGTTGTTGAAGCCGAAGCCCAGATCAGCCCAGCCACCTTTGCCACCCGAGCGCGGACCCTGGCTGACCACATATAGGTTCACGGCCGAGTTGTTGCAGGCCGCGTTGATGCCGGTCTGCACCTCAAACACCGATTCCTCGCTGTTGGCCCCCACTTCGCGCCAGATGTTTTCGTAGTTGGGCAGCAGCCCGTAGTTGCCCGAATTGCCCTGCACAATCTCGCTGGTCAGATCGTAGGCTTTCTGGTAGTTTTTCTGGTAGAGATACACTTTGGCCAGCAGCGCCTGGGCGGCGGCCTTGGTGGCGCGGCCGGTTTCGGTGGCCCCTTTCAGCGGCAGATTATCGACCCCAAACTGCAGGTCGTCGATGATGAGCTGGTATATTTCTTCGGCCGTGGCCCGCCTCTGCAGGCTGGGGTCGTTTATTTCCGAGGCCAGCGGCACCCGATCAAGCTTGGGCACTCCCCCAAACAGGCGCACCATGTTGAAGTAGAAGTAGCCGCGCAAAAAGCGCACCTCCCCTATCAGGCGGTTGCGGGTGGCCTCGGGAGCAGGGCTCAGCGGCAGCTTATCGAGGGCTTGGTTGGCCCGATTGATGCCCTGGAAATAGCCCTGCCAGGCGTTGTTAACGATGTCGTTGGTGGAGTTAAGGGTTAAGTTATCCACCTCCAGGGCCGAGCCGTAATCCTGGGGCGAGCTACCCTTGTCGGCGTCGTCGGAAGCCACGTCGGTCAGCATCACGTACTGCAGCCCGTGAATGTCGGAGCCGAAGCCCCCTAAGTACATTACGTTGTACACGCCATCCACCAGTTTCTGGGCGGCGGCGGGGTCGGTTTTAATCTGGTCTTCGGTGAGCTGGCCCTGCGGTGCCACCTCGAGGAAGTCTTTGCAGCCCGCGGCCCCAACGGTGAGAGCCAGCCCGAGGGCGGCCAACCGGAAGCGGCGGTTTAAGGGAGAAAATATCGTTTTCATGTGCGGTGCAGACTAAAAGTTAACGTTCAGGCCCAGCGCCAGCGTGCGGCTGGTAGGGTACGTAGTGGCTTCGATACCCGAATCCAGTGGGCCACCCGGCAGCTCCGGCGTGAAGCCCGAGTAATTGGTAACCGTAAACAGGTTCTGGCCCGTGGCATAGATGCGCAACGACGACATGCGGATTTTTTTGACCAGCTCGGTGGGAAGCGTATAGCCCAGCACCAGGTTATTGAGCCGGATGTAGGAGCCCGACTCGATGAAGTAGGTGGAGTTGGGCGTGTTGTTGCGGATGCTGGCCGGATCGGTGTTCGAGGGGTTAGTTGGCGTCCAGCGGTTGTCGGCAAAGTCGGCCTCGATGTTGTCGGTCACCTGCCCAGTTGCCTGCTTTTTGCGATTGTACACGTCGTTGTTCACGTTGCCGCTGAACACGAATGAGAGGTCAACACCGCTGAAGGTTAGGCCGCCGTTGATACCGAAATACATAGGCGGCTGGTAAGAACCCGCATTCACCCGGTCGCGCAGGTCAATGGTACCGTCGCCGTTGGCGTCGGCGTACTTCAGGTCGCCGGGCTTCGGCGTCTCAAAAGTGTACTTCGGATAGGCATCGATTTCAGCCTGGTTCTGGAACACGCCCACGGCCTTAAGCACATAGAAGGTACCCGCCGCCACGCCGTTACCGGAGCGCGTTACGTTGTTGGCACCTCCAAACAGGGCCTGCCCGCCATTCAGCTTCTCAATGCGGTTTTTATTGAAGGTGGCATTCACCCCGAAATTGTAGCTGAACCGCTCCCCCACATTGGCGCGCCAGTTCAGGGCCGCCTCCAGGCCCCGGTTGCTGATGTCGGCGGCGTTGGTGATGTACTGGTTATCGGGGTCGCCGAACAGGGCCGGGATGTTCACCGGAATCAGCGCGTCGGTGGTCAGCTTGTCGTAGTAGGTTACCTCGCCGCTCAGGCGGTTATCGAGCAGGCCGAATTCAATGGCGGCGTCGTACTCGCGGGTTACTTCCCAGCGCACGTTGCGGTCCTTTATCTGATTGATGACAGCCCCGAGCACCGGCCGGGAGTTGAACACGTACGGGATGTTGATGTCGGCCGTCGTGATGTAGGAATTGGGGTCGATCTGGTCGTTGCCGAGGCGGCCGTAGCTGGCCCGCAGCTTCAGGAAGCTCAGCAGCTGCTGGTCTTTCAGGAAGTTTTCCTCGGTAAGCACCCAACCCAAACCCACCGACGGGAACAGGCCCCAGCGCTGGTCCGAGTTAAATTTGGAAGTTCCGTCGTAGCGCAGGTTGCTCGTGAACAGATACTTACCATCGTACACGTAGTTAATGCGGCCCAGCGCTGACAAGCGGCGGTCTTTGCCCAGAGCTGGCGAGCTGTTAACGGCCGTGTTGGGGTCGCCAGTGCCCAAATACCACTGGTTGGGGTCGGCGGGCACATCGAAGCGCGAGCCGGCCAGCGAGTTGGTCTGGCCCTCCTCCGTCACGGTGCCCACCAGCACGGTCAGGTTGTGCTTGTCGCCGAGTAGGCGCTGATAGGTGGCCGTGTTCTCCCACAGGTAGCGGGTGCTGTTAATCTGCGTCACGAACAGGGCACTCCGGTCGTTGCGCTGGTTGCCGCCGGCTTCCAGAAAGGTTATCTCGTCGTTGGCGTACTGGTAGTTGTACACCCGGCGGTTGTTGTAGGTCAGGTCTACGTTGATGGCCGAGCGTAGCGTTAAGCCCTCAATGGGCGTCAGGTTGAGCCCCACATTGCCCTGCAAACGATTCTCGAGCGACTTATTATCGTTCTTCTCGATATCGAGCAGCGGGTTGCCCACGTTGCCAAAGGCCGAGGTATTGCCGTAGCGCCCGTCCTGCTTGGCAGTAATAAGCGGCGAGGCCCGGTAGGCGTTCTGGAAAGCCGTGCCGAAATTCACGTCGCGCGTATCGGCCCGGCTGAACGACGCCTGCGAACTGATACTGACCTTGGAGGAGAGGATGAATTCGGTGTTCGAGCGCACCGTCAGCCGTTTGAAGCGGTTGGTGATGGCCAGCCCGTCGTCCTGCAGCAGGTTGCCGCTGAAGTAGTAACGCACGTTCTCGTTGGCCCCCGACACGGCCAGGTTGTGGTTCTGGTAGGTGGCAGTGCGCAGAATCTGGTCGTACCAGTTGGTAGTGCCCGTAAAGTCAGGCAGCGTCACGTTGGGAGCCGTATCCTGGAGGTAGTTTACATACTGGCCTGCATCGGCCATGTCTACCAGTCGGGTGGCCTGCTTGAAGCCTACAGTGTTGTTGTAGCTCAGCACGGGCTTGCCCTGCTTGCCCTTTTTGGTGGTCACAATAATTACCCCGTTGGCACCACGCACACCATAAATAGCGGCGGCCGAAGCATCCTTCAGTACGTCGATAGTTTCGATGTCGGAGTTGCTCAGGTTCCGGATGTCCGTAGTCTGCACCCCGTCTACCACGTACAGCGGGCTGGCGCCGGCCAGCAGCGTGCCCGTGCCCCGGATGCGCACGGTGGGCTGGCCATTGGGCGTGCCGTTGCTGATAATCTGCACGCCGGCCGTTTTACCCTGCAGCGCCTGGGTAGGCGTCTGCACAGGCTGGTTTACAATTTCCTTGGCCTCAATGCGGGCCACCGAGCCGGTTAGGTCGCGCTTCTGCTGCGTGCCATAGCCCACTACCACTACCTCGCTCAGTGCCTGCGCATCGGGCGCCAGGCTGATGTCCAGCGTAGCGCGGCCGTTAACAGCTACTTCCTGGTTGGTGTAGCCAACAGATGAAAAGATAAGCGTGGCGTTGTCGGGCACCGTGAGGGTGAAGCGGCCGTCAGCATCGGTCTAGGTGCCGTTGTTGGTGCCTTTTACCACCACGTTCACGCCGGGCAGCCCGCCGCCCTTCTCGTCCACTACCCGGCCCGTTACGGGCGCATCGGGTTGTGCGGCCGTCGGGCCTTGAACAGGCCAGCTGAGAACACTCAGGTCAGTTGATGCCCGGACTGCGGCACTTGCCTGGCTGCCGCCGCCGAGCAGTGCCGCGCCTAACAGAGGCCAGGGGGCCACACGGCGCAAGGCTGGGGGCCCCACAACGAGTAAGGGAATTTTCATAAAAAGTGGGAATTGATGGGAATTGAAAGAAGCGTTGGCAGGCCAGCAGATATGTGGAAGCTGGCGGCCTGGAAAAGCATGTCAACTGCTAACGTAAAAAATGACAATCAGTCGAGCCGGCAGCACACTTATATCGGCGACGCTGCGCAGAAAGTCAACATTTCGACCGGCCGGCTGGCTCAATCCGCAGCCAAGGTGTGAAGGCGAACGGGGTATAGCACCGTTCAGCAGCCCCAACCATAAGCACTGGCCGGCCGTTTAGCGCCTCATGCCTTACTTGTTCTTTTTTGCGCTGATAGCCCTGGTGGGCTTCTTTTTCTATCGTTACCTCACCCAGGATACTCGCCTGAAAAAGGCAGCCTTGGCCGATGAATTTCCGGCGGCCTGGCGCTTGGTGCTCAGCGAGCGGGTGGCCTTCTACCTGTCGCTTACTGAAATCGACAGAGCGCGCTTCGAGAAGCGTGTGCAGCTGTTTCTGGCCCAGACCCGCGTAACGGGCGTGCAAACTGAGCTGGACGATTCCACCCGGTTGCTGGTAGCCGCCTCGGCCATTATCCCGGTGTTTGGCTTCCCGGATTGGGAGTACGGCAACTTGAGCGAGGTGCTGGTAGTGCCCGATGCCTGGACGCTGCAACGCGACCCCAACAAGGAGTACGTGGGCCTCGAGGGCACCCTACTCGGCAGCGTGCAGGGCTTCCAGACGTCGCACTATATGCGCCTGTCGAAAACGTCGCTGGAGCGGGGCTTCCAGGATTCGCTCGACCGCCAGAATGTGGGTATCCATGAGTTTGCCCACTTGCTTGATGAGGCCGATGGTGTAATTGACGGCGTGCCCGGCCTGGCCCTACCCGCCGCCCTGCGCCCCGAGTGGGAAGCCGTGATGAAGCGCGAAATCGAGGCCATCCGGGCCGGCAACTCCGAGATAAACGACTACGCGGGCACCAACGAGGCCGAGTTTTTTGCCGTGGTTACGGAGTACTTCTTCGAGAAGCCCGAGAAGTTGCAGCAGCACCACCCCGAGCTATATGGCCTGCTGCTGCTGGCCTTCCGCCAAAACCCCAAGAGTCGTTTCCTGCGCCGCGCCGTCGATCCGCGCGAGTGGCTGAAGACGCTGAGGAGCCGCCGGAAGTTTGGCCGCAACTCGCCCTGCCCCTGCGGCAGCGGCAAGAAATACAAGGATTGCCACCTGGCTCAGGAGCAGGCAGCCGCGTAGGGCATTTCGGCTGGGAGTGTAACTTGGCTATCCGAAACATCCCCTTAGTAACTCCTTGCCCGCCCGTGAAAAGAAACTTCCTCCCCGTATTCGCCGCCACCTCCCTGCTGGCGGCCTGCGCCCCTACTGCCAAAGCTCCGGTAGCCACTGCGCCCCCTATTATCGATCAGCCCGCCGTAGCGGCTGCACCCCACTGGCCTTCGCTGGCTGAAACCTACCTAACCTACTATTCGGGCGAATACCAACGCCTGTACACGGCATCGGCCGAGGCCGAGTGGCGCTCCAACACCCATATTGTGCCCGGCGATACGGCCAATGCGGGGGCCACGGCCCGCGCCAACGAGCGGATGGCGGCCTTTACTGGCTCGACGGAAAATATTACCCGCCTGCGCCAGCTGCTGGAGCACCAAGTCGAGCTGACCGATTTGCAGGTGAAGCAGCTCGAAACGGCCCTTTACAACGCTGCCAACTCGCCCCAAACCATTGCCAACGTGGTGAAGGCCCGCATCAAGGCCGAAACCCAGCAGACCGAAAAACTCTACGGCTTCGACTACAAATACCAGGGCAAGTCGGTAACTACCAACGACCTGGATGAGCTGCTGCGCAAGGAGAAAAACCCCGCCCGGCGGCAAAAACTCTGGGAAGCCAGCAAGGAGATTGGACCAACACTGAAGCCCGGCCTGCTGAACCTGCGCGACCTGCGCAACCAGACGGTGCAGGCCCTAGGCTACCCCGACTACTTCACCTACCAGGCTTCCGATTACGGCCTAAACCGGCAGGAGATGATGACGCTGGTGCGCCAGCTCAACGACGAGCTACGCCCGCTCTACCGCGAGCTGCACACATATGCCCGCTACGAGCTGGCCAAACAGTACGGCGTGAAGCAGGTGCCCGACTACCTGCCGGCCTCGTGGCTGCCCAACCGTTGGGGCCAGGACTGGAGCAGCATGGTAGACGTAAAGGGCCTCGACCTCGACCCTGTACTGGCCAAGAAGGGAGCCGAGTGGCAGGTGCAGCAAGCCGAGCGGTTCTACCAGAGCCTGGGCTTCCCGGCACTGCCGCCGGTTTTCTACGAGAAATCCAGTTTGTACCCGCTGCCCAAGGGAGCTGATTACAAGAAGAACAACCACGCCTCGGCCTGGCACATGAACCTGGAGCAGGACGTGCGCAGCCTGATGAGTGTGGAGCCCAACACCGAGTGGTACGAAACCACCCACCACGAGCTGGGCCACATTTACTACTACCTCAGCTACACCAACCCCGAAGTGCCGGTGCTGCTGCGCGGTGGGGCCAACCGCGCCTACCACGAGGCCATGGGCAGCCTGATGGGCTTGGCGGCCAAGCAAAAGCCGTTTCTGGCCGGGCTGGGGCTAATTGACCCCAAGGTGAAAACCGACGAGATGCAGTCGTTGCTGAAAGAGGCGCTGGGCTCGGTGGTGTTTATTCCGTTTGCCTCGGGCGTGATGAGCGAGTGGGAAAACAGTTTTTATGCCGACAACCTGCCCGCCGACCAGCTGAACGCCCGCTGGTGGGAGCTGGCCAAGCAGTACCAGGGCATCGTACCGCCCACTTCCCGAGGCGAGCAGTACCTCGACCCGGCCACCAAAACCCACATCAACGACGACCCGGCGCAGTATTACGACTACGCCCTAAGCTACGTCATCCTGTTCCAGCTCCACGACCACATTGCCAAAAACATCCTCAAGCAAGACCCGCACGCCACCAACTACTACGGCAGCAAAGAGGTCGGTACGTTCCTGGCCGACATTATGCGGCCCGGTGCCAGCAAGAACTGGCGCACGGTGCTAAAGGAGAAAACCGGCGAAGACCTCTCGGCCCGCGCTATGGTCGAGTACTTTCAGCCCCTGATGGCCTATCTCAAGGAGAAGAACAAAGGCCGCAAGTACACCATGTAATTTCCTCCGGCCCGGCAACTCTGCCGGACCGTAGTTTGGAGAATACCCAACGCTAAGCAAAGCCGGAGTTTCGCACTACCGGCTTTTTGCACGAGCCATAAATACCAAAAAAAGACTGCCCGAGAGGAGCAGTCTTTTTTTGGTAGCATACAGCAACCGATTGTTACAATGCGTTGGTTTCGCCCATTCGGCGGTCCAGCACTTTGGTCATGCCAACCATGCGGGCAAGCACCAGCGAATGGATGTCGGGGTCGTTGAGGTTAAGGCCGTTGTTGCGGGCCATGAGGTAGCGGGTGAGCGTCGCGTTGTCGTCGAGGGTAACAGAAAGCTCGCGCTGCGCAGCCTCCCAGTCGGCATTATGCTCGGCCTGCAAATACTTAAACCGCAACTCAATAGTGCGGCTAACGAGTATCGACAATTGATTCAACACTTCTTCTTCCGTCTCCGACAAAACTCGATTCTCCTTCCCGATTACGGCCATCATGCCGATGCGGGAGCCGTCGGGCGTGCGTAGGGCTGCGCCGGCATAAAAGCTCAGGCCCATCTGCAAAGCCACATCGGGTTTGATGATCTGGCAGCTGTCGGGCGAATAGTCGGAGGTAACGATAGGCACATCGACCAAGATGGCTGCCGAACAAAGGCTGGAGTTGCGGGGCAACTCCGACAGGTCCTCTACTCCGGCCACCGCCTTGAACCAGACGTGCTCTTCATCGACCAGCGAAATTATAGCAATGGGGGTACTGAACAGCTGAGCTGCCCAGGCAACGAATTCGTCAAAAATGGGTTCAGGAGGTGTATTGGCAATCTGGTAAAGGTGCAGGGCCCGCAGCCGGGCAGCCTCATCGGCTGGAATCAGGCTATCGGGAAAGGAAATGCTCATGCAGTAAATTTAGTAGTTCGCCGGAGAACCCGGTAGGTCGAGCAATACAAAGCGGGCGTCGGCCGTCGCCCGAATCTCCAATACGTGCTCATCGGTGGCCCGAAGCTGGTCGCTGGTGCCCACATCGAGCCCGTTGACAAAAATCTGCCCCTCAAGCACGTAGATGAATGTATTCCGGATGGGAAAGGTTTTAAAGCGCACCGTTTCGTCGGCGTCGAGGTTGCACCAGTAAATAGTGCTGTTGGAATTGATGTACAGTAGGTCTTCGAGTACTTTCTGGCCCGAGGCCACCGGAATCAGCTTGTTGCTGGTATCAAACAGACTCACATCTTTCTGCTCGTAGCAGGGGGCCAGGCCACTCTGGCTCGGCAGCAGCCAGATCTGGTAAATGTGCGTGGGCGTATCGGTGGCGTTCATTTCGGCATGCGCTAGGCCTGTACCGGCCGTAATACGCTGCGCATCACCTTTTTTAATGGTTCCGCGGTTGCCCACTGTGTCGTCGTGCTGCAATTCGCCGTCGAGTATCAGCGTCACAATCTCCATTTCGGAGCGCGGCTGCTGCGGATAGCCGCCCTTTCCTTGAATAGTCGCGTCGTTGAACGCCCGTAGCGGGCCAAAGTGCTCGTTATCGGAGTCGTTGTAATCGGCATAACTGAGCAGATAGTAGCTGCTTAGCCAGTTGGTTGGAGTGGCGTGGTATCGGTCGGTGGCAGGAATCAGCTTCAGCATCAGGAAAGAGAAGTCAGGTGAGTAGTGTTCCGATTTACGCAGCCCGCCCCCGGAAGTTAGGCAGCGCCTATATCAAGATCCGGCCCTGCCGCCAACAAAGACAGCAGGGCCGGAAAATGGACACCGTTAAAGATACCTCCAGATTACTGTAGTATCTCATAGGCAACTACCTTATCAGCCTAGGCCAACGGGGCAGTGTAGTTATACTTTTTTCATAGTCGAAACCTGCTGCTGCAAGTCGAGCACGATGCTGGCCAGGCGAGTCAGCGAAAGGTCGGCAATGGGGAAGGTGCTGCTGATGTAGGCCTTGGCCTCCCAGATTTCCACCACATCCTCCACATCGATTTCGTAGGGCGAGTACAGCGGGTTATCAGAGTGCAGCGCCAGCATGGCGTTGTCTTTGAGCCGATTGAAGACGCGCTTGAACACGATACCTTCCTTGCTGCTGACGATAATGCAGGGCGTGCCGTCCTTGAGGTTCAGCCAGTCATCGACGTAGCGGCCCACGATAACGGTGCCGCTGGCAATGGGTAGCATCGAGTCGCCGGCAATTTCGAAGGCCCGGAACGTGCCCGAGCTACCCAGCATGGGCAGCCGGAACTTGGGCAATTCCTCCAGGTACTCGGGGTCGGCGTAACCGTTGAGGTAGCCGGCAGCGGCCTTTTGGGGCACCAACTCGATGTTCTCGTTCTGCTCGCGGTCTACGGTCAGGGCCAGGATGCGCAGCTTTCCGCCACCCGCATAATCGGCGCTGGTATCAGTAGCAGCCATTTGGGCATTCTGGGCCTGCAGCTGGGCAGCGGCCTTGGCGTTCTTTTTCTTGCTGAAGTCGGTGGTTACCAGCGCATCGAGCGTGATGCCGAACAGGCGGGCCATGTTCACGAGGGTAGCCAGCTTAGGTTCGGCCCGGCCCTCCTCATAAGCGCCTACCAACGAACGTTTAATGCCCAGTTTTTCGGCCATCTGAGCCTGAGTCAGGCTTAATTCGCGCCGCCAGAATTTGAGGTTAGTGTTAATCATAACGCAGGGAAAGCCGGGAAAACGAAACGATAAGGGCAAGTATGGACCGGCTCACGAAGATAGGAACTACGTTACGATAATACTAATTCAATTAGCTGAGATATTTACTAATATTTTTGTGCTTCGCCGGAAGCCGGTGATTAGACAAGCGGGATGACAACAGCGACTCTACTCGCCGCGTAGCCGCCGGAAATACTGCTGGGCCAGCCGCAGCCGGAAGTAGTCGTAGTCTTCGCGCAAATGGTCAAACAGGTCGCGCAGCAGGGGCTGGCCGCCGAGCTGGGCTACGGCAGTCTGGATGTTAGCCAGGTCCTGCGACGACAGAAAGTCCTCCATCCGCAGCTCGAAACCGTTGGTATAGACCGTGGTTAGGTGGCTCTGGATGGTGCTCAGGGCCAGGCCGCGGCGCTCGGCAATGGCCTCGAGGCTCAGACCCATACGGTGGAGCTGGTAGGTGGTCTCAACAGTGGAGCCCGCCTCAGTATTCGCTTCCTTCTTAACTGCCTCTTTTTTGCGCGGGGCACGCGCCGCGCCAGCATCGTCGGGGTCGAGCCCGGCGGGCAGCTCGTCGTCGAACTCGGCTTGGGCGGCGGGGTTGCCGCCGTGGGCCATCACCTCGCGGATGAAGGCCTCGCCGTAGGTGTCGAACTTCTTCATGCCCACACCCGAAATACCCAGCATGGCCACTCGGTTCACGGGCCGCTCGGCCGCCATTTCGGTCAGCGTGGCGTCGGTGAAGATGACGTAAGGCGGCACGCCCTGCTCGTCGGCAATGCGCTTGCGCAGGGCGCGCAAGGCCTCGAACAGCTGGGCCTCGCGCGAAGTAGGAGCCGCGGCCGAAGCGGTAGCGGCAGCTTTGCGGCCCCGGGGCTTTTTCTCGGCCTTCTCGGCGGGCTGAAATTTCTTCATCGACACCGGACGCTGGCCCAGCAGGACTTCGCGGCCCAGGTCGGTGATTTTCAGCGCGTAGCCTTCCTCGTAGGCAATGTACACCAAGCCGTCATTCAGCATCTGGTGCACGTAGCTGTACCAATCGAGGTAGGGCAGGTCGCGGCCGGCACCGTAAGTTTTTATCTGGTCGAAGCCGCCGCTGAGCACGGCCTGGTTGCGCATGCCGCGCAGCACGTCAATCAGCAGGCTAATGCTAAGCCGCTCGCGGCCCCTCACCAGCGCCGAAAGGGCTTTCTGGGCTATTTCGGTGCCGTCGAAGGTAGTGGGCGGGTTGCGGCAGATGTCACAGTTGCCGCAGTCGTGGGGCAGCGTTTCGCCGAAGTAGTTGAGCAGCACGCGGCGCCGGCAGCCGGCGGCCTCGGCAAACTGCTGCATGCGCTCCAGTTTGGTGAGGTTGAGCTGGTTGAGCTGCGGATTTTCCTTGGTGAGCATGTCGCGCAGGCTCATCACGTCGCCAAACGAGTAGAACAGCAGGGCCGTGGCGGGCGAGCCGTCGCGGCCGGCCCGACCGATTTCCTGGTAGTAGCCCTCGATGTTTTTGGGCAGGTTGTAGTGAATCACCCAGCGCACGTTGCTCTTGTCGATGCCCATGCCGAAAGCAATGGTAGCCACAATCACCTGCAGGTCATCCTTCAGAAATCCTTCCTGCACCGCACTACGCTGGTTGGGCGTTAGGCCGGCATGATAGTAGCCGGCCTTAATGCCCTTGGCCTGAATTTTCTGGGCCAGCGTTTCGCACTGCTTGCGGCTCAGGCAGTAGATGATGCCCGCCTCACCCTGGTGGCGCTCCAGAAACTCCAGAATGCCCCCTACCCGGTCCTGACCCGGCCGCACAATGAGGTTGAGGTTGGGCCGGTCAAAACTTGACAGGAACACCTTGGGCTTGGTCAGGCGCAACTGCTGCTGAATATCGCGGCGGGTGAGGCGGTCGGCGGTGGCGGTGAGGGCGATGATGGGCACCTCGGGGAACTGCTCGCGCAGCACCCGGAGCTTGGTGTACTCGGGCCGGAAGTCGTGGCCCCAGGAGCTGATGCAGTGGGCCTCGTCGATGGCGAACATACTCACCCGCAGCCGCTTCAAAAAGCTCAGAAAGCCATCGGAAAGCAGCTTTTCTGGGCTTACGTAGAGGAGCTTGAGGTGGCCGTTGAGGCAGTCGGCGGCGATGTTGTTGGCCTCGCTGGTGCCGATGCTGGAGTTGATGTATGCCGCCGGAATACCGTTGGCCTTCAGGGCTTCCACCTGGTCTTTCATCAGGGCAATCAGCGGCGACACTACGATGCAGACGCCCTCCTGCACCACGGCCGGCACCTGGAAACAGACACTTTTGCCGCCGCCGGTGGGCATGAGCACCACCGTGTCCTTCCCGCCCATGATGTTGCTGATGATATCCTCCTGCATCGGCCGAAACGTGTCGTAGCCGTAGTACTTTTTCAGCACAAGGCGGGCAGATTCGATGGTTGGGGCGAGGGGTTCGGCGGCGAATAGCATAGCGCAAAGGTAAGGTAAATGGCGGCGGGGGAAAGCAGGAAATGAACCTGCGCAAAGCGGGAATCGTGCACGCGGCCTGCAAAATCGTGCACGTCCGGCCGTAGCAGGCTCCCGTACAAGAGGCTAGTAATTCATTTAATCTATCTCCTTTCCAGTATGAGCCAATCCACCACTTCCGCCACCCAGAACCAGCAGGTTCTCGATGCTCTCGCCCGCTGCATTGCCGCCTGCGAAATGTGCGCCACCGCCTGCCTGAACGAAGATGATATCAAGATGATGGTGACCTGCATCCGCCTCGACCGCGACTGCGCCGACATCTGCCGCCTCACTCACGCCTTCATCGCCCGCGGCTCCGACCACGCCCAGCACGTGCTTAAGGAGTGCATCGAAATCTGCCAGAAGTGCGCCGACGAGTGCGGGAAGCATAAGCACGACCATTGCCAGAAGTGCGCTGAAGCCTGCCGCGCCTGCGTGGAGGCCTGCAAGAGCTACCAGAAATAACCCTAGGAAGTAAATCCTTCCACCAAAACGGCGTAGGGTGCGGGGCTCGTCCCCGCCCGCCATTGAACGAATCCCACGCGGACTGTTCAACGGCGGGCGGGGACAAGCCCCGCACCCTACGCCGTTCTGGTAGCTTTATACTACTTCCCCAGCTCCAGCACCACGGCCGTTTTGGCGGGCAGCGTCAGCGTGTTCAGGTTGGCTACGGCTTCTCCCGTCAGCACGTTTTTCGCCTGCGTGAAGCCACTCATACGCTCCGAAAAGCGGACGGTGGGCAATGAAGCCTCCTTGTCGGTGGTGTTGGTGGCGACCATTACCGTGCCGTTAGCATCGTAGCGAAAGTACACGTAGAGGCCGTTTTCGGGCAGATACTGCATCAGCTGGCCCGAGCTGAGCACGGGGTGCGTACGGCGGTAGGTAGCCAGGGTGCGCACGAAGTTGAAGGCGTCGTTTTCGGCAGCGGTGCGCCCGGCCACCGTAAACTTATTGTCTTTGTCGCCGGGGAAGCCGCCGGGAAAGTCGCGGCGCACTTCGGCATCCGAGGGGTCCTTGTAGTTTTTCATCAGGATTTCGGTGCCGTAATAGATGCTCGGAATGCCGCGGGTAGTCAGCATCCAGGTCAGCCCCATTTTATACTTGTCCACATCCTCCCCTACTTCCGAGAGGTAGCGGTTGTGGTCGTGGTTGTCGAGGAAGGTAACCAGCTTATTGGGGTCCTGGTACACGGCATCCTGGGCCAGGGCCTGGTACACGCGCTGGGCACCGTTGTCCCAGCCGGTGGCGCCGGGGGTGCCCACTTCCTTCAGGGCAGCCAGCATGCCACCCTCCAGCACAAAGTCGAGGGCGCCGGGCTGATTGGACTTGAAGGGGAAATCCAGCTTGTTACGCACATAGTAGGCCTGGTCCACCACGTTGTTCACCCACGACTCGCCGAAGATGTGAATGTTGGGGTATTGGGCCAGTAGCGCCGCGTTGCAGCGGTTCATGAACGGCTGGTCGTTGTAGAGGTAGGTGTCAATCCGCCAGGCATCCACCCCAAAGTTTTCGACTGACCACAGCGCGTGCTGGATCAGGAAGTTGGCCACGTAAGGGTTTTGCTGATTGAGGTCGGGCAGGAAGGGTACAAACCAACCGTCGGTGGTCACGAGCCGGTCGGTTTTGGCTGCGTGCGGGTCGGTAATGGGCTGGTAGCGGTAGCTGGTGTTGGTGTAGCTGGGCCACTGGTGCAGCCAGTCCTTAGAGGGCAAGTCCTTCACAAACCAGTGGTTGATGCCCACGTGGTTGTACACGGCATCCTGCACCACTTTCAGGCCCTTGGTATGCGCCTGCTGCACGAAATCGAGGTAGGCCGCGTTGCCACCCAGCCGCTTATCAACGGTGTAATGGTCGGTGAAACCGTAGCCATGGTAGGCCGAGCGCATAGTGCCGCCCTCATCAGTGAGGGGCTGGTTGTTTTCGATGACCGGCGTGAGCCAAACTGCCGTTACGCCCAAGTCCTGCAGGTAATCGAGTTTCTGAGCCGCGCCCTGTAGGTCGCCGCCATGCCGGTAAAAGGGGTTGGCGCGGTCGGCGTCGGGGTCGGCCAGGTCTTTGAACTTATCGTTTTTCGGGTCGCCGTTCACGAACCGGTCGGGCATGGCCAGGTAAATCAGGTCGGCATCGGTTACGCCCTGACCCTTAGGGCGGTTGTCACGGGCCTTCAGCTCCCATTTGTGGGTGATGAGCTTGTTGCCGCTCCGGCCCACCAGCCGCACGGTGCCGGGCTTGGCATCGGGCGCAATAGTCAGGTCGAGAAAGGCGTAATTGGGGTTCTCAACGGTGCCAGTTTTGGTAAGCGTGACGCCGGGATATTCGACCGTGTAGGTCAGTGTGCCAGCCTGAGGGCCGTACACGAGCAACTGTACCTTCGGCTCCTGCATGCCCACCCACCAGTTGGTCGGGTTTACGCGAGTGATAGACTGGGCAAAAGTCAGCAGCGGCAACAGGACCAACAGCAGCAGGAGCAGTTTTTTCATGAGCGGGGTGAGGTTGATGCGTAAGTTAAACAGGTAAATTGGCACAATAGAACGTCATGCTGAGTGAAGGCGCAGCCGTAGTCGAAACATCTCTACCGCTTCGTTGCAATGACTAAGCAGGCGAAAGAGTTAGCACTGCGGTAGAGATGCTTCGACTACGGCTGCGCCTTCGCTCAGCATGACGGACTAGTTTTCACTCTTTCTATTCAGTTTTCGTCCGTTCCTGCTCGCTTCCCTCTTCGCCTTCCTTCACCACTTTCCGCGTGCCCCGGTACAGCTCGTACTTCAGCAACCGGCAGTCAATCGGGCCATTATATAAAGGAATACGGCGCGAGGCTTTCAGGCCGACGCGTTTAGCCGCCAGTAGGTTGCCGGTGAAAATATACGCGTCGTAGCCCTGGAAACCGGTTTTCAGCGTGTCGCCGATGGTTTTGTAGAGGTCGTCCATCTCGGTTTCTTCGCCGATTCGCTCGCCGTAGGGTGGGTTGGTCAGCACAATGCCGGGCTCGGCGCGGGCGGGGGCGGCGGCGTCCTTCACGTCGCGCACGCCGAGGCGGATGAAGTCTTCGAGGTCGGCGGCGGCTATGTTTTCGCGGGCCAGCTCGATGAAGTCCCGGCTCAGGTCGGAGCCGCCGATATAGCACTGGGGCTCCTCCAGGCGCATTTGGCGGGCATCCATCTGCACGGTTTCCCAGAGCACAGCGTCGAAATCGGCCCAGTGCTCGAACCCGAACTTGCCCTGGTGGTACAGCCCCGGCGCGATGCGCTGGGCGATGAGGGCGGCCTCGGTAAGAATGGTGCCCGAGCCGCACATGGGGTCCACGAGGGTCGTTTTGCCATCCCAGCCCGACAGCAGCAGCAGGCCGGCGGCCAGGGCCTCATTCAGCGGGGCCACGTTGGTTTGCTGGCGGTAGCCGCGCTTGTGCAGCGACTCGCCCGAGGCATCGAGGCTCAACACCACCTCGTTCTCCAGCATGTGCAGATGCAGCCGGATGTCGGGGTTGCGCACATCTACGTTGGGCCGCTCGCCGGTGCGGTTGCGGAACTGATCCACGATGGCGTCTTTGGTGAGCTGGGCCACGAACAACGAGTGCTCCAGGTTGGACTTGTTGACGACGGCCGTGATGGCAAACGTCTGGTCCTGGCGCAGGTACTTGGTCCAGTCGATTCGGCCCACCTCGCGGTACAGAGATTTTTCGTCGGGGGCGGAGAAGCCGGCGAAGGGCCGCAGGATGCGCACGGCGGTGCGGCACCACAGGCAGGCCTCGTAGAGCAGCTGTTGGTTGCCGCTGAACTCAATGGCCCGCTGCCCCACCTTCTCGATTTTCGCGCCCAGCTCGCGCAACTCCTGAGCCAGCACTTCTTCGAGCCCGAACTGGGTGGTGGCGGTCATGTAAAACGGCTGGTCGCGGCGGTTGGCAGACATAGGGAAGAGTCAGGTGAAGCCGCAAAGGTCGGAAATCTGGGGCAAGCGTGTATCTTGGGGCGGCGGATGGTGGCAGGTATCGGGCCATTATCAGTTAGGTAAGCGCCATTGAGCTGCGTTAATCAGAGTGTTATGGCTAATACTAAAGACGAGTAAATGACATCGACATCTAAGAATAAGATTTTGAATGACGACATACAAACGAAAATCAAACGGCTTGCATACTATCAAATTTTTGGCGGTGTAATTGGCATCATACTGATAATATGGCTAATTGCGCAAACAGTGACAATAACCGGGATTTTAATTCTAATTTTTATTTTTGCCGCTGGACTTTATTCATTCTCTATCTACTGCGGAAATCATTTGTTGAAAGAAGAAACAGAGATTGGACTTAAACTTTCAATAATTAATCAAGCCCTACAAGTGATAAATTTTTCAGTTTCGGGGTTTGCTTTCAAGTTTGTTGCAGGGCTCGCACTGATAGCAAGCATTGATTACACTGATGACTTTAAATTCACTTTTAATTTTTCACTTTCCGAATCTCAATTTACTATCAATAGTGAGGAAGAATTTATAATCATGGGGTTTAATATGGTCGCAATCTATCTAGTTTACTTCATTGACAAATTACAACAAGAAATTGAAAATATAGAGACAATGTCCAAGGCTTCCAAAAGTATCGACCTATCTGCACAAAGTCCGGCAGCTGAAGAAATTTAGACTACCAATCCATGCCCACCCTCCAACGCTTCCTCGACGCCCAGCAGGCCACGTACCCAACGGCCCTAACGGAAATCCGCAACGGCCGCAAGCGCAGCCATTGGATGTGGTTTATTTTCCCGCAGCTTCGGGGCCTGGGTTTCAGCGAAACGGCCCGCTTCTACGGCATAGCGGATGCGGCCGAAGCCGCCGCCTACCTGGCCCACCCGGTGCTGGGGCCGCGGCTGCTCGACATCTGCGAGGCACTGTTGCAACTGGATTCGTCCGACGCGACCCGCATCCTCGGCAGCCCCGACGATTTGAAGCTCAGCTCCTCGATGACGCTGTTCGGGGCCGTGCCGGGCGCGTCGGCGGTGTTTGGGGCGGTGCTGGAGCGGTTTTTCGGCGGCGAGTCAGACCCACGGACGCTGGCGCTACTGGGAGGTTAAGCGTGTTTCCGGGGCCGAAGAGCCAGGACGAAAAAGTGCTAAATCTCCCGGCATTTCACCCAAAATCCGTAGCATTGCTGAGCCGGCCCGTGCGCCGGCTTTTTACTTTCCCCCATGGCCGCTCCCCTCGCCTCTTCTTCCGCTACTGCCGCCGCGCCGGCCACCGCCCGCTCCTACGTGGGGCCGATGGTGCTCATGACCACCCTGTTCTTCCTGTTCGGGGCCGTCACTAACTTCAACGACGTGCTCATGCCCTACCTCAAGGACGTGTGCCAGCTCACCGATTTCCAGTCGACGGCCGTGCAGTCGGCTTTTTTTGGGGCCTATTTCTTGATGTCGTTGCCGGCAGGGCGGGTGCTGGAAAAGCTGGGGTTTAAGCGCGGCATTGTGCTGGGCCTGCTCGTGATGGGCGTGGGCGCGCTGCTGTTCGTACCAGCTGCCAACTCGCGTACGTTTTCGCTGTTTCTGCTGGCGCTTAGCTTTTTGGGGGCCGGCATTACGCTATTGCAGGTGGCGGCCAACCCCTACGTGAGTGTGCTGGGCCCGGCCCGCACTGCCGCCAGCCGGGTGAGCATCGTGGGTGTGGCCAACGGGCTGGGCGGCACCCTTTCGCCGCTCATCGGCGGCCTGATCCTATTCGGGGGCTCCACGATGCTCAAGGCGCAGTTGGCCCAACTGCCGCTGGAGCAGCGCCTGAGCGAGGAAGCCGCGCTTGTAAAACCGCTTTACATCGGCCTGGCCGTATTTCTAGGGATATTGGCGCTGCTGTTTTTCCTGGTGCGCCTGCCCGAAATTGAGAGCCTGCCCGCCGATGAGGACGCTGCCGCCGCGCAGGCCGCCGCCGAAACCGGCCGCTCCTCAGCCCTCAGCTTCCGGCACCTGACGCTAGGCGTAGTGGCCATTTTCGTGTACGTGGGCGTGGAAGTGGGCATCGGCTCGTTCATCATCCGCTACGGTGAAGCCCAGGATATCCGCCAACTCAGCGGCTTTACGCAGGAGCTGGTGCGCATCCTCAGCCTGGCCACCAACTGGGCCGCCGCACTGTTCGGCAACACGCCCGAAGCCATCGACACCACAGCCGGTTTCACCAAGGCCGTGGGCGCGGTGCTGGTGGCCTCCTACTGGTTTGGCGTGATGGTGGGCCGCATCATCGGCATTCCGCTGCTCAGCCGCTTCGATGCCCGCAAGCTGCTGGCGGGCGTGTGCGCGGCGGGCGTGGCGCTGGTTACGCTCTCCATTTTCAGCCAAGGCGAAACTGCGCTGTGGCTGGTGGTGCTCTGCGGCCTATGTAATGCTATTATCTGGCCCGTAGTGTTCCCGCTGGCCATTACGGGGCTGGGCCGATTCACCAAACAAGGCTCGTCGTACCTGATTATGGCTATCGTGGGCGGGGCTATTATCCCCCCGCTCATGGGCTTGGTAGCTACCCACGGCGGTGGCCTGCGTGTGGCCTTCATCCTACCCGCCCTCTGCTATGCCTACCTGCTATTTTACGCCCTGAACGGCTACCGGGTCCAGCGTGGTTAGCTGTTAGAACGTCATCCAGCGCGCAGTGAAGCACGATGTAGGGGCGGGGACAAGCCCCGCCCCTACATCGTTAACAAGTGACCAACTCCTTACTGCTCGTTCAGACTCCAATTATACTCCTTGTAGCTCAGCTTTGCGTCAGGGGCTATCTTCTGCTTGGCGTAGCGGTTTACGGCATCCTGGATGGAAGTGCTGCCGTTCTTTTCGAAGTCGCCGGGGTAGAAGTTGTAGATGGCCGACAGCGTGGGAGTGGCGGCAGGCGTGAGGTCGTTTTTCTGGGGGTTGTTGATGAAGCTGCGGCCCTGGTCGGCGAGCTGTTCCTGCACTCTGGCACCCACATACGCCTCCTGCCGTAGCGGCGGGCACGACATGGCGGCGCACACCAGCGCGTAATGAATGCGGTTGTCGTCGAACTGCTTGCGGATGATGCGGTGCTCGATGTCGTTGAGCGTGTAGCGCTTGCCGCCGAGCGGGATGAAATCCTGGTCCCAGACGGTATTGACGAAGATTTTGTCGCCGCCTAAGTCTTTGATGCTCTTTACCGGATACGACCGGATAATGCGCTGCAGCGTGAAGGCATTATAAACGTTGATCCAGTAGGCCAGTTTCTCATCAGCGGGCGAATTCTTGGCTGGCAGGTTGTCACCGAGGGTTTTCAGATAGGAATTCAGCGAGGCGCTATCCTGCTTGAGGCCCTTATAATTCACCATTCCTTGCTCATCGACGTACTTTTTGAGCAGCCCATCCCAGGCCGAATGGTCGAGAGTGCGGCCGTCCTGCGAGGTTGGGTTGAGCGGAATCAGGTAGCCAACGTAGCCGCAGCCGCCGGAAGCCAGCGCGCCGGCAGTCAGCAAAGTACCCAAGGCCAGGCGGGAAGTAAAGCGGGAAATACGCTGCATATCAGAAGGAAATGTTCGGAAGAAGTGACCGGCTGGTAGGGCCGGGCTGGCATATACGGAGTTGGCAGTCTGAACAGTTGTAATTGGGGCGGGAGTTACTGGCAGGTTGGAAACAGCATGGTGTAGGGGCGGGGCTTGTCGGGCTGCCCATTGACAACTGACAACTAATGTACCTTTGGGTTCTCACGTTTCGCCGCTGCTATGAACCCCGCCCCCACGCTTGAATCCAACGTTTCGCTCCGCCCCTACAACACCTTTGGCCTCGAAGTAACGGCCCGCTGGTTTGCCCGCTTTGCTTCGGTTGATGAGTTACGGGCGCTTCTGGCGCTACCCGAGGTGCAGGCCGCCGAAAAGCTTATTCTCGGCGGCGGCTCCAACCTGCTGTTCACCCGCAACTTCGAGGGCGTGGTGCTCAAAAACGAAATCCGGGGGCTCGAAGTGGTGGACCAAGACGACGAAACAGCCCTGGTACGGTCAGGCGCCGGCGAATCGTGGCATGCGCTGGTGCAGTATGCGCTGGGCCAGGAGCTGAGCGGCATCGAGAACCTGTCGTTAATACCGGGCACGGTGGGCGCGGCTCCGCTCCAGAACATCGGCGCCTACGGGGCCGAGCTGAAAGACACGTTCGAGCAGCTGGAGGCCCTGGAGCTGGCTACCGGCCGGCTGCGCACGTTTTTGGGGGCCGAGTGCGGCTTCGGCTACCGCGAAAGCGTATTCAAAGGCCCGCTCAAAAATCAGTTCATCGTTACCAGCGTGCTGCTACGGCTGCATCGCCAGGCGCGCCCCAACGTGCGCTACGGCGACATCCAGACGACGCTCCAGGACATGGGCATCGAGGGCGAGCCTACGCCGCTGCATATCAGTGAGGCTGTCAGCAGCATCCGCCGCAGCAAGCTGCCCGACCCGGCCCAGATTGGCAACGCGGGCTCGTTCTTCAAAAACCCCGAAGTCTCGCAGGCCAAGTTCGATGAGCTGAAAAGCCAGTTTGAGGGTCTGCCGGGTTACCCCGTGCCGGGCGGCGTGAAGGTACCTGCCGCCTGGCTGATCGAGCAGTGCGGCTGGAAAGGCCAGCGCCGCGGCCCCCACGGCGTACACGACCGGCAGGCGCTGGTGCTCGTGAACCACGGCGGCGCCCAAGGCCAGGATATTCGCGACCTGGCCTACGAAATCATTGCCTCAGTGCGCGAGAAGTTCGGCATCGAGCTGCACCCCGAAGTGAACATTATGTAGCCGCGGGCCGGCCAAGGCCGGCATCATGCAAACTTCATCCGGCCGCCTCGCATTTTGTCGCTGAAATCAAGATCTTTGTCTCATGTCTGCCTGCGGGTAGCCTACTTTTTCCACCCCTTTTCTGCCTCTCGTTTGATGAAAAAATTACCCTTGCTGGCGTTGCTGCTGAGTCTGGCCGGCTGGCAGTCGGCGCAGGCGCAAACTGCTATTACTATTGGGGCCGCCCGGGTGCAGGCACCAACTTTCAATACCTCGGGAGCCACCGTTACGCTGCGTGGCATCGTTACCAACGGCGCCGAGCTAGGGGCCATCCGCTACATGCAGGACGGCACCGGCGGCATTGCCGTGTATTCGGCCACCCAACTCGGCTCGGTAGTAGCCGGCGACTCGATTCTGGTTACCGGCGTGCTCAAGGATTTCCGGGGGCTGCTTGAAATCGACCCCATCACCTCGCTTGAGGTAGTAGCCGGCAACCGGCCGCTGCCTAAGCCTGTCGAGTTTTCGGTGGCTACTGCCACTGCCGCCTACGCCGAGCAGTACGAGGGCCAGCTGGTGAAGCTGGTAGATGCCACCACCGTAACCACTGTTGCGGGCGCGCCGGTATCGGCCTTTTCGGCCAACACCTCTTACCGGGTGAGTGGCAACGCCGCTACCGTGATGTACGTGAACCGGGCTTCCGACGGGCCCGACGGGCTGGTGGGCAAGCCCTCGCCTACCGGCGTTTTCGATGTGGTCGGTATCATGAGCCAGTTCACCAACACGGCCCCGACGGGCGGCGGTGCTGCGGCTGGCTACCAGCTGCTGCCGCGCCTCTACGCCGACTTCCGGCAGGGCAACACGCCTAATTTCCTGGCTACGCCCTACCCTACCAATATCAGCACCACCGGCTTCACGGTAAACTTCGTTACCCAGAACGCCGGCAGCAGCAAGCTGGAGTACGCCTCCAGCCCTGCTGGCCCGTTTACGGCCGTAAATAACACGGCCAGCACTACCAGCCACAGCCTCGCTATCACGGGCCTGCAGCCGGCCACCATTTACTACGTGAAGGCCAGCAGCACCAACGCCGTGGGCCTCTCCGAGTCGCGGGTAGTGCCCATGATTACGGCTTCAAACTCGACGGGCAAGATGCGCACCTACTTCACCAGCACCGTGAATTCGGCGCTGGCCCTGCCCGGCAACACTGCCCTGTACCTGCCCAACGGCGCCATGGCTGACACGGTGGCCCGCTACATTGGCCTGGCCAAGCAGACGCTCGACATTGCCATCTATAACTGGAACAGCGCCACAATTGTAACGGCCGTGAATGCCGCCAAAACCCGCGGTGTAAACGTGCGCGTTATCTACGAAGGTGAAAACGCCAACATCAGCCTTTCCAGCCTCGACCCCGCCATCCCGCGCATTAAGCGCCAGACGCTGCAGAACATCATGCACAACAAGTTTGTGGTGATTGACGCCAACAGCGCCGAGCCCAACCAGCCCTGGGTCTGGACCGGCTCGACCAACTGGACGCCCGCCCAGCTCAGCACCGACCGCAACAACTCCATTGCCGTGCAGGACCAGTCGCTGGCCCGCACCTACACCGTCGAGTTCAACGAAATGTGGGGCGGCGGCACCCAGGCTACGGCCCTGTTCGGCTCGCGCAAAACCGACAACACGCCGCACTACTTCAGCATTGCCGGCAAGCAGGTAGAGTCGTGGTTCTCGCCCACCGACAACGTGAATGGCCGCCTGATTGACGCCATCCAGTCGGCCGATCAGGACCTGCACATTGCTACCATGCTGCTCACCCAAACCGATATCGGCAACGCCATTGCCAACCAGATCCGGACTAAAAACATAGCCGGCTGCTCGGAGATGCTGATGGAGAGCATTCAGGCCAACTCCGCCGCCCAAGACATCTTCGACAACATCAAAACTGTACTTGGCGCGCGCCTCATGCTGGACAACCCGACCGGCATCATGCACCACAAGTACGCCATCATCGACGCTACCGCGCCCCAGTCGGACCCGCAGGTGTTCGTGGGCTCGCACAACTGGAGCCTGTCGGCCAACACCGAAAACGACGAGAATACGCTGATTGTGCATGATGAGCGCATTACCAACCAGTACTACCAGGAGTTTGCCCAGCGCATTGCCGACCAGAACAACGGCGTGCAGGTGTGCAACCTAGTGCTGGCCACCAAAAACGCCAGCATCCAGCGCAGCAGCGTGCAGGTGTACCCCAACCCCACCACCGGCAAGTTCAGCCTGCGGGTGCAGACGGGTGCTGCCCGCACGGCCCGCGTAGTGCTACGCGACGCCACCGGCCGCGTGGTACTCGACCAGACCAAGCCCCTTAACGGCCAGGACGTGAGCGTAGACGCCTCCGCCCTGAAAGCCGGTCTGTACATAGTGCAAATCGTAACCCCCGAAGCCACGCAGATCAGCCGCGTGGTTGTGGAGTAGGTTGCCAGAACGGAGAGGTGAGAATTTTCACCGGCTCTGGCAAGTCGTAAAAGGCAGCTCCCGAAAAGGGAGCTGCCTTTTTTTTAAACTGATTAGCAATATATTACTGAGCTTTATAGCAATGCGGCAACCACTTTCTATTTACGTTTCACGACCTTTCCATCCACTCTTTTTACTATCCCATATGCGTACAAATCGACTTTATCTGACGGGTATCCTGCTGGCCTGCGGCTGGGGAAATGCCTACACTACCCTAGCCCAGCAAACCACCGCGTATACCCTGCCTTCAGTGGTTCAGGCGCAAGCCGTCTTTGTGCTGAACTCCACTATTATCGTCAATGGCATGCTGAACAAATTGCCCCCGAACGATATCAAAGCGGTGATGGTGTATAAGGGCAACAAAGCAGAATATCCCGTTCAGCTCCGGAACCTCGGGGCGGGCATCATAGATATTAAACTGGCCAAACGCATAAAAAGCCAGTCGTTTGCCAAGTTGGGCAAGCAGCTGGGCATAAACGGCCCAGTCCTGTTCGCCCTCAATGGCCACCCGCTCGACGCGCCCACAGTGGCCGGCCTGCGCATTGCGCCAGCTGCCATCGGCCAGCTGCACATTGTGCGCCCCACGGCCGGGCAAACCGCCACGCTCGTGGATGTGTGGCTGGCTCAGTCGCCCAAGACCGAATCCGCGCCCGGTACTATCATGATTCGCGGTACTGCCGGCCGCTAGGTAGTAGTCGGTGCAAATCAAATGTTGAATAAAGACAAAAAGCGTCTCCCCATACCGGGGAGACGCTTTTTGCGTTGACAAACGCTTTGTTAAATCGGCTGCGACGCTTGCTGGTGTGCCTTCCAGCGACGCGCGGCCCACTCCTGGCGCTGCTCGGGGGTCTGGAAGGTCCAGGCCACGATGCGGCTGATTTTCTGGCCCTGCTTCATCTCGATGGTACGGGTTTCGGGCGAGCCGGCTAGTTTGAGGAAGTGGTAGATGCTGGGCAGGGTTTCCTTTTTGGAGATGAGCGTGCTGAACCACAGCACCCGCTCGCGCACACCCACGCTCTGGGCTACCATGCGCTTCAAAAATCCCTCCTCGCCACCTTCACACCACAGCTCCGTGTTCTGCCCCCCGAAATTGAGCACCGGCGCACCACTCGTTTTGGGGTAGCCCAGGTTGCGGCCCTTGCGGCGGCTGCCGCTGGCGGCTTCCTCGGCCGAGGCGTGGAACGGCGGGTTGCATACCACCAGATCGAACTCCTCGCGGGGCTTCACAATATCCTCGAACACAAAAGCCTGATGGCTCTGCGCCCGCAGCTCCACCCGATTCGCCAGTGCCGGGTTGGCCGCCACCATGCTCTTGGCCGCTTTCAAGGCCACCGAATCAGTTTCGGAGCCCACAAAGCGCCAGCCATAGGCTTTGGTGCCGATGATGGGGTACACGCAATTAGCGCCCACGCCAATGTCGAGCACGTGCACGGCTTTGTCGGTGGGTACGGTGCCCGCGTTGTCGGTGGCCAGCAGGTCGGCGGCGTAGTGCAGGTAGTCGGCGCGGCCAGGGATGGGCGGGCAGAGGTAGCCGGCCGGCACGTCCCAGTGCTGCACGTCGTAGTGCTGCCGTAGCAGCGCCTGGTTCAGGGCCTTCACGGCGGCAGGGTTAGCGAAGTCGATGCTATTATCACCGGCCGGATTGGACACCACGAAGGGCGCAAGGGCAGGACTGGCGGCCGTGAGTTGGGCGAAATCGTAGCGGCCGTTGTGGGGGTTGCGAGGATGCAAGAGGAGGATGGTTTTGATGTGAGCGAGCCTTGATTGGCTGCTTTTCGGTAAGGTACTGCTTTCGAAGAACGTCATGCTGAGCGGAGCCGAAGCATGACGTTCTTGTTTGTTAATTATCTCGGCCTACTTCAATACGGCCACGGTTACGCCGTCGCCGCCGCGGTCGGCGTGCTCGTCGGCTACGCTGGCTACTTCGCGGGCGCGGTGCAGGTAGTCGCGGGCAATCTGGCGTAGCACGCCGTTGCCGCGGCCGTGCAGGATTCTGATTTCCGGGATGCCCAGCATGATGGCATCGTCGACGTAGCTCTGAATTTTGGTCAGCGCATCTTCGGCCCGCTCGCCGCGCAAATCCAGCGTGGGGTTGAAGGTAGCCATGCGGCCAGTGGTATTGAAGCCCGAACCCGCATACTGAGCCGGAGCCAGCCGGGCCGCCTTCTTCTCCCGCTCCCGGATTTCGGAACGCGTGAGCTTTTCGAGTTGGCCAATCTTGACGATGGTTTTCATGCCGCCGAACGATACCTCGGCGGTTTTGCCCTTCACGCTCATGATTTCGCCGTGGCCCTCCTGGCCCAGCAGCGCCACTTTGTCGCCGGGCTTAAGGGTGGCCGGGTCGGCCAGCTCACGGGTGGCGCGGGCTTTCGGCGGCTCAATCTGCAGCTTCTCGCGCACGAAGGTGTCGAGCTTGCCACGGGCTTCCTTGGTGCGCTCCTTGTCGGCCTGGCCCAACCGGATTTCCTGGATGGTGGCCTCGATTTGCTGGTTGGTGTCGCGGAGCAGCGTTTTGGCCTGGGCCTTGGCCGTGCGCAGGGTTTCCTGGGTGGTATCGTCGAGGTAGCGTTTGAGGTCCTGGTATTCCTGGGCGGCTTTTTTCAGGCGGCGCTCGGCTTTGGCGGCTTCGGCGGTGCGCTGCTCCAGCTCGGTTTTCTCCTTTTCGAGACCTTCGAGCAGCTGGTCGTAGCGGATTTTATCCTTGCCCACGAGCTGGCTGGCCCGCTCCACGAGCTGCCGGGGCAGGCCAATCTTGCGGGCAATTTCGATGGCAAACGAGGAACCCGGCTTACCAATTTCGAGGCGGTAAAGCGGCTGTAGCTTATCGGGGTCGTAGCGCATGGCCCCGTTCACGATGCCGGGCGTGCGCTCGGCGTAGTTTTTCAAGTTGGTGTAGTGGGTGGTGATGACGCCGAACGCGCGGGCCCGGTTGAGCTGCTCCAACACGGCCTCGGCAATGGCGCCGCCCAGGCTAGGCTCGGTGCCGGTACCAAATTCGTCGATCAGCACTAGGCTGCGCTTATTAGCCAGCGTGATAAACTGCTTCATATTAAGCAGGTGCGAGGAGTACGTGCTCAGGTCGTTTTCCAGACTCTGCTCGTCGCCGATATCAATGAATACATCATCAAACATGCCGGCCTCCGACTTCTCGCCGGCCGGAATCAGCAACCCGCATTGCAGCATGTACTGCACCAGGCCCACCGTTTTCATACTCACCGACTTACCGCCGGCATTCGGTCCCGAAATCAGCAAAATGCGCTGCTCGGGCGTCAGCTCAATATCGAGCGGCACTACCTCGCGGGGGTTGTCCTTGGCGTGGGCCAGGAAGGTGAGGTAGAGCAGCGGATGGCGCACCTGCTTCCAGCGCATCATCGGCTGCGGGTGCAGCACCGGCAGCGTAGCTTCGAGGCGGCGGGCCAGTTGGGCCTTGGCTCGGATGAAGTCAATCAGCCCCAGGTATTGGTAGGCCTTGCGCAGGTCTGGAATGTGGGGGCGCAGCTGGGCCGTGAGTTGGGTGAGAATGCGCATCAGCTCGCGCTGGTAGGCATTGTCGAGGTCCTTGATGTCGTTGTTGAGCTCGAAAACCGCCTCGGGCTCGATGTACACCGTCTGGCCGGTGGCCGACTCGTCATGAATTAGGCCCTTCACACGACGCTTGTGCTCGGCTACCACCGGCAGCACCAGCCGCCCGCCCCGAATGGTGGGCTCGGCACCTTCGGGCACCCAGCCCTGCTGGCGGGCATTACGCAGGATGCTGCCAATCTGCTTGCGCAGCATCATCTGCCGCGAAATCAGCTCCTGGCGCAGCTGGCGCAGTAGCGGCGAGGCGTCGTCGCGCACCAATCCCTCGTCGTCCACCACCTTATCCATGGCAGCCAGCAGGTTGCGGTCGACCTGCACACCGATGCCCAGCAGGCGCAGCGTAGGATACAGGTCGTCCTCGGCCCGCGAGAAAAATGTGAGGGCCTCACGGATGGTGCGCAGGCTCATCTTGATGGCGAAGAACGCCGACACATCGAGGTAGGAGCCCGACAGGTTGGCCCGCACCAAGTACGGGTTCACATCGTGGTAGTGGCTGCCGGGGAAATCGACGCCGCTGTTGAGAAGCTGGCGAAACTCGTCGGTTTGCAGCAGCAGCTTCTGGAGCTGCTCGGCCTGCGTCTGGAAGCTCATCTTGCTTACAAAGTGCCGGCCCAGGCCGCTCAGGCACAACTCATTTAGCATATCCCGCAGTTGGGAGAAGCCAATTTTCTGCTCGAAATTCTGAGGAAGAATCAAATTAAGTACTGCGTAGTAGGTACTGGGTAATTGGAGGACAGCGCGAAGGTAAACAGCAAACCAGTGGGGAAAGATTCAGGCCAGGGCATTAGCGCGAAGCTTCTGCTCCATATAACTATAGACCCGTAAGCCGCAAAGAGCCATACAACATGCGCCTGACTATGCCGCACCACGGTTTATAAGTCGGGCATAGGCATACGTTTTATACGAATATGGGCCGGCTTCCACATGTTGCGGAAGCCGGCCCATACGTAAACGAAGCGAAATTATCAGCGCTACAGCTTATCGCCCCGATACTGGTATTTATCGAAAATCGCGCCGACAGCTGAGTAGACTTTGTCTTTGTTTTTATCGAACACGTTACCATCGGTCAGGCCCGAGGCGTAGCCCTGCCACACCTCTACACCTTTTTTGCGGTCGATAAGCTGGACGATTATGCTACCCTTATCGAGTTTCACCTCACCGAAGCGGTTGGTATCGTAGGCATACGACTCGCTGGAGCCCCAGTAGCCGGTGCCCATATTGTCCATGGTTTTGATTTCGGCAGGTTGCTCAAACACCCGGAAATTTACTACTAGGTCGCCGCTACTGGGCATATATTGGTAGCCTCGCGAAGCCATTTCGTTGGCCACGGCATCGCGCAGCATGGTTTTAAATAGCAGGTCGTTGAGGAAGTAAGCGTTGTTTTGCTCATCCCGTACCTGCGAGGCCCACGAGTAGCTTTTATAAGCCGAGAAGTCAGGCTCGTTGTCGGTACCCGCGTAGCCCGGCGGCGCAGTGGTGGTCGCGCCCCGCTGATCGGCTCCTACGGTTACGGCTTGCTTGGTTTCATTACAGCCAGCCAGGAGTAGCGTAGTGCCTAGGGCTAAGAAAAGATGCTTAATAGTCATAATAGGAAAGTTAAAAAGGTAATACGATTTACTTGATATCTTTTCATACGTATCAGATCATCAATCTGTTACCTTTTAACTTGTCGCTTTCAATCTGTAATGGAGCAGCATTCTCTCCTCGATGGCCCGCCAGATAAAGCCGCTACGGTCTAGCTTAAGTAGTGCTAAAACCGTCCTTAAGCCCGATTTTGTTAACCAAATAAGTCCCACCGCTCAGGCCAGTAGTCCGGGAGTTAATTAGGCCATAATTATATACAACCGACGTTACATCTCCCCTTCCACCCCCAGCCCAAATAGCGCGAAATCGTACTTCACCGGGTCGAGCGGGTCGAGGCGCGCAGGTGAGCCGTCAGATCTTCGGCGGCCATCCAATCAACCTGCTTACGTTGGAGCAGGCCCAAGCGGCGGGCCACGCGCTCCACGTGCACGTCGCAGGGGCAGATGAGGTCGGCGGGGTAGCCCACACCAACCGCAGTGCTATATCGTGGTAATGTACTCACCGGGAGAATCGGCAGCGCTATTGAGTGAGCAGCTGACGAAACTCGTCGAGTTGCAGCAGTAGTTTCTGCAGGAGCTCGGCCAGCGTCTGGAAGCTCATCTTGCTCACGAAGTGGCGGCCCAGGCAACCCAGGCATAACGCCCTAAGCAGATTCCGTAGTTAGGATAGACCCAGTTTCTACTCGAAGTTCTGGAGAGGAATCAAATTAAGTACTACATAGTAGGTACCGGGTAATTGGAGGACAGCGCGACGGTAAACAGCTAACGGGCCAGGAAAGATTCGCTGCATTTGCAAGCTCCGCTGTGCCCTCTAGTTACGCTCTCCTCTTTTTGCGCCCATCCCACCAACGCCATAAATACGCCAAGCAATTACCGTATATCAGCACTACTATTAGCACTGGCTTCTGTGGATCGAGACCATGTGTGAGCAGATACCAACTGAAATATACCAGCGTAACTAATATCAGCCAGCCAGCTACATTTCCTATTGGCCTTTCAAAGAAAGGTTTATCGCGCTGGATGTTCACTATTAGTTTCTCTTTAACGGCGTCAGGCGATGGTGGTAGCTGATTTTGGTACGGATGCTGGTTCTCTGAGTCCATCACTGGATATCTTTTTAAGATTTATAAGCAATTACATCTCCCCTTCCACCCCCAAGCCAAACAGGGCGAAATCGTACTTCACCGGGTCGAGCGGGTCGAAGGCGCGCAGATGGGCCGTCAGATCTTCGGCGGCCAGCCAATCAACCTGCTTACGTTGGAGCAGGCCCAGGCGACGGGCCACGCGCTCCACGTGCACGTCGCAGGGGCAAATAAGGTCGGCGGGCGAGAGGCGCGTCCAGAGGCCGAAGTCGACGCCGTGGATATCGAGACGGACCATCCAGCGCAGGTACATGTTCAGGCGCTTGCAGGCCGAGCCGCGGGCGGGCGTGGCTACGTGCTTACGGGTGCGCTGGGGCGCGTCTTCGAGGCTGAAGAACAGATTATGGAAGTTCTCCAGCCGCTGTTTCTGGGTGGTGCCGTGCAAGAAAGCGTCTTCCAATGATTCGTGCTGCCCATAATACCAGCGCAGCCAGTGCACAAAGTACAGCAGGTCAGTGTCGCAGAACGTGCGGTGGCAGAATCCCAGCAGCCGCTTCAGGTCGTCGTCGTGGTGCTGGGTGATGAACTGGTGGGGGGCATCGTCCATGCGACGCAGCAACTCCTGGCACTTGCTGATGATGGTGGGCCGGCGTCCCCAGGCCAGCACGGCAGCAAACAGGGCGCTGATTTCCACGTCGGCCCGCGCCGAGAATTGGTGCGGGATGCTGATGGGGTCGAGGGCAATGAAGCCGGGCTGGTCGTAGCGGCGGTACTTGTCGTCGAGCAGCGCCCGCACCTGGGCGTGGTTCATATTTTAGTACTGAGTAGTTGGTATGGAGTAGTGAGATTGACAGTTTGCAGTCGTTGGTATTAGCAAAGTTGGGTCTCACTACTCCATACCAACTACTCAGTACTACCCTACGGCACGTAGCTGGTTTCCACGCGGAAGCGCTGGTCGGGGGTGGCGAGGCGCTGCACGGCGCGCTTGGAGAGGCGCAACAGCACCTTGTCGTTCTCGCCGGTATCGGGCAGGCGGCCGATGACGCGCACGTACACGGCCTGACCATTCATGATATTGCGCACTTCCATGATGGTGCCCACGGCAGCCGTTTTGTGCAGCGCTAGGTACTTGTCCGAGGCATCGGTCGGAATGACCATGGCCAGGCCGCTTTCCGTAACCCGGCGCCCGGCTTCGTTAACGCGCACCGGAGCGGGGGTTTCTTTGGCTTCGGGTTTCGCGTCGGACTCAGGCGTTACAGCCGGCGAGTTGGCCTCGTCACGCGCTTTTTCGCGCTCGGCGTCGCGGGCTATGGCCTTTTCGCGGGCGGTAGGGCGGGCAGCAGCCACTACGGGGGCGGGCGGGCCAGCTGCGCCGGTGGCCGGAGCGGCTACAATTACTACCTCACCAACCCGCACGCTATGGTCGGCGCTGAAGCCGTTGAGGCGGGCCAGCTCGGCGGGCGTGGTCTGGTAGCGGCGGGCAATGGCGTAAAGTGTCATGCCGGCCGCCACTTTGTACACACGGTTGCCGTTGGCATCGGTGGGCAAGGCGCGCACAGCGGCGGCGGCGGGCACGGCCACTGCTACCGGGGCCGCGGGCCGGGCCGGAGCAGGCGTGAGCACCACCCGGGTGCGCGGAATGAGCACTATCTGGCCCAGGTTGAGCTGGCCCTTCTGGCCCGAATTAGCCTCTACAATATCCTCGACGGGCACTTTGTAGCGGCGCGAAAGGCCGTAAATGGTTTCGCCGGCTGTTACGCGGTGGCGAATCAGCAGCTTGTTGTTGCGGTACTCCACACCGATGGAATCGGGTGGGGCCACCGGCGCAGGAGCCGCCCACGCAGAAAGGCCGGAGAGGACGAGAGCGGCGGTCAGCAACGAAAATCGGGACATAGGAAAGCAGAACACGAAGCGGATAAGCAGGTTGAAACCAACGCAGCCGCATAAACTTTGCCTAAAGTTACGGATTCGGGCTTTAGTACTGCCTCCGAGGCCTGCAATCCAGTTATTTTGGGGACTTCCCGACAATATGCGGTAGGCTGTTCGCCGCTTTTGCCGTTTCTTGCGCATCGTCCTCTTGTCCCTACTCTATGCTCGCCATTGGCATCATTCCCGCCCGCTACGCCTCCACCCGCCTACCCGGCAAGCCCCTCATCAACCTCGGGGGCCAGACTATGATTGAGCGCGTAGTGCGGCAGGCCCAACAGGCCAATCTGCAGCGGGTAGTAGTAGCCACCGATGATGAGCGGATTCTGGCTCACGTGCGCGGCTTCGGCGGCGAGGCTGTGCTTACGAGCCCCGATCACCCCAGCGGCACCGACCGGGTACGCGACGCCTACGAGCAGCTGGACGTTGCGGCCGATTGCGTCGTCAATATCCAGGGCGACGAGCCGTTCATTCACCCCGACCAGATAAACGCGCTGCTGGCCCTGTTCGCCGACCCCACCACTCAAGTCGGGACGCTGGTTAAGCCGGTCGTCAGCGAGGAGGAGCTGTTCAGTCCGCACCTCCCCAAAGTAGTGCTCGACAGCCGGGGCCGGGCACTGTATTTCAGCCGACACCCCCTGCCCTACCAGCGCCAGCACGCCCAGAGCGAGTGGCTGGCCCAGCACCGCTACCTGCGCCACATCGGCCTCTATGCCTACCGCCCCGAGGTGCTGCGCGCCCTCACCCAGCTCCCGCCCTCGCCCCTGGAACTGGCCGAAAGCCTCGAACAGCTCCGCTGGCTCGAAGCCGGCTACGCCATCCAAACCGCCGAAACGACGCTCGAAACCATCGGAATTGACACGCCCGAGGACGTGGAGCGGGCGCTACGCTTACTTAAGAAGTAAAAGAGAAGCGCCAGAAATGGCCGTTGAACACCCGTTTAGAAGTTGTTCAACGGCCATTTCTGGCGCTTCACTTTTACCCTTTAATTCCTTGCTACCTCTCCACTACGCTGATGGCGTAGCCGCCGCCGGGGGCGCAAACCTGCTTGAGCTTGGTTTTGCTCGTTACCGTGATTTTGCGGATGGCGTAGGCCTGGGGGTTGGTTTTGTAGTGGGCCTGGGGGCCGTCGGCGTAGATGGTGGCGGTGTACTTTTTACCGCGGGGCAGGAAACTGAAATCAAGGTTGCTGGTACGGCCCTGTTCGTCGCAGACGCTGCCTATGAACCAGTTGCTGCCCCCCTTCTGGAGACGGGCAATGGTGATATAGTCGCCGGGCTCGGCTTCGAGGACGCGGGTGTCGTCCCAATCCACGGGCACATCTTCGATGAACTGGAAGGCATCGAGGAACTTGTTATAGGTTTCGGGCAGGTCGGCGGCCATTTGCAGCGGGCTGTACATGGTTACGTACAGGGCCAGCTGCCCGCCTATCGTGCTGTTGACGTGCGAGTTATTGTTAGGATTATACTTACTCACGTCCATCTCAAAAATGCCGGGCGTGTAGTCCATGGGGCCGCCAATGAGGCGGGTGAAAGGCAGAATGGTGGTATGGTCGGGGTTGCTGCCGCCGAAGGCCTGGAACTCGGTACCGCGGGCCGCCTCGTTGCCGATGAGGTTGGGGTAGGTGCGGGCCAGGCCGGTGGGGCGCACGGCCTCGTGGGCATTCACCATGATGCGGTGCTTGGCGGCCTCGGTGATGGCGTGGAGGTAGTGGTTGTTCATCCACTGGCCATAGTGGTACTCGCCCAACGGCAGAATGTCGCCCACGTAGCCGCTCTTCACGGCGTTATAGCCGTACTTGTTCATGAGCTCGTAGGCGGGCTCCATAAACCGCTCGTAGTTGCGCGACGAGCCACTGGTTTCGTGGTGCATGATGATATTAACGCCTTTTTCGTGGGCGTAGCGGTTGAGTTCGGCAATGTCGAAATCGGGGTACGGGGTTACAAAGTCGAACACGTACTCCTTGTGCTTACCGAACCAGTCTTCCCACCCGGTATTCCAGCCCTCCACCAGCACGGCATCCATTTTATGCTTGGCGGCGAAGTCAATGTACTCCTTTACGTGGGCCGTGTTGGCGGCGTGGGTGCCGTTGGGTTTCACCTTGGCGTAATCGATGGAGTCGAGCTTGATGTTTTCCATGTTGGTGTACGACCACGAGCTTTTGCCGGTAATCATTTCCCACCACACGCCCACGTACTTGATGGGCTTAATCCAGCTGGTGTCCTTGTATTTGGTCGGCTCGTTGAGGTTGAGCACCAGCTTGGATTCGAGAATAGCGGCGGCCCGGTCGCTGACGATAACCGTGCGCCAGGGTGAGGTGCTGGGCGTCTGGAGGTTGCCCTTGTTGCCTTGCGCATCGGGCGTGAGGTGGGCGCTGAGCGTGAAGGTTTTATCATCGAGGTCGAGCGACATCGTGGAGTAATCGACCAGCGCGGCTTCATGCAGGTTGATGTAGATTCCATCGGCGCTCTTGAGCATGAGGGGGGTCTGCAAACCGGTAGGCGAGAACTGGGTCTGCGAGGCGTTTTCGGTGATGGCCGCCTTCATCAGTCCGCGCACTTCGGAGAGCTTGGACGTGACGGTGCTGTACTCCTGGGTGTCGTAGTCGCCGGGCAGCCAGAACGCTTTGTGGTCGCCGGCCAGAGCAAACTGGGTTTTCTCCTCCTTCACCACGAAGTAGCCCAGCTCGGGCTGGCGCGGAAACTCGTAGCGGAAGCCCAGGCCATCATCAAACAGCCGAAACCGCACCAGCATTGTGCGCTTGGTAGCGGGCTGCGTGAGCGTGAGGGCCAGCTCGTTGTAGTGGTTGCGGATGGTTTTCACCTCGCCCCACACTGGGTTCCAGCTCTCGTCAATCGACTTGCGGACGGCATTCGCCTGCACAAAGCCGTTGGTGAGGTTTGGCGCGCCATTAAGTTCCAGGCCCAGTTGGCCGGGCTTAAGCACCGCGCGGCCCTTGTAGGTGAGGCGGTACGTGGGCGTGCCGTCGGCGGTCAGGTCGACGCTGAGGGTGAGCTGCTTATCGGGCGATTGAAGCTGCTCTTCGGCGCGGGCCAGTGTGGCGCTGGTCCAAAGAAACATGAGCAGCAACAAGCCGCGGCCAGCGCGCCAGGAAACGAGGGAAGTAAGCATAGATACGGGTTGAAGTAACAGGAATTGGCAAATTAGACCTTTGCAACCGCAAGTTCGGCTACTGCCGCCTCCCGGACTACCAGTGCGTTACCCGTTCTTCGCGCCCCATTGACTATTTAACAGCGACTAACACTACTCCTGCTGATTCGCCTGGCGCTGCACATGGTGCTCGGCGGCGGCGCGGTGCTCATCCTTCATTTCGCGGGAGAGGAAAAAGTTGAGGGCCGTGCGAATGACGGCAATGGCCCCGAGCTTGCCAATCTGCTCCCAGCTCGGCGCAATGGTCGTGGAAAGAATATCGGCCCCGAGCTGAAACTCCAGGGCCAGCGCAAGGTAGCGGGCCAGCGTGAGGCGAATAGCCGTGAAGTCGGCCGTTTTGCGGGCAAACAGGGCTTTGGCAAACAGGTAGGCCCCCGCCACAATACCCAGCACAATAATGCCTGCCCCAATTGCCTCGGCCCCCAGCTTCAGCCAGAGCACCACGTGCACTACGGCTTCCTCCACTTGGGTGTAGGCACTAGAAACGTGCGGGAGCATTACATCAGGCATCGGTAGCGGGCGAAGTGGAGAGAACTGTACGGTTGCGTCGGGTTAGCGGCCAGGCTGGCGGGCTACTGAAAGCAATGGATCAATAAAGACACGCCAACCGGCGCAAAGAATCTTTACCAGTAGGCATGCTCAACCACTCTTCTTCACCTTGTAACCCTTCTCCAGCAGCAGGGCCAGCACTTTGTCGCGGAAGTCGCCCTGGATGAGGATTTCGCCATCCTTGGCGCTACCCCCGACGCCACAACGGCTTTTGAGCAGCTTACCCAGCTCCTGCAAATCGGTTTCCTGGCCCACAAAGCCAGTTACCAGCGTCACCTGCTTACCTCCGCGAGCCTTCTTATCGAGCTGCACGCGCAGGTTTTGCTGCTGAGGGGGCAGCGTGGCGGCCGTTTGTTCGGTGGGCTCATCGTAGCTGAATTCGGGATTGGTAGAGTATACTACGCCCTGTCGGTTGATCTTCATGATTAGGGATTAGGGATTAGGGATTAGGGATTAGGGATTAGGGATTAGGGAAAATACGAACGTCATGCTGAGCTTGTCGAAGCATCTCTACCACAACGCTAATAAAGGCAATGCGGTAGAGATGCTTCGACAAGCTCAGCACGACACAGTCTTCCGCTCCGTTAACGCATTCATCAGCTCAGCCCTACACCGCCACTTCCAACGCCAGCGGCTCCAGCAGCACCTCGAAGTTGGTGGCGTCGGCCACGTAGTCGCCATCGACGTGGAAGCCCAACGGATTGGCGGCCTGCACGCGTATGTGGCGGCTGCGGTGGAACTGGGCGCCGCCCGAGGTGGGCAGCGTGCCCAGAGCCAGCCCCACCCCTACCCGCACGGCTCGCCAGATGGGCAGCGCGTCAATCAGGCAAAGGTCGAGCAGGCCGTCCTGGATGTTGGCGCGGGGCGCGATGTAGGCGTTGTTGCCGTATTGCGAGGCGTTGGCGAAAGCCAGCACGTAGCAATGCGTGTCGCGCACAGCCTCATTTTCCAGCGTCAGTTGCACGGCTGTAGGACGGTAGTGGCGGTATTCGCACAGGGCCACTTTCACATAGGTGGCCAGCCCGCGGGTGCCGGCCTGCGCAAACAGGCGGCTCACGTGGGCATCAAACCCCAACCCGGCGGTGCAGAAAAACCAGTGCCCGTTGATCTGGCCCGCGTCGATGCGCTGGAAAGTAGGGTTGCAAACCCGGCGCACGGCGGCGGGCAAATCGAGCGGCACGTGCAGGTGACGGGCCAGGCCGTTGCCCGAACCGCGGGGTACGATGCCCAGGGCCGCGCCGGTGCCCAATAGGCCCCGGGCCACCTCGTTCACCGTGCCGTCGCCACCCACGGCTACTACCACCCGGCAGCCCGCCGCGGCGGCCTGGCTGGCCAGTTCCTCGGCGTGGCCGGCATACTGCGTGGGCATAATATCGAACTCGGCCCCGGCCGCCGTGGCGTGCTCAGTGAGCAGCGCCGCCACGTTCTGGCTCCGGTTGGTGCCCGAGGTCGGATTAAGAATGAAGCAGACACGCATTTTATGGAGCTGTTAGCTAAGAGCCTTTAGCTTTTTGTTAGAGAGGCCAGAGCTGACAACAAAAGAACGTCATTCAGCGCGAAGCGAAGAATCTCGCGTGAAATCGTTGGGAATTACCCTGACGAATAACACGCGAGATTCTTCGCTTCGCGCTGAATGACGTTCCGTAAACAGTTCGCTTAGCACGTTAAGCCGACAGCTAATAGCTCTCAGCTAGCTGCTTAAAAACTAGCCGTTCATTTTGTCGCCCAGCATCTTGATAAGGTCGGCGGTGCGGGCGCTGTAGCCAGCTTCGTTATCGTACCAGCCCACTACTTTCACCAGCGTGCCGTTGGCCGAAGTCAGCTCCGAATCGAAGATGCAGCTGTGGGGGTTACCGATGATGTCGGCGCTAACCAACGGGTCAGTGCTGTACTCCAGAATGCCCTTCATGTCGCCATCAGCAGCCTTTTTGATGGCCGCGTTGATTTCCTCGGCCGTAGCCTCGCGCTTCAGCAACACGGTCAGGTCGGTGGTCGAGCCATCCGGAACTGGCACCCGCATGGCAATACCATCGAGCTTACCCTTCAGCTCGGGCAGCACCAGACCAACGGCCTTGGCAGCACCAGTGCTGGTCGGGATGATGCTCAGGGCAGCGGCGCGGGCGCGGCGCAGGTCCGAATGCGGCGAGTCCTGCAGGCTCTGGTCGGAAGTGTAGGCGTGCACCGTGGTGATGAAGCCCTTCTCGATACCGAACGTGTCGTTGAGCACCTTGGCCATCGGGGCCAGGCAGTTGGTAGTGCAGCTGGCGTTCGAAATGATGGTTTCGTCGCCCGTGAGGATGTCCTCGTTCACGCCGAGCACCACTGTGGGAATGTTGCCTTTGGCGGGAGCCGAAATCACTACTTTCTTGGCGCCGGCGGTGATGTGCTGGCCTGCGCCGGCCTCATCCACGAAGCGGCCGGTGCTTTCGAGCACGATGTCCACGCCCATGTCGCCCCAGGGCAACAGCTTGGGGTCGCGCTCGGCCAGGGCCACAATGCGCTTGCCGTTCACGGTCAGGCTGTCGTTATCGAACTCAACCGTACCCGGGAAACGGCCGTGTACGGAGTCGTACTTGAGCAGGTGGGCCAGGGTCTTGTTATCGGTCAGGTCGTTGATTGCCACGACTTCCACGTTGTCGCGCTGGAGCAGCGCCTTGAACGTGAGGCGGCCGATGCGCCCGAAGCCGTTGATGGCAACTTTAATTTTAGCCATAGTAGTAGGGGAAGTGGGAAGTTTGTCGACCGCGAAGGCCGGGGTGAAAACACGCAACGAAGGTAATGGGCCGGGCGCGGATACCCAAATCGGCAGCTGATTGCGCCAGGCCCACAATCAGCTGCCGATTATGCCAACAGGTCCAACAGCCCGGCAACGACAAAACTTTCGGGTTGAAAATCAGCCTATTTAAGTCGGTGAGCCACTTTTTTTCAAACCTACCCCTTGCGCCGCTCAACAGGTCACCTATCTTTGCAACACCAAAACGCAGCGAGGTCGCCTTCATCTGGTCCGTTCGTCTAGGGGTTAGGACAGTAGATTTTCATTCTACCAACAGGGGTTCGATTCCCCTACGGACTACTCCCGGCCTCGTTTTTGGCTTTTATCTGAAACCCCGCTCCGAACTCTTCGGGGCGGGGTTTTTCGCTTTCCGGGCCCCGGCGTGTACCTTGGCACCTGTGCATCCGCTCCGCGCCTACATCCACCGTTTCGTGGCCCTCACCGACGCCGAGTGGGCCCCGCTGGCGGCGGCCCTGCTACCGCAGCAGTTGCGGCGGAAACAGCTTTTCGTGACGCAGGGCGCACCAGCGCCCGCACTGGCGCTGCTGGTATCAGGGGCCTGCCGGCTGTTCTATACCCGCCCCGATGGCGAGGAGCGCACCACGTACTTCTTCTTTGAGAACCATTTGCTCGGGAGTTACCAAAGCTGCCTGACCGGCCAACCCAGCGCCTTCGGCATTGAGGCGCTGGCTCCTACCGAGCTGCTGACATTTCCCTTCGCCGTGCTCGACGCGCTCTGCAACGAGTTTCCGGCCTACGAACGGTTTTGCCGCCGGCTGGCCGAGTACCACCTGCTGGGCACCGACGAACGCCTGGCCGAACTGCTGCTGCTCAGCCCCGAGCAGCGCTACGCCAAACTGCTGGGCGGCACCAAAACCAAAATTCTGGAGCGGGTATCCCAGCGCTACATTGCCTCGTACCTAGGCATTACGCCCGTGTCGCTCAGCCGCATTCGGGCGCGGGTGCAGGCATCAGATGGACCAATTTCTTAACGTTTGTTAACGATTTAGGCACCGCCGGAGCCGGACCTTTGGGTAGTTGTTTCACTCCTCAAATTTCTGCCCCATGAAAACGCTGCTTAAGGTCGAAGAACTGGCTGAGGCTTTGCTCGCCATTTTGGTTTTCGCTCATCTCCCCTACCCCTGGTGGTGGCTCCCGGCGCTGTTTCTGCTCCCCGATCTGAGCATGCTGGGCTATCTAGCCGGCTCCCGCACGGGCGCGTTTTTCTACAACCTGCTCCACCATAAAGCCCTGGCGCTGCTGCTAGGCGCGGCCGGCTGGATTATGGACCACCACCTGCTGCTACTAGCCGGTACGGTACTGCTGTTCCATAGCGCCTTCGACCGACTGCTGGGCTATGGGCTGAAATATGCCACCGGGTTTCAGCACACGCATTTAGGAGAAATCGGGCGGCACCCGGCACCCGCGGCTTAGAGCGTGTTTGGGAATTAGTTGGCTGTTGCTCGGCGCAAGGTCATGGTCAAGTTGGCGACCAGCAGCCACGCAGCATGGCTGGCCGTTGTGCGCTCGTAATCCATGGCGAGCCGGCGAAAGCAATTGAGCCAGGCGAAGGTACGCTCCACGACCCAGCGCTGGGCCACTGGGACAAACCCACGCGTGGCACTAGGCGGCCGACTGGCCACGTGATGCTGCCAGCCCAGCTCCTGCACGTGCTGCGCGAATTGGCCACCGTAGGCTTTGTCGGTCAGCACCCTGCGTAACCGGCTGGCCCAGGCGGGGCGCAGCTGCGTGGGGCGGGGTAGTAGGGGCACCGCTGCCCGGCTGTCGTGGCCGTTGGCCGCGTGCACATGCACGCACCAGATGCGCCCGCCCGTGTCGCAGAGCACCTGCCGTTTGCGCCCGTTGACACGCTTGTGGGCGTCGAGGCCCCGCTGCTGGCCCAGGCGCGGGGCCAACTTGACGCTTTGCGCGTCGACCAGGGCTAGCGACGGGGTGGGCAAACGCTTACTCGCCAGCCGGTCAGCGCGGTTGCTGGCCTCATTCAATCGGTGCAGCATGCCGGTGCTTTGCCAACGGGCAAAATAGTAGTACACCGCCGACCAGGGCGGAAAACAAGCCGGCAGGCTGCGCCATTGGCAGCCCGTGCGACATATGTAGCGCAAGGCATCAACGACTTGGCGCAAACACAAGTGCCGCTTACGTTGCAGCGGTAGCAGCGGCGCAATAACTTGCCACTGCGAGTCAGTAAGGGGTTGATAGCCGTCAACCATAATGCGAATCGGAGCCTAGGAACTCCCGTCGCAACTTACTGGCTCGTTTCTTTTTGCCCTAGCCAATTCCCAAACACGCTCTTAGTGGCCCGGTAGCAAAATCGGGCAAACACACAAATGATCTTTCGGGGCTTTTGGCCGTAAAGTGAGGAATAGTTCTACTTGTTTCCACGCTATGTCCCGCACCATTATCGTTTCCAACCGCCTACCCACCAAAGTACTTCGCACCGATGATTCGCTCACGTTTCAGGCCAGCGAAGGCGGCTTGGCAACAGGCCTCGGTTCGATTTACCAGCAGGCCGGCAACGTGTGGGTGGGCTGGCCGGGCCTGTTTGTGGAAGATGCCACCGAGGAAGGCTACGTGCGCGAACAGCTGCGCCAGGACAGCATGGAGCCCGTGTTCCTAACCGAAGCCGAAATCCGCGACTACTACGAAGGCTTTAGCAATTCCACGCTCTGGCCCACCTTCCACTACTTCCCGCAGTACGCCACCTATGAGCCCGCCCACTGGGCCGCCTATGTGGCCGTGAACGAGAAATTCTGCCAGGCGGTGCTGGCCCTGGCCGGCCCCGATGATACGATTTGGGTGCACGATTACCAACTGCTGCTGCTGCCGGCCATGCTGCGGGCGGCGCGCCCCCGGGCTACCATTGGCTTCTTTCTGCACATTCCTTTTCCGTCGTATGAGCTAATCCGGGTGCTGCCCTGGGCCCGGGAGCTGGTGGCCGGCGTGCTGGGCGCCGACCTGATTGGCTTCCACACCTTCGGGTTTATGCGTCACTTTTTAAGCTCTGTGTCGCACCTGTTGGGCTTTACGGCCCACAACGGGCGCCTCGAAGCCGGGCAGCGCACAGTGCTGGTCGACACCTTTCCGATGGGCATTGACTACGACCGATATGCCGAGGCCGCCGCGTCCGAGTCGGCCCGGCAGCACGAAGCCAGCTACCGGCAGGTGCTGGGCGATATTCGTGTGATTCTGTCCATCGACCGGCTCGACTACTCCAAGGGTATTGCCGAGCGGCTGCGGGCCTTCGAGCAACTGCTGGTGCGCCACCCCGAGTGGCGCGGGCAGGTAAGCCTGATTATGGTGGTGGTGCCCTCGCGCGACCAGGTGGCCCAGTACGCCGTCCTGAAGGAGGAAATCGACGAGCTGGTGGGCCGCATCAATGCCGCCTACCGCACTATGCGCTGGACGCCCATTCACTACTTCTACCGCTCGTTTCCGCTCGATGAGCTGGCCTCGCTCTACCGCCTGGCCGAAGTGGGGCTGGTGACGCCCATGCGCGACGGCATGAACCTGGTGGCCAAGGAATTCGTGGCCACCAAGGCCAACGACCACGGCGTGCTTATTCTAAGCGAGCGGGCCGGCGCGGCTCGTGAGCTGTCCGACGCGCTCATTATCAACCCCACCGACCTCGACCAGCTGACCGCCGCCCTGCACGAAGCCCTGGTGATGCCCGCTAACGAGCAGGCGCGCCGCATGCGGGCCATGCGCCGGCTGGTGCGCCAGTACGACGTATTTGCCTGGACCGATCTGTTTATGAGCCGGCTGGCTTACGCCAAGCAGGAGCAACTTTCTCTTGACACCGATATGCTTTCCCCCGACCTTACTACCCAACTGCTGCGCGACTACCACGCCGCCCCTACCCGCCTGCTATTGCTCGACTACGACGGCACGCTCAGCCCCTTCCATAACGACCCGCAGCAGGCAGGCCCCGACGAGGAAATGCTCCTGCTACTACGCGCCCTCACCGAAGTTCCGCAAAACCGCGTCGTTATCATCAGCGGCCGCGACCGGGCCACGCTGGAGGGCTGGCTGGGTCATTTGCCGGTCGATTTCATTTGTGAGCATGGCGTATGGCTGCGGCCAGCCGGCGAAGACTGGCAGCTGTTTCAGGCCCTCAACAACGACTGGAAGGACGAAATCCGCACTATCCTCGATCTGTACGTGGCCCGCACGGCCGGCTCGTTCATCGAGGAGAAGGACTTTTCGCTGGTCTGGCACTTCCGCCGGGCCGATGCCGAGCTGGGCGATATGCGGGCCCGCGAGCTGATGAACCACCTCACCTTCATCACTGCCAACGCCGATTTGCAGGTAATGGAGGGCAACAAGGTGATTGAAATCAAGACGGCCGGCATTAATAAGGGCACTGCCGCTGCCCGCTGGATGGCCACTTATCCGGCCGATTTCCTGCTGGCCATTGGCGACGACCGCACCGACGAGGACACGTTCCGGGTGATGCCTCCCGAGGCCTACACCATCAAAGTCGGCCCCGCCCCCCGGTCGCTGGCCCGTTACCACGTAGACTCGCCCACCGAAGTGCGCCAGCTGCTGCGGGAGATGCTGATGTAAGGCTTAAAAAAGAACGTCATTCCTCGCTTTGCGCTGAATGACGTTCTTATTTCTAAAATCTAATTTTTAGAGCATGTTTGGGAATTGTCATGCTGAGCTTGCCGAAGCATCTCTACTGCTTCGCCAGCGGCTTCTCTAACGAAGCGGTAGAGATGCTTCGGCAAGCTCAGCATGACGGAAACGCTGTTTTAATAAATTCCCAAACACGCTCTTAGAGCTAAGTGCCTACAAGAAACTTGGGTTATCGAGCTTTTTGGCGATGCGGAAGGCCGCATTTACGAGACCTACGTGGCTGTAGGCCTGGGGGAAGTTGCCCCACTGCGAGCCTGTTTTAGCGTCCACATCCTCCGAGAGCAGACCCAGATGGTTGGTGTATGTGAGCAGTTGTTCGAACTCGACAATAGCTTCTTCTACCCGGCCCACGCAGGCCAGCGCCTCCACGTACCAGAAGGAGCAGATGAGGAAGGTGGTTTCAGGCGTACCGAAATCGTCGGGGTGGCGGTAGCGGTAGAACAGGCCCTCGGGCGTTTTCAGGGCGCGTTCCAAAGCTTCGAGGTGGCGGCCCGCCCGCTCGGACGCCGGATCGAGGTAGCCCATCATGATCAGCTGAATGGTGCTGGCGTCGAGGTGAGGCGAGCCGATGGCGTTGGTGTAGGCCTGCTGCTCTTCGCTGAAACACTGCTCGATGCGGTCGGCGGCGGCCTGCATGAGGCGGGAGGCCATGGCCTCCATATCGGCGTTGCCCAGCGAGCGGGCTACGTGGCAGGCGGCGTGGCTGCCGGCCCAATGGAACAGGTAGGTGTAGCAGTGGCGCTGAGCCAGGTTGCGGAACTCCCAGAGGCCGGCATCGGGCTGGTCCATGGTGGCTTCAATCTGCTGCAGGGCCTCGTACACCAGCTTTTCGGGGTTGCGCTGCTCGGGGTTCACGAAGCGCGCATCCACGTACAGGGGCAGCAGCGCTACCAGCACCTGGCCGTACACGTCGTTCTGGATGTGGGTATAGGCGTCGTTGCCGATGCGCACGGGCTGGTTGCCCAGGTAGCCGGCCAGCGGCAGCTCCTGCTCCGTAAGCTGCGAGGCACCGCTGATGCCGTACAGCGGCTGGTATTTGCCGGTAATGCTGCTCGAAATATTGGCGATGTAGTGGAAATAACGCTCCAGCTCCTCGAAGTGACCAATGTTGTTGAAAGCCGTGAGCGTGTAGAACGTGTCGCGCATCCAGCAGTAGCGGTAGTCCCAGTTGCGGGTGCTGCCGGGAGCCTCGGGCAGGCTGGTGGTGCTGGCCGCAATAATGGCTCCGGTGTCCTCGTACTGGTGCATTTTGAGGGCCAGCGCCGAGCGGATAACGGCCGGCTGGTGGAAATTGCTGATGCTGGTGCTCTTCACCCACTGCCGCCAGTAGTCAAGGGTGCTTTTCAGAAACCGCTCACAGGTGCTTTCCAGCGGGGCTTCGAGCGGTGCGCCGTAAGTGAGCACCAGGTATTTGGTTTCGTTGAGGCCGAAAGCTTCCTCATCGAGCACGTACGTCAGGGGCAGGTTGGTTGTGAGGCGGATTTCCTCCTCCATGCCCAGAAACGCAATGTGGTTGGAGCTGCGGCGGCGGCTGAGCTGCTGCTCGCCGTACTCGGCCACCGGACGGCAGGTTACCCGCACCCTAGGCGTGCCTTCCAGCGGCTCCACCTTCCGGATAAACATCAGCGGCTTGTAGTAGCGCTCGTACTGCGGAAAGCGTGGGGCAAAGTCGGTGACGCGGTAGCGGCCTTCATCGGTGGTAATTTCGGTTACGAGCACGTTGGTGTTGGCCGCGTAGTACTGCCGGCTCTCGAAGCCGCCATCGGTTACGGGCCGGATACTGTACTCGCCGCCCTTCTGCTCATCGAGCAGCGAGCCGAATACAAAACTGCTGTCGAAGCGGGGCCAGCAGAGCCAGCGTACGGCCGTGTCGGTGCCAATCAGGCCCAGAAAGGCACAGTTGCCAATCAGGCCCATATCATAGGTGTGTTTCATCATAAGTCTGCGAATGAAAGTCTGGTTGAGCGGCGCGCCATACTGTTTATGTGGCGGCCAGCCTCCCTACTTGTACCGTTTCGGGCGGGTGCGAGTTACCGGGCCGCCAGCCAAATGGCTACTATCAGGGCTGGTTCGCACAAAACAATCCGACTGATTCTGTATCACTTATCGGGTTTTACTGGTTTTTTTACGCCTTGCCCTTGCCCCGCATTATTTGGCCTGTATCTTTGCACCACCAAAACGGAAAAACGCTTTCGTTTTCTAACCGGTCCGTTCGTCTAGGGGTTAGGACAGTAGATTTTCATTCTACCAACAGGGGTTCGATTCCCCTACGGACTACAAAAAAGGCTTTTCGCACTACGCGGAAAGCCTTTTTGCTTTTCTGGCTCTTTGGTCTGGGATTTCCATTGAAAAGGGCCGCAGTTGTGCAACGGCTTGGCGCAGCCGCCTACCTTTGCGGGGGCTACCGGTGGGTCGGGAGCCGTTTTTAGATTTGTTGCCGTGTTTCATTTGTCCAGATTCCGGGCGGGCCAGCTGCTGCCCGCCCTGCTGCTAGTGCTTAGCCTGTGCTTGAACGCCCGCGCCCAGCAAGCCCCTGCCCCCCCACTGCTGCGCGAGCTGAGCCTGCGCCTCGATACCACCAGCTTCTACCTGAGCCGCAACACGGTTCTGGCGCAGGAGGAGCCCCACCTCTACTTTACGTACCGCCCCGGCGACGACGCGGCCGAACTGCGGGTGGCCCCCACCGACCCCACCGCCGGCCCGCTGCAGCTGCAACGCTCAGCCGATTTTACGCTGCTCGACTCGCTGACACCCGTGGATGGCGGGCGGTATTACCGGGCCAAGCTGCGCTTTCGCAGCCTCGCCGATGCCCGCTTCCTGAGCCTTACATTTCAGCAGCCGGCCGTGGCGGGTGGCTTCGCCCCGCGCCCCCAGGTAGTAAAGTTGCTCCCCGTAACGAGTACTACCCTGGAGCTGCGGCCCGCCGATACGGAGCTGTTTGTGGGCGAGGAAAAGGTGTTCGAGCTGACCAGCAACAACTCCAAAAACATTCGCCTGAGCCCTGAATGGACCCGCGGCCAGGATATCGACTACCGCCTCGACCGTGAGAAAGGCACCCTGCGCCTGCACGTGCTGCCCAACAACACTGGCAGCCGGGTGCTCACGCTACGGCCCCAAACCGAGCAGCCCTTCCTCACCGACCGCAACCGCCGCGTAACCTACGCCCTACCCCCGCTACGCCAGGAGTTCAACGTAAAAAGTTCGCGACTGCGCTTTCTGAGCGTTGATAAAAAGGAGGTTACCCTCGATGAGGAGTCGCGCCGCAAGGGCGTGGAGTTGATTCTCGACAATGGCCGCAGCTTTAACCTCAAGCGCACCTACCGCATCGAGGACCAGGAGGAAGCCGGCGGGGCCCTGATTGCCGAGTTGTTTACGCGCCAATACCTGACCAACGACCGGGTGCTGTGCTGGCTGCGCGTGTACAACACCCACCGCCAGGCCGACAGCTACCTCTACATCAAGGAAAACGACCAGGCCAAGTACATCACCAACTTCAACATTTCGCCCCCCACGGCCATTACGGGCCTGAGTGTGCGTCACCGCGGCGGCGACTGGACCAGCACCAACACGGTGAACCCCGGCGAAACCGTAGACGTGCGCCTCGAAGGCGTGGCGCTGCTGCGGGGCCGCTTCCATTTTGAAGACGTGCGCGTGGTGCCCTCCGACTCCAGCGTGCGCTCGGATGCGGCGGTGGTGTACCGGGTGCAGGTGCCGGTGGGCATCGATAAGAAGCGCATTGCCATTGATAATGCCGGCCAGAGCACCGGCTTTGCGCTGGCGGTACGCGAGTTCCAGAAGCCCCACCCACTCGATTTTGTGGGCGTGACGTTTGGCGAGGCCGTGCGGCCCATCACCCGCCTCAACGGTCCCATCCTCTACGACCGCACCATCCGCGACGTGGTGTTCAGCTTCAACCCGGGAACCATCGACTCGCCCGAGCAGCTGTATGGCAAGCAGTATCTGACCTTCGAAATAAGAACCCAGAATGCCAAGGGCGACCTGATTGAGATGCGTACTATTGATAACGTGGTCATCTGCCCCGATGGTAAGTCGGTCCGCGCACCCTTCTACCAGGACAAGCAGTGCCAGGTGGGCAACATCAGCCTCAACAACCTGCTGAGCGCCCGCAAAAGCTACGACCTCGACGACTGGAGCAAGATTATCATCACCGTGAAGCACACCCAGGCCCAGTACCAGGAGCCGGGCTTCACGCAACGGTTGGAGTTGGTGTTACAGCGGCGCGTGAAGTTCGATATCGACATCAGTTTTCCGGCCGGTTTGCTCACCAAGCAGCTCGGCGGCGGCGAGGCCAACAACTACACGGCTTTCAGCGGCATCAGCCTGGCCACGCTGGCCCAACTGAGCTTCTATAACCCCAACAAAATAAATAAGCTACGACCTTACAAGGTAGGCGCGGGCTTTGTGGCCCTCAACGCCTTCAACCTCAGCTCCAACGCCAACGCCTCCCGCGACCTGGGCCTCGTGGTGCTGGGCTCGGTGTACCCCACCCGCTCCGACGCCAAGCTCACGTTTCCGCTGTACCTGGGCGCCGGCTACCTGGTGAACAAGGGCCAGATGTTCTTCCTGTTCGGCCCCGGTATTGGGGTAAGGCTTTAGGCAGCGCTGGGCTATAGCATGAAAAAGTGCGAATCAGGTACCTTCACCTGCCGCACGGCCTGATGGTCGCCAATCATCTGTTTCAGGTTTCGCTCGATGGTTTGGGCAATGGCCGTTACGGGCGTGTCGGTGGGCTTGTTTTCAAAGGGATCCTGCAGGTGGATGGCCATTCTCTCGATCAGGAAAAAGGCCGTTGAGATGGCCAGCACGATGAATACCTCCAATATGCCAAATACTTCGAGGAGCGCAAAGGGCAGCAGCATCACGAAAAAGAACAGGCAGAAGTGGGTGTACAAAGAGTACGTTACCGGGAACACCGTATTCTTGATTCGTTCGCAACGCCCCATCGAGTCGGTCAGCTTGGTCAGCGTACCGTCTAATTCCATCTGCTGGTAGCGGTTGATCCAGCCTTGTTGCAGGGCGTGGCGTAAATCCTGGGCGTGGAGCTGCAACAGGGCATTCGGAATATTTTCGTGCGTGGCGACGAACTCCAGCTCCTCTGGCGACAAATAGGGACGGATTATTTCTGGCTCCATCTGCTTGCGCAACGTCATGCCCAGCGCGTAGGGCCAGGCAATCTGCCGGTTGGTTAGCCGCACTTGCCAGTCCTGCATCTCCTCGGAGTCGTAGGGAGTTTCCGCAAAGCAGAGGATTTGCCGCACCAGGGTTCGGGAATCGTTGACGACGGCTCCCCAGACAATGCGCGCCTCCCACCACCGGTCGTAGGCCTGGTTGGATTTGAACGCCAGCAGCAGCGATAGAACCGTACCCAGGACCATGGGCACACTCAGCGGAATGGAGATAGTGACCAGGTGAATGTACTTATCTTCAAGGGCGATAATGCCGGCGTAGGCAAAGACAAAGAACAATTCAGTTCTTATTCCACCGAATATATAACGCAGGGGAATTTTAGTTTTCAATAACATGGAGCAAACAATGAAGAGAGAATGTATAAGCTATTCGGATGGCACGTTGAGTGCTTCAAAATTGATATTTAAAGCAACCTGCGCATCTGGCAGAAGTTGTTCGGGTGGCACTCTGCGCACCCACCTATGCATTGGTGCCAGCGTATAAATACGCCCTGGCAGCAATGTGGTACTACCGGTACGGATACGGAAAATCTTCGGTTTAAAGCTGGCACCGATAGCCATGCCGCACCAGACGGATATATGCCGCGGCTGGGGCAAAGCGGGGCAGATGTAGCAAAACCTTCCGCCAGACTAACGACTTTTCCTCCGATTCTCCCTCCTTCTCTTCTGCATGAAAATTCTTTTTTCCTACCTCCGGCACTACCGGGGGCTACTGGCTTTGGCGCTGCTGTTGGCTGCCATCAACCAGGTATTTTCGCTGCTCGACCCGTATATTTTCCGGCAGATTATTGACCGGCACGTGGTGAAGGCCGGGACCAACGCCCTTGAAAACGGGTTCTGGACTTTCCTGACTGGCGGGGCGGGCCTGCTGATTCTGCAGGCGATGGGCGTGGCCATGGTGAGCCGCATCGCCAAAAATTTCCAGGACTATTACACCAACGTCATCACCCAGCGCCTCGGGGCCCAACTGTACTCCGATGGCCTGCGCCACTCGCTGGAGCTACCCTACCAGGTGTTTGAAGATCAGCGCAGCGGCGAAACGCTGGGCAAGCTCCAGAAGGTGCGCACCGACGTGGAGAAGCTTATTCTGAGCTTCGTTAACATCCTGTTCATCTCGTTGGTGGGCATTGTGTTCGTGACGTGGTATGCCCTGAGCGTGTACTGGCCCATTGCGGCGGTGTATTTTCTCACTATTCCGCTGCTGGGCTCCCTGAGCCTGTTTCTGAGCAAGCGCATCAAGGTGATTCAGAAGACGATTGTGGCCGAAACCACGGCGCTGGCCGGCTCCACTACCGAAAGTCTGCGCAACATAGAGTTGATCAAAAGCCTGGGGCTGGCTCAGCAGGAAACACTGCGCCTGAACGCCACGACCGAGAAAATTCTGAAGCTGGAGCTGCGCAAGGTGCGGTACCTGCGCTCCTTGTCGTTTGTGCAGGGCACGTTCGTGAACCTGATGCGCAACCTAATTCTGCTCATGCTGCTGTTTCTGGTGGTTCAGCAGACCATTTCGGTGGGCGAGTTCTTCTCTTTCTTCATCTACTCGTTCGCCATTTTCGGGCCGCTTCAGGAGATGGGCACCATCATCAATGTGTACCGCGAAACTGAGGCCTCACTGGCCAACTACCAGCAGATTCTCGACACGCCCAAGGAGCTCAAGCCGGCCCACCCCAAAGTCATCGACCAGATTGAGACGCTGGAGTTTGACGACGTGCGTTTCCAGCACCTCACGGCCAGCGCCCCGGCCCTCGACGGCATCAGCTTCCGCACCAAGCTGGGCGAGACCATTGCCTTCGTGGGTCCTTCGGGCTCGGGCAAAACCACCCTCGTGAAGCTGCTGGTGGGCCTCTATCCGCCCGCCGAGGGGCAGATTCTATATAACGGCATCCCGGGTCCCGAGCTCGACCTTGACACGTTGCGCGAGCAGATCGGCTTCGTAACCCAAGACACTCAGCTGTTTGCTGGCACCATCCGCGAAAACCTGCGCTTTGTGGCCCCCAACGCCACCGACGAGCAGTGCATCGAAGCCCTGCACCAGGCGGCAGCCGAGTCGTTGCTGGCCCGCGCCCCGCTGGGCCTCGACACGGTAATCGGCGAGGGCGGCGTAAAGGTGTCAGGCGGTGAAAAGCAGCGTCTGAGTATCGCCCGGGCCCTGCTGCGCCACCCCACGCTGCTCGTTTTTGATGAGGCCACTTCGGCCCTCGATTCGCTCACGGAGGAAGAAATCAGCCAGACGGTGCGCGAGCTGTCGGGCTCGCGCCAGCACATCACCATCCTCATCGCCCACCGCCTAAGCACCGTGCTGCACGCCGACCGCATTTTTGTGCTCGAACGCGGCCACGTAGCGGAAGCCGGCCGCCACGCCGAGCTACTCGAACAGCGTGGCCTCTACTACGCCATGTGGCGCCAGCAAATCGGCGAGCGGCCGTTGGCGGCGGTGGGCCGTTAAATGACTTTGCGCAGTAGCCCGAAGAACGACGTAGGGGCGGGGGGGGTTCCCGCCCCCCCCCTGGGAAATTCCCTTTTAACACAAACCCTTGATATGTGGGGGCCGGCGGGGGGGGGGGGGCCCCCCCCCCCCGCCCCCCCCCCCACGCCCGGGTGTGCGGGGTGGGGGGCGGCGGGGGGGGGAGCCACCCCCCGCCCCTACGTCGTTCTGCGTAACCTGATGGATGTGAGGCCGTTTAGCCACCGAAGCCCCGCGAGCTGCCCCGGCTGCCGAAGCCGCTACGGCTGCCGCTGGGGGCCGAACTACGGAACGTGCCGCGTGGGGTGCTGCGCTGTACGCTGGAGCTGGGGCTAATGCCCGAATTGCCGCCGTTGCGGTTACCCGTAAATCCTCGCCCGAAAAAGCCCCGCCCCTCGTTGGTGCGCTCCTGGGCGATAGTTTGCCGCCAGCCATTGTTGCGCTGCATGATGCCCGACGAGGCATAGGCGCCGGTGTTGGGTGTCATCCAGCGGCCGGCCATGTAGCCGATGCCGCTCCACATCAGTATATCCATCATGCCCCGGCCGGCCACCCGATTTTCGGGGTTTTGGCGGGTGTAGTCCTGCATCTGTTGCTGCAAGGCCTGGCCCTGCAGTGTATCTACCCGGCCATCGGCGTGCCGCAGAACAGCTGCCACTTCTTCCTTGCCGGCCGGCCGCTCGGCCGTGATTTTCCATTGGCCCGGCTCCGTTTCGGTCATTTCGGTGATGACGCCCTGGCTGTAGGAGTCGGTAGCGGCATTGTCCCAGGAGGATTCCGCGGCTTCCGGGCGGCTGTCGTTGGAGGAGCAGGCTGGTAGCACGCCCAGGCTGGCCGCGGCCGTGAGCAGAAACAGGTTGCGGCGCCAGTCGCCGAGGTGGTAAAACGGGCGGTTCATAAGCGGAAGGGCAAGAAATGAATGGGAGGCTAAATTAGCAGGAATATGGTTCAGAAGGCCTGCTACACTACGGCTGCTGCTCCAGCACACCGCGTAATACCTGCCATACATTGTCGGCCAGTAGCTTCTGGCCCTCGGCGTTGGGATGCACACCGTCGGGCAGGTTGAGGTGGCGCTGGCCGATAACGCCGTGCAGCAGGAAAGGCACGAAATCAACTGCGTTCTTATCGGACAGCTGGCGGAACAGGGCGTTGAACTCCTGGGCATAGTGACCCATGCGGCCGCCACCCAGCGTGGCCAGCGGACCCAAATCGAACGGAAACTCCAGGCCCACCAGCACCCGGCGGGCCTGGGGGTGGGCGCGCTTCACCTCGTCAAGAATGAACTGCAGGTTCTGGGTTGTTTCGCGCACCGGCATACCGCGCAGGCCGTCGTTGGCCCCGAGCTCCAGTACGAACACATCGAGCTGGGCGAAGCGGGCCAGCACGGTGGGCAGGCGCTGGCGGCCGCCGGCACTGGTTTCGCCGCTCACGCCGTAGTTGTGGGCTTTATAAGGAAGGCTCAGGGCGTCGATTTTCTCCTGAATACGCGAAGGAAAGGAGGCGCTGGCCGGCAGCTGGTAGCCGGCCGTGAGCGAGTCGCCAAAAAAGAGGATGTTCTGAGGCATATAAATAGGTGGGCCGAACCGGCAGCAACTAAACGCGGCCAGCAGTCCATAGTTCCGGCGCAACGGCAACGGCCGGCATTGCAAAACCGATTTTTGTAGCGCAGGCCGTTGCCGTAGCCATATAAATAGAACTACGAGAACCTTTTTGGCCGTTTTTGCCTTTACCTTTGCTGGCAGATAAGAATAATTCTTATCTGAAAAACATCGTTACCTGTCATCAAACCCCTTTCAGAATGTCCGTTATCAAAGCCACTGACGCTGATTTTCAGCAACTACTTCAGGAAAATGAGAAGGTAGTGGTGAAATACTACGCCGATTGGTGCGGCAACTGCCGCCTGTTCTCGCCCAAGTTCAAGCGTCTGTCTCAGGCCGAGGGCAACGAGGAAATGAAGTTTCTGGACGTAAACGCCGAGAGCAGCCCCGAGGCCCGCAAGCTGGCCAATGTTACCAACCTGCCCTTTTTCGCCGTGTTCCGCAACGGTGAGTTGGTGGACACCGTGGCCGCCAGCAAGGAAGAGGCCGTCGCCTCGCTCATCTCCCGCCTAAACTAGCCCGCACCGCCGCCATGAAAATGCCCGTTATCCGTCATCTGGTAGAAACCCAGACTGTGGAAAGCCTGCTGGCTGCCGAAGAAGCGCTGCTGGAAGAGCAGACGCCCGCTTTCGAGGTGGAAGGTGAGGATGAAGGCGAGCAACTCACCCACGTGTTTGCTGCCATCTTCATCCTCAACCACATCGAGGACCACCAATCCGACTTCAAGACTGCTCTGCGTGAGTACACCAAAAAGGTGCGCGTGAGCATCAGTTAGGGCGAAATCAAAGCGAAAAAGTAATAAAGTAAAAGCCGTTGAACCAGCCAGGTGCTGAAGTTCAACGGCTTTTACTTTTTGACTCTAAAAATGCCTTAGCTGATGCTCATGTTCCGATGTTTCCCTTTCCCGCTGTTGTCGGCACCAGCTAGTGCTTGAATCAGCCAGGGCAACATCGACTACCGCATGCGTTTTGTGGGCCAGGGCCGGCAGTAGGGTCGGCAGTTACCGTTGAGCGCATGGGTCGGGAGTTATGGCAACTCGTTGTAGCCTATTACCTTCACCCCGGGCATCCGACTGAGCAGCTCGCGCATAATATGGCCGTGGGAGGCGCCCACGGCGACCACTACCCGGCGGGCCTGCTGTTGCCGGGCTCGTTGTACCACGTTGGCGCACATGGCTTCGTTGCGCAGCACCCATTGCGCTTTCATGGCTTTCACCTGCTCAGTCGGGAAACCGGGGAAGCCATAGAGCGCCTCACCGCCCAGGAAGTTCATGCCCTCATCGACTCCTGCGTAGGCCGGGCCGTTCATGATGCGGTACGCTCCGGGTACGTCATCGGCCTGGTCCCAGAAGCGGGAATAGGCGGCGGTAGCGGCCTTGATGCGCCGGGCCGTAGCGGCTTCGGGCAAGGTCGAATCAGCCTTGACGCGGGCCTGCATGGCTTCCACTTGCTCGCGGGCCGCCTGCCAGGCATGGCCCCAGTCGGCATCATACTGCTGGCTGTCCATGCCGTAGATGCGGGCCTGGCGCAACTCGTACAGCAGCGGAAAGAAGATTTTGCCATACTCGTTGTTGGGCCGCAGAAAGCCCTTCAGGCGCAACGAATCGGCACCCCCGAACACGCGAGCGTAATATACCTGTTCATCGGCCCCGAAACGGGACTTCATCTCCTGCTCCAGCACATAGAGCTGGTAGGCGGCGTTGGCCGGGTCGTAGCTCAGCACATGGTGGCGGGCCACATCGATGCGGGTTTTATGGTAGTACGGAAACGCTGCCAGGGCTTTCTCGGCCCGGGCCAGGGCGGCGTCCGACATAAGCCGGGCCGTAGGGTTGCGGCGGCGCACGTAGTGATAGCGGGGTATGAAGGCCGACTTGGCGTAGTTGTCGGCGGGGAGCTGCTTCATGTCGGGGGCCGAGACATACTCGCCAAATACCAGATCGGGCTGATACGCTTTGAGCTTCTCCACGATGGGCCGGTACTCCGCGGCCGGGTCGGTATTGACGTGGGAGGAGGCCACTATCAGCACCTCGAGAGGGGCCTGCGCGACGGCAATACCGGGGATGCTGCCGGTCGATAGCAAGCCCATGAGGATGGAGCAGAGGAAGTGGCGCGTTTTCATAAGCTATTGAGATGTAGATGAGTGTCCCAAAAGTGCGGGCTGCCCGCCGGCTTCGAAACTTTATTATAGCAACCACCCGAAAACAACTGCCAACCGGGTGGCTGGCTGCCGCAACCTGTTGGCATAGCCACAGGCCGGGTTGCGCGCTGTTGGGAGCCGGTTGGCATAATATTCGGCCAAGCTGGGTTGGTGGCGCGTAGCTTTAGCCCATGAATCGGAACAAGATTATCGGGTACCACGTGTTGGCCTGGGGACTGCTTATCGGCTACGACTGGTTGGGTATTGCCCAGAATAAGGAGGCGACCAGAACCGATTACTTGTTGCAAACCACCTTCCGAATGAGCTTGGTGGTGGTATTCTATTACTGCTTTCTGTTTCCGCGCTACCTGCGAAGTCGCCGGTTGCCGCTGCTGGTGGGCGGGTTGCTGGCCGCACCCCTCGTATTTATGACCGCGCGCTACCTGCTGCAGGAAGTGCTGCTGCCTCTCACGTTTGGCATCCGCAACTACGATGCTGGCACCAGCCTGCGCCTCTACGCCGCCGACAACCTGCTCTATAGTCTGCCCATTGTGGTGGTGGCGGCCGTGGCCTGGGGGGTAGAAGACGTTTTTGTGCGCGACAAGAACCGCTTGGTGCAGGAGAAGGAGCGTGAAAACCAGCAGTTGCTTCAGGAAAAAACGCAGGCCGAACTGGCGTTTCTCAAAACTCAAATCAACCCGCATTTTCTTTACAACACGCTCAACTACATCTATGCCCAGGCGTACCCGGTGTCGGAGCCGCTGGCCGAGGCGGTATTGCGCCTCTCGGAGCTGATGCGCTACATGCTGCACGAGAGCCCCGACGGCCAGGTGGACCTGCGCCGGGAGGTAGCCTACCTGGAAAACTACCTGGCCCTGCACCGGCTCCGTTTCGAAGAGAAGTTCTTCGTCGACTTCCACCAACCCGACCCCGTAGCCGACCAGCGGGTGGCCGCCCTGGTTCTGATTCCGTTTGTGGAAAACGCCCTCAAGCACGGCCTCGTCCACCGGCCCGACTGCCCGGTAACCATTACGCTCCGGTTGCCGGAGCCCGACACGCTGCACTTCGAGGTCCACAACTACATCAGCCACCAGCAGAAAGACGCCACCACCGGTATCGGCTTGCCCAACCTGCGGCGGCGGCTGGAGCTGCTCTACCCCGGCCGCTACCACCTGGCGGTGCACAACGACGGCCGCACCCACCACACCCGCCTGGAATTACGGCTGAGCTAAGCACTACGGCCGTTTGCGGCTATTTGCGCAGCTTTACTACCAATTATATACTTGTTCTGTATGCTCCGTTGTATTGCCGTTGATGATGAAGCCTACGCCGCCCGGCTGCTGGCAGCCTACATCCAGAAAATACCAGACCTGGAACTGGTGGGCACTACTACCAACCCGTTGGAGGCCTTGCAATGGGTGCAGGAGGGCCGTGTAGACCTGGTGTTTCTGGATATTCAGATGCCCGAGCTCACGGGCTTACAATTCCTTAAAGTCTGCGGGAACCGCTGTCAGGTAATCCTTACCACGGCCTACCCCGAGTACGCGCTGGAGGGCTACGAGCACGATGTGGTGGACTACCTGCTCAAGCCCGTGGCCTTCGACCGGTTTCTGCGGGCCGTGCACAAAGCGCAGGCGTTGCGGCCGGCCCCGGTGGCCCCGGAACCGGTTATCGAATTAAAGCCCCCCGCCGGACTGACTCCGGGACCGGCTTACCTGTTTGTGAAGGGCGAAAGCAAGAACAAGTTTCTGCGCATCGATTACGCCGATATCCTGTACGCCGAAGCGCTGGGCAACTACGTGGCCCTTTTTGTAGCGGGGCAGCGGCTGGTTACCTATCAAACCCTGAAAGAACTGGCCGCGCAACTGCCGGAGCCCCCGTTCCTGCGGGTGCATAAGTCGTTTTTGGTGTCCGTAGATAAGGTGACGATAGTGGATGGCAATACCGTGTATGTGGGGGAAACGGCTATTCCGGTGGGCGAAACCTACCGCGAAAGTCTGTACAGGCTGGTGCGGGAGCGGCAATAGCCGCCCCGAAATTTGCCGGCCTTATGCAGGAAACGTATATTACTAGTCGTTAGATTATTGCCTCTGTCTATGCGCCGCCTAGCTCCTTTCCTGCTGCTCCTCTGGCTGTTGCCGGCTCCGGCCCGGGCCTGGGGGTTTTTCGCGCACCGGCTTATCAACCGGCTGGCCGTGTACACGCTGCCGCCCGAAATGGTGGTCTTCTACAAGGCCAACATCGATTACCTGACTACCAACGCCACCCGGCCCGACTCACGGCGCACCCTGGTGCCCGGCGAAGCGCCCCGCCACTTCCTCGACCTCGATGCCTACGGCGACTCGGCGGCCTATAAGCTGCCCCGCTCGTACCCCGATGCGGTGGCCCTGCTGAGCGAGGATACGCTGCTACGCCACGGCATTGTGCCTTGGCAGGTGGCCCGCATGAAAGGCCAGCTGACGGCCGCTTTTCAAGCCCGCGACACCGACCGAATCCTGCACCTATCGGCCGATTTGGGCCACTACATTGCCGATGCCTGCGTACCGCTGCACACCACCCGCAACTACAACGGCCAGTTCACGGGCCAGCGCGGCATCCATGGGTTCTGGGAAAGCCGCCTGCCCGAACTGCTGAGCGGTGGCTACGACTTTTTTACTGGCCCCGCGCCCTACCTGGAGCGGCCCACCGACGTTATCTGGACTACCGTGGCTCGCTCCAGCGCCGCCCTCGACTCGGTGCTGCGCTTCGAGCAGGAGCTGAGCCGCGAGTTCTCTGAGGACCGCAAATACGGGTTCGAGCAGCGTGCCAACGTCACTGTGCGCACCTACTCGCGCGATTTTGCCCGTGCTTACCACCAACGCTTGAGCGGGCAGGTAGAGCGCCAGATGAAGCTGGCTCTGCGCCTGGTAGGCGCCTTCTGGTACACGGCTTGGGTGGATGCCGGCCAGCCCGACCTCGATAAGCTGCCGCGCACGCCCTCCGAAAAGGAGCAGCAGCGCCTCGCCCTCGAAGCCAAGCAGCTCGAAAACGCGCCCATGCGCCCGGCCGCCGGCCACGAAGATTGAAACAGTACTGGTGCGCGCAATACCCCGGAATATAGGTTCGGCAGCATGCCGGCTTACTGCCTTAAATCCCCGATCTTTGCGCACCCAATGGGGGGCGGAAGCCGCTGATGGCCAATAATGCACCGGTCGGATAACTCCGGGCCCGGCGCTACGTAGGAAGCGGACTTGCCTGAGTACTTCTCCAAAAAATATGCGGAAATTTTATTGCGCGCTGGCCCTGCTGGTGCTGTTGCTCCCGGGTGCCATGCAGGCCCAGAAAGTGGGCCTGGTATTAAGCGGGGGCGGGGCCAAGGGCCTGGCGCACGTGGGCGTACTGCGGCAGCTGGAGAAAAACCAGATTCCCATCGACTACATCGTGGGCACCAGCATGGGCGCCATTGTGGGCGCGATGTACGCGGCCGGCTACTCGCCCGATGAGATTGAGACTATTGTGCTGCGGCCCGAGTTTCAGACCTGGGTGTCGGGGGCGCCGCTGGAGGGCAAGGTGTACAACTACTACGATGCCGACCCCACGCCGGCTCCGCTGCACCTGCGCTTAGCCATCGACACGAGCTTCAACATTCGGGTTACGCCGCGGCTGGTAGATGACGTGACGCTCAACTACGTGCTGGCCACCATGCTGGCCCCGGCCGGGGCCATTGCCGAGTACAATTTCGATAACCTGCTGGTACCCTACCGGGCCGTGGCGACGGAGGTGTTTACCCGCGAGAAGGTGATCCAGCGCAGTGGCTCGCTTTCCGATGCCGTGCGCAATTCCATGGCCTTTCCGCTGGCCTTCCGGCCCATCCGCCAGGCCGATGGCCGCTATCTTTTTGATGGGGCCGTGGTAGACAACTTCCCGACCGGAGTAATGCGCAAGGAGTTTGGGCCCGATATTATGATCGGGGTGAATGTAGGCGACGTAGCTTTCAAGAGATACCCCAAGGAACGAGATGATAAACTGCTGACATCTACGCTGTTGTTTTTGGGTTCCAACGTGGCCGATACCACGTCGGTCGGGCCCAATGGTGTGTACATTCAGCCCGACCTGAACGACATTACGGCGGCCGATTTCGACCAGGCCAAGCAGCTGGTGGAGCTGGGCGCCCAAGCCGCCGACAGCAAAATGGAGCTGCTGAAGAGTCGTATTGCGCGCCGCCAGGATACGCTGGCGCTACAGGCCCGCCGGCTGGCTTTCCAGCAGCGCGCCCCCGATACGCAGTTCAAGCAGATAACTGTGCAAGGCCTGCCGCGTCAGCAGCAGGAGTTTGTGCGGCGCTTTTTCCAGCGCTCCGGCTCCGATTACTACACGCCCGGCGATGTGGAGGAAGGCTACTACCGGCTGGTTAGCAACGACTTTTTCAACAACGTGTACCCGCGCATTCGCTACGACAAGAAGCAAGGCGGCTACGTGCTGGGGGTGGATGCTCGCCAGAACTCCAACCTGACGGCCGACCTCGGAGGGGTACTCTCGACGCGCTCGATGAGCAACCTGCACTTGGGTGTCGGCTACCGCTACCTCAACCGCTACCTCTACTCCATCAAGGCCGATGCCACTATCGGGCGCTTCTACAACGGGGCGCGGGCCTCGTTCCGGGTCAGCATCCCGGGCAGCATTCCGCTCTACATCGAGCCCGTATTCGTGTTCAACAACTTCAGTTACCAGGATACCAGCCCGCTGCTGAAGTCGTCTGCCCAGAACTCGCAGATTCAGCAGCGCGACGTGAAAACAATACTGCAGGTCGGTTTCAGCCCCAACTACCGTAGCCGCTATGTGCTGAGCGGGGGCGTGTTTACCAACCGCGACCAGTTTGCCAACACCGACAACATCAACAGCGACGCCACCCTCGACCAGAACCGGTTGCAGGGCTTCACGGCCGGCCTCAGCTTCGAGCGCAACTCCCTTGACCGGCGCCAGTACGCCGTAGCCGGCCGGCGGGTTAAGATTGGGGTGCGCGGAGTAGGTGGCCAAGAACTCTATGCGCCGGGCAGCACGGCCGAGAACCCGGATGGTCAACTCTTGGCTGGCCGCCGGAAAAACCATCAGTGGCTAAAGGCGAGCCTGTTCAACGAGCAGTATTTCAAATTCAATAAGGTAGATACCCTGGGCCGCAAGGTGCACGCCTGGGGCTATCTGGTCGAAGTGCAGGCCAGCACCCAGGGCCCGTTTGCCACCTACCGCTCCTCACTCACGACCTCGGCCGCCTTCCTGCCGCTCACCGACTCGCGCACCCTGTTCATGGACCGTTACCGGGGCACGGCCTTCGCGGCTTTGGGGCTGCGCTACATCAAGGAAGTGCTAACCAAGCTCGAATGGCGCTCTGAGGTGTACGTGCACACGCTCGTGCGGCCCTGGGAGCGGCAGGAAACCAACCCGCTGCTGCCTGAGCGCGGCAATACGGTTTCGCGGCCCTATCTCACGCTCATGAGCGGCTTTGTTTACCAGTCGCCGGTTGGGCCGCTCTCGCTCCAGGCCATTCACTATGACGACCCGCGTCAGAAGTTTGGCGTATTCGCGCACATTGGCTTCCTGCTCTTCCGCGACCGGGCCTTGGACTAAAAGGCGAAATGACGAAGTGATGTTAACCAGAAAAAAGCCCTGTTTCAACAAGCATCCGCTTGCCGAAACAGGGCTTTTTTAATGTTTCATCGTTTCTCTACCGGGTACTGTGGAGGCTCCTCGTTGGTTTTAGTGGTGGTATGGTCGCCGGAGTTGGGGGCAGGGCCGGCAACGCTGGAGCCTGACAGTGGCGACTTGCGGAACAGCAGCTGGAAAAGCACGGCTGCCAGCCAGGCCGCCAGCGTTGGTGCCAGCAGATAGATCCACAGGTCGGTGTAGTTGTGGGCCACTACGGCCGAACCCAGGCTTCGGGCCGGGTTGAGACTCATGCCCGAATAAGGCGTTTCGACTACCACATAGAAAGCCAGCAGTACCCCCAGCAGCCAGCCAGCCAGGTTCTGGAGCCGCTTGGTGTGCAGGGCCAGAAACAGCACGGCCACCATGATGAACGTAATCAGAAACTCGGCTCCAAAGGCCACCGCAACGCCCTCGGGGCCGGGCTGGGTAAGGGCGTAATTCACTTCGGGATGAGTGAAATAACGGCCCAGCAGCGCCAGCAGAACTTGACCGGCCAGCAGGGCCCCGGCCACCTGGGCCAAGAGGTACCAGCAGACATCGGCCGGCCTGATTTTGCCCAGTTGCCAAAAGGCGACGGTCACGGCCGGATTCACGTGGGCCCCCGAGCGTTTTCCCCAGGGACTGTACACGATAACCACCACCGTAAGGCCTACTACCAGCCCAATAACGGCCCGCCCCAGTACTTTATGCCCCACCAGCAGTTCGGCCAGCCATGAACCCGGATAATGCACGGCCGTAGCAACCAGCCCCGACACAAACAGGAATAGAAACAGCCCTGCTGCCTCCGTCAGATAATTGGACCAATGTCGCTTGACCGACACTAATAAGTGAGCAACAAAACCGGGTCGGCGCACGAGGATGAAAGGATTCTTAGGTGTGGTACTTATTAGCGGATGGCTGTTGCGCTAAGACGCCTGCGGGCAGCTTGCGGAACAGACCGCTACCCATCAGTACTCAACCCGTTCTTCGGCAAAACGTTGTAGCAGCGCGGCTACCTCCTGGGGCGCCTCATAGGGCAGTAGGTGGCCCGCCCCGGCTACTATTTCGAGGGGCGTACCGGCCGGCAGCAGCGGCAGTGTTTCAAGGCCGTGCACCGAGGGCGAAAGCACCGGGTCCTGGTCGCCGGCCACCAAAGCGCAGGGCACCTCAATACGGGCCATCCGGGCGCTGATATCCTCGCGGCTGCCGTGCAGTAGCCAGGCCTCCCAAGCCGCGCGCGAGCTGGCCAAGTTGTCGGCCACTACCTGCCGGTGCGTGGTTTCGGGCAGGGAATGGGCCGTGATATGGCGAGCGGTTTTTTCGGCCTCTACCGGCTTGCCCCAGGCGTGCAGGCTGGTTTGACGGTCTTCGTCGGTCATGGGCTCGGGGCTGGGCGGCGAGGGACTCAGCAGCATCAGCCCCGCGAGACCCGCCGGCTGGCGGGCGGCTAGCTCCAGCGCAATCTTGCCACCCATGCTATGGCCTACCAGCACGTAGCGGCCCGGGCATTCGGCCTCGATAAAGCCCTGCACCGCATCGGCGTAAGCAGCTACGGTAAAGCCACTGGGTGGGACTGGTGCGCCGCCAAAACCTCCCAGGTCGGGGGCCAGCAGAGGGTAGTCGGGCGCCAGCAGGCGGGCTATCTGGTCGAACTCGTGGCCAGCGCCGGCCCAATAATGCAGGCCGATAAAGGTGAGGGAGTGGGGCATAGTACGCGGGTGTACGAACGTGGTCCGCAAACAGTCGGGCACCACCGCACCCATCGGTTGCTACAACAAAAAAGGGCAGCTCCGTTAGGAGCTGCCCTCATTATTACAACCAAGTCTGGTTACTTACTGCTTGCTTACCCGCAGCACTTTGGCTTCGCCCGATGCCAGCACCAGGCGCACCAGGTAAATGCCGCTTCGCAGGTTCGCTACATTTGATACGGATACGTCGTTAACACCGGCGTTCAGCTGCACTGTCTGCTGGCTTACCACGCGGCCCGTCATGTCGGTTACCGACAACTGAGCCGGGCCAGCCACGCTGGTGTTGGCCGTCAGAGTCAACACCTCCCCGAAAGGGTTAGGGAAGGCACGAACCTCCGCTTTGTCTAGGGCTGCGCCGCCATCAAACGTCACCACTTTAGGCGCATAGTAATGGTCGGTGCCATCGAGGTCGATCTGGCGCAGACGATAGTAGCGCACGCCGGTTTTGCCGGCCTCGGTGTCGGTGTAGCGGTAGCGCAGCAACTGGTTGCTGTTGGGGTTGGTGCTTGCTACAAACGTCAGCGCACGGTAGTTGCGGCCGTCGTTGGATACCTGCACTTCATAGCCACGGCTGTTCAACTCGGTCACCGTCTCCCAGGTAATCTCGGCATTGCTGCCTACCCGTTTGGCGGAGAAAGCCGTGAGCGTAACAGGCAACGGGGACGTGAACTCGCTGAGGGTGAAGGTAGCGAAGGCCCGCACGTTGTTCTTTATCAATATATTGTTTTCGGTATCCAATGCATCACGGCCCAACTGGCCGAACGTATCACCGGCTGAAGTAGAAACGAACAGGGCCAGCTTGTTTTCGTCGAGCGTCTGATTATTAGGTCTAAGATTCGTCAACTCGTTGTCCAGATAGCGGAACGAAAGCGTGGCATTCAATCCACCCGTATTGGTCTGCTGATCAGTCGGGCGCACTCCGAAAATACGGCGGATACTTGGGCGACCATTCGAGCCGTTGTTGATGGAGGCAAAGTTTTCAGCCGTGTTGCGCGTAATAGCCACTACACCAGGACCGTTGCCCTGGAACGTAAGTGTAATACCGATGTTGCCGAAGTCCTGGGGGACACCCACCTGGGCCACTTCCGCAATTTTCGCGTAGCCACGTAGGAAGGAGGTTTCCGTTTCCCCTGCAATACGGCCCGAAGGGATTCCTGTAGTCCCGACAGTAGTAGAGGGAAATAACTCTACGAACGACACATTGACGGCGCTGATGTCGGTTTCCAGAATGCCATTGATAAAGCGCAACGTACCGCCGGGCAAAATGGCGAAGTTGGATACCAAGGTCTTAATTCCACCACCGTCAATCTCCACGTTCACCAGACCGGAAGCCGAGCCACTGATGGACTGGGTGGTTCCTTTGAAGGCGAGGAAGGTGTTTTCGCGCTGGATAAAGCTATCCTGCAGGTTGTTAAAGTCGCCGAACACGTTGAGACGACCAACAATGAGGCGGGTGATAGAGCGCTGGGCCTGGCTGGTGCCACTCATCGTGAGAGTGCGTGTCTGAGCAGGGCCGGAAGCGCCTCTCGGGCCGCTCGCGGTGTTATCGTAGCCGGGCACCGGCGTAACTACGGTAGAGGTAGTGCCGTCAGGGTTCTGCACAGTAGTAGTGCGGGTACTAGGAGGCTTGATGGCGTCACTGTAGATGTTGGGGTATTCCACCGTCGAGCCTGAACCGAAGTTAGGGATGGTGGCATCCTTTCCAGAATTGGGTACGCCGTTGGTCCAGTTGCCTGGATCGAACCAGTTGTCATCCTGTCCGCCGGTCCAAGTAGTGGATGTGGGTGCTTCAGTAGGGCGGGTGCCTTGTACCGTAAAAGTAGCACGGTAGAAAGTGGTAGGCGGGTCGCTCAGAGTGAAGTCCTCGTTCTCGTCAGTGTTCACACCATCCACTGCGAACTGAACGCTCAGCGAGTAGGTACCGGCAGTCAGGCCAGCCAGAATGTTAATGTTGGCCGTGTTCAGAGCGAAAGTACGGGTACCGCCAGTACCAGGAGTGCCTTGAACTAAATCGATAGTGCCAGTCGAAATGTTGCTGCTGCTGCCATTGGCCCGGATACGATAGGTCAGTCGGCCAGCATTAATAACGTCAGGCATGGCTTCCCGAGTGGTGACGGTGCCACCATTGAGCAGTACAGCCGCGTTGAAGTTGCTGATATCAAAAGTCCCCAAGTTAGTTCCGTTGAAGGCTGGGGACGGAATACCGTTCTGACCACCAAACGTTTCGTTACCATTGCCGCGGTCTATGATAACTGAGGAGCCAGTGATGCTACTGTTGCTCTGGGCGCGGGCCTGAAAGCTCGTGCCGAAGGCGACAAACAGCGCCAGCAGAGGTAATAGGCGCCGCCATGCTTGGCCCCGGAGGGCAAGAGATGGATTAGATAAGGGTGTCTTCATTCCTGAGGATGCTTAAAAAAGAGAGAAAAATTTCCAATTACGAGACTTACGCGCCCGTGTCCGGGCGAATTTGGTCGGCTATACGGAGCCGGTGAATTATGGCTGCAAATTTTGTATAAAAAAACAAGAAATATGTAATATACCGGCAAAAAGGCATAAAATAGGCTTATCGATGTTATATATTCAATAAATAATATAAACTACTACAATAAACAAGCCAGTTATCGGACCACGCTGTAGGGTGGTGCAGCCAGTGCTTTCTTAAAATGGGGCAATTCCACGTTCAGCACATCATGGACGCTAACCCGAATTTTGTGGGCTAGTTGGGTAATAGGCAAGTCGTTGCTGTCGGTACCGAAGGGCTGCTCGATTTCCTCGGCAATCATCACCAAGCCCAGCATGATGTAGGCCCCTACCATCGTGATGGGAATCATCCAGTAGCCACTGCTGGCCAGCAGCACAAATGGCATAATGCCGATGAACAGGGTAATGAACATTTTGATGAAGAAGGTATAGGAAAACGGGATGGGCGTAGATTTGATTCGCTCGCAGACGCCGTTTACCTCCATCATACCCAACAGGTGGGGTTTAAAAGCGAGCAGATGAACAGGGTCAATAATCTGGGCCTGGCGCAACTGCTCGATGCTTTCTTGCAAAACGGCCAGCAAACAGACGGTGGGGCTATCGGCGGCCTGCAGGCGCCCAATAATGTCAGGCGTAGCCTCGAACTGCTCGAAGCGCACGTTATTGCGCAAGTGGCCCTTGAGCGCCAGCGGGAAATTGGAAATCAGGGCCGCGTAGTAGGCCCGGCTGCGGGCGGCATCGCGGGGCAGAATAGCATTGAGCTCGATGGCCAGCCCCCGGCAGTGCGACACCAGCTGCCCCCACACCCGCCGCCCCTCGTAGTAACGGTCGTAGGCGGTATTGGTGCGAAAAACCAGCAGCAGGCTGAGCATGATGCCCAGAAACGAGAAGTACTCGCGGCCCAGCTGAATGGGCACCGCATGGTAGCGCAGCACGACCAGCGCCACGGCAATGTTATAAACTCCTACCAGCGCCACCCGACGCAGCAGCAGCAGAATGACGCTTGATGTGTGGAAATGCCAGAGGGCCCGCCACCAGTCGCCGGCTTTGTAAACAATCATAGTCGCAAGGTTTGGAGCTTGCAACGCGAACTACTCCAAAGGGTTCCGTGGCCACCTGCCCATTGGCACCACGTCTACTCTGGAGAAGTAGGAAACCCTATTTCTCTTCTTTCAGCAAAACAGGTTAGCGAATAAACTTGGCGGTTTAGCCGCAGGTCGAACACGGTTTTCAGCTGGGCTTGCCTGGTTGCCCTATGCAATCCTACACAACACGCCTAAACCGCACTGGCCCGGCAGAAACCCAGGTTGATGGACTCCCTGCATGATCAACTGGGGAGAATCCGCCTGAATTCGCCAAAACGCATTTGGGGGCCGGCGGGCGCGACCTATGCCGCGCCCGCCGGCCCCCGAGTGTTGCGTATCAAAAGCGAACCGCTGTCAGCCAGCAGCTTTCCGCTGAAGCAAGAACTTATCGGCCGTGCGCAGGCTCAGGGCCATAATAGTGAGGGCTGGATTGACGCTCAAGGCACTGGGAAATACCGAGTTGTCGCAGATGTAGAGGTTGGGTACGTCGAAGGCGCGGCCATTGGGGTCGACCACCGCCTCACTGTCCGAAGTGCCCATGCGAGCCGTACCGATGATGTGGGCGTATCGCTCAAAAGCCCAGATATCCTTGGCTCCGGCGGCTTCCCAGATCTGGCGCATGATGCGTTCGGCGTGCCGGTTCATCCGCTGCTCGTTTTCCTGGGCCGTGAAATGTACACGGGGCTTGGGTACACCCCGGGCATCTTTCTCATCACTCAGCTCCACGAAATTATCAGCGTGGGGCAGGCAGTCGCCCAGCACATTGATGCCGGCAATGTGGTTGTAGTCGCGCATGTAGTCGCGCAGGGGCTGACCCCAGAGCTTGCGCTGGCGCACCATTTGGGTGGCAAACGTAACGGGCATTACCCCAATGCTTTGCAACAGGTAACCGCCCACAAAGTCAGCATCTTTGGGCCGGTGAGTATCCTCCGAAATCAGTCCGCCCGGAATGCCTTTGTAGGGCCGGATGTCCTCGGGGAAAGTACCCCACACCTGCATGCCCACGTGGGCCATAAAGTGCTTGCCTACCTGCCCGCTATTGAGGGCCAGCTCGTTGAGCAGTAGCAGGCGCGGCGTTTCGATGGCGCCGGCGCACAGAAACAGATTACGGCAGCGCTGGCGCACAGTGCGCCCACCCTGCTCGTACACCACGCCCGTTACGTGGCCCGTGGCGTCGCGTTCAATCTCGGTTACGTAGGCACCGGTCCGAATTTCGGCCCCATACTGCTCGGCTACGGGCAGGTAAGTAACATCCATGCTGGCCTTGGCACCGGTGCTGCAACCAGCCTGGCAGAAACCGCGGTTGGTGCAGGCCTCCCGCCAACCCACGCCCTCCTGGTAATAGCGCGCCGATAGCGCCGCATTGGCGGCCGGCGAGGTGGTAATGCCCAGCTTGGCGCAGGCCCGCTCCATGAGTTGGGCCGCGCCGTTGAGTGGCAGCGGGGCCAGCGGATAGCCCTTGCGGCGGCCGGGGTCCCAGGGGTAGGGCGTGGGGCCCGAAACCCCCAGAAATTGTTCTACCTCCTCGTAGTATGGCTCCAACTCCTCAATTCCGAAGGGCCAGTCGACCCCTTGGCCGAATTCGGTGTGCAGCATCAGGTCGCCGCGGTGGGCACGGGGCGTGTAGGCGGTATAGTGCAGCGTAGAGCCACCGTAGCCGATACCCGAATTGTTCTTGCCAAATGCCACCGGATTTTTGCCGGCCGACAGCCGCTCATCGTTCCAGAACAGGAAGTTCTGGGCTTTTTCATCGGTGGCAAACTCGGTTTTGGGGTCGTGGCGGGCCCCGGCTTCGAGGGCCACTACGCGCAGGCCGGCCTGAGCGAGCCGGGCTATCAGCGGGGCACCGCCCGCCCCGGTGCCAATCACCAGGCAGTCCACTATTTCGTTAGGGTCAGGCAACGGGGCGGGCTGTTCCAGCGGGTTGCGGCTGGGGTCGGCCTGCAGCTCGTTTTCTTCAAGTATTTCGCGCAACAATGGGTCCTGTATTTCGGGCTGAACCGGGTTTAGTACGCTTTCTTCCAGCGTTTCTTCGTCGGGCATGAGGTGAGGTGGTGAAGTGATGAGTTGGCGTTTAAACGAACCTACTTCTCGTCCTGAGCGAAGCGCCGGACTAGAAGCGGATTAGCAGTTCGTTGTCTTTAAAGCTCTTCCGGTTCGCGAGGCTCCAACTCGTTCAGGCCGATATGTTGCCAACCCGGCACGTCGGCCATACCTACGTAACCTATTTCTTCCTGGGCCAGCGGATGAGCATAGTAAGCCTCAGTCAACTCGGCCAGCATTTCCTCGAAGAAGCGGCCTTGAGGCAGCTGGCTCCAGTTTTCGCCGGGGGCTTCGGCGGCAGCCAGCAACTCTATAATCTGGTCCTGCCGGGCTTCGTCCAGTACCACAAATGGCTGTTGAAACCTGGCTTCGGCTGCTTGGTTGATGCCACCTAATCCGAGCCTATACGCTTCGCGGTCGGGGGGCATAGAGTCGTAGCGCCAGCCATCGGCGTCGCCGTTCAACAGGCGCTTGTCTATGGCCGGGGCCAGCAGAATGGGTGCTTCACGGTCGGGCTGCGGATAGATGCGGGCGGCCACAGCCTGCAGCAGCCGGTAAGTATCGGCGTCGAAAAACTGCGGCTCGTAGATGGTTGAGGCCGTCAACCGGGCCTCCAGCGCCGCCCGGGTGGCGGGCGTTACCAGGTCGGTTTCCAGCAGCGCCCTGACGGTGCCTTCGGGGTAGTTGGGCATGCGGTTGAGAACAGAGGTAGATATGAGAGTAGGTCAGTTGTCAGGCCAACGGGCAGCAAACAGCAACCACAGCAACGCAACCGGCGAACTGGCGGCAGGTTCAGACCGGCCGGTGTCTTTTGCGCCGGCAGCCGGCCACATTAGTCGTCGCTACTGAGCTTGCCGCCGGTTACCTGCACCAACGAACCGGTCATGAACGAGCCATCCTGTGAGGCCAGCAGCACGTAGGCAGGGGCCAGCTCCTCGGGCTGACCGGGGCGGGCCAGGGCCACCTCGTGGCCGAACTTTTCAATTTCATCCTTCGGCATGGTGCCGGGGATGTTGGGCGTCCAGACCGGGCCAGGCACCACGCAGTTCACCCGGATGCCCCGCTCGCCCAGGTTCAGGGCCAGGCTCTTGGTGAAAGCGTGAATGGCGGCCTTGCTGCTGGCGTAATCAATGAGCAGCGGTATGCCTGTCATGCCTACAATGCTGCCGGTATTGATAATGCAGTCGTGCTTTTGCAGGTGCGGCACGGCGGCCTGCGCCATCCAAATGTAGCCGAGAATGTTGGTGTCGAAAGTGCGCCGAATCTGCTCCTCCGGAATATCCTCGAACTTCTGCTGGGCCTGCTGGTAAGCGGCGTTGTTTACCAGAATATTGAGGCCGCCCAGTTCGTCGCGGGTGCGGGCCACAGCCTGCCGGCATTGCTCGGGCTCGCGCACATCATGCTTGAGCAGCAGGCAGCGGCGGTTCTGGGCTTCCACGAGGCGCTTGGTTTCCTCGGCGTCCACGGTGTTTTCGTTGTAGAGCACGGCCACATGGGCGCCTTCCATGGCGAAAGCCACAGCCACGGCCCGCCCGATGCCCGAGTCGGCCCCGGTAATCAGCGCTACTTTATCCTGGAGCTTGCCGGCGGCGCGGTAGGTGCTGAAACTCATGCTCGGCTGCAGCTCCATATCGGCCTGCTTGGCCGGGTAGGGCAGCTTCTCGGCGTACTCGGCCATGTCTTTGGCCGTGGGATAATTCACTGGCTCGGGGGCGCGGCCAGCGGCCTGGGCGGCCTGCTGTGCAGCAGGCGTAGTGGCTTTCTCGGGGGTAGGGTTCTTCTTGGTAGCCATAAATGAAGTTCGATAGGTGGGTGGAAGTAAGGCTTACGCGAAACCAGAAGAGGCGTTGGCCGGCCGGCATTATCCTCCCAAATCAGACCTGGGCTATCCAAAACGGTAGCTAACGACTAACAGCTGTCAATTGATAGACTTGTTCCCAAATAAGAAACGGCGGAAAACTTCTGCTGCTGTTGTCAATCGAACCGGCTTTTTTACCTAGCGAAACCGGTATCTGCTGGTTCTCTGAGGAGCCGTAGTTTCTGGCTTCAAATACCGCCTGGAAAACCACTGATTTCTTATTGAGGAACAAGTCTGATAGCTTAAATCCTACCGCACTACCGCTTCTACCCGGCGGTTGCGGGGCCGCAGTTCGGGGTTGCGGTTGTCGGCCACCGGATAGGCTCCGCCGTAGCCCACGGCCGTCAGGCGCAGCGAGTCGATGCCCTGCTGCACGAGGTAGCGGCGCACCACCCGGGCCCGCTGTTGCGACAGAAGCCGGTTGCGGGCGGCGTCGCCCACGTTGTCGGTGTGGCCGGCTATTTCGAGGCGTAGCGCGGGTTGTAGCCGCAGGGTTTGGGCCAGTTCATCGAGCCCCGGCCGCGAGGCGGGCAGCAAATTGGCAGTGCTCTGGGTGAAGTACAGGTTGGGCAGCGTAAGGGCGGCGCCTTTGGCGAGGCTGCCCAGTTTGGCCAGCGCCGGCTGGGCGGTAGTGGAGGCAGGCATGGGTTTGGGAGTGGGTTTAGGTACCGGCTTGGGCACCACCGTCCGGACCACCACGGCAGACCGGGAACTGGGCAGCGGTGCAGGCTTGGAGCGGGGCCGGTAGCCAATTACCAACGCCGCTTTAGCGGGCGCACTTTTGATGGATGCGAGCCTAGCGGCCATATAGGCGGCCGAATCGGACGCGTTGTTAAGCTTGAGGCGCACGGGCCGCGCCGACCAGAGGTAACGCATCGGAATGGGCTGGATGGCTGACTGGCCGCCAAAAAAATCGGTCATCGACGCATCGGGCCGCTGCCAGGTCAGCAGTATCCGCGAGTCCAGTGCGTTCTGGTAGTATTCCACGCGCAGAGCGTAGTGCTGGCCAGCCTCCAGCCGCACGCGGGCTTGGCCCTTCGTAAAATACTGATCCTTCCACGAGTCAAACAGCAGCTTGTTGTTCAGCCACAGCCGTACGCCGTCGTCCACAGTCAGGTGCAGCGTGTATTGGCCCGTCACGGGCGCTTCCAGAAAACCCGTCCAGCGCACCGAAAAGTGCGCCGCCGGCACTCCGGGCGCGGGCGCGCGCTTCTTCCACTCAAAATCCAGCTGGTCGTCGATGCGCGTGAGTACGGCCCGCTCGAAGTTCTGCCCCCGGTAGTAAGTGCCCGTCAGTCCGCGGGGTGTCAGGGTTTGGGCATGGCTGGTAAGTGCGGCTGGCAACAGCAGGCTCATCGTCAGGGAGGTATAAAGTAATCGGACCATAGGAAAGTATAAGATAAGTGCCGCCCAAAAGATAGAAAAGACTATTCATTTTACCCGGAAGCCGGCCGGATTTCGTGCTGAGTCTGTCCGATAGCCGGCCGGAACTCAGTGCTGCCGCCGGGGCGCGCTCTTGGCATTCCAGCGTTTCGGCCGTATCTTTACCCCGTTACTTATCCAGAAAGACCGAGGGATTGGGCCCGACGACGTCTTAGCAACCTGATTTAAACAAGGTGCTAACTCCCTTTTCAAGCCGCTGGTCGGTCTGGAAGAAGATAAGTGCGGAACCGGCCTCGTGCCCGGCTCTTTCTGGATAGGCGTTTTTGTCGCCGATTTTCCCAGCCGAGCCGTTATGCCAACCACTTCCGCCCCCGCCTCACCTCCTGCCGCTGTTTCGCCATTGCACGCCATCCTGCGTCAGCGCGTGCTGGTGCTCGACGGGGCCATGGGCACCATGATTCAGCGCCACCCGCTCACCGAGGAGGACTTCCGCGGGGCCCGTTTCGCCGACCATCCCAAGCCCCTGCGCGGCAACAACGATCTGCTCAGCCTCACCCGCCCCGACCTCATCCAGGGCATTCATGCCGAGTATTTCGCCGCCGGGGCCGACATGGTGGAAACCAACACGTTTTCGGGCACCACCATCGCCCAAGCCGATTACGGGCTGGAGCATGTGGTGTACGAGCTGAACTACGAGTCGGCGCGGCTGGCCCGGGCGGCGGCCGATGCGTACTCGGCCCTCACCCCCGACAAGCCCCGTTTCGTGGCTGGCGCCGTGGGGCCCACCAACCGCACGGCCTCCCTCTCGCCCGACGTGAATCGCCCCGGTTTCCGGGCCGTGACGTTCGACGAGCTGGCCGCTGCCTACCACGAGCAGGTGCGCGGCTTGGTAGATGGGGGCGTGGATGCGTTGCTGATTGAAACCATTTTCGATACGCTCAACGCCAAAGCCGCCCTGTACGCCGTGCAGCAGTTCTTCGATGAGGGTGGCCGGGTAGTGCCACTCATGATTTCGGGTACCATTACCGACGCCTCGGGCCGTACGCTTTCGGGCCAGACGGTGGAGGCCTTCTGGAACTCCATCCGCCACCTGCCGCTGCTGAGCGTGGGCCTCAACTGCGCCCTGGGTGCCGACCAGCTCAAAACCTACGTGCAGGAGCTGGCCCGCCTCGCCGACGTTCACGTTTCGGCCTATCCCAACGCCGGCCTGCCCAACGCCTTCGGCGGCTACGACGAGTCGGCCCGCGAGTTTGCCGACGTGGTGGAGAACTACCTCAAAGAGGGCCTGGTGACGATTGTAGGCGGCTGCTGCGGCACCACGCCCGAGCACATTGCCGCTTTGAGCGAACTGGCGGAACGGTATGCGCCACGCCGTACACCCCACCCCCGAAAGCCTGTTCGTGAACGTGGGCGAGCGGTGCAACGTGACGGGCAGCCGCGCCTTTGCCCGCCTCGTGCGGACCGGCGACTACGACGCGGCGCTGGCCGTGGCCCGCGAGCAGGTGGAGGGCGGCGCGCAGGTACTCGACATCAACATGGACGAGGGCATGCTCGATTCGGAACTGGCTATGACTACGTTTCTGAACCTGATTGCCTCGGAGCCTGATATTTCGCGGGTGCCCGTCATGATCGACTCCTCGAAATGGAGCGTGCTGGAGGCCGGCCTCAAGTGCGTGCAGGGCAAGAGCATCGTCAACTCGATTTCGCTGAAAGAAGGAGAGGAAGTGTTTTTGCAGCGCGCCCGCACCGTGCGCCAGTACGGGGCCGCCATGGTGGTGATGGCCTTCGATGAGGACGGCCAGGCCGATACGCTGGAACGGCGCATTGCCATCTGTCAGCGGAGCTACGACCTGCTGATGGGCATCAATTTCCCGGCCGAGGACATCATTTTTGACCCCAACATCCTCATTGTGGGCACCGGTTTGGAGGAGCACCGCAACTACGGCGTCGAGTTTATTGAGGCCGTGCGCTGGATAAAGACATACCTGCCGGGCGTGCTCACCAGCGGTGGCGTCAGCAACATCAGCTTCTCGTTCCGGGGCAACGATGTGGTGCGCGAGGCCATGCACGCAGCCTTCCTCTACCACGCCATTCGGGCCGGGCTGGATATGGGCATCGTGAATCCCAACCAGCTGGCCGTGTACGACGAGGTGCCACCGGTCCTGCTGGAGCTGGTGGAAGACGTGCTGCTCAACCGCCGCGCCGACGCCACCGAACGGCTGCTGGAGTTTGCCGAAACCGTAAAAGACCAGAAGGGTACGAGCAATCAACCGGCCGCCGGCAGCCTGGATTGGCGCAACCTGCCGGTGCAGGAGCGGCTGGCTCATGCCCTCATCAAGGGCATTACCGATTTCATCGACGAGGATACCGAGGCGGCCCGGCAGGAGCTGAACCGGCCGCTGGAGGTGATTGAGGGGCCGCTGATGGCCGGTATGGGCGTGGTCGGCGACCTGTTTGGGGCCGGCAAGATGTTCCTGCCCCAGGTAGTGAAATCGGCCCGGGTGATGAAGAAAGCGGTGGCCTACCTGGAACCCTACCTACTGGCCGACAAGCAGAGCGGCGACCGGCAGACGGCCGGCAAAATCCTGCTGGCCACCGTGAAGGGCGACGTGCACGACATCGGCAAGAACATCGTGGGCGTGGTGCTGGCCTGCAACAACTTCGACATCGTGGATTTGGGCGTGATGGTGCCGCTGGAGCGGATTCTGGACGAGGCCCAGAAGCAGGGCGCCGATATGATTGGCCTGAGCGGGCTGATTACGCCCAGCTTGGACGAGATGGTGTACGTGGCCCAGGAAATGGAAAAGCGCGGCCTGAAAACCCCGCTGCTCATCGGCGGCGCTACTACCTCGCGGCTGCACGCGGCCGTGAAAATCGCGCCCCAGTATTCGGGGCCGATTGTGCACGTGAACGACGCCTCGCGCTCGGTAGGCGTGGCCGCCAGCCTGCTCGGCTCGGCCCGGGAAACCTACGCCCAGGCCATCCACGACGAGTACCGCCAGCTCCGGAACGACTACGCCGGCCGCCAGCGCGAGAAAGCCTACCTGACCATTGAAGCTGCCCGCGAAAACGGTTTCAAGGCCGATTGGGAAACCACGCCCACCACCAAGCCCAGCTTTTTGGGCACCAAAGTGCTGGAGAACTACGACCTGGCCGAGTTGGCTGAATACATCGACTGGACGCCGTTCTTCCAGACCTGGGAGTTGAAGGGACGCTACCCACGCCTGCTCGACGACCCCACCGTGGGCGAGGCCGCCACCCAGCTTTTCCAAGATGCCCAGCGGATGCTCCGCCGCATTATCGATGAAAAGCTGCTTACGGCCCGCGCCGTCATTGGCTTCTGGCCCGCTAATACTGTGGGCTACGACACGATTGAGGTGTATCAGGACGATTCACGTCAGCAGGTGCAGGCCGAGTTTTTCACCCTGCGCCAGCAGAGCGAAAAGGCCGCCGGCGTACCCAATCTGGCCTTCTCTGACTTCCTGGCTCCCCGCCAAACCGGCCGCGCCGACTACATCGGCGGCTTCGCGGTAACGGCTGGCCTGGGCATTGAAAAGCTGCTGGAGCAGTACGCCGCCGAGCACGACGACTACAGCAGCATCATGCTCAAAGCGCTGGCCGACCGTCTGGCCGAGGCCTTCGCCGAGCGGCTGCACCAGCGGGTGCGCGAGGAGTTCTGGGGCTATGCACCCGCTGAAAGCCTCTCCAACGACGACCTGATTCAGGAGAAATACCAGGGCGTGCGGCCCGCCCCCGGCTACCCCGGCTGCCCCGACCACACCGAGAAAATCACGCTCTTCCAGCTGCTCGACGCCGAAAACGCCACCGGCATCTCGCTCACCGAAAACCTGGCCATGTACCCCGCCTCCTCGGTCAGCGGCCTCTACTACGCCCACCCCGACTCGCGCTACTTTGGTCTCGGCCGCATTGGTGCCGATCAGGTAGCCGACCTGGCCGAACGCAAGGACATGCCCCTACCGGAGCTGGAGCGCTGGCTGATGCCGAACCTGAACTACGAGCCGGTGGCGGCTCCAGCCAACGTTTCGCCTCACCCCCCGGCCCCCTCTCCGAAAAAGGAGAGGGGGAGCCAGTCGATTGGTTCTAGAGGGCAGACTGCCCTGCAGGATACGGCGTTGACGGCTGATAAGCAGCAGTATGGCAAGCTAAATCCGAAAGGCCGGAGCCGGACTATGCGACAGGAACCCACTGAAGCCGAACATCTATTATGGCAGGCTTTACGTGGTGGACAAGCTGGGCCAAAATTCCGCCGCCAGCATAGCATCGACCGCTACATTGTTGATTTCGTCAGCCTCGATTCCAAGCTGATTGTGGAAGTTGACGGCAAAGGCCACTACGAGCCCGACCAGCGGGACTACGATGCCGGCCGAACTGCTTTGCTGGAAGAGCTTGGCTATCGAGTTCTGCGCTTCCCTAATAAACAGGTCATCGAACAACTGGAAGCTGTGGTAAGCGAAATCAAAGCCGCATTCAACTAGCCTGTTCAAACCTAAGCGGCAAAACGCTTACCTCAGGCTCCCCCTCTCCTTTTTCGGAGAGGGGGCCGGGGGGTGAGTCGCCACGCCAGAACGACGACACAACCATGAAAGTAACCGAACACCTGACTCGCGCCGAGGGCAAAACGCTGTTTTCCTTCGAAGTACTGCCGCCCAAAAAGGGCGAGAATATCCAGACGCTGTTTTCCAATATCGAGCCGCTGCTGGAGTTCAAGCCGCCGTTTATTGACGTGACGTATCACCGCGAGGAGTACGTGTACCGCCAGCACCCGAACGGGCTGTTGGAGAAGAAAACCGTGCGCCGCCGCCCCGGCACGGTGGGCATCTGCGCGGCCATCAAAAACCGCTTCGATGTGGACACCGTGCCCCACCTGATTTGTGGGGGCTTCACAAAGGAGGAAACCGAAAACGCCCTCATCGACCTGAATTTTCTGGGCATTGATAACGTGCTGGCCCTGCGCGGTGACCCCATCAAGAGCGAAGGCCGCTTCATGCCCGAGCCCGACGGCCACAGCTACGCCTGCGACCTGATCGGGCAGGTGTCGGACCTTAATAAGGGCGCTTATTTGGATGAGGCGCAGGACGATACCTGGGCCACCGACTTCTGCATCGGTACGGCCGGCTACCCCGAAAAACACTTCGAATCGCCCAACTACGGGGCCGATTTGCGCTACCTCAAGCACAAGGTCGACCGCGGGGCCGAGTACATCGTGACCCAGATGTTCTTTGATAACGAGCAGTTTTTCGCCTTTGAGCGCCGCTGCCGCGAAGCCGGCATTATGGTGCCCATCATCCCCGGCCTCAAGCCGCTCACCACCAAAGGCCAGCTTACTATGCTGCCGCGTTCCTTCTACCTCAACCTGCCCGAGGAACTGGCTGACGCCGTGCACCTGGCCCCCGACAACGCTGCCGCCCGCCAGATTGGCCTCGAATGGTGCATCAACCAGAGCCGCGAGCTGATGGCCCACGGCGTGCCCTGCCTGCATTACTACAGCATGGGCAAATCCGACAGCATCCGCCAGGTAGCGGCCGCGCTGTTTTAGCGGTGATGGGATGGGGAAATGGTGAGTTGAACGTCATTCAGAGCGTAGCGAAGAATCTCGCGTGCTGACGTTGTTACACAATAGCAACGTCAGCACGCGAGATTCTTCGCTATGCTC